>JBBAUR010000054.1:0-22960 GCA_040398075.1 Bdellovibrionota bacterium | reverse complement strand
CCGTCCAGAGCTAGAGTCGCTCATGACATTAAAATTTCACACGCTTGAGCACATAAGAGTTTGTTGTCTTCTACGGCGCAACTTGGGCAAGCCAAGATTGCGCTCGCCCAGCAATTCTCATTCATTTTTTTCAAAAATGAATGAGGCTGGGTTTATATGCGGCATCGATTCGGATATCGACTTAGCGACAGTTGGGGTGTGCCAGTGATAAGGAACTATAGATTCAAGGGCTTAAAGCGACACGCTCGCGTCTCCACACCGAATCCTTAAGGCTAGCGACGGAGGTGTCGACAGACCCTGTATTTAGTACAAGGGCTAAAGCCCTGGACACAGAGGTTTATGCAGGCAAATAGCGATGGAGGAGGGGACTCATGGCAAAAAGCCCTCGGATACTCAAAGAAACTCGGATACGTCCCTCTCGCAATACCCGTCGCTACCCGCACGCTGATCGCTGATTCCAAGTCTAAAGAGCGGATTATCCGCCCCGTCACCAAGTATCAGATCGCTCGTATCCTGCGAGGATCAAACTTCAAGTCGATGTTGTATTACGTGTCGGATCTTATCTCGCGAGATACGGTCCAGGGGGCGAAAAGTATCTCAGTTGGCGAATTGATGGATCTGTACTCTCCGATGGATTTAGCGGCCCTGCTATCGTGTTACGTCAGTTTCCGGCTGGCGAGTAAATCAACACCCAAGGAGCTCTTGGATGCTATCCGACCGCATTTGGCACATGAAAGCTACGTCGGAGCACTCGTTGGTGTGGCCATTCCGGCGCTGGAGCTCGCTGGAGGTATTCTGTGGGGATGCTCGCGTCATATTGCGCACATGCTCATGTCGTCTGACGAACCGAGGAAGTACAAGCAGTGGCGGGCGAAGGTCGGGCAGATACCCTCTTCAAGGCAATCCGAGCTTGAGGTCGAGACGTGGGGCTGTACCTCCTCGCAGGTGGCATCCATGGTACTCGCTAATATGGGACTGGGAAATGAGATCGCCTGTTTGATGGAAAAAGCCGCTTCGTATCGGGGCGCGGTTGCGACGATTACTGAAACCGATCTTCAGAACTTTAGGCTCGCGGTATTGTGGTTCGAGTGCTTCCTCAGCCGGCAGCAACAACCGACCGAAAAGCTCGCCGCTAAGATGTTCCCCTTCGAGACCGACCGAATCAAGGTAGAGGCTGCACTACAAAGGTTTGACCCGGCAACCCCGTCGTGGCTAGAGCGTTCGGGGGCTGACATCTCACCAGAACTGACCCCCGCGCTATTCTCCGCATCCAAGCAGGAGAGCAAGTTCGAGGTTCCCGAGCAGCTCCAAGATGTCTTCAAGCTCGATGAGCTAACCAAGATGGATGAATGGGAGTTTGATACCCTGGTAGCCCACATAGACCGCGAAATTGAAGAGACCTCGGCATCCGACGGTGTTCTCTCGCAGAAGGACCTCAATCAGCTCGAAGCTCTGGTTTCCTAGCGTTAGAAGAGCAACACTTATTTATGAGTAACTTGCTCCTGATTTACGAACCCAAAAGTTCGAGCTCCTCATCATAGCTCATGGAAGGGAGCATTCTAAGCACCTCGGCTGTGCTCATCAATGCCTCGCTTCCCAGAACACATCAATACCGGCACACATGGGTACCTGTAGATGCATAACAGCCCTGCTCCTCTACCTTTTTGTTTGCAGGCTAGGGGTATCACAGACCCCGATCACCTCGGCCTTCAGCAATTTCGGCGGGGGGAACGTTAATGCATTCCAACTCGGGGGGGACGCTACCCTCGTCGGAAACAGCCTACGCCTAACTCGAACTATCCAGGATCTCTACGGGACTGCTTATTACAAGAAAAAAATAACACTTCTCAATGAGGGTTCTTTCAGTGCGCACTTCTCATTTTCGATGAACTCTCCGATCTGCGGGGGTGCCGATGGCATAGCGTTCGTCCTACAGCAAACGAGCAATCTCGCAGGCGATACCGGGGAAGGCTTGGGATATGTCGGCGTATCCCCTTCAATCGCAATTGAATTCGATACGTTCAACAACGGCTTCATAGAGGGAAGCTCACCAAGCAATAATCACATCGGAATAAATCTGAACGGCTCGACCACCTCTGCTGCCATGATCTCTCCCCCGATGAATTTCAACGATGGGGCAGTGTACTATGCGTGGATCGATTACGATGGGCTTACTGATCTACTGCAAGTTCGGCTCAGTAGCACCACCACACGCCCAACGAGCGCTACCTTGAGCGCTTCCATTGATACCACTGCCATTATAGATAGCGATATCTTCGTCGGGTTAACGGGAGCAACGGGTGACTGTTTTCAAAATCAGCTCATTCATTCCTTCTTCTTCAATAACGACTACATCCCCACCGGTATAGATCCCAACGATTCCTATGAATCGACTCCAACCGAAGTGACCCTGACCTCCGATACGGGCTCGATACTGCCAGACGGTATCGATCTAGCCACGATCACAGCTCTCGTTAACAACGTTCAAGGTACACCTGTACCGAGTACCGTCGTGAACTTTACCACCTCAGCAGGGACATTGAGTGCGCCTACCGCCACGACCGATGCCAACGGAAACGCCTCAGTAACCCTGAGCACTAATGTGGCGACCTTCATCACGGTGCGAGGCTCAGTTGGAGGTGGGGCCTTCGACACGATCGTAATTTCGTCAACAGGCGCTACAGCGACGCCTGTGGCGTCGCCTACGCCCACCAGGACGCGAACACCCACTCCATCGTCTACAGCTACACCGACAGCAACAGTCTCTCCAACAGCAACATCAACTGGGACAGCAACTCGTACCCCCACCACCACGCGAACTCCAACATCGACCCCGTCTGCTACAGCAACCCGCACACCAACAAACTCTCCAACGGTGACATTCACCCCGACAGTAACGCGCACCCCGACCCCGACTCGCACCCGTACTCCGACGGGGACGCCGTTAGCTACGCCTACACTACTCATCACACCGACTCACACTCGCACGCCTACTACCGCTCCAGCTTCGACGAGCACTGCGATTGCAACACCAGCGCGTTCTCCGGCCGCTACCGCCCCGCCGAGGGGCACCCCGATAGATCCACGAGAACGCATCTCCGGTGTTGTCCGAGACGAATCAGGTAACCCGATCTCTGGGGTCTTAGTGTACCTTGTCGACTGCGTTGACCCACAAGGATGCGGTACAGCTATTACCGATGAGCAGGGCCAGTTCAGCTTCACAAGGGTGTGGTTGACTACATCGGTTCGAATAGCGGTACAAAAGACAGGGGTCGAATTCTCAGACCCAACCCCGTTATTAGCCCCAGGGGATTCGCCCGTTATCGAAGGACGCCTAGTTGAATTCAATCAAGACCGTTGCGAAGAGCGCCTGAATTCAGACGCAATTCACGGGGCCGCAGAGGTATCTCAGGATCTCCTCGATCTGGTCAAAGAAGCTGCGCAGAAGCTCCCTGTCTCCTTTTCTACCGGAAAGAATGGAAAGAGTGTGGGTAGAGCCAGGACCCTAGCACGCATAGCTCGGCAGCTTCAGCGCTACCTTAAGTTGAGCAAAAAGGTCCCCGAGATAACCCTCTCTCAATGCCTGAATAGCTCCTGTGCGCGGGTAACCCATCGAAGCACAATTAGATTGATGAGCAAGGCGATTACACAGCTTAGAAACAGTGGCTACTCTACCAGCAAGGTTCTGTATGAGCGCAGAGTGATGAGCCTCTTTGAACGAGATATGTATGATTGTCAGGTCAGGAAACTTCACAGCACAGTTCGCAAAAATTTGAAGCTGCTACCAATTTCGACCGTGATGTGCGAGTCAGCTCTGCCGAGTTGAAGCTGTGCTGGTCTGACGATCGAAACCAACACGCGCTGAGGGACGGCTGTCTGTGCTTCTAGTCTCTAGGGAAGCGAGGCCTTGAAACTTCATGATGTCCTTGATTGAGTGCGCATCTTGCATGAGGCATATGGTAAGGACGTAGGTTGTGTAGGTAACGACGCTGGCCTTGATAGTGAGCTTTTCAGAGGGTCTGTGCTATCGGTCATCATCAGTCAGGAGCTCTTGCGTGTGGAGCTGAGCGAGCGCCTGCTTGCCGAAGGCTGGAGTAGGTGCTTCAAGATCTCTCTCTCTCTCTCTCTCTCTCTCTGTTGTGATACTTCTGATTGTGTTGCGAGGCTCCGATGCACGAGACAACCGTAAAAACGATGGAATGTGCGGAGCCCGAAGGGTTGGGAAAAGGGATCGGATAACGATACCTTTTCGGCCCCTAGTCTAACGCAAGAAATCCTAGGAGCCCTATTGTCATCAGGAACAACACAACCCAATTGACGACAAACACGTTTGCCCTATTCTCCTCCTCCGGAAGAGTAAGCATTTTCTGCAGCCGATCGAGTAACATCGTTATTTTGTCAATGTTCTCCTGTAGCTCAGTGTCCTGTATGGTTTCTTCCGTACGGGACAGTTCGAGACAGGTGGTAAGCAACCCGATTGCTTCATGTCCCCCCTCGTTCGTTGCGAGCCATTTGTAGTGTGCCTGCTCGCGCAGGCCACTTAGCTCTCGATGAAATTCCTGAAAAGCTTCCCGCTTCTGGAATCTCTCCAGAGTCTTCCCTTGGAGGCTTGTCAAACGCAGCTCAGCTGACAGGACTTCTATTTTTGCAGCGAATAGATCGCGGTTCCTGACCTCGGCGGGATCATCCCACAAACTGAAACCGTCGCTGATAAGTCCCGTTAGGGCAATCATCAGACCAAATGGTCCGCAACAAATTGCCACCCAAGTAACAAACCTTAACCTACGCATCTCTGCCTCCATTGTTTTCGATCAAACCTGTGAAAAGCACCGTGCCTTTCATCGGTTCGACCGAGCATGTCCTAAAAGGCGAGCATAAAACCCGTTCGTGCACCGGTATGCCGTGACGAAAGCTGAAGAGATTCTGATTCAGCAGCCTTCACCGCACACCGGGCTACCCACAATGCGACAGTAGTAAAAAGAGCAAGACTAACGCTGCTCCAAGGGTGCCTTTGAAGCTACTACTAGTCAAATCGACTCGTTGCGAACTATTCCAGACAGCTTAGGGGGGGAGGGACAACCACCACTTCAATCTAATGCCTTTGATTGCACTTGATACCTATACCAGTACAGGTGAGAAGCTGTGCGGGGGCGGAGCAAGAGGGGGTAGAGCAAGAGGGCAGATTTCGAAGGCCCTAGGGTCATGCCGTTACCCGACCGAAAAGTTGGTTGCCCTTTTACAGCTCTCAGGGCGCTCTAACTCTTCCGCGGTCGATAGCAAACCAACAGCCTGGCGACCCCTACCTCAGGTTAAAAACTTGCAAATCGTGCTCGGGGCTCCTTGGGATGTTGCACCCTCAACGAGGTGAGTCACCATAACAAAGAGTGTTGAGGGCGCTCTATGACGGTTTCTGCTACTGCATCCCCATCATCTCCCCATATGACCCCCGCTGACATACGTGCGCAGTGGGAGGCACTCTCTCCCTGCATTTCGTCAGATCCGTACCTGAAGAAGATCGCCGGTATCACCTTTTATCCCTCAATCGATGGATGCTGAGCAGGTACGAGCAGAGCCACGATTTGAATTTGACCCAACGGCCTATCCGTACGAATCGGTTGGCTTATCCCTGCCTCAGACCGATCTCTCTAAGGCGGTTGCTCGACATGACACCCTCTCCGAAGAGCTTCTGTCAGCTCTCAAGTATTTGAGAAATATTTGTGTCTTCTGGGCGGAATACTCGAGCGACGACCCGGAGAGGTATCGCGATATGCGTAACCACCTTCGAGAGGTGTACCAACGAAATGCCCGGGTCTTTAAAATCGACCTCCGTGCTGAGATCGAATCTCAAGCTCTTCCGCCACTTGATCTACGGCACGCTCGAGAGCTGCAAGCGTTTATCGATTATGCCCATGCGCATATTCGCGCCGATACCTAGGATCGAGAAGTAGCACGGAAGGTGATGGCAGCGGTACGAGCGTATCTGTATTTTTCCCTCTAACAGGCTGCGGAGAAATGTTTTTCTGCTGCGAAATCCGATTCTTCAGCCAGCACCAAAACCTCGAATCTCTCGTTATTGAGCGATTGTTCCGCAGCCTGTTAAAACAGTTAAAAAATCGAGCCCCAACGGTATTTTGTACGCCCCGCGATAAACTTAAATGCTTTTTTAGAAGTGCACAAAAGGCCGCGCATCCGTGCAGTTCATCGTCAAAACTGAACCTACAGGTCGGTTCACCAATCCTACATGAGGTGCATGCGCTCTATGAGAGGTATGTGATGAGAAGTATCCAGGATGAGTGCGGCTGGATTCGAAGTTCTCGTATGAGAGAACCAATAACGATATCGAGGTTGGTCTGATCGTTTCGCGTGGTAATGCCTCGTAATATTCGTACCTTTCGAGCACACATCCGTATCCGAAATTATCCAAAAAACCTTACCGCACACCTCCGTACGATAACCCCATAATCAAAGCTAAACCGGCCACGGCGAGTGCGATCATATTTGTCGGTTGTTGTGTAGGTTGTTTCGGGAACAAGGGTATGAACAGACGTGAACATTTTAACTCGCTGGCGCTAGTCGTAATGGCGATTCTCGTGGCTCTTCCGACCGTTGTAGCTGCTCAGGTCACGCCTGTATACAAAAGCTCGAATCTTGTAATGGGGTATGTTCGGCCGGGTCAGCAAGCGAATGTGGCCGGCTATTCGCGATGTTTCACGTCCATCGGAAACTACCTGTCGATACGCTCGGATAACTCCGCAAATATCCATCCCGTTTTCGAAGTTACCGTGACTAACAGCAATGTGGTGATCAACAACAATGCATATGCTGATGGAATAGGTGCGTACGTGTGCCACAACGACGCGCTCAATCGCGAGGAGATTACAGCTGGAACTGTTGCCGATGGTACATCGATAGGATTAGGCTTGAGTTGTGTCACTACAATCGCGAATTTTTCGAAAGTTCGTCAGGATGGGGGCACCGTACCAGGATCCGTGAGCTGCACGTACGACCCCGCAACCGGTCTTGTCAAGGCGTCTGCAGCGCAGGCAGGCATAATCGGTGAATGTAACTATGTGTGCGCCAAACCGTCGCAGACGAAAACTACGCAAACGAAATCGGTGCGATACCAACAGGTCTTTTCGGGGCAGGAGAATATCGGTGCTAGTCTGAATTGTGCCAAAGGGACCAACTACTTCTTCTCAATTTGTAGCAACGCGATCGCGAACTCGGCTTCATACGATAGGGTTACGGGCTTGGCGAACAAGGGGTCTGCTGATGGTTGCAGCCAGCGATCTCACAGCTATTTTTGTGCTGCCACTCCGAAGACTCAGTGCGGCGACGGGCTAGACAATGACAGCGATGGCGTCATTGATGCTCAAGATCCCGGATGTTGGTCCAATCCGTCAAACCCTGCCTCCTACGACGCAAACCGGGTCGACGAAGCCGCAGCGACTACGCAGTGCCAAGATGGGATCGACAACGATAACGATGGGGCGATTGACCGTGCCGACCAGAGCTGTTCTGGCCCCCTCGACAACGACGAGACGAATCCCAAGTCTCAATGTCAGGATGGGATAGACAACGATGGTGATGGCGCGGCAGATATGGCTGACTTTAGCTGCTCGGGCAAGCAAGACAACGATGAAGCCAACCCAAAGTCGAGCTGCCAAGACGGTATCGATAATGACCAGGATGGCTCGATAGACACCAAGGATCCGGGTTGTTCCAACAACCAGGACAATGACGAAGGGGATGAACCTTCCCTTGTCGAGGTAGGTGTGGAGTGTGTATTCGACAATCAGGACGGTTCATTTACCGCATACTTTGGCTACGAGAATCGAACCAATCGGGACCTAGAAGTGATTTCGAATCTCAACACAGGAACGATCAACGAGTTCGCTCCCGGCTCACCGAATAGGGGGCAGACGACGACCTTCAAGGTTGGTCGCCAGCAAGGTGTCGTATCAGTTGTATTCAACGGACAGCCTCTTACCTGGAGGGTTCGTGCGGCGAGTGGGCGTCTTTCGAGTGCTAGTGCGTCCTCGAGCTCATCGCCGTGTAAACGCGTTACCGCTTCGGCAGATTGTATCAACGGTTCGGCGAGTGGTCTCGTTGCTACATTCGGATACACCAATCCGAACCCCTTCGACGTAATCATTCCGGTAGGTGCTCTGAACAATTTCTCGCCGGTTCCGGCAGATCGCAGCCAACCGACGCGGCTCAAGAGCGGTCGTAACTCAGCGAGCTTCTCAACGACCTTCAATCAGACGCTCACGTGGAACTTGGATGGAGTTCCGGCAACGGTTAGCAAGGCGACTCCGATCTGTGTTGGCGGCTGTATCGATCAGCCGGTCGGTGCGATAAAGAATGAGTTGAATCAGGCAGCACTCGATCTGGCGGAGCTGACGAAGAGAGCCGCAAAGATCCTAGCTCAGCGCGCTCGCAAGGTGGAATCTCAAGGGAAGTTATCGAGGGGGTCGGCCTCACGCATCGGTCTTGATGCCAAGCGTGCGGCCAAGAAGGCTGATGAACTCGCGCGTCGTGCGCAGAGCCTGACCCTAGGATTCCCAGAGGTGATAAAGAGTTGCCCGTTCTCCGCGCCCTTCTGTCAGACCGTTGATAGAGGAGGGGATATCGAAAAGTTGCGCGGACTATTCGTCGAGCAGGTGGATCAGGTACGACGAATTATGGCCCGTAGTAGCTTCAACAAGACCGGCAAGACAAGTCGCCAGGACCCCTTGGTCGCAGAGGCTCAACGGGTGAAGACGGCGGGTAACGCGCAACTCGATCAATTTCCGCGGGTTGAAACCAAGTGTGATTAGAAGTGGCATTCGCTCGGCTGCATAGCACCTCGAAGGGAGATACCTGAGGGAAGCGAGGTAGATTGTGCCACGAGGTGAACAATAGGTTTTGCCTCGATTCCTCAGACTGGACAGCACATAGTTGACGGAGGGCTCGTCACGCTTCGGAGATCGCGATTAACTGGAGCCACTGCTCGAGCTTGATGCTTGCGCCTCCGACCAGCGCGCCGTCGACTCCCTCCAATAGGAGGATCTCGGCGAAGTTCGTCGGATTGACGCTTCCTCCGTACAAGATGGTTGCGGGCGAAGGCAGATTTCGCTCATTCCACACCGAGTGTATGAACGCGTGAGCGTCTGCGATCTCGTTAATCGTCGCGACGCGGCCCGTCCCGATAGCCCAGACCGGCTCATAGGCGATAATGACCCGCGAGGAGCGCTCCGGCTGAAGAGCATCGAGTACCGGCGCAAGCTGTGTCTTTAGAACGTGCTCGGTGTGTCCATCAAGACGCTGCCTCTCGGTCTCTCCGATGCACACGATAACCTCGAGCCCAGCTTTTAGTCCTGCCTCTGTCCTCATTGCTACGCTCTGATCGGTTTCGCCGAAGTAGGTTCGTCGCTCCGAATGTCCGGTGAGGGTAAAGCTCATCCCCATCTCGGTCAGGAACGCGGGGGATGTCTCACCAGTGAAGGCGCCGGAGTCGGCCCAATGAACGTTCTGCGCACCAACTTTGATAGGAGTTCCTGACAGTTCACACACAGCGGCGCTCATGCTGACGACAGGAGGAGCTACCCACACGTCGGTCTTCGTGAGGCTGCCTATCTTCCCCTTTATCTCCCGGGCGTAGCTGTGTGCCTGAGAGGGGCCGAGGTTCATCTTCCAATTTCCGACGAGGAGGTTTCGTGATCGCATGGTGGTGTGCAGTTAGAAAGGTCTCTGCGAGACACAGTGGTGCGAGATACAGTGGTCAAAGAGGAGGGTACCCAGGGGCACCCTCCGTTCGGTAGCAGTCGCTGATTCCCTACAAGCTCTTAGCGACCATCTCGGTGACGTCGCACATGCGCGCCGAGAATCCCATCTCGTTGTCGTACCACGCGACGACCTTGGCCAAACGCTTCTGAATGACCATGGTAGAGAGCGAATCAACGATAGAGGAGTGCGTGTCTCCGGTGTAATCGATCGAGACCAGGGGCTCATCAGAGAAACCGAGAACTCCCTTGAGTGCGTTCTCGCTTGCGCTCTTGAGGGCACGATTGACCTCCTCGACTGTAACGTCCTGGCCCAGCTCGGCAACGAAGTCGACCACTGAAACATCCGGCGTGGGAACACGAATTGCAAAACCGTCAACCTTCCCATTGAGCGCAGGGATGACCAAGCCAACGGCCTTGGCTGCTCCTGTTGTGGTAGGGATCATCGAGAGGTTCGCAGCGCGAGCGCGTCGCAGGTCTTTGTGGGGCAGATCGAGGATCTGCTGGTCGTTTGTGTACGAGTGAATAGTCGTCATCGAGCCCTTCACGACACCGAAATTCTCAACGAGCACCTTGGCAACTGGGGCCAAGCAGTTCGTGGTGCACGAGGCGTTGCTTATGATGTGGTGTTCGGCAGGCTTGTAATCGGTGTGATTGACACCGTACGCCAGGGTGAGGTCCGGGTCGGGGGCAGGTGCAGATATTATCACCTTTTTGGCGCCCGCTTGCAGGTGAAGCTGCGCTTTGTCCTTCTTTGTGAAGATCCCGGTGCACTCTAACACGATCGATGCTCCCACCGAGGACCATGGTAGCTTTGCAGGGTCCTTTTCCGCGAAAACTTTTACCTGTTGACCGTTGATGATGATGCAGCCGTCACCGGCCTCTACGGTACCAGGGAACCGCCCGTGAACCGAATCGTATTTGAGCAGGTGGGCCAAAGTGGCAGGGTCCGTCAGATCGTTGATGGCTACGAGGTTGACGGTCTTCGATTGTTTGGCAGTGAAGAGTTGGCGCACGATATTGCGTCCGATGCGGCCAAATCCGTTGATAGCTATTCCTACGGGCATGTCGACTCCTTAACAGTCCTTGCTACGCGTGATGGGGTGGTTATAACCCCCCACGTTTCAAAAGGAAACATACTCCCCGGTATCTGGTGTTGGCTGGGGCTCTGTGGCATATTCCCTAAGTATTTTTAATGGGGAGGTCAGCCCGTGGATCCACTTCCAGTGCCAGTAACCGAAGCGACCGTGAGTGGCGCGCCGAGCGTATTGGATATGATAACCGGCTCAGGCCCGGTGGTTCAGTCAGTTCTCATCATGCTCGTAGTGCTCTCAGTCTGGAGCTGGGCGATTACCATCGCCAAAATGATTCAGTTTCGTCGTGCCCAGCAGTCCACCGATGAGTTCTCTGAGGTCTTCTGGGAGACCCGCAATTTCTCGCGCATCGACGACTCCTCGCGCCGACTCGTTGCTAGCCCGCTGGTGAGTGTATTTTCATCGGGTTATCGAGAGTTGACTCACATGGTGCAGGAGAACCGCGAAGCTGGTCAGCAGACTGGGGATGTAGAGGCCGATTTGGGGACGGTTGAGCGCGCCCTCAAACGAGCCGAGCTCGAAGAGAGTCACCGGCTGGAGAGGGGTGTCACCTTCTTAGCCAGTGTGGCCAGCGCGGCTCCGTTCATAGGCCTTTTCGGAACTGTCTGGGGTATCATGAATGCGTTCCACGGACTCGGTGAGGCCAAGAGCTCCACCATCCAGGCGGTCGCTCCCGGTATATCGGAGGCGCTCGTTGCCACAGCCGTGGGCCTTGCGGCTGCCATACCGGCAGCGGTGGCTTTCAATTATTTCACCGCCTCGATCCGGAAGTTTCGCCAATCGATGGACAGCTTCTCGGCCGAGTTCCTCAACATCGCGCGGCGTTACTTGGTGCGCTAGGTTAGTTTGTGTGAGAGTGGTAGCCCATGGCCGGAAATCTGAATTCTGACAATGACGGACCTATTGCAGCTATCAACGTTACCCCGTTGGTCGATGTGATGCTGGTGCTGCTGGTAATCTTCATGGTTACGACACCGATGCTGCAGCAAGGGGTAGAGGTCGATCTTCCCAAGGCGACCACTGCGCCCCTGAGGAGCTCCACGGAGCAGATCGTGATCTCGCTCGACAAGGCCGGAGATGTGTTTATCGGAGCTGGGAATAAAGTAGAGTTGACCGAGCTCGCCACGAAGGTAAAGGTGCTCTTTGCCAATAAGCCGGAGAACGAGAGAAAGGTGTACATCAAAGGTGATGCAACCCTTGGGTATGGCCGCATCATGGAGGTGATGGCGGCGCTACACGGCGGCGGTATCACGCAGATCGGGCTCGTATCGGCCGCGCCGGACGGTAAAAAAGCCTAGGGACGTGAGCTTTTAACAGAGAGGTTACCGACATTGTCCGTGGGTGCTCTTGGACAGAAGCCCGAAGATTACTTCCGAGTTGGGATGTCGATATCCCTGGCTGCACACGTTGTCATAGGGCTCGTGGTGGTCTTCAAAATCTTACCCGATATGGGTGAGTTCCAAGAGCCGATCGTCTATTCAATCTCTATTGAAGGGGGCAAGAGTCTAGGTGGTATCACGCAGATCCCCAAGGACGACAAGAAAAACCCTATTGCTCCGGTAAAGAACGTCACCGCGGAGACCAAAAAGGACCCTGATGTCAAAGAGCAGCCCAAGGAGGAGGAGCCTGAGAAACCGCAGGAGCCGCAAGACGACGCCGAGGTGAGCGTAGCCGAGAAGAAGCCCACGGCAAAACCTACAACACAACCGGCCAAGCCCACTCCACAGCCCAAGCCGACCATGAAAGCAACTGCTGCTCCGACCAAAAAGCCAGACGCTAAGAAGGACACCAAGAACCAGAAGAGCGATGGTGACGAGGTGGATAAGCGTCTACAGGCCGGTTTGCAGCGCTATCTCGGGGAGTCCACGAGTGCAAGGGGGCAGGGGTTCGGCGCCGGTAAGGTGGGTGGCTCAGGGATGGGAGGGGGACAAGTGCTGCCTCCCGAGGTTCTCGCCTACCATAAGTTGGTTCAGTCGCGCGTCAAAGAGGCCTGGCGTTGGTACGATGCAAACTCCTCTCTCATCACACAGCTCACGATCAAGATTGAGCCAGACGGTGTGGTTACTTCGGTACGAATCACCAAGAGCTCCGGGGTCGGAGGCTTCGACGAGTCAGTGCAGCGGGCGATCATCAAAGCCAGTCCGCTCCCTCCGCCACCAGCACGGTACTACGAGCAGTACTTCGCCACCGGCAACCGCATACTGTTTGATCCGCGTAACTAATCTGTGCTTCGTTAGGCTACCCAATCGAGTCGGCAGAAACGAGCAGGGACCCGTTGCGCCATCCTCGGCATTGATGCATTTTGACGGGGTTGATTTTGTAGCGCCCTCACTGCGCGTGATGAGGAGGCGCTGCAGCGGACCCATCTAGGAGTTGCCATGCGATATCTATCCCTTCTCTTCGTTGTCTCTCTCGGGTTGGCTCAAAGCGCTTGGGCTCAGACCGATATCTATGTCCGAGGGGCGGGCAAACTCATCCCGCTTGCGGTTCCACAGCTGTGCGCCCCGGGTGAATCGGCGGGCTCTGGTGGTGAAATTCCAAAAATTATGGCCAAGGACCTCGATATCTCTGGCTACTTCGAAGTCCTCAACCCTCAAGGGTACATTGAGACCGCCGGGAAGTGCGGTGCGCAGGAGGCGACTGCTTACTCCGACTGGAGCGTAGTGGGTGCGGAGGGGTTGATCAAGGGTGAGGCGAGGGTTGTAGACGGCCGAGTGAAGGCGCAGTTGTACCTCCACGATGTTCAGAAGCAGACCGTAGTTCTGGCTAAGGAGTACGAAGGGGATGTCAGTCAGGCGCGCCTGATAGCACATCGCTTCGCCAACGAGGTGATGAAGTACTACACCGGGGAGTATGGGCCATTCGGAAGCCAGATCGCGTTTTCCTCGCGTGTTGGGCGCTTCAAAGAGCTCTTCGTGATGGATATGGATGGTAGCAACGTTCGTCAGCTCACGAATGAAAGGGGGCTGGCGCTCTCTTCCGCTTGGGATCCCTCGGGAACGAAGCTCGTCTACACATCGTATCGCAACCGTGTCCCTGACCTCTTTATTGTTGACGTAGCTACCAAGGCAGCGCGACAGATCACGCGTACCTCAGAATTGGAGATCGGAGGACACTTCCTTTCAGCGTCTCAAGTCCTCGTGTCGCGTACTGAGGGGAGCGACAGCGATATAGTGCTGTTGAATGCCGATGGGGGGCTCGCGCGTCGTTTGACCACCCCGAATCGGGCCATCGATGTTTCGCCGGTGCCGTCACCAGATGGTTCAGAGCTGCTATTTTGTTCTAATCGCGGAGGGGGGCCGCAGATATATCGGATGGGGGTCGGTGGTGGTGGTAACGCTCAGCGCGTCAGTTTTGTTACCTCGAACTACTGCACCTCCCCGGCGTGGTCACCCAAGGGCGATAAGATAGCCTTTGTGTGTCGTGCCGACGGTAACTTTCAGCTCTTCATATCAGATTCGGATGGTCAAAACGCTGTTCAGTTAACGAGCTCCGGCAGTAGCGAAGACCCCGAGTTCTCCCCGGATGGTCGCTACATCGTGTTCGCTACAACCTACTTTGGAGGGCCATATAGTATTGCAATCATGAGAACCGATGGGTCCAGTATCAAGCAGATTACCACGAGTCGGGGGGGCGATTTCGAGCCGGCGTGGGGACCTCTGCCACGTTGAGAAGGGTAGAGCGTGCTCTACATCAGTTATAATGAAAAACGGTTTCAGATAACTGCTTGCAATGTAGAGTGTTGTCGAGTATCAAGTGCATACCACATGATCGGGGTCTGGTAGTGGACTAGGGGGCGGAAAGCTCCTGTTAATAGTTGCTGCAGGCGAAGTCCGACAGCGTTTTGAAGAAGGGTTTGAGGTATGCTTTGCGGCGTAATCCGGCGGAGCGTACCTGAAAAGCCGCTTCAGAGAGGGGCTCCATCGAGCGTTTCGATTGAGAGGTTCAGTCGTCGTGTTCGAGCCGGCCTCGTCGGTGGTTTGGATGTGTTAACGGCTCGTGTTACGTCGCCTAGTATGGTATGAGCTCCCGAGGCTCGAAGTCGTACGTAAGAGCAGGTAATACGGCCAGTAGGAAATGAGTTTGGGCAACATTCCCGGAGGTAATTAAGCTAATGAAGCTATCGCGTAGTCTCTCAATTCTTTTCGTAAGCGCCATCGCGCTCGTATCAACTGGCTGCTCGTGCCGCACAACGGTAGCAGGTGAGGGTGGAGCAAACGTTCCTCCCCCGGTAGCCGATGGTCCGCTCAAGGATATTAATTTCGCTTTCGATTCCTACAAGCTCGACGGTACCGCTAAGGGTATCCTGGCTGGGAACGCTGAGTGGCTCAAGGCCAACTCGGGCTCTAAGGTGCAGATCGAAGGGCACTGCGACGAGCGCGGAACCAACGAGTACAACATGGTCCTCGGTGCAAACCGTGCTCGTGCTGCTATGGAGCACCTGCGCACCCTCGGTGTTGAGGCTTCCCGCATGAGCACAGTGAGCTACGGCGAAGAGCTCCCGCTCGACCCAGCGCACAATGAAGCTGCTTGGGCGAAGAATCGCCGCGACCACTTCAAGGTTGATTAAGGTTTAAAGGCTTGCGGTCGTAAGGCCGTCGCCGTATATCGACCTTAGGGGCGGTGATTGTCACCGTCTCTAAGGTCGTATTATTTTCTAGAGCAGGAAATTTCGTATGAAGAGAGTCGCGCTTCTCCTTGCACTATTGGCAGGTGGATGTTCGATCCAGGATTTGGAGCAAAAGGTATCCCGACTCGAGCGCAGTATGACCGACATGCGCGCATTCCAGGCGGAGCAAACAGAAACGATCAACTCGCTCGATGCACAGATAAAGCAGATGTCCGGGCGCATCGAGGAGATGGAGTTCTCGCACAACAAGAGGCTCGGAAGCGACCTCTCGGCCCTCAAAGAGGATTTGAGCTCCCTACGAAAGAGGGTTCCTCCACCGGCAGTTGTCCCCAGTGCAGAGCTAGAGGTGGATGAAGTGTGGGCTAATAGCCTTACTGGAGAAGCTCAGATGCTCGTGAGCGACGCACTCCTGCGGTTACGTGAGGGGAAGTTCGATGATGCACTGCCACTGCTCCAGAATGCCGTGAGCCAGCTGCGGGGCACCGACAAGGTCGCCGTGGCCCTGTTCTGGCAAGGGGTAGCCTATGATGGTCTGGGCGATGACAGAAGTGCCCTGAGATCATACGCAGATGTCGTATATCAGTATCCAAAGAGCCAACGCGCTCCATCGAGCCTCTTACGCCAAGGTGCAGTCCTCAACAGGCTCGGTGACAAAAAAACCGCGGCGCTCAGTTTACGCAAGCTCGTTGACGACTACCCGCGTGCTCCCGAAGCTGCGGTCGCCAAAGAGAGATTGCGAGACTTGAGGTAGATTTCGGTCCCGCTGGTTCGTAGAAGGGCGGTAGAGTACCCCATGGATCATCCACACGCATGTCGGTTGGCCAGGTATCCCCAGGATATCCCGCCATCCTTACGCGCTGGGGTGATAACACTCGGCAATTTCGATGGAGTTCACCTGGGACACGAGCACGTACTCAGTTCGGTGCGTGCAGCAGCGAACGGGGATAGTCGTACGGTTGTGTCATTTTACCCGCATCCGCTGCAGGTGCTCCGTCGTGCCGATGATGTGCGCTCCATAACGAGTCTGCGCGAAAAACGGGAGCGCCTCGGACAGCTCGGGATTGATCTGTTGTACCTCATACATTTTACACCCCAGCTTGCGCAGATGACGGCTCAGGCGTTCATAGAAAAGGTCTTTGTCAAAGCGCTCGGCGCGCGGATGCTGGTGGTGGGCGAGGATGCTGCACTCGGACGCGGGCGTGAAGGAGACATCCCCTTTTTGCAGAAGAATCTCCCCACATACGGCATCTCGTTACACGTTGTTCCCAAGCTCGATACGAGCGCGGGACGGCCGAGCTCACGAGCGATACGAACCCTGATCGCCTGCGGAGACGTGAAGGGGGCGTGTGCCCTCCTCGGTCGTCCATTCTCCATCTCAGCTCGTGTTGGACACGGAGACAAGCGTGGTGGGGCGATAGGGTTTCCGACTATGAACATCGCGGCTGGACGGCGCCTACTGCCCGCGCGAGGTGTGTACGCGTGTCGAGCCACGATTGGGGGTACACCTCATCCCGCTGTCGCCAACATCGGCACTCGACCAACCTTCAATGGGCTTGGGGAGCGGCTCGAAGTTCACGTGCTTGATTGCGATCCCGGTCCGATGTACGGACGGCGGGTGGAGATAGCTTTCGTAGACCGGCTGCGGGACGAGCAACGTTTTGCGTCCGTGGATGAGCTCAGAGCGCAGATCGCGCGTGACGTGATACAGGCTCGTGCGCTTTTGATCGAGATGGGACGATGAGCGCTCGAACCCACGCCTTCGTTCACGATGGTGCTCCGGAGCGGTTGGATAAAGCGGTAGTGCGCGCTCTCGTCGGTATCTCTGAGGTCAGTCGCTCCCAAGTCGAGCGGTGGATTGAACAGGGGGCCGTGGCCGTTGACGGCAAGGTTATAACCAAGCCAGCCTACAAGCTCGAAGAGGGGGATAGTGTCAACATAGACGTTCCCTCTGAGCGGCCTACGACTCTTGAGCCGCTCGACCTACCGCTCGAGATAGCCTTTGAGGATCAGCACCTCCTGGTGGTCAACAAACCGGCTGGTCTCTCAATGCACCCCGGTGCGGGTAACACGAGCACAACCCTGGCAAACGCTATCGTTCGACACGTTGGGCACGAACAGCTCCGGGTCGGAGAGACAGACCGACCCGGTATAGTGCATCGACTCGACAAAGACACCACTGGCCTAGTCGTGGTAGCGAAGTCGACCTCGGTTCTCGCCGCACTCTCGAAGCAGTTCTCGGAGCGTAGCGCTGGTCGAACTTACCGTGCGCTCCTCTTTAGTACCCCGCGTGGAGTGCGTCCGATCCAACGTGCGGATGCGGGTGAGGTCAATGCACCTATCGGGCGCCACCCTACGCAACGACGATTGATGGCGATCTCCGAAAAGGGCCGTTTGGCTGTGACCACCTGGAGGGTGATCGAGCGCTTTAGGTACGGGACCCTCATGGAGTGTAAGCTCCAGACCGGCAGAACACACCAGATTCGCGTGCACATGCAGTCGATAGGATGTCCGGTCATAGGAGACAGGGTTTACGGAGACTTCTCCAATCTTCCGCAGGTTTTGCGGGAGGCAGCGGACCAATTCGGGCGACAAGCTTTACATGCAGCCACGTTGTCGTTCACGCATCCGGCAACCAACGAGCGGCTCTCGTTTTGCGCTCCCCTACCGGCGGATTTTGAAAGGTTACTGTCTGTGTTTCGAGCGTACGAGTCGAGATGAACGAGCATTTCGCTATACAGGTACATCTTGGAGTGCGCCTATTGGTCTATCGCCCTTGGTGGGACGAGGGGATCCTCCACGGAATGACCCTCGCGGAGCTTGATTTCAAAGGTGCGGAGGCTTCGTCCACGCAGGCGTTGTGTACCGCGCTCGGTGTAACCGACCTGGTGGTACCGCGGCAGGTCCATGGAGACCGCGCGTGTGACCTGCGCAGTGCGCAGTCGGTACGGGGTGCGTTGAGCGAGCACGGAAAGCTATTCAAGAGCGTCGAGTGTGATGCACTCGTAGCGCCGACACATCAGCCGATTCCAGAGCATCGGATCGCTTATGGTGTGATGGCAGCCGACTGTGTGCCGATAATCGTTCGAGCCGGTAGTGGCTGGGCGGCGATTCACGCGGGGTGGCGGGGCTTGGCGTGCCACGTAATCGCTAAGGCCGTCGCAGCACTCCCACTCCAGGGGCCATGCAACGCAGCTGTGTTTGCTGCTGCCGGAGGAGACCGGTACGAGGTAGGGCAGGAGGTGATCGATGCAATTGGGGCCTCGGCGGTGTATCGCAAAACTGCGGATGGAAAATACATGCTCGATACGGCCGCAACTGCTATCAGGCAGTTAGCCGAATGTTGCGGGTCCCTTCGAGCGGAGTCAGCCGGGATCTGTACCATCTCGGATCAACGTTTTCACTCCTTTAGGCGGCAGGGGGACCGGTGTGGGCGGTCGATCGCGTTCATAGTTCCCGCGGTGTGACCTGAATCATAGCGCTCGATTACACTGCGCCTCGAGCTGATTTTCTTTCAGTAGCACTCGAACTTTGCGTTATACTGAGAGGGCTGTAGCGCTCAACCTCGTACCTGCGAGGGCCTTGCTTCTCGCCGGGAATTTCGGAAGGGAGAATATCGCATGGAAAGTGACGAACGTGAGCTGATTCAGAAGGTGTTGCAGACCAACTTCGAGGTCCGAAAACTTTACAATCAACACATCGAATTTGAAGACAAGCTCGCACGGTTCGCTCGTCAGGTGTATTTGACTGCTTCGGAAGAGGTAGAGCAGCGTCGGCTCAAACGGCTCAAACTAAAGGGCGTCGAAAGGATGCTCGAGATCGCATCGAACGGAGATGACCTGGCCGCCTAGCGGACCGTCACCGGAGATGACAAGTCGAAGCGGGCTTCTCGAAAGAGGGCCCGCTTCTTTTTTGGCGCGTCCAAGTTTTATGTGGCTACCACTGTAGCGTTTTTCACAAGGAGGGTACTGATTGGCCCTTATACGAGAGCGATCGATTGCTCTCGTATAAGTGAACGAAGAGAACAGCGATGTCAGCAAGGGGATATCATATTGGATGTTCTATGTTCCTCATCCTCGCCACGCTCCTGCTCTCTTTGTGCTCCCCTTCGTCTTTCGATAATCCCGCCCAAGCGCCGGACCACACTACCCACCCGACAGTCGCAAGCGCCACATTTTTCCGCGGCCTGTTAAAGTGGGTAAGCAACTCGTAAACACATTTCTAGCTCTCGTTGCTCTCCCCAGACCCTCCGAAAACAGTTTATATCGGGCAGCTTTCAGTCGCGCACTGGGCTGAACGGGCTACTGTTTTTTTGGGGATGCCTTCGTAATTTCGGCAGGTTACCTACCAAGAATTCATTAAAGCATCGTGTGCTGAGAGATTCACCATAACGCCTTTGATGCTGTCGACGGGAGTGATTTCGTCGGCTGGTTCCACTTTTTTTTGCTCACAGGTTTTCGAAGTCGGTCGCAGGGGTTTCATGCGTCGCCTCCAGCCTGCTGGGAGCGGAGTGTGTGAAATGACTGAGGCAACTTCAAGGAGGTATCGTGGCTTTTGATTTCACGGAGTCTGCGGTGAGCAATTCGGATCGGTTACCTGAAATGGACCTCGCGTATCTCGGCGGGAAAGGATACACGGCGGTCAGCGAGTTAATGAGAGCGATGATCTTGAGGACCATCGAGGATCTCAGCTCCGGACCTGAGCTTCGGCAAGAGGCCTTGGAGTATCTCATGAGCGATGACGAGGAGTATATCCTCTCGTTCGTTTCTATCTGCCGCTACTTTGGATTCGATCCTGAAAAGACGCGCTATGCAATCGTCAATGCCAAGGCGAAAATTCGCACTCGGCGTAGGGCTGCATAGAGGCGGGTGAGTTGCTTACCTGCCCATGGAGCCACTTAGTTGGTGACATGAACTGAAATGGGGCTCCGAGAGGCCCCATTTCCTTTGCCCCTCCCTCACTGCCCTTGAACCAGAGTTAGACCATCCGCTCCAAGGCGAAATCAATGATTGCAAACAAAGCCTCTCCCTCGGGGGGTAGATCTGAGAGGTTGCCACCAAATGCATCACCCAATTCACTGCTGGCTTCGTCTGCATACGAACGAGCCAGCTCCTTGGCTTCCACGAGTACCGCACTATCACGTAAGTGAGACAGAGCCCGCTCTACGAACTCCTGCTCTCCTGCGCCACTGGGAGGAGTAAGGAGGCGCTGCGCTTCCGGGTCTCCACTTTCGAGCCACATGACATTGACGATTGATGGTTTGCGCTCGGCGATATCGAGGCCCGGGCGCTTACCGAGGGTCGCTTCGTCAGAGATGACATCCAAGATATCGTCGATAATCTGAAAGGCTATCCCCAGAGATTCTCCGAAACGGGTCATACATTCCTTGGTTTCGTCGCTTGCATCGGTCAGGTGTGCGGCACAGAACGTAGCCAACCGGAAGAGCGAAGCTGTCTTGCGGCGCGCTATGGTGAGGCTCGACGCCAGGGAGTGTTGCTCTTGTGAAAGAACGGTTTCGAGGGCCTCTCCCTCTACCAGCTCAATGCACGCTTGTTCGGTTGCGGTAATGATCTCGTGATCCAGTTTAGCGCACAGTCCAAATGCGCGCGTGAGCAGGAAGTCCCCGGAAAGGAGCGTCGCTGCGGTCCCGTACTTCACGTATGGGGATGGTTTGTGTCTGCGGACCGGCGATTGATCGACGATGTCATCGTGCAAAAGTGTTGCCATGTGGATTAACTCTATGCCCGCCGAAACCTCTATGATGTCGTGCGTTACCTCCTGAGCTCCCAAGGCCTTGGCACAGAGAAGGGTCAAAGCGGGCCTGATTCGTTTACCGCCCAGTCCAAGCAGGTACTCTGGGATCTCCCGCATGAGGGTCACGTCAGAGCGGCATGCCAATCGAATTATCTCGTCGACGTCACGGAGCTCTGGTATGAGGGTCAACGCATGCGCGAAGCGCTCTTTAGCCGAGGGTTGTTCGATCATGTTGGCCGGTCGGATGGTGGTGTCGGAGGTTGATTTCATGACCGGGAAGGGTGATTGTCCCCAACGGGATTCGAACCCGTGTCTTCACCGTGAAAGGGTGACGTCCTAGGCCAGGCTAGACGATAGGGACACAAAAATGAGAACAGCTAGCAAGGATGCTACTGTTTCCCTCAAAAGCCTCATACTGTTACTTGAGTTAGTGTAGCTGGTCAACCCTCGGCGACAAAAGATATCCTTTTCGGTGGTATAAGATATGCAATCTTTGACGTTTACCCACCTTTTGGCGCTCGCTCGTGGGGTAGGCCTCGACGTGGTGGGGGTTACTGACGCGGCTCAGCTGCACCGTGATCTCCAACATCTGCAGGCTTGGCAGCAGGCGGGCTACGCCGGGACCATGAACTATATGCTCCGGGAGCCTGAGCTCTTGGTCTCGCCTGAGCGCCTCATGCAGGGGGTGCGGTCGGTTGTGATAGTCGCGTTAGCCTACGATCGAGCCCCTAGGCCTGCCTTGCCGCGTGGCTTCGGGCGCGTCGCGCGGTATGCTTGGGGGCGGGATTATCACAAGGTCTTGCGTAAACGGCTCCAGCTGTTGATACGGGCAGTCGAAGAGCACCTCGGGCGGAGCCTCTCGTTTGGCGCTTTCAGCGACTCGGTTCCGCTCTTGGAACGGGCACTCGCGAGGCGCTCCGAGCTGGCTTTCATCGGCAAGAACACCATGGCGATCGTACCCGGGCGCGGGAGCTTCTTTCTCCTCGGTGAGGTGCTGTGGGAGCTCGAGATAGTCGATCGCGAGTCCGGTGCCCCTTCGGCCTCTCATTGTGGGAGCTGCACAAGGTGCCTTAGCTCGTGTCCTACGCAAGCATTTGTTTCCGAGCGGGTACTCGATGCCCGTCGATGCATCTCCTATTTGACGATCGAGAAGCGCGGGGCATTGACCCCCACAGAGCGCGGATGGCTCGGTGAGTGGGTGTTTGGCTGCGATATCTGTCAGGATGTGTGTCCTTTCAATTTCGTTACGTTGAAAAGGGGAATCCGGAGTGAAATCGAGGAATTCAATGCGGAGCAGGGAGTGGGTCCGGCGCTCGATCTGAGACGTGTCATGGGAATCCGCTCTCATGACGAATTCGTCGGGTCTTTCGGAGGAACGGCTCTGATGCGCGCCAAGCGTGAAGGGCTCCTCCGTAATGCCGCGGTGGTCGCTGCGAATACCGGCGCAGTCGAGTTGATTGAATCCCTTCGAGTGGCAGCACGAGAGGATGAGTCCTCGATCGTGCGGCAACACGCCGTGTGGGCGCTCACGACCCTCGGAGTCCGCGAGGGTGGGGTTGCTCTCGAGCTTGCAAAAAAAACCTTGATGGCTGCTCGCCACGATCCCTCTGCAGAGGTCATATGTGAGGTTGATGCCTGTGAGAAACTCCTGTGATGCACGCAGTGCATAAGAGTGCGTAACAAAAATGCTCCTCTGCTTCGGATGGCTGCAATCGGCAGCT
>JBBAUR010000053.1:0-23896 GCA_040398075.1 Bdellovibrionota bacterium | reverse complement strand
TTTTCACCATGGAAGGCACCCCCGCGACATGGGAACGAACGAGATTACGGCGTTCTCCCCCAGTATTTTTCTCAGAGACAGCGCGGTAGCCTGGATGGTGTTTTATGTTTTTAAATCATATGGGGATTTGTTTTGGGGACGCTTCCGCATGCTTTGAAGCTGCGACTGCGCGCTCACGATACCTTCAAAGAAATCCCCGTCCATAATCACGATAAAGCCGCCATCTCGTTTGGTTATCAGTAAGGGTTCCCGGTTTGATGAGAGCCGTTGAGCGACCTCTTTAAATGAACGAAGAAGTGTCGTCACGGTCATGATCTGGTCAATTCGAAACATGCGAGCCCCGTACGTTAGTATGCTTTTAAAACATATTAATCGTCATCTCATGTCGAAAGTTGCTTACAGGCGATGCGGGTAATCGCCTGTATCTCTTCCATATTACGACGTGCTTCAAAAGCATACTTTGCGCGGGGACTACTACCGCGCGCTCTCTGAGAGGAATATTGGGGCAACGACACAATCGGCCCTACAATGCTTTCGCTCGTACAGAGACGATATACAGATTTGCTGTCCAAGTGTCGATGATGACTCGGCTCGTCGCCAGATAGAATCGGAGATACTTTAAGAAGAAACGCATCAATGTCACTCGCTGCAAAAGCACGAATAGGGCCAAGAAAGCCCTCGGTTTGGAACTTCCTAATCTGATCTTGATTTAATTTCATAGCCTTCATGTTTAACGCTATAACAAGCCGTGTGAGCATGTCGCACATCGGCTTCGTTTACTGGTTATCTTAAATGACTATCAGGTCTAACTATTCGATTACGAAAGACCCCAACTCTGGCCGAAGCTGTGGAGATTCCTGAGTCATCAAACTTAAGTTTGCCCGTAATGGCCTCCTTTTCGATAGTTCTGAGCGCACAAACCAAAAAATCAGAGGCTATTCAAAAGTAGAAACGTAATCATCGTTAAGGCATAGCAAGCTACAGTAAATAAAAATGCAGTCTCAGCCTGTTGGAAGTTAAACTTTTTATCTAATAAACCCATAATTACAGGAGTAACAGGAAACGCAAAAAGCATCGGAAGAATTGGGGGGTCGCCAAAGTATCCTAATGAATCCCCGTGGTACAAGTTTATAGGGAGACTTAAGAGTCTCGCGCAAAAAAAATATAACGGAAAGAAATTTAGGATAATAACAAGCTTTCTCATGACTAGTCTCGTACCGGTGGAAATGATTCTTAGAAAGGACTAACACACGTGGATAACGTTTCGAGCAGCGGACGCCTGGAGCGTCAGCAGAAGGCGATCCGACTGCCTAGTGTTGTTATCCGCTTTCTACAGGATGATGTCAGCTCTTTTTCGACGATCATCGCGAGCAAGGCTTTCTGCCTCCCAAGCGCTCCATTCGCTCCAAGCGGCCCCAGTATTTTTCCCCAGTATTTTTCTCAGAGACAGCGCGGTAGCCTGGATGGTGTTTTATGTTTTTAAATCATATGGGGATTTGTTTTGGGGACGCTTCCGCATGCTTTGAAGCTGCGACTGCGCGCTCACGATACCTTCAAAGAAATCCCCGTCCATAATCACGATAAAGCCGCCATCTCGTTTGGTTATCAGTAAGGGTTCCCGGTTTGATGAGAGCCGTTGAGCGACCTCTTTAAATGAACGAAGAAGTGTCGTCACGGTCATGATCTGGTCAATTCGAAACATGCGAGCCCCGTACGTTAGTATGCTTTTAAAACATATTAATCGTCATCTCATGTCGAAAGTTGCTTACAGGCGATGCGGGTAATCGCCTGTATCTCTTCCATATTACGACGTGCTTCAAAAGCATACTTTGCGCGGGGACTACTACCGCGCGCTCTCTGAGAGGAATATTGGGGTTCAGTGAACGGGCGCCCAGGCGATCCGCTCGAGTGTCATGTTATGCCTTTTCTTAAAATGCATTATACAAGCAGTCCTGCCAAATAAGTATGCCCTAAGAAGTGGGTTTGTCTGTGTTTTTGCCCATCACCGAAGATACCAACCATGTTGCGATGACGAACGGCGCGGTAAGCGCAGGAGCGCCTATATATCCAAATCCAGCACACAGCGGCAGCGTAATAACTGACGCCAGTGCAGCATAGGCGGGTCTATCCTTCAGGGCGATTGCACACAACGCGGCGTTATATCCCAGAAGACCACTTGCTATCGAGGCGCTCGAAAATCCCGTGGCAGCGGCAACCGCTCCACCAACTCCTGCACCGAGCAGACCCGCAACTGCTGCTTTGCGAGACGATAAAAACAAGCCAGCCACGAAGAGACCCCCAACGACCGCTGATTCCTGGAAGAGAACCTGCCCAAGCCCGTGTAGCGCACCAAAAGGGTCGGCTGTAACATTTGGGAGTAGTGAAGTCGTCATCTGACTCGGATTCAGCTCCAGTGACTTGCCGATCCACCAGGTCGCCCAGGTGGATACGACAAACGGAGCTGTGAAGTGAGAGAGTGAGGCCCTTCTCATCGTGCTGGTAATAGCGGTCGAAGCTACGCAGCCCCCGATCATCAGGGCACAGGAAGCCATGCTTGGCGCAAACGCCACCGTCATTGCAAGACCAACGAGCGCAGCATTGAAACCATATAGCCCCTGCTTGACCTCGGTTCGGTCGCAGTGCATCGCTAGCGCGGAAACTGATCCGATACACGAACCAATCGCAGCTCCAGCGGCTACAAGAGGGGATGCTAGTGCAAGACCTCCTAAAAATATAGCACCCGTAATTGGCTTATCACCAAACATGATCTGCCCGACTCCAGTGCAGAGACATTCAGCGGCACTGCGTATTGGGCCTGGTTGTCTTTCAGGAGCAGACAGCGGGGAGGCAATAGAGCTAGCTTCGAGGGAAGGCTCCCGGCACTGATCCGAGCCAGCTTGAACCCGAGTCTGAGAGGCGTTGACTTCCGCTGTCCTGTCAAAAGTGGGACCAGCAGACGTTCGCTCCGTGCCCCGATCTGCTCTTTTTAGGTCTCGCCCGAACATAGTGACAACATAATTGATGCAGGTTTCTTAAGGAAGGTCGGATGGCATAACGATGACGTGACGGGCGTAAGTCCCGTCCACACGGTTGTTATACATCGACTAAGTCTCGAAGTCTGCGAATAGTTCCTTCGTATTTTTCGGTAACCAGACCCACGCGTGGATGCCGAGGAAAACCGGAAAAATCAACGTTAGAGTATTGCAGGGCCTCATGAGCATGTGCGGCTGCATCGCTCAATAAACCCTTATCCGACGCTATGAGGGCTTTAGCCGCATTCCAGCAAAAGCGATCAACAGGGCACATCAAGCGATGCTGGAACTCAGCCAAGACTCCTGAAGCTTTGTCATACCACTCCTTCACGCCCAACATGGCTACGTTGAATGGAAAATCGAGATATGCATGTGTTTTGAGCTTTGGGTAAACTCGCTCTCTCTCAAGTGCAGCTTCAAAGCTTTCGAGAGCGGAGTTAAGACTGCCCAGAGTAAGGTAAGCCCGCGCCCTGTCCACATACCCCTGGGCGAGGTCGAAATGCTCGCCAAGCGCGAAATATTGCTCAAGCAGACGCAAACTGACCTCGGGCTCGATGGTGCTCAGCGTACCAGCTTGAATTCGAAGGTACTGACCCTTATCTCGAGCGCGCTTTAATTTACCGAAGAATTCAACTTCGATCTGCTCATTCCACGAGGTATTTCGAAACCACTCTCTTTGAGACATACCTAAGATGTATAACGTCACCAGCAGAGGCCGAGCGAAGCGAGATCCTGCTGCCTGACTTTGTTATGAGCTGCTCGCGCGTTCATAAGCCATACGAGCAACATCGCAAAGCTCACTACTGTCAAACGGAAGACTAATCCAACCCCTTAGGTTCTCATGCTCCCGAGCACTAAAGTTGCACTCACTGCTGAGCCGTAGGGACACTTCGTGCATGCCTACCGCGAAAGCGAAAACTGTTTCTTTTACGTACCACAACACGTACTTAAAAGCCTCAGAATCCGGTGTGAAGCAGGAGACATCCTCGTATTGCCTCAGGCACTGAGACAGCGGCTGCACTATATCGCCATGACACGACAGTGCTTCAAGAAATTTAAGAACTTCCTTGTTCTTATCATTGTGAACCTCGTCAGGTAGTCGCCTGCGCATGGCCTATCTCATAACGTTTCGATGAGCGGGCGCCTCAGCGATCCGCTCGAATGTTTTGTTATGCGATCCCGATAGACCGCGCGTAATCCTCGATTTGCAGAATTGTCGCAAACCATGGATTCGAATTTACTCTAGAAACACCCTTAAGTCGTTCCATGAAGTCACTACTGCGGTCCCCGGAGCTTTCCAGCTGGTAGGTGCCTGAGGAAACCAACGAGAGTCCAAAAATACCGGAGCTCTTATTCGGTATCGTGAACTGAGGCGTTAACTTATGCAACTTGGAATCGAAGAAGACATATCTGCCATCTTCCACATCGATACCCTCATAAGCTCCGTTGATGTTGCTAGCGGGGCTGACAACATCGAGTGTGGCATCATCAAGGAATACAAAAATAAAATCGTTCATCGCATAACGTGTCAGTGAGAAGTGTCGCGCTTACCATGCGCTCTGTCAAATCAGGGGCTTAGGTGCGCGACATCTTTTCGACTGTTGTGTTATGCGCCTTCGAGAACCTCATTTACATCATTACCACTATCCGGTACAATTGGTATTGTGGCAATCAGGAGCTTCAAAAACAAGACATCTGAGGAGATAAACTATGGGATATCTTCAAAGCAGTCGCGAAAGCTGCTGCCGGTGGAGCTGCATGAGAAAGCCAGAATCAAACTGGCTAGAATTGGAGCCGCTACCAGTCTGCAAGATTTCCAGGAACTTCGGGGGAATCGATTTGAGGCGCTCAAGGGAGACAGAAAGAATCAGTACAGCATCCGGATTAACGACCAATTTCGAATCTGTTTCAAATGGGATGGCAAACACGCTTTTGACGTTGAGATAGTTGACTACCATTGAGTTAAGGACGGTTTATGAGCAAAAAAACTATTCACACAACACCAGTTCATCCCGGAGCCGTTTTGCGTGATGAGCTTGAGGAAATTGGATTCAGCCAATCCGCTCTCGCAGAACATATCGGGGTATTGCCCAAGACTATCAATGAAATTTGCCGAGGAAAGCGGGGGATCAGCGCTGATATGGCGTTGAAGCTCTCGCAGGCTCTAGGCGCAACTCCGTATTTTTGGCTCAATCTCCAAAACAACTGGGAGCTGAGTCAGATTAGTAGCCCCAAAAAAATAAGACCACTGGCCGCATAAAGTTTGCGTGATGGGAGCGCGATCCGCGCGTCCGACAAGCGATTGTTATACCCAATCCTTGCGACTTTATCGTCAATTATCCGGATCAAAACTACTCAATACGGCCTCCCAAGCTAGTTCAGCCGAAGCACCCAGGAGCTCTGCATACGACGTAGACCCTCCTTGCACATTTTGCGTTGAAACGGCGAAGAACGCATCCCCATCGCCAAGGGCGTGAAAAGGATGAATCGCTCGCGCCATGGAAGAGTGAACCGATCGAGCAAGCTGCCTCAATTGGTAGGGCGTCATTATAAGGTCTGTAACGAGAAGCGTATGAGTCGTGTTGCCGCCTGTCATGGCTCCCTTCAACGCACTTGAGCAGGCCAAAACTTCGCTGTACGACATTCTCTTTCCAGTGGATCGGTCTAAGTGACCACGAACCGTATTGTTTGATTGATCGACAAGCGCTCCGATTGCATTAACGACAGTGAATACTCCTACCGAGAATTCGCTCGTGTTCCTAAATACCCCGCCCTGTCCACAAATTTCCCAAAGGTCATAGTTCGGACCTTTACCCACGCTTGCTGAGCTCCCTGCGCCGTGTGGCCCCAAGGGAAAGCGACCAGATGTAAGGTTGTTCGCGGCAAACTCTCCAAGGAACTTATCTGGATAGACAGAGTTATCTCGAGGACGATAGTCATAAATGATAGCGCCCATCACGCGCGCCAGTCGATTGAATAAATACCCGTCAGGTCGACTCGAGAAAATTGAAGTGGTAACACCACCGATAGCTTCGATCCCACAGCACGATCCTCCCGCAAAACAGATGGCATCAACCTGCGCATCTCCCGTTTCCCAACCGTCCAGTAGAACTGTACAGCTAGAACCGCCACGTATATCGACCGCGCAGGATACATAGCGATCAAATTGAAACACTGTGCATCCGGTCGGCCCCTCTCGATACTCGGCAGAGCCAATACTCAACTGCGGAAAGCTAAACTCGAGAACACGTCGCGCTGATGAACAAACCGGAGTCAACGATAGATGGCTATTTGTCTTTCGAATTGATCCATTCATAGCTTGCTTAGCGCGTATAACGCTTAAAGCCACGAGGGCGTAAGCCTCTCGTGCGCTGGTTTGTTATCCTTTGAGCAGTTTAACAATGGAAGCACCCTTTAGCTGTCCATCCGCTGTGCTCCTTAGCACAGGTAGTCTTTAGAAATCTCCCAATCCTGCCCACTGAGTAACTTAATGCTTGAATCCCACCTGCTCACGATCTCCTTCAGAGCAGCCAGTCCTTTTTGGGTGAGAAAGCATCGATCTTCCCTCTGCTCGACTAAACCCAAATACTCAAGTTGAAGCGCTGAGTGCCCAGGAAACACGCTAGTATCATCAAATCGAAAAGAGACCTCTTCACGTGGAGCGTTAGTCTCAATTGCTTGTAGTTCAAAACATTTGAGACAATTACCCAACTTTTCGTTCGCTACTATCTGAGAATTCTTTGTTTGCTCGAACATTAAAAGTCCTTCCGAGGGTAACGTTTAGGCGGACCGGTTCGGGGCCAATACGCCAATAAAATTTCCACCATCGCGCGCGGCCCCGAATCCGCGTCGCGCCGTTTGTTATGTCGCTGCGTTACCTTTTTTTCATTAAAAATTCTCCACTCTCAATCCCGCCGAGTGTGGAAAATCGAGTTTTTCCGAAAGTTACGGTATCAAATTGCTGCACGCTTAGATATTTTGCGATTTGGTCAGGGGTCGAAACTCCGGACTCAATTGCTGCTGCAAGCATAAGAACCGCATCATAAGCGTTGGACGCCGACATAAGTGGCTCTGCCTTGAATCGTGCTCTATAGGCATCTTTAAAATTTCTTGTGGCCTCAGCTGGCACCACGTATTCGACTCCTCTCAGAAGCCCGGCAAAATTCGAGTTTCCCGTGTAGCCGTCAAGGTCATGGGTTCCAAGTACCCGTAAACTTGAAGCCATTTCTTGCCGCTGTTTTAGGAACGCGAGCACCGAACCTTCGTCAACCGACCCGAAAATTACAGCGTCGAGCTTTTGGCGCTGTAGGCGTTGGAAGATCGATCTAAAATCCTTTTCGCCGGAACTGAAATCCTGGTCAAATACCAACTGAATGCCGAGCCTACTGGCAGATTCTTTGGCAAAAGTTCGCATCGCCTGAAAATACGGATCTTGATCGAATAGGATGGCCAGACGTTTTACCCCGGTCGTTCCGGCATTTTCGACAAGCGAGGTAATTTCTCGCTCGAAATTGAAGTATGATGAGAACACCAAGGGGTAAACTTTGGGTGAAGACTTAAAGTTGGATATTCCAGCGCTTGGGGTAATAAGCAGAGCGCCGCGGCGCTCCGCAATCGGGAGGGCCCCCTGAAAACTGTCTAGCCATGTTGGCCCAAGAATTGTTTTAAGGTCATCGATCTCGACCAATTTTCTAACCGCGTTTACTGTACCGAGTCCGGTGCTAAGGGTATCCTCGACCTTCAAACTGAGCTGAATCTTTCCTCGTGCGTTAACTTCCGCAACTGCCAGTTGAGCACCGCGAAGTTCCTCCGTTCCAAATGGAGCTGCGTTACCAGTAAGCGCTAGGGCAGCTCCCAGTTCAATTTTATGGGTATCGGCTGCTGCGTCGTGAATAAACAGGGCGGCAACAACTATGGCGGCGAATTTAATATTTTTCATCTGTGAACTTTATCAAGTTTCCATCGACGACATAACAGTGTGATCTAAACAACTCGTAATCCAATGCTACCAAATCTCGTGATCCTACGGGAGGGTATCGAGATCAACCCCGTCACGAAAGCGTCATCCGCTCGATCTGCCCCAATTCAAATCGCCATATCAATAGTTTATCGCTGACGAAGCTGCTCCGGTAAGGAGCTGTGTATCTCGCCACAGGTTTTTTAACGCGATTAGCCGCTCTGTATCCCGTAGTTTTACCTTCGCTACGCCACCCCGAAGCCACGACTACAACGAATTTACGGAACTTATTCAGAGCCGTCTTCAGATTTTCATCGAGGGGCAGGGCCTGATTCGCTACTGCCCTCTCTACGCTGCATAGTCTCTGTGCTTGGAGACTCGACGCCTAGAGCCTTTTCGACAACTGATACCACGTCATCCGCCTTACGCTGCATGGCGTCTCGAACGTCCACCGCGCGCTTGGCATTGGCGACAGCATCCTGCACCGCTTGATGTGCGTCACTTGCCTCCCGAGCGAACTGCTCCTTGGCCTCGTTCGCAGAACGAGCAGCGCGGTTGACCATCTCCTCCGCTTTTCCAAGAACGTGCTCTGCCTGATCCTGCGCCTGAGACATCGCGTTGTACACCTTCTGCTTGCGACGGGCCGATTCCGAACCTTTCGAACCATGTTGCGAAGCGTCATCGGGACACCCGAGCAACATCATTACGGCGAGCGACAGCGCTAAGAGCGGCTTCATTCGACTATGCGCGCTGGCCAATCGGAATATAGTCTGACTTGGCCGGTCCGGTGTAGATCTGTCGTGGACGGTTGATCTTGTTGCCCGGCTCCTCATTGTACTCCTTGGAATGCGCTATCCAACCTGGCAGTCGCCCCAGGGCAAACATCACCGTGAAAGCGCGGGTGGGGATCTTCATCGCCTTGTAAATGATACCGCTGTAGAAGTCGACGTTCGGATAAAGCTTTCGCTCGATAAAGTAAGAATCTTTGAGGGCAGCCTCCTCCAACTCCTTTGCGAGATCGAGAAGCGGATCATTAATCTTCATCTTGGTGAGGAGTTTGTCGCACGCCGCCTTGATGATCCTGGCTCGTGGGTCGAAGTTCTTGTACACACGGTGACCAAACCCCATTAACTTGAACTTTGCATTCTTGTCCTTTGCTAGATCGACGTATTTCCTGACTCCACCCCCTTCGGAGCGCATCTGTTCGAGCATGTCGATAACCTCCTCGTTTGCACCACCGTGACGAGGACCCCATAGGGCACAAATACCTGCAGTGATTGCAGCGAAGAGATTCGCTTTACTACTACTCACCATACGTACGGTCGAGGTTGAGCAGTTCTGCTCGTGATCAGCATGGAGGATGAGCAGCAGATTCAAGGTCTCTGCCATGACTGGATCAACCTCGTAGTGCTCTGCGGGTGTAGAGAACATCATGTGCAAGAAGTTCTCACAGTAACTCATGCTATTCTGCGGGTACATGAGCGGCTGACCGATCGATTTCTTGTAAGCGAACGCCGCGATAGTGGGCAACTTGGCGAGCAGTCGAACGGTATTGAGATCAAACTGCTCCTTTTCCGTGCGAACACCCTCTTCGTGCTGATAAAACGTCGAGAGTGACGATACCACCGAAGCGAGGATCGCCATCGGGTGCGCATCACGCGGAAAGCCATCGTAGAAGCGCTTGATGTCTTCATGGATCATCGTGTGGCGACGAACGCGATTCGTGAATGAATCGAGCTCTTGAGAGGTAGGCAATTTGCCCTCGATCAAGAGGTAAGCTGTCTCCAAGAAGGACGAATTCTCGGCAAGGACCTCAATCGGAATACCGCGATAGCGCAAGATCCCCTGCTCGCCATCAATGAACGTGATACCACTCGTACACGCCCCGGTGTTCATATAGCCGTTGTCGAGCGTTATGTAGCCCGTCTTGCCCCTCAGAGAAGAGACGTCAATGCCCTTCTCGTTTTCCGTTCCGACGATAACGGGCAGCTCGATTGATTGCCCCTCGAGTTTGAGCTCAGCTTTCTCGGACATTTGATTCTCCCTAAACCTTTTCCCTTTCCAACTATGTACTTAGACTCCGTAGCTTACCCAAACGGTCCAAGTATTATGATTTACACGAAAACTGTGAAATCACCAAAAAGTCGTTCTCACTCTAGACCAAAGTTTTCGGCTTTCGAACACCTTATTCACGAGCCTTTTGAGCACGTAACTGTATTCAAGCTCCGAGGGAAGCGAGCACTGCAGTCATTGCGGGTACTGTAAACCCTCGTTAGTATAAGCACAGTGATTCGCACGTGCGGCCTATCACATGCTGGACATCACTCCACCACATACTTCAACAGTAACGTAAGGCTAGAAATGGGGACAAAAGACCGTCGCTCCAAGTTTTCGCTCGAGGATGTCGAGCCAGTGTTTGAGCATTCTCGCTCGAGGGAGGTTCGTCGGATACGCAAAGTTCACCCGCTCGGTTTACGGGTAGTTGTGCAGATCGTGAAGGATGCCAACGTCACCGATACCGGGCTCTATCTGCCGGAAGGGGCCAAAGAGTCGATGCAAGAGAGCGTGCTGGCCGAGGTCATCGAGGTAGCGAGCGCTGTTGACTCCCACACCGAGGAGGAGACGAACGTGAGCGGCATCCCCCTTAAGTCCACCGTTCTAATACCCAAAACAGCTGGGGTTCGCGTCCCGTGGGACGATACGCTCCGCATCGTCGATACACGCGACGTCCTGGCTATGGTCGATGAGATATCGGTTACCTAGTTTCGGGACTCCCGCTTGTCCAGCGTAACCTGGGCGAGGCGCTGCTGCCTGGTTTTCCGGGAGTTTAAATTCCCCTGCCAACGAAACGCTTACGCCAGACGGGCATCTTAATGAGAGCTCGTATCCTCTAGTCGTATGGGATAGACTGATTAGGTGTTCTGTCCCGGCACGACGTTTTGCAACAGCGAACTGACCCACCATTATGAATAGACGAAAATTCCTCGAACTCTCTGCCTACCTCGTAGGAAGCTCATGCCTCGGCGCCTGTGGGTATCTGCGCATCGACCCGTACAACGTACTGCTTCGTAGCGACGTTATCGACTCACCGGAGAAGGAGAAGGAGATCCTTGCAAAAGCACGTGTCGGGCGTACTGCCGACGGTCAGATCCGAGTGCTGTACGTTTCCGGAACTCCCTACGAGCGTGGGTACCAACACGGTGTCCTGCTGCGAAAGGAGGTACAGGACAACCTTGGCACGATGTACGAGAACATCCTGGATAAATTCCATTTCGAGGAGCTGCTGCACGAGAGCTGGGAGCGACAACGCCCCTTCGTACCCCAAGAGTATATCGATGAGATGCACGGCCTCGCCCACGGCGCCAAGATTCCACTCAAGATGGTGCATGGGTTTCACGCGCTTCCCGAAATTACGGAATGGGGTGGTAAGAAGCGCTTGAAAAAAGTCATCAAGGATATGATGGCCGGCGTTTATGGCACGTCATGCAGTAATTTTGCCGCCATGGGCCCAGCTACCAAGGATGGGATGATGTACACACTGCGCATCCTGGATTGGGGTCTGCACAAGATATCTCGGCTGCACGAGTATCCCCTGATCACCGTTTCGGTCCCAGAGAACGGAATTCCATCTGCTAATATAGGGTGGGTAGGCTTTCTTGGTGCCGTATCCGGAATGAATGCCCAGGGTATCACCCTCGGTGAGATGGGGTACGGAGATCCAGAGGGTGAGACCATGCGCGGTAAGCCGATGCCGTTCATGTTGCGCGATGTGTTGAGTTATGCCCACAACCTGGGAGAGGTGCGCAGCATTATTAGCGAGAGTATCGGAACCAATGCATTCGTGTTTCTCATGAGCGATGGCAAAAACGACTCAGCAGAGCTCTATATCAGAGAACGGAATCGCTTCGAGGTGTATACACCAGGGGTGGAATTGAAGGACGATAAACGTACCTTCCCCGCCATCAACAATATCGTGTACGGCGGCCATTACGACGACAAGATGCACGCTTCCCTGTCTTCCTCTAGGGGTTCGATCACTCCAGAGGTGATCATGAAGGATATCGTACCGGCCATAGCGATGCCATCGAACTTCCAGAACGTGGTCTATGAGCCAAAAGGCTTACAGCTTTGGGTCAATAACGCCAAGAACAAAGATGTGAGCGCAGCTTCTCAGCCGTTCACTCACTTCGATCTCGGCGCAGCACTCAAAGAGTTTCAACGCCCTTGAATTCACTCACTCTTGGAGGTGTCAGCCCACAATCGCTCGCTTTCAGCGCCATTGTCGGCGCTGTCGGAAGTACCAAAGAGCGCCTCGAAAGCCGAGCCGGTATATGCAATCCCCTCTGCCAGGAGGTTGAAGGGCAATTGCAGTATTCGATAGGGCAATACCTTCCAATTCGACGACTGCTCGAATGAGCGTCGATAGAACGCGATAGCTTCTTGTTCTACATACGGGAAGGGGAACCACCCCCCCTCTTTGCTCGGAGGCAGGAATGACACGGTCTGCGTGAAGAGCAACCCAAGATAATGATCGGCAAAGAGGAATATCGTATCAGGCCTCCCGATCTGATTGCGTAATTTGAGCCCGTAGGTGAAGGGCACGGTCTTGTCGAAGATGCCGAGTATCAGCAGGGAGTTCCTTCCATCGAGGTAATGCGCCGTGTTCTTGGGATCGGTCTTTAGTTGAGTTCTGAGAGCCTCCAGAAATTGCTCCTCACTGAAGCCCTTAGCATCGCAGACCGACTTGATGTACTTGTTGATTCGTGGCTGATCGGAATCGTTGAAGAGGTTGACCAGGTCAGTGCCTCCCATTACTAACACGTTGTACTTGAGCCGCGCATCGATCCCGGCTGTGAGCGCCACGTTGATGGCTCCACGACTGATGCCGAACGTACCGAACTTAGTCTTCCCGTACTCGCTCTCGAAGAAGTCGATAGCGAGTCGATCACGTATGACATTGAGTCGGAAGATCTCCTCGAGCTGGTCGAACTTGGTAGGATCCTTGAATTCGTTACTGCGGGTAACGATCGCTGCGTCGATACCGGCCTCAACGAAATATTTAGCGATATGCTTTTCGATGAAGTTCTTACCACCCAGCACGGGGAACACGAACACCAGGCTGTCGGAGCGCGCACCCTTATTCTGAAAATACTCGACCGTTACAGGACCTGCCTCTGATTCGATCGTTATGTGCTTGTGCAAATACGCGTCAGTTTCGTACTGCAACTCCTCACGATAATCTCCAAATGAGGCGGAAGGTTTGTAATACTCCAGCATCGAGGCGGGCCGTTCGAGCGGCTTGGCTGCCCCGCCGCCGGTTATCATGAAACACCCACTCAGACACGCCACCATACTGCCGAGCAACATGCGGCGCACTCCGAGCAACGGGTTAACGGCGCTACCACGGCGCGCGTAGGTCATGCCCCCCCTTCCACATAATTGACTCGAAAATTCCATGATCGATGATCCGAGCGACAAGCAGCTCGTCTTGCAATAGTGAGAAAGTCCAGGAAAACAGCTTCTTACCCCCACTCTCACACAGCTCCTGCTATCTGGTAAGATGAGATGATTGAGAAATTATCCAAGACTCTGAATACCCACACCACAAAAGCGTCAAAATGTTCGGCTATGGTGCTCTGCCGGGTTGACAACGCAATCCTCCCCAAAGGCAACCCGGCAGATGCCACCGCCTTTTCAAAACAGCCCCATGTGCTACCCTTAGGCGCGATTGCGGGTAGGCTCGGATTCAAAAGGTCCGACGACCCCGAGGACGCGAGGTAACACTACTACCTGTAACGGAAACGAATCTTGGGTTTCTGCTCAATTTTCACCGCGAGTAGGCTGTTCATCGCTCCCCTAAATACGATACTCGGGCCCGTCCCAGCAAACGTTGTTTAGAAACACCAGGGGTTTAATGTCTACCCAGAGCTCTGCACGCACCATAAGGGGCGCACTAGCTGTCATAACCTCCATCGTGCTGCTCAGATTATGCTGCTTGCCATTTCCTGACCTGATCGACACGACCGAGGGCCGTTATGCCTCGGTAGCAAAGTTGATGTTCGATCGGAACGACTGGGTGACCCCCTGGATTTACTTCGGAGGTGAATTACAGCCGTATCGCGGGAAACCCCCTCTGCACTTCTGGTTGATGGAGACAAGCTACGCCCTCTTCGGCGTCAACCCGTGGAGTGCTCGTCTCCCGAGCCTCCTATCTGCTCTCAGCGTGGGATTACTGCTGTTCGTATTCGCCGTGCGAAAGCTCGGCATACAGCCAGCCTTGGCAGCTGCCTCCATCTTTGCAAGCTGCACCCTCCTGTTTTTCCTTTCCGGTGCGTGCATCTTGGATGTCACGCTCACGGTTGGGGTGACCCTCGCGTTGGTCGGGTTTGCACTCGCTGATCAATCGAGGCTCTGGAGTGCGTTATTCTTCGCCGGTCTCGGCATAGGAGTCCTAGTCAAGGGACCCTTGGCAGTGGCGCTCGCGGTGCTGACGATCGGCCCGTGGGCGCTCTTGCGCCGCTGGGCAACAGGCACCTGGCCTCCGCAAATTCGAGCACTTCAGTGGATTCAAGGTATCAGTGCTTTCGTGCTGATCGTTGCGCCGTGGTACCTGATCCAGGAATACCGCAATCCTGGGTTTCTGCGCTATTTCATATGGAACGAAAATCTTGCCCGCTATCTCGTTAAGGATTACGGAGACAGGTACGGCACCGGGCATCAACAGCCCTTCGCCGCCTCATGGCTGATGCTGTTCATCGGACTAACGCCGTGGTCATTTGTGACCCTACCTTTTCTTGCTACACTCGGGTCGCGCATCACCGCGAAGGAGAACGTTCGGCGGTGGATAGCAGAGAATCCCTGGACCCTCTATGGCGCGATATGGATGGCGAGCTGCCCCTTTCTCTTCACCTTTGCGCGCCAGTACACAGCCACCTATTTTGCTCCTTCCATCCCGGGATTCTCTCTCATGGTTGCTTCCGGATGGCACAGCTTACTCCTACGAACGGAGTGGAGGTCTACCTGGTATGCTTTGATGTGTCGTTACGTCTTCATGACGTTGGGAGTCGTGAGTATCGTTGGAAGCCTCATCTCAATCTACTTTAACGCACCCGTAGTAGGAGTAATCGTAGCATGTGTATTTGGTCTCGGACTGCTGCGGTACGGTTCGCACAGCGAACTCTTCCACGAGATGCTCCCTAGTGTCTCGAGGCTTGCCCTAGCGACTGGGATTGTTTACATGTTGGTGTTCGTGTGTTTCTCAGAGCAGATTTCGATGAATCGCTCGAGTCGACGTGCGTTGGAGCTAGCTCTCCGAGCATTCCCGCAGCCACGCGAGCTGACGATCGGATTTCCGTATTACTTCCCCTTCTCGGCAACATTTTACGGCACGGCACTTGGGGACAGGTCGATTACCACCACGGTGTTAGAAGAGACCCAGATCGGGTCTGCTCCGGTAGACGCAATCCTCGTACGGGGCGCTAATGCTCAACGCCTCGAGCTCGCTCACCCCGAGAAGAAGATGCTGGGACGAATAGGGCGCTGGACACTGTACGAAGGGAATACAAAGTCCCCTCTCTCTCAGCCATAAGCTACGGGAATACACCCTCGTATCTGGAGGGCTACTTCGACCCTTCTTCGCCTCCACGAGCAGCAGCTGTTGCTGCCGGCTCGGTTTCTGCCTGCGCACCGGCCTGAGGATCCTCACTCCAGAGGGGAAAGCGTGTCGAGTATCGCGGGTCGTCGAAGATTACCTGAACCCCTCGACGATTACGCATATTCACGAAAAGAGGTGCTTTGAGATTCGCTGTAGTTAATCTGGGATCCGACCGCACAGTAACGATGATGAGAATTGCGTACTCGTCGTCCTCGCGAAGCTCGGTGTCTTTGTCCCCTATTGGTGGTTTGACATCAAACTGTTGTCCGAACTCGAAGCCGTCCACCACTACGAAGGCGAGATTGGCGTCGTCGACCGAGTGCAACCACGAGAACGGATGTTTGTGCTCCAGCATCACGTACTTGGTAGTGTGCGGAAAACCTATGATTCCTGATGGAAAATTAATAACGCTTTCTACGGGTACCTGCAGCTCACCGAACCGAGTGCTGGCAAACGTAAGAAGCTCCTCCTTTTCGCCTGACTCCTCGCTCATGACTCCTGCTTCCCCTCCTTGTCTGGAGAGACCCGCTCACCCTCTTCATCCGTCCCATCTGGGCGGGACTTCTTCCTCTTTACGAACACCTTAGGCTGCGGTTGGTGACTAGACGACGCAAGGCCACCGCTCCTTGAAGCTTGAGAAAGACGTCCCCCCTTGGGGCTCTCTTTTCCCATCCCCTTCCATGTACCAGTCAGATGTTCCAGCGCACTTCCACTCATAACGGCCTCAGCAGCATTCTTGTTCTCCTCAAGAATCTGCTTGTAAATCTCCTCTCGATAGATTCTGAGATCTGCGGGAGCGTCGATTCCAACGCGAATTTGATTACCCTTAATCTCGACTATCGTAACCTTGACATCGTCCCCTATGTAGAGACTCTCCCCTGGCTTCCTTGTCAGAATTAACATGTCTAACCCCGCCTTCCTTGGCTCTCAACTACTCGGTTCTAAGGTCTTAAGATGTCAAAAGACGCCTTTAAGCACTAACGTATCGAAGGCTGGCGGGCAAGTAAAAAAATGCTGGAATGTCAATGCTGTAGCTCTATCGTACCAGCAGACCCCCCTACTCAAGGTACAAACCACAGTTTGGTTTAGCGAATCCCGCGTGCGCTGTACCGCTGGCCCGAACCCGCGCCTACGATTGAAGAAAGGCCCTGAGTAAAGTCTCGGCACCTTTAACATCTGCCTTATGGACGGTCTCCGTAACGGTGTGAATATAGCGGGTCGGGATTGAGAGTGTGGCCGTTCGGACTCCGGTACGGGATCTCTGCATCGCACCTGCATCGGTACCACCCCGGGGTAGGACCTCCATCTGATATTTTACCCGGCTTTTCTTGGCCAGTGACGAGAGCTGCTGAACGAGCCTCCGATCGCTAATGACCGAACCGTCGAGCACCTTTATCCCGACCCCTCCACCCAGCACGGTCACCCTCTGTTCCGCCGGAACGCCAGGGGTATCCGACGCAATCGTCGTATCAAGGCAGATCCCGATATCGGGCTCAATTCCGTAGGTACTTGTAAACGCTCCCCGAAGCCCAACCTCCTCTTGGACGGTAAACACGCCGAAAATGTCGTTTTTAGGGGCCTTGAGCGATTGGAGCACCCTTATACCAACATACACCTGAACTCGATTATCGAGACACTTACCACTCGCGTAGTCTCCGTACTCGACGAACGGTGCGTCCAAGGTGACCATGTCGCCGATCTGAACGGCCTTGGAGACCTGCTTACCAGGCAATCCTAGATCCACATAGAAATCAGACACCTCCTTGTATGCACGCTTCTCCTCCGGGCTTGCGACATGCAGAGCCCGCCCGGTCGGATTGAGTACTCCCCGTAGGGGTCCCTTGGATGTGTGCACGATGACACGACGAGCGAAGAGATTTCGCGTGTCGAACCCCCCGACCTCTTGTAATCGGACAAAGCCACGTTCGTCGACAAAACTCACGTAAAAGCCGATCTCGTCCATGTGCGCAGCGAACATAATCTTCTGTCGCTGCTTGGCCTTGCCACCTTTAAAGGCGATCACGTTGCCCATCGTATCGATAGAGATAGAGTCGACACACCCTTTGACTTCGCGTCGGATGATCTCGGCTATAGCCTCCTCACACCCGGGGACGCCTGCGGCTTCTGATAGCTCTTTAAGAAGTTCCATATTCCTACTAGAGATGCTCAATCAACTTGTACTAGATTCAGGGCTATCTTGCCTTGAATATCAAGGCTCGAAGTAGCATCTAATTCCCAAGCTGATGTTTTATAGGATGACTTCATGAAACGTATAATTCTCTTCGTACTGACGAACATCCTCGTGATGCTCACGATATCGATATTGGTCAACCTCCTCGGATTGGGCCGATATCTCACTGCTCAAGGTATAGATTACTATCAGTTAGCTGCCTTCTGCTTAGTCTGGGGCATGAGCGGCTCTCTGATATCCCTGGCCATGTCGCGTGTGAGTGCCAAGTGGATGATGGGCGTCACAACCATCGACCGGATGCACCCGCAAGCGGGGTGGGTAGTTTCGATGGTCGAGGATCTCGCACGGAAAGCCGGCTTGCCGCGCACCCCCGAGGTCGGCATCTACGAGAGTCCGGAAGTAAACGCGTTTGCGACCGGACCATCAAAACGCCGCTCGTTGGTGGCCTTCTCGAGCGGACTCCTCCAATCAATGAATAGGAACGAGGTAGAAGGGGTCGCTGCGCACGAGATCGCGCATATCGCAAACGGAGACATGGTGACGATGACGTTACTACAGGGAGTCGTGAACGCCTTCGTGATGTTCTTTGCACGTATCATCGCCTGGGCCTTGACCCAGAACTCGCGTGAGGAGAATCGTTACGCGATGCAGAGTATCATTACCTTCGGCTTGGAGATGGCCTTGGGCATTCTGGGGATGATAGTCGTTTGTGCTTTCTCACGGTGGCGTGAGTTCCGCGCGGACAGAGGAGGTGCTCAGTATGCGGGCAAGAGCGACATGGTAGCTGCGCTTCAACGCTTGGCCTCAAATCAACGACGCGTCAGCAACGAGCAACCTGCCCTTGCAACGCTCAAGATCTCGGGTGGTGTTGGCGTGCTGTTCTCTACACACCCGCCGTTGGAAAAGCGCATTCAGGCCTTAATGACAACGGCGATGTAACACGCCGGCAGTGGGACTCGAGCTCTCTATTCTCGAGCCCCACTGCTTACGCCACGGCTCATAGGCGTATTAGGATTTTTTCTTATCCAAAGCTTCGTTCCAAGAAGCTAGAAGCCCCTTAACCTGAGCATTCTCGAAAAGCTTCTTGGTGTCGCCTTTGATGGTGATACCCTTGATGCTGTCCCCCTTCTGAATCGCATTAACGACCTCCTGCCCCTTGGTCACAGAACCGAACACCGTGTGCTTGCCATCGAGCCAGGGGGTTGGCACGTGGGTGATGAAGAACTGGCTGCCGTTGGTTCCGGGACCAGCGTTGGCCATCGACAGGATTCCAGGTCTATCGTGTATCAACGACGGATCGAGCTCATCTTGAAACCTGTACCCCGGTCCGCCCATCCCGGTGCCGGTTGGATCTCCGCCCTGTACCATGAAATCAGGGATGACGCGGTGAAATACAACTCCGTTATAAAACCCCTTCTGGGCCAGGTTCACGAAGTTGGCTACGGTTACTGGGGTCTTATCCGCCGTAAGGTCGACCTCAATCAAGCCCTTCGAGGTTTCAATGTCGGCGGTGATCTTCTCAGCGACCGCGACAGAAGCTAATCCGAGAAAGACACCAGCAATCGATAGAACGCACAGCAACATTTTCTTACTCTCCATATATTTCCTCGTAGTAATCACGACCAGCTTTGTAAGCGGCGTACGAAACCCCCGTTCCATACCCGAACCTTAAGCAAAGCGCCACAATCATGAGCCGATGTAACCTTTGGCGCTTGTAATCGACCGCTGGGGTATCTGACTTGAAAGGAGGCCCGCCAGCGCTCGAATATCATTTGTCCTGCGTGCCCTTTTCTGATATTCCCGGGAAGACGTCGGTCTACGATTGAATGTCCGGGTGAAGACCGTCGTCATTACATCCGGGGAGCCCGGGACCCGACTCATTTGTCTCTATTCGTGATTTTACGAGGATTATGATGCAACGACTTTTCCGTAATGTGTCCTTTCTGTCACTCACCGTCGCTACGGCGCTCGGACTTATTATCTCCCCTGCTACGGCAGAGATATCGGAACAGGATTTCTCCAACGCCATGGAGCGATACCTCAAATCAGATACCGGAGCGGAGAAAGTGGGCTCGTCGATGGAGCGCTACTTTCAAAAGAAGCAACAAGAGGCGATGAAGCGCCAGGAGGAGCAGGCGAACGCTGAAGTTGAGAATCAGTTCAAAAACCCGGTAAAGATGGAGATCGGCAAGAGTCCGGTGACTGGCCCCGAAAATGCTAAGGTAACGATCATCGAATTCTCCGACTTCCAATGTCCTTACTGCAGCAGAGGGCGCAATACGATGGAAGAGGTAATGAAGGCCTACCCCAAGGATGTAAAGGTTGCCTTCAAGCACTACCCCCTTCCGTTCCACAAAGAGGCCGAGCCAGCAGCTCGCGCCAGCTGGGCAGCCCAACAGCAGGGCAAGTTTTGGGAATACCACGATGCTTTGTTCCAAAACCAAGACAAGCTCGGGTCTGAGTTTTATGTAGCCACTGCCAAGGAGCTCAAACTCGACGTCGACAAGTTCAAGAAGGACATGGAGTCCGAGGCTGCAAAGAAACAGGTCAAGGACGATATGGAGCTGGGTGCCAAAAACGGCATTCAGGGAACCCCTGGCTTCTTCGTGAACGGAGTAGCTGTTAAGGGCGCCTACCCAGCAAGCCACTTCAAGGGGATAGTTGACCGTTGGCTCAACGGCGGTACAGCACCGACCAAGAAGTAAGCTGCTGACGCTGACCGTCCGTTAGCGTCGACATCGACAGGGGCCCTTCAGGGGCCCCTTTTTTTTGCCCTCCCAGAGGAGCTGCTCACGATTTTGCCTCTGGTGACAGATGTGCTACCGTAACAGCTCTTGTGGGAGGCCCAACTGCAGAGTTTTCAGACGGTTATCTGAGCAACTCTGTGTTGGCCGGAACTCCAAACACCAATTGCTCTGCGGACGATATCGACTGTCTAGGAATTTTTAGGCCCTCAATGACCTCCGGGAATGATTCAAATCGGAAGAGCTTCGGTCTCGTCGTAAGTGGTGGACCTGCGCCTGGGATAAATTCGGTCATAAGTTCAGCCGTGATTGAGGCGAAGAATCGTGGCTACACCGTCAAAGGCCTCGTTAACGGGTTCCGCGATCTGACAGATGGTAGCCCGGGCGCTGTCATTCCTCTGAGCACAGAGATGGTCAGTAACATCTACAACAAGGGGGGCTCCATTCTCGGTACGTCCCGATTCAACCCGGTTAAGGATCAACAACACATAGACGCTCTCCTATCCGGCCTTCATCAGCATGAGATCGACAAACTGATCGTCATCGGTGGTGAGGGCTCAGCATATCTCAGCCTCAAACTTTCAAAGCTCAACCCCGACCTAGCGGTCGTGCATGTACCGAAAACGATCGACAACGATCTCATTTTACCGAACAAATATCCGAGCTTCGGGTTCGAAACCGCCCTCCATGCAGGCACACGAATCGTGGAAACGCTTCGAGAAGATGCCAAGACCTGTCGACGTTGGTTCCTCGCCACTACCATGGGACGAAAGGCGGGATTCCTCGCTTTGGGCATAGGGCTAGTGGCGGGTGCAACCTCCACCTTGATTCCAGAGGAGTTCACCGAGTTCTCACCAAATCCATCGGATATCGCGAGTATCATTTACTCAACCATCCGAAAGCGTCTTGCGATGGGCAAGAATTATGGAGTTATCGTGCTGGCTGAGGGAATCCTCGACTGCCTTGACCCCTCCCACAATGATATGCTTCGGGGTTGCGTCCGCGATGATATGGGTCGCATACGCTATTCGCAGGTCGAGCTCGGAGAGGTGATCCTGCCATCACTGAGAGAGATGCTGAAGAGCGCAGGGCTCGATGTGCACATGATCACCAAAAACATCGGATACGAATTACGATGCTGCGAGCCGATCTCATTCGACATCGAATACACCAAGTTCCTTGGCTATGGAGCTGTACAACACGTGCTGGGCGGAAACAGCGGTATCATGGTAACCCGTGATTTCGACAAACTCGGGTTTATCCCTCTCGAGTCTATGGCTGGACCCGATGGAGTAATCAAATCCCGGCGTGTTGATCTCTCGTCGGATCTCTACAGGGTCGCCCGCAGCTTCATGATTCGATAAGGCCGCTCATGCTGCTGCGGGGAACAGCCATAGTGTCGCTCCTTACCCTGCTAAGCCGTATCCTGGGCTTCGTGCGAGATCTCCTGGTAGCGCGACTGTTGGGAGCATCGCTCTTTGCAGATGCCTTCTTCGTGGCATTCCGCATACCCAACCTACTGCGAAGCTTCGTAGCAGAGGGGGCTCTCACATCTGCCTTTGCGCCGACATTCTCGACCTCCTTATGCAAGGGAAAGGAAGAGGCAGCAGCAACTTTCGGTCGTGTCAGCGGTTTTCTCCTCGTAATCACCATCCCTTTGAGTCTCTTGGGAATAATTTATGCACCCGAAGTAATTCGGCTCATAGCACCGGGCTTTGCCGTGAATTCGGAAAAGTTCGAGCTTTGCGTTCTACTCACCCGAATCATGATGCCATACATCGCCTGCGTGAGCTTCATAGCGATGATCAACTCCGCTCTCAATGCTCTCGCTATCTTCGGAGCATCTGCCTGGGCACAGGTAATCATGAACCTCGTACTGATAGCAGGAGCACTGGCAGCCTTACCCTTCGACCCCAGAACTACGACCACCATCTTGGCGGTGTCGGTGCTCATAGGCGGAGTGATCCAGATTTTCGCGCAAATACCAGCAGTGCGCCGAGGGGGGCTCTCGCTTCGACCCTCGGTCGAGCTAGGCCACAGAGACATCCGCGAGGTTCTTCGACTGATGATTCCAGCAACGATCGGAGCATCGGTCTATCAGATTACGATCTTCTTCGCTACGTTGCTGGCATCGCTCCTAGCTGAGGGGAGCGTATCGTGGCTTTTTTATGCAGATCGTGTAGCTCAGTTTCCACTAGGCATCTTCTCGATAGCTCTCGCTTCGGTGCTTCTACCCGCCCTCGCTAACGCCTCGGCGGCCGACGATCACGACACCTTTCGTGGGGGACTCTCAAACTCTCTGCGATATACAAGCTTCATCATAATTCCGATGGCATTCGGCATCTGGGCGTTGGCACTACCGATCACCGAGTTGCTCTTCGAGAGGGGTGCCTTCTCTCACCAGTCGAGCCTGATGACGAGCCGTGCACTACAAGCTCTCGCTTTTGGCTTATGGGCAACAAGCTGCTATTCGATGATAGTCCGAGCCTTCATTGCGAAAAAGGACACCATCACCCCAACCCTGATTGGTGTAGGGTCGTTGATTATATACGTAATTACGGCTCTGCTCATGATGGGCCGAGTGGAGCCTCACGGGGACCTTCTCAGTGAATCAGTTGCGCACATGCAGAGTGCTCTGTACTCCTTCATCCCGTGGCACACAACTCTGGGCCATGTAGGCCTAGGCGCTGCCTCTAGTGTTGCAGCCCTGTGCTCCTTGGTCATCATTGTGGCGCTCTTTACCCGCCGTATCGGTAGTTTCCCTTGGTGTGCCTTCGTGATGTCGACCGTTCGGTCTACCTGCGCCTCTGTAGTAATGACTGTGGCGGTGACCTGGGTTGTCGCGCGAGGATTCTCGGCCGCCGCGTCGGTTGCAGCTGGGCTAGCTGTAGCTGTCCCTGTCTATATTCTGGCCTGCAAAACTCTCCGCTCCCCAGAGCTGGGGGAGACCGTCGAGGTTATCCAGCGATTGTCGAAGCGAGCCCCTCGGCACACGTAGATTGATTGCTTCTGTCGGCAAATCATAGTCAAACACAACCAACCGACAAGGCTGACTCTATGAGGGCTCTTCGTGGAACCGAGTGGGTGCCAATGACTGCTGATGGGGCATAACCCATTGTTTTCGGCAATAAATAACGAATTTCTGCGTGAACGTGCTCGTAAACGTGAACGTACCCGACCTAGCAACTTTCTGCCCCGGCGATCGATATCTAGTAGTCTGCTTGATTATGAAAAATTGGATGTCTACCGCATAGCTCTGGAGTTCGTCGTCACTACTGTTGAGATTCGAGACCAGCTACCCAGGGGAAACGGAGAACT
>JBBAUR010000052.1:0-25463 GCA_040398075.1 Bdellovibrionota bacterium | reverse complement strand
CCTGACGCCTACTTTTACTTTTGTACGATTAGGTATTTATGAGACCACTTCTAGTCAATCAGGGCGGCTCCTACAAAGACCCCTATCATCGTGGCAGCAAGGGCTACTTTGGTTGCTGTTGCCACGACCAGGGCGATCCACGTACTGGCCCCCACCTTGGCTGCCTGCCTGAGGTCTCTCTGCGCCATGTATTCCCCACAAAGCGCTCCAACGAAGGGCCCAATGATGAGTCCTGGCAAGAGGAAGAACATCCCGATGATCGTACCTACCAGAGCCCCGATTACCGCCAACCGACTCGCCCCGACACGTCGAGCACCGAGGGCTGTAGCCAGAAAATCGATAACCACTGAGATCAGTGTTAAGACGCCACAAACGATAACTGGGACTATTCCGACAACCGAGAAGTCACCCCACCAGGCAACAAGTAGGATGCCGCCGAAGATGAGCGGAGTGCCGGGTAATGCGGGCAGGATGGTGCCTAGTACTCCGCCCGTGATACAGGCGAGCGAGACGAGCCATACGAGGAGTGTTGTTGCAGATTCCACGAGTAAGTGCCCGAAGGATCTCTCGACGCATCAAAAAGAGCAAGTCCGGCTCGAGCTAGATACCTACTGATTGCAGTTGCCTAAAACCGTCACTTAGTGAGAGTTTTGAAGATATCCCCAGCGCTGACAAGACTAACGCGCGTCACGCAAACGTCGGAGGAGTCTCCCTGATCATGGTGTTGCCCGTTGTATTGATCGATGCGGTCGGCTTTGGTGCGTTCGGCGCAGGCATTCTCTGCGTGACCGTGCTGCTTCATCGACTCTCGGGTGGGATAAAGTTGACGTCGTGGCAAGCTATCGTCGCAGCTCTCGGTGCAATTGTGATTCTCCTGCTTAAGGCTGGAGCAGTTCTTCAGTTCGATATCCCCGATTCAGCGGAGTATCTGGGGATGGCGTCGCGCTTAGTGTATGAAAAGACCTTTCTCCTGCACCTTGATGCCCGCGACCTCCCGAGTCGGTATCAGCCGTGGTTCTCCTGGTTCCTGCTGTACCCACTGATGAGGCTTTGGGCAGCCGCCGCGAGCCTCGCGATTGTGCCGCCTCTGTGTGCAATCCTCGGAGGCTGTGCGACGGCATTGCTGGCAGGCACTATCCTCCCGCCGGAACGTAGAGCGCTTGCGCCTGCAATAGGTGCTGGGGTCGTCCTCGTGCCGGCATATCTGTATTTCTCAGGCCATCTGATGACAGACATTCCTGCGACGGCACTCACGGTGCTACTAGCGGCGGTTTTTTGTGTCGGCCCTGTGCAAGCGTTTCCGCGGGGTAAGCTGTGGTGCGTCGGTGTTGTCGCTGCCCTCGTGTTTTCGATGCGACCCGTTGGTGTACTGGTGCTGTTACCGTTTCTCTTCGAGGCTCGTAGATTAATAGATCGTCTGATTGTGCTCGTTGCTCCGACGCTGGTCATCGGATTGGCGTCACTGTGGCTCAATAAGACTCTCTTTGGTGATGCATTACGTACTGGTTACAACCTCTGGGTGGCGGTCCCATATGATTACATCGGGCGTACCTTCTCGCTCGAATTCCTCGGCGCAAACCTGGAAGTACTCGTCAAAGACCCGGTCTTCATAGCGTTTATGATAGTTGGCTTGTGGCCGTTGTCGAGGGAGCTTCGAGGTCGTTTGAAGCTCGATACGTGCGAGTCGAGAGTGCGCCTATTCATCGCCTTTGCGCTGATACCCCAGATGATACTGCATCTCGTGTACTTCTATCCCACGATTCGCTTTTTCCTCCCCTTAGAGGTGATTTGTGGCACCCTTGTTGCCTGTCGTATCGGCTGTATCGTTCCTATGAGGGTCTTTTCGACGACAGCTATGTTGATCGTACTGATGCTGGGGGTCGTTGGATTGCGAGGAGCACGTGCGTCGTTCGGCCATTCCACCGAGGAAGAACTTCGAACCTTACGCCAATGCGCACCGGATAACGCTGTGCTGGTGAGCGCACGACATTCCGTCCTCAATGAAGAGCTCGTGATTCGCGATTCGGGTCGAAAGCTCGTGCCGCTGTCTCGTCGCACAGAGTTAGCCTCCAAGGTACTCGTGTGGAAGAGGGTTGAAGCTCCCGCTGGCATCGTCATAGATCCGCGTGATCACCGGACACAGTGGCTTATCCAGGGAGGCGCCGAGGAGGCTTATCCACGCGTTGCCGTTGAGCACCCAGAGATGTTGAGAGAGGCACTCATGAGCGGACGCACCGTAATCTTCGATAGGGCAGGGGCGTCTGTTGAGGATGTCCGGTCCCTCGAACAAACTTTTAGTTTCGAGCCGCTGTGTGCAGAGTTTATAAAACTGGGGCTGCTTACAGAAGATAGGCGTTAGTACCACCCAACAGCGCCTCACCAGGCAGGCCTACTCTTTTGCCCATCATGTGCGGCAAAAACCTCCGCCCCTCGAGCCGCCATACTCGCAACTTACTGATATGGCTCTTCTGAGCACTCTGGCAACCTATTTGCTTTCAAGAGTCTCCTTAGAGAACCAATCGTGGGATGGTGCAGGACGCGACATCTCGGCTCAGGAGAAGCCGCCCACATTTTCATAAATGTGAACGCTCTATGATTCGACGCCTGCTCGACGGCGAGGGCCTTGATGCCACTCGCTTTGCCCTACATCTCGAAACGACAGACGAAGCTACTGAACAGGAGCTCGCTGGTGAGTTTCGCGAGCTGCTCGAACGAGCTCGCGGCCGAGCAGCATCTGCTACGGATGAAGTATCCGCATTGAGCATGGCTCTGGCTGCAGCTCACGCCGGAGCTGTGGTTCAGCAGCCGGTGCCTGTGAGCCGGCACGAAAACCGTGTTGCTGACCTCCCCGAGGAGCCTTTGGAGGAGGAAAATGAAGAGCAGTTCGTCGAGCAAGGGGAGTCCTCAGCCCAAACTGTAGACTCAGCTCAAACTGAGCAGGCTACGCCACACGATGACACGGCCTCTCTCGACGAGGAGCACCTTGAAGTTGAGTCGCTCCAGGATGAACAGCTCTTTTCCGCTGAAAATCCGGCCGAAAGTGAGTTGAAGGGAGAGCCTGTCGATGAGGCCCTTTCGAATGCGGAGGTACTAGTAAAAGAAGCGGACCTGGTACCGCAAGAGGGAGATAGCGAGCAGCAAGTAGCCATCCAACAAGAGTTCGTGCAACCAGAGATCGTGCGGCAGGAGGCTCTCAAACTGAATACAGCGACTACTGACAAAGCTACCCAGAAAGTGGCGCCTGATGGGGCGCAGAAGCCCCTTGAGTTCCAGGTCGCTCCCAGGGCCGAAACGCCGCGGGTGATGAGCGCGGAAGCTCCTCCTGAGCAGCCCGTTCATAGTCTACCGATGCAATTCGATATCGGCTCGGAGCAAACCCAGGAGACGCCTGTGCACATCGGCGCAGAGCTGCCGAAAACCTCGTTGACTCTGCCGAAGGTTGCAGTCCCCGAGCGAGCCAACGATGTCTCCATTCAGCTCGCGATCCTTCGCCAAGCATTTGAAAGTGCCAGAGGATTTGCGTCCTCTCAATCCGAGGCTACTCCCGGGGGCAAAATGCTTTCAGGGCAGGCAGTAGGAGTAGTTAGCGAGGCGCGTAGTGCGCGCAGCGCAATGCAGGACAAAGCAGCCAGGCCGCTGACTCGCGTGCAGGTGCATCGGATGCTCGAGAAGGTCGAGACCGCAATGAAGGAAGCGGCTCGAAGTCGCGATGGTAAGACGATCCGATTCCGTGTCGAGCCTTTTAATGTAGGTGAAGTAAAGGTTGATGTAAGCCTTCGAGAGGGGCTCCTTCATGCGCGATTAAAAGCGGAAAATCAACAAGTTACAGCGGTACTTCGTGAAAAAGCTCATGAGCTTCAAGGTGCCTTGAGAAAGCTCGGATTGGATGTGGACCATGTCACCGTTACAGTATCCGATGAGGACGATTCCCAAGCAGCTGTAGGAGATCACAACCTGTCGGATGGAAAGACTTTCCAGGACGAGCGGAACAACATGCCGAGTGAAGAGGGGCAAGTAGTTGAAAACACATTTGGCAATAAAATTGCTGCTGTGTCTGAGGCGAGCACCTCATCGGTGACCGACGCAATACTCGACCACTGGGTGGCGTAGAGAGGATTTGGAATAGATCATGGCTAATACCTTCATTCCAAGCGGTAACAGTCAACTAGGAGGCGCCGTATCCGCCTTCCCCACAGGCTCTACGGCGACTAAGCAGCGCAATGACGAGATCGGTAAAAATGAGTTCATGCAGCTCCTCATTACACAGCTGAAGAACCAAGATCCCGAAGCTCCAATGGACAGCAAAGAATTCGCAGTGCAATTGGCGCAGTTCACGCAGGTAGAGAAGTTGATTTCGATAGATCAAAAGATCGGCAATCAGAACAGCAGTATCGGCTCGATGGCAGGGTATCTCGGGCAGCAAGTTGTTATGGACGGTAAGGATGTCACAGTAGCGGGCGGCCAAGGTGGGCAGCTTCAGTTGAATTTGGGGCAGGATGCCGCGAGTGTCGAAGTGCAGTTGATAGGTAAGAGCGGTGAAGTGGTCGGAGAGGTATCGCTCGGAGCGCTCGGGGCCGGCAAGCAGTTGGTATCGCTCGAGCAACTAACAGTTCCTGACGGAGTATACGGAATCAAAGCATCGGCAGTCAGTAGCCGAACAGGCATTACTTTTGAGCCTACCGCCCTCGCGAGTGGTCTGGTCACGGGATTCATACCCGGACCAGATCCGAAGTTGATAGTTGGAGGGCGAGAGGTATCGATAAGCAAAGTTCGAGAAGTAACGCTCCCACCATCTTCGGTGGGATAGCAGATATTTCAGCACACGGACGTGGCTGCTGAGTAATCTCATGGACGATCAGGCGAGGTTTTTGCGGCTGCGATTAGGCCGTACGGGAGAGGTGTTCCCGAAAATCAACAACGCAGGTTTTTTGGACGGGAGAGTCACGTGCCGAGTATCGTAAATGGTCTTTTCGCAGGTCGTTCGGGTATCGCCAGTCATGGTGCTGCAATCGCGGTCGTGGGTGATAACATATCGAATGCTAGCACGATCGGATATAAAGCCAGTCGAGCAGAGTTCGAGGATTTGATGGCTGGCGAAACCTCTGGTCGCACAGCGGTCGGTAGCGGCTCTTCGTTGGCGGCGGTAAGTACGGTATTCGAACAGGGTACATTCGAGTTTACTGGTCGCCCTCTTGACCTGTCCATCGATGGCAACGGATTCTTCGTCGTGGCCAAGGACACGCAGCGCTATTACACTCGCGCTGGAAACTTCAAAGTGGATGCGGCTGGATATGTCGTAAATCAAAACGACCTAGCCGTACTTGGATTTCCTTCCAACGGTAGCGGTGCGCTCGAGCCGCTCAACATCAACACTATTGAGCAGAGTAGTGTGGCCACCACAGCAGTTTCAATCGCCGGTAATCTAAATGCCAGCGATCTCATCATGTCCGGACCTATTCCGGATACACAGGCAAATCCGCCAGTAACCACGTATGCTGATCTGAACAACGCTGCTTCCTATTCGACCGTCGTCGACGTGTTCGATTCACTTGGACAAACTCACACCGTCACCTTCTTTTTCTTCCATACCGGACCGAATGAATATACGGCGCGAGCCTACGTGAGTAACGAAGAGGTGGACGTAAATCCCACCGTGTCAGGATATCCGCGCCTCATTGATGCAACTGTGCCCGCCAATTACGAGAAGGTCATAACTTTCGGAGGAGGCGGACAACGGACAGCTCCTCCAACCGCAGGTGCTCCGGATATTCAGGGTACGATTAACTGGAATAACGGCGCAAATCCGAGCACTTTGAGCGTTAATTTTTCACCGTTCACGCAGTACTCAGCTAACGCAAATATCCTCTCTATTACGCAAGACGGAAAGGGTATAGGAGCAGTGACTGATGTAAGGATCTCCGATAATGGTCAGATATCCGCATTGCTCTCCAACGGACAATCGGCGCTCATCGGAGTTGTGGGCCTGGTGAATTTTGCAAGTCCGGAAGGATTGAGCCGTATCGGCAAAAACTTGCTGGCGCAATCGACGTCATCGGGCGAACCGATCGTTGGGCGTCCAACATCCGGCACTTTCGGTGCCGTCAAGTCCGGGTCGGTCGAGCTTTCGACGGTCGATATCGCCTCGGAGTTTGTAAAGGTTATCACCCTGCAGCGTGGATTCCAGGCGAGCTCACGTATAATTACAACGATCAATCAGCTCTTGAACGAAATAATTCAGTTGGCGTAATGGCTCCTCGAGAAGTACCATCGGGTTATGAGGTTCACTGATGGAGAGCTCAAGACCAAGACGTTGGCCAGGGATTTTCGAGCTGTTGCTCGACTCATTACCCGCATAGAGGCCGGAGAGGCTGGCGCACGCAGGTTGGCCGCCTCTCTCAGACGCCCATCTGGCCGGGCTCACGTGGTAGGTATCACGGGTTCTCCAGGAGCGGGCAAATCAACGCTGGTCGATCAGCTCGCACGCTGTTACCGTCAACGGAACCTATCCGTCGCCATTATAGCTGTCGATCCCTCTAGTCCTTTCAGCGGCGGAGCAATCTTGGGCGACCGTATTCGCATGAACCACTCGTGTGACGACCCGTCTGTATTTATTCGCAGCATGGCTACGCGCGGTTCGTTGGGAGGGCTCTCGAAGGCCACGCTCGAGGTCGTACACGTCCTCGACTGTGCGGGATTTGACGTCGTGATTATAGAGACCGTCGGAGTCGGGCAGGCAGAGGTTGATGTCGTAAGAACTGCAGATACGTGTGTAGTGGTGCTTGTGCCGGGCATGGGTGATAGCGTGCAGATCATCAAGGCAGGTCTGATGGAGATAGCGGACCTCTTCGTAATCAATAAAGCCGACCGTGATGGAGCATTGGCTCTCGAGAAAGACTTATACGCACTCCTGGCCCTTGGTGAGTTAGCTGAGGACAGTTGGAAGACCAAGGTCTTCAAGACGATCGCTACCTCTGGAGCGGGTACAGAGGAGGTTGTCGCCTCAATCCAAGAGCACCGAGCATGGCTCGAGACCTCATCGAAAGGTCAAGCGCGACGCCTCAGGATCGTAGTACAAACGCTCCAATCGCTCGCGGCTGAGCGGATAGCTACGACGGCCTTACGGGGCAAACAAGAGTTGATAGAGCGAATGGCGCGCGAGTGCGTGGCTCGAACACGAACCCCCCTCGAAGCTGCGGAAGAGATAGTAAAGGCGAGTACCGCGCTTACGTAGGCCCCTTTCTCCACTTTCTCGCTACGGGTAGGTTTTGCCTCGCTTTCTTAGCTTCTCCCCCCTCCCCCCAAAAATCCCGTCAAGGCACACGTACGAAACTCCGATAACTTCTGTAATTGGTTAATGAGCTTGCGGATGCATTCCTGAGACCTTTGGTCCGGTGTTTTTGTCCGTTTTGTGTGGTTCTCCCTGAGCAGTTCAGGTAGTTCGAAGGTAGTTCTTCAAGGCGTTTCGCGTCGTTTGCCGCGCACGTAGTTCCGATGTTGTTGCCTAACCTGACAATCATCATCCTGTGTGGAATGTTCGTCCTGTACGGAGCTATTCTCGTATGGCGTTCGCTCTCAAGGAATAGAGTTCTCGAGGAGAAAGTCTACCATATCCAAGCTCTTGCAGCAGATGCAACCCAGGCTCTCCAACGACAAGGACGATTGACCAAGGAGGTTGCCCACGAACTCAAGAATCCGATCACAGCGATCGTATGCGCCGCTGATTCCCTGGAATTCTTACTCAAGGACGATCTGCGTGACACCGAACTCGCTGCGCTTCGTCACATCAAGGATCACGGGGAGTACGTTCTGAAGCTGATGAATGATTTCATTGACCTGACTCGTGGTGCGAGTGGACAGCTCTCGAGCGTGAGAGAGGCGCTTCTTGTACACAACGTAGTGAATTCGGTAGTCGGGCTTCTCGAGCCGAGCGCAGGTCGGAAGAGTATAGCAGTTGAGGTAGTCCGCAGCGAGGAGGCAGTGTGGGTCGAGGTTGATCCCAAGCACTTGAAGCAGATCCTTTTCAATTTGGTACAAAACTCTATCAAATTTACTCCGCCAGGAGGTAAGGTTTTCGTCTCCTTTGGCGTGGGACCGGATTCTGAATCGGTGACCATAGAGGTGCGAGACACCGGTATTGGAATTACGGAACAGGAATTAGAGCGAATCTTCGATCCGCTGTGGCATCTGCAGCGTCAGCGTATCCCTGATGAAGCGGGTAGTGGTCTTGGCCTAGCCTTGACCAAGGCATTGGTCGAGCTCGAAGGGGGTGGAATTTTCATTTCAAGCGAGGAAGGTGAAGGCACTTCCGTGCGTGTGATTCTCAATCGTGCGGCACCTAAGGAACAACAGGCGCTTGAAGCGAAGGAGTCGCTTGATGTGGCGGGTGCGCGCCCACTCTCCGGGCAATCGGTCTTGATTGTCGAATCCGATCCCGTCGTTAGGGATACCCTCATGCGCGTCATCGCAAAGCTCGGAGCGGCAGTAGACGGTGTTGGATTGGCGATAGATGCAGTGCACGCAGTGCACACGAACGCCTATTCAGCCGTAGTCATCGATGAGAGTATCGACGCCATGTCCGGTTACGAACTGGCAGGACTTGTGCGGAAAGAGCTGCCGGATGAGTCAGGACGGGTTTTCATCGCCTGTGCAGGGCCCGTCACCGAAAATACAGGAAAAGATGCTGTAGTGAACGGCAGGATTGAGAAGCCGCTTGGCCCGAAAGCTGTGCTTGATGCACTCATGCCGGATTAGGGTTCACGCTACCGAAAAGCCAGCCACAACGGACGCTCACTCCCACGAGCTTAGCTGCCCAGCGTCTCAACTTGTGGGGCTACCATCTCTTCGCTGATAGCCAGTAGGGCAAATTTCGAAGATACTCGGATGACCTATGTTCAACGTAGCAGGATTCGAGCGCAAGTGTGATCGATTGAGGCAGCTTTTCTCTGTGCCAGCTGCCGTACTTTTTGTCCCAATCGTAGTGATTGTATGGCGGCTAATCGGGAAGTCCCCCGCGGATCCCGACCTCTTTGCGCGAGTCGGGATGGGCCGGCTGGTGGAGAAATTCGGCGGGGTGACGCTCCATGACCCCTTCGCCTTCACGGAAAAGCTACCCATGTGGATCGATCATGAGTGGCTCTCAGGGGTGGTATTTTATCACACAGTCTCTAGCTTGGGAGATGCTGGACTCGTATTCCTGAAGCTTGTGGTTGCGGTATGGACATGTCTGTTGTTGATCCGAGCTTCGCTCCTGTATACGCCGCAGGCATCTGCCCGATTAGTGTGGACGGGAATCTGCATATTGGAGGCGTCCTTTCTGTGGGTCAGTACCCTACGATGTCAGGTATTCACCTACTTCTTCCTCGCGCTGACATACTACGCTTTTGTTCAATACAGAGTTAACGCTGTAAGCCGCTATCTTGTGCTCATACCGTTTGTCTCCGTTGTCCTAGTGAATATGCACGGGGGTTATGCGCTTGAGCTCCTGGTACTTTGGATCCTCACTAGTTCGTCTCTTCTCCAAGGCAGACGTTGGAAACTCCTAGCTGTTGTCGCTGCTTTATCGAGTTTTGCACCAGCGGTGACGCCGTATGGGTTCCAAACCTTCACGCACTACCTGGTACATGCTCTTACCATGGAGAGATCTCATATAACCGAGTGGTTCGCCTTGTACCGGGATCCTATTCCGTTCGTGCGTACGAGCTTGATTACCATCCCGCTCCTCGCAGGAGTCCTCATTACTCTCCGAAAGCGAGAGGTCGATCTAACAGCGCTCGGCTTGTTGTGCTTCTCCTTTTACTGTGGGTTCAAGCATGTCCGATTCGTAGGTTTTGCAATGCTGACCGCTACCGTGTTCGGTGTCCCGTACTTTGGTCGAACGGTGGAGCTCATGAGGGCTCGGTTGAGATCAAGGATGCTGATGTTAGAGCGCAGCTTTGCACTCGTCTCTGCTGTGCTCGTAGTAGGCATGATAGTTCAGATTGTGAGTGCCTCCGTGCAGCCAAAGTCGTGGCGTCTCGACACTCGTTCGTATCCAGTAAAGGCACTCGAGTGGCTCCGTACGTCGGGCGCTACTGGGAAATTGCTCGTGGACTTCAACAATGGAAGCTTTGCGTTGTGGCGGCTGTATCCCCGATTCTTGATCTCCATGGATGGTCGATACGAGGAGGTTTATACGAACCAAGCTGTGGCCGACGTAGCCGCTGCATTTTCACCGAATACAGCGGAGGGTCGAGCTGCTCTCTATAAACTCGCGCCGACTCACATACTATACAGCGTGTCAGGCCTCTCCCAGCAGCAGAAGAGTGCCCTGCCCAGTGAATGGCATGAAGTGTATCGCGATGAACTTTATGTCGTCTACAGCATTCTGGCCGACCACCCAACGCCCAGCACGCCAGCGCAGACGGTTGATAACCTTTGGAAGCCCCTATTTTGATTAATTTCCCGGTGTCTGCCGCCTGTTAAGTCACCTCAATGAAGGAACATGGCAAAACGTCAGAGAACGTATGGTAGGAGAAAGGCTTATGCCGTTACAGGACACAGATCGGGCGCGGCCGATTGATGAATCAACGGCTACAAAATCTGGGCAGACAAGCAACATGTCGGAAAACCAGGGCCCGGTAATCGACAGGCAATCATTTTTGAGGGCTATGGCCGCCGCAGCTTTTGCACAGGTAGTGAGCCCTTTGGCAGGGGTAGTTCAGGCACAGGGGACAACGCCTGAGATCTCGTACGCAAAGGCCCTTGAATCCGTGATTGGCAAACTCGATAGGCAAGGAGAGAGGGTTAAAGTCGCCTCGAAACTGCTGACGGATAAACAGCTCAATCAGCTCGTCGCGGAGTTGAAGTCAGGCACCGGAGCCCCACAGTACGTAGCGCAGCTACCAGGAGATTTTTCGAACACCCGTCTTTCAGAGTTTGGGAAATGCCCATTCCCGGTACCGTTCATAAATCCGCAGGGGGGTCGCTCGGACGACTACGCAGTCGCCTCTCACAACGCACATGCCAATTTCTTCAGTACAGCTAAGGAGAAGAACTTAAAAGTATTTGGCGTGACCCCACTCGACCATCAAAAGGCTCTTTACGCGGTTGCAGTCGAAGAAAAGGACGGAAACAAAGCCTGGATAATCGCGCAGGTTACGGAGACATTTGCGCCGCAGGAGAAGCACGGATATGGCCCGCCACCAGCGGCATTCAAGGCGGCGCTCCCCCGCATCTTAAAAGCCCTTCCTGAAACAAAAAAGTAGAGATAAACCCTGCGCGTATGGCTAGGTTTAGAAGCTATCCTTGATTACGTGAAAGGGGTGAGCTCCGGTCGCTCTACGGCTGGAGGATCTGCGAGTACGCGTCCGTTCTGCTCCCGTTAGTTCGCCTCCAACGAAGCATGGCCTCCTTGCCCCGAACAACTAGTATGCACGGACTTGGTTTAGAGATACTTGAAGTTGAACGTAGGTTTGAGCTTCAATAACGTTTGGTAGATTAATTTAATTACCGCCTCGACGTCAGAGATCTCGGCCATCTCCACAGTAGTATGCATATAGCGCAGTGGAAGGGAGATTAACGCGGAGGGTACTCCACCGTTTGAATATGCAAATGCATCGGTGTCCGTGCCGGTGGAGCGTGAAGCAGCATCTCGTTGGATAGCGATCTTTCGAGCCTTTGCCGTCTCGAACAGGAGTGCAAGAAGCTTGTTGTGTACAGCCGGTCCGTAGGTGAGAACGGGCCCTTTCCCGCATACGGTGTCGCCCTCTAGGACTTTGTTGATCATCGGAGTTGATGTGTCGTGGCACACGTCAGTGACGATAGCAACGTTGGGACGCAGAGTTTGCGCCAACATCTCAGCACCGCGCAGACCAACCTCCTCTTGAACGCAGTTTGCGATGTAGAGCGAGAAGGGAAGCTTCTTCCGATTTGTCTGGAGCAGGCGCGCGACCTCGGCGATCATGAATCCACCGATGCGGTTGTCGAGTGCACGACCGACGAAGTAACGATTGTTGAGGGTCATGAACTCGTCTTCGTAGGTAATCACACATCCAACGTGAATACCCATCTGCTCGACCTCTTTTTTGTTCTTTGCACCGACATCGAGGCAGATATTCTTCATGCTCGGGGGTTCTTCAGCACCTTCACGACGAGTATGGATAGCCGGCCACCCGAAGACGGCTTTGATTGCACCACCCTGTGTATGGATGTTGACCCGTTTGGAGGGGGCTATCACGTGATCGCTCCCTCCGTTACGCTTCACATGGATTAGACCATTCTCGGTGATGTACGAAACGAACCACGATATCTCGTCGGCGTGAGCTTCGATAAGCACCTTGAAATCAGCCTTGGGGTTGATGACTGCATAGGCAGAGCCGTAGGTATCAACATCGACCGTGTCGACGAAGGGTCTGATGTACTCGATCCATAACCGCTGCCCTTCGACCTCGAAACCGGTAGGGGAGGGATTGTTGATGTAACGCTCGAGGAAGTGGATCGATTCCTTGTTGATGATGGTAGTCTTGTACGCTTTACTCGCTTTCGTTTGCTTCGAACGGCTCGTGCCCATAACGTTACTGTCTTCCTCTGTTCTAGGGTGTTTTCAAACCTGTTAGCGTGAAAATTCTTTGACTACAATACCGGCCATGATCTCACTCGTGCCTCCGCCGATCGGCATGAGTCGGAGGTCTCGCCACCAGCGCTCGGGGGTAAATTCGGTTGTATAACCGTATCCTCCGTGGATCTGGATGGCCTTGTCGGCGATCCACACAGCATCGTCACACATGAGTCTCTTTGCGATCGCAACAAGTGAACGACACTCCTTCCCCTGAGCGTGTTGAGACAGGGCATGATGTGCAATCGCTTCGCCGACGGATATTTTACGCTCCATCTCCTTCAGATATCCCCTGATCACAGGAAAGTCGGCCACCTTCATCTTGAAGGCCTCACGTACTTCAGCATAGCGTCTCGCCTCTTCGAGGCACACTCGTGCGCCGGCGAGGGAGGTAAGGGTTAACATCAAGCGCTCCCAATTCAAATTAGCTGCCGCTTGGCCCCACCCTTCTCCGACCTTTCCCAGTACGTCGCTGTCGCCCACTTCCACGTCTTCGAAGGTGAGTTCAGCCGTGTCAGAAGCTCGCCACCCGAGCTTGTCGAGGGTCTTTGATACTGTGAAACCTTTTGACTTCGTATCTACGACAAATGTGGTGAAACCTGCATAGCCAGCTGATGGATCACTCTTGGCGAGCACCAGTATGAAATCCGCGCGCGCCCCGTTAGTTATGAAGGTCTTGGAGCCGTTGAGTATCCAGCGATCTCCCCTGCGCGTCGCAGTGGTGCGGATACGGGCAAGGTCACTTCCTGCCCCCGGCTCGGTGAATGCGTAGGCGCCTATTGCTTCACCGGTGACCGCCTTCGGAAGCCAACGTGATTTGGCTTCCGCGCTTCCTAACCTATCCAAGGCATGGCTTATCACGAGGGAGTGCATATTCACGCCCACCGTCAAGCCCATTGATGCCAGCTCTCCGAACGCCTCGCACCAAGCTCCCGCTAAGAGGTAATCTCCCCCGACTCCCCCGTACTCTTCCGAGATGAGCAGTCCGAGGTACCCCTGCGCGCCGAGCAACCTGAAGACGTCGTTGGGAAAGTATCCGTTTTGCTCCCACTCCTTGACCTTGGGTGTGAGCTCCTGCTGCACCATCTTGGTGACTGAGTCTATGAATGCCTCGTGTTCGGCGTAAAAAGGGTGTGGTTTCATCGTAGCCTCTCTGCGATTACCTCTGCGATATCACGCACGTCCAACTTCTCCTCGTTATCGGTAAGTTTGACGCCATCCTCCATCATCTGCATGCAGAATGGACACGCAGTTGCGACAGTAGAGGCGCCAGTCTCCGCGGCTTCGGAGGCACGAATCGAATTTACACGCTCACCGTTCTTGAGATCCATCCAAAAATGACCGCCCCCTGCACCACAGCAAAGCCCTTTTTCCTTACTGCGCTCCATCTCGATGATCCGTAGCCCTTTTACGGCACGTAGAGTCTTACGGGGCGCCTCGTATTCGTTGTTAACGCGTCCGAGGTAGCACGGATCATGGAATGTCACGTCTTTGAGCTCTCCATCCTCGAGCGGGAGTTTCTCCTCTTCGATGAGTCTACGCAGCAGTACGGAGTGATGAATTATCTCTGGTTGCTTGCCCTGACCCAGGTTCCCGAACTGCGGATACTCGTTCTTGATGGTATTGAAGCAGTGCGGGCAGTTTGCTACCAGCACCTTGAAGGAGACCGATTTGAGAAGTTCAATGTTCTGTTTTGCCAAGGTCTGAAAGAGGTTCTCCTCGCCAAGGCGACGCGCCGGATCCCCTGTACACCCTTCCATAGAGCCCAGGACACCGAAGGAGAGACCGGCTTTCTCCATGATCGTCACGAGTGACCGGGCTATCTTCTGCTTGCGAGGGTCGTACGCCGAAACGCAACCGACCCAGTATAGGTAATCAACGGAATCACCCGGCTCGAGCACCTTCACGTCGAGACCACTCAGCCATTTGGCGCGGTCCTCGGGCGGCCCATACGGATTTGCTCTACTCTCGAGCGAGCGCAGGGTACCCTGAGCCTCGTGGGGAATCTGTCCTTCCATCATCGTCATATGACGCCTATTACCGACGATCTGGTCGACGTGATTGATCCCGACGGGACACGCTTCAACACACGCAAAGCAGGTATTGCAGCTCCAGAACACCTCCGGATCAATGACGTCTCCAGATATCTTCGCATCGGGGCTACCACCGAGGGTTCGAACTGATGACTGAACTTTTGGGTTATGTGCGCGATAGACACCATCCCCCCGGTAACCATTATCTTTGGGGGAGAGGGCGTTGAAGGGCAGTGCCACTCCCTGCATGAGCGCTGCATCGAGTGCTGCGGCAGGGGCAGAGAGTTTGGAGGTGGGCGTGCTCTCCGGATGGGCTTGAAGTGCGAATGCATGATTGCGGGTATCCAGAATGACCCACTTCGGCGAGAGCGGCTTTCCAGAGAGGTACGCGGGACAGACCTCCTGGCAGCGCCCACATTGTGTACACGCATCGAGGTCGAGAAGATTCTTCCAGGTATAGTCCTTGATCGTTCCAAGTCCCAGTGAAAATTCCTCTCCCTTTTCGACTAGTTTTTCGATATCTCCAATGAAGGGAAGCGCACCCGTAGGACGAGTCGTGCGCGCGAAGAATAGGTTCGTTGGGCTCGAGAAGATGTGAAAAAACTTCGTGTATGGAAAGAGAGCAACGAAGGCGTAAACAGTAAGGGTGTGAAACCACCACATCAGAAAATGCGCTTGACGTGCGCGTTCGTCTGGAAGGAACCACACAGCCTCAGCAAACAGCCATCCGATCGGCGAGTAGAGTGCCCATGGGTCGTTGGTAACGTGGATGCGCAGGCCTTCGAGAGCAAATCCTTGAATGACGAGCACTGCCAACATCACCAGAATGAAGATATCGTTCATCGCGTTGTGAACAGGATCCGCATTTTCGATGAAGCGTCGATACCCGAAGAACAGGACCCCGCCGAGTAGGAGGATGCCGAAAAGGTCGCTGAACATCGTCACGTACAGGTAGAACTGTCCTTGGTAAATTTTAATCCCCAGGTCGTGGTGGATAAACACCATCGTGGTCGTGAACAGGAGCACCAAGAAGCCGGTGTACACCAGAAGATGAGCCAACGCGGATCCACTCCTCCCGCGGCTGACCTTCTTCTGAAAGAGTCCAGTTTGGATCAGGTCATCGAGCCGCTCGAGCCAGTGTCCAGTGTACTCCGGAGCAGGGGTGCCCGAGCGCCACACACTCGCTCTGCGGAGCACTCCGTTGAGGCCGATTGCGACCGCTACTACGAGTAGCCCGTAAAGCGCTACCACGTTCGGAAGCGTGTTGAGGTTCCACATTATTTCTCTAGTCGCATTCATGGCTTATTACACCCTTCTGATCCTTGACGTGGTCGTTTAAGGCTACTCGTATCCGCGACGAGGCACCAGCTCTCAGATCCATATCTGGTTGACATGACTGAAGTTAGACCGGATGTCGACCCGTACAGATGCGCTGGGACTGGCAGCACCTCAAGGAACGGCTGACTTGCGCCGACCTTTTAACCAAGACGGGTAGTGGTAAAGCACATAAAGCCCTATCTGATTGAAATCATTGCTTTAGTTTCCCTTGGATGGCTTGGTTGACAAGTGGCAGGGGAACTCTTCACAATGATAGGTACACTTATGGGTTCAAACCCGGCGCCACATAGTCACCGTTCCCCGAGCATCACACTTGCTCCGCTGTCCTCAGGCACGACTCCGTCACATCCTTTGGTGGTGCTCTACTGATCCACACCCATTATGGAGAATTACTCTAGTAGCATCGTTACTATTTTTTCATCTGCGCTTTTGCTGGTCGGCTCCGCTCTGACTTATATCTTTTTCATAGTCTCATCCCTCTCGATAGCCCGCAGCAGAACGGCCCGTCTCGAGGAGCTGGTCGAAGAGGGGGCATTTGGTGCCACAGGAGGTCAAAAGATACTCCAAAGGTCCGACGCCTATCTTCTCTATACTCAGGTAGGGAGATTTCTCTCGTCCACAGGAGCGGGATTCTGCCTAGCATTCCTGATGCATGACATCGCAGTACTCTTCGCTGAGCCCGGCTCGAATCGGCCGTATGGCGCACTGCTTGCGGTTCTCGTTTTCGGCACGTTTGTTCTCTCTACACTCGTCGGAGTCCAGATTGCAAAGTCTCTGTCGCTACAGTATCCGGAACGGTGTCTGACTCGTGTTTCCCCAGTTCTACGTGTGACATATCCGTTTTTCGGACCGGTAGTACTCTTTCTGCACGCAGCGGTATCTCGTGTCTTGAGTCGATTTCAAGTGCGTCTGATAAATGAGCGTGAGCTCGCGGTCTCTGCCGATGATCTCAGCGAGATTGTCAAGATGAGCTCAGAGGTTGGGTCTCTCGAGCAAAGTGAAATGGAGCTCATCGAAGGAGTAGTCGAGCTCTCAGAACGAGTGGTGCGAGAGGTGATGACACCACGCACGGATATCGTGTGGGTGCGTGAAACAGCGCGTGTCGAGGATATTGTGCGCACATGCACGGACGAGGCGGTTTCACGCGTCTTGGTGTGTGGTGCTGATCTCGACGAGGTCCGCGGGATATTCCTGAGTCGAGATCTCTTGAGGTTCGTGGGGCATCAGGTAGCTTCGGATGCATGGAAGCCTTTCATACGCCCTGCACATTTCGTTCCGAATACCAAAGCGGTCGACGAGCTATTAGTCGAGATGCGTGAGAAGGGTATTCACCTGGCTATCGTGCTCGATGAGCACGGCGGTGTAGATGGAGTTGTGACGCTCGAAGACCTAGTAGAAGAGATCGTCGGGGAGATCTTCGACGAGTTCGATGCCCCAACCGAGGAGCACCGAGAGGTGCTCGAACGGGATGGTACACTACTCGTTGATGGTGCTGTTTCGATTACGGTCTTGAAAGAGGACTACGACATAGAGCTGCCCGAAGGTAATTACGACACCGTTGCCGGGTTCGTTCTCGCACATCTCGGACGCGTACCGAACGCTGGGGAAGCATTTGGAGTCGATGGGGTAGAATTTCATATTCTCGAGGTCGATAAGCAGCGTGTAGCGCGCGTTTCGATCCGCAGGGTGCTCATGCACGGTTCTCGGGCAGGTGAGGTTGCTACCCCTCTGTTGGCTGCAAACGGCGCCCAACCTCCTCCGTCTCTGAGGGGCTCCGGTCCCCGGTCTCTTCGAATCTCTGAGGTCTCCTAGCTCATCTAAAACTTCTGCAGGCTGATTCGCCCTAGGGTACTTCCTGGTAACAGGTACTTACGGTGAATTGGAGTCAAACTTACAGCAATATCTCTATTGATATCATAGAGTTAATTAGGTTTGGCCTAGGGAAAAGGTATGGATTCCGATACATCCGTTTCAACGGCACCACCTGAAGGAGTGAAGGACAAGGCTACTCCCGCCCCTGAAGAGGCGCAGGTTGCAAGTGGCAGCGGGTTGCCCAAAGCCGCCGCTGCGGGAAGTGCGGCCGCACCGGCAGACGTTCCCAAGGCAGACGTCAGCGCAGCTACGATTACCCGCATGATGGGGATCGCCTCGACCTCCGATCTTAGGCTCCTCGAAGGGCGCATCGACCTGTTGACTGCAAAAGTCAGCGGACTCGTGACGAAAGTGGATCGAGTCGCATCGATGTTCAATAGCGTTCCTTCAGCGAGCGATATCGATCGTCTCGAGATACAGATTGGTACGTTGAAGGGGCTCATCAAGGAGGTTTTGGAGATCCTCTCCTCTGAAGCCGACAAGCGTGCCCTCGCAGACGAGAGGGTCGCAGCACAGGAGCAGAGTAGGAAGCTCCGAGAGAGCATCAAATCAAGTGAAGAGTAAGAGCAGTACGAAAACGCCTGCTGAGTAGAGGAGATATATGCCGCGTCCGAAGAAAACCGCCGACCAGCAAACAATCGTCGAAGGTATGCCGCTGTCGCAGCAGATCGAGAAGACCAGAACCCGGGCAAAGAGCTATACGATGGACCTTCGTGTCCACAGCCCGGCTTCCTTGGGATACTTGGGGGTTGAAGGGCTCGACTCCGCACCGGCGATCGTGCGTCTAGCGAAGGTCAAAGGGCTCGATGTTATCGCGATCACGGATTTTTTCAGTGGTGATTTCGTTGACCGCATGGTGACTGCAGCCAAAGACTCGCCACTCACAGTTATACCCGGTGTAGGGGTACGGTGTAAGGTAGGGTCGTGCGATGATGTGGTGTTGTCGTGCCTCTTCCCCGAGAGCGTCACCACCAACGACATCAACTCTTTTCTCGATAGTCTCCAAGTTCCGGTGGCTATGCGCGGCAAACCGAACTTCCTCGTGACTCTACCGCTCGACAAGATCCTCTTTGCTCTAGAGAGTTTCAATGGGGTGGCGATTCCGAGTAGGCTCGACAAAACGCCACATCGTATGGCAGTGCTCTCGACCCTGGTCGAAGACTACGGCTTCAGAGCTTTCGATCTCGCCTATGCAGACTCAGCGGCGCTGTTCAAGAAACGATGGCCCAAATTGAAGTTCCACCTCTTCACCTTCTCAGATGCCAATGCGCTTGCTCAGATAGGAAGTAGGAATGCACGAGTAAAACTTGCTACCCCAGGTTTCCAGGGTATTCGGGAGATGGTAGCTCGAGAATCTCAGGGCGAATCGGCGTAGATTTGGCCGAGGCAGGAGTTACCACGGTAGTGCTTGGAGAGGTCACGTAATATTTGAGCGAATCGTCGCTGGGACGACTTCCCCCACGTAAGTACGGGCGTACCCCTTGCAACGTTCAGAGTTAACCATGACAATAGGGGGATGGCTCATTGGCTGGTCAAAACCGAACCTGACGTATTCTCGATCGATGATTTTGCTCGTACCAAGGTGACGGACTGGACTGGAGTACGTAACTACCAAGCGCGTAATTTCTTAAAGGCCATGAAGATCGGGGAGCAGGTTTTGGTGTATCATTCCAATGCCCAACCTTCTGGAGTGGTAGGACTCGCCAAGATCCACAAGGAAGCTTCGCCGGATACGACTCAATTCGATAAGGCCAGTGAATACTTTGATCCGAGGGCTACTCGGGAAAACCCCCGCTGGTTTTGCCCTGACCTCCAGTTTGTGCAAAAACTGAAGCGGCTAATTCCGCTCGATGAGCTCCGTACAGTCAAGGCATTGTCGGGTCTTCTCTTGTTGGAGCGAGGCTCTCGATTGAGCGTCATTCCGGTCTCGGATGAGCACTTTCAGGCCATCGTAAAATTGAGTGCCAAAAACTCGAAGTAGGAGAGTGGGTGATCGATCGTATTCCGATAAAAACAGCCGAAGAGATAGAGCTGATGCGTGAGTCGTGCCAAATAACGGCGCGAATACTCGACGAGGTTGGTGAGATTATACGTCCCGGTATCAACACAGAGGAGATAAACACCTTCGTACATCGACGCACAACCGAGCTCGGGGCGATACCATCGCCCCTCAACTACAAGGGATTTCCCAAATCTGTATGCGTATCTCCCAACGACGTTATCTGCCACGGCATCCCTGCACCGTTCGTCATTCTCAAGGAGGGTGATATCGTGAATGTTGATGTCACCTCGTATAAGAATGGTTTCCACGGTGATTCGAGCCGCATGTATCTGGTGGGTGGGCCGGCAGCGTGCTCGCCTGAGGCTCAGGAGTTGGTCCGTGTAACGCGAGAGGCGTTGTTCGCTGGGATCAAGGAGGTAGGACCAAACAAGAAGATCGGAGACATCGGAGCTGCTATTCAGGAATTCATACGTAGTACGAACAAAGGGTACGGAATCGTGCGGGAATACACCGGACACGGTATCGGCAAGCAGTTTCATGAGCCTCCGCAGGTGCTCCACGTAGGACGCCGAGGAACGGGTGAACAGATGAAACCCGGGATGGTCTTCACCATTGAGCCGATGATTAACGCGGGCTCACACAAGACCTCGCTTTCCAAGGTGGATGGCTGGACCGTGCGAACGAGTGACGGTGCGCTCTCTGCTCAATGGGAGCATACCGTCCTGGTGACCGATAAAGGCTGCGAAATCCTCACCAAAAGCCTTGAAGGCTTATTTTAGGGGTGTGAGAAAAGCCAGTGTGCTTGCCTGCTGCTCGCGCGGGCTCCCTGCTTCCTCTAGTTCAACGGCGTAGCTGGCCCAGCTAGGCACCAGCGCGCCAAAGGATCGGCGTTAGAGTTCGGTATATCCTTGAACTTAGCAGTTATTCGGCTCACACGTTTGAACAGCGGTGAGTACCCTGAGGCTCCAAGGCAGTGTACCTCGGCATCGCGCGTTTCGTTCTCGATGCCGAGGATCTTCTGAACCTTGAACACGCTACACTTGTTGAGACCAAGTACGTTCGTCTCGTAGGGGGTGCACCCATTAGCACCCTGTGCAGGCCAGCGATCCTTGTTTTCGACATCACGCACGACCACGCTGTAGATGTCCATGTACTTTGCTCCTGAGAGAACGATGGCAGCATCTCCGCCACACTCCTTCACCGCAGGCCTGTATTGCACGAGCGTCGGGACATCTTTGGGACATGCGCACGGTTTGAAGGCGCCACCTCTGCACATTCGAGGCTTTCGCTTCTCCCTTGGGGTCTTGCGTTCAGCTAGGATCTCCTCGACGGTCCACACCTTCCCTGTAACTTCTTGTGCCCCCGCTTGGGTCACGTTTCCAACGTAGGAAAGCATGCAGGTAATTACGGTTAGTGTGACTGCTGTGTAGATTCTCTTCATAGAAATACGCCCTACTACTTAACCAGAGTCTTAACCAGCCCGGAAAGAAATTGCTAACTGCGGTACTATATCCGCTCTACAAGCGGTAGTACAGACCGGTACCCATCACCTTAAGCCATCGGTCTGGCGTGGCGTTCGGGTTTACGGGCTCGTTGCCTTGTTTGCGAGGATCGGCCCCCCATGTGCCCTACTCACCCTCGCTTGGCTCGCTCGTGTCCCGCAGGAGAGCAAAACGCTCCATGCCCTGCGAGTCGACGATGAGGCGGATGCCCTTCTTGAGGTCCCCCTTGCCGACTGCTTCGCGGAACTGTGCAAGTGAGGTAACGGCAGTGCCGTTGACGCTAACTACCACGTCACCTGGCTGGATATCCGCTTTCGCAGCGACCCCTTGTGGGTCTACCTCAGTTACCATCAGCCCACGTCGTCTACCAGAACGCGGCTTGCGCGGAGATGTCTCATCGAACTCCTCTACGGTGAGTCCGAGGTCGGAACTCTCACCGTTCGGTATCAACGGGCTTTCCTCGTTTTGTGCAGGTAACTCCCCGATAGTAACGCTCTTGGTCTCTTTGCGTCCCTCACGAACCAAGAGAACATCGACGTTGGTTCCCGGTTTGAGTGAGGCAACGTAGTTTCTCAGTTGGTTGACGTTCTTAATCTTCTCCTCGCCCAATTGAATGATGATGTCGCCCTGCTGGAGTCCAGCCTTCTTTGCGGGGCCCTTGACATCCACGTGGCCTACCAGCGCACCTTCGGTGCTCGGATAATCGAACGAATTAGCCAGATCCTCAGAGAGGTTCTGGATGCCGACACCGAGCCATCCACGTGTAACCTTGCCCTTGCTGATGAGGCTCTCCATGACCATCTTGGCCATGTTGATAGGTATAGCGAAGCCGATACCCATGTAGCCGCCAGACTTCGATACGATCGCGGTGTTAATCCCCACGATCTCTCCGCGCAGATTCACCAGCGGCCCACCGCTGTTACCCGGATTGATTGCGGCATCCGTTTGGATGAAATCCTCGTACTGGGCACCGCCCGAAATGGCACGACCCTTGGCCGACACGATACCGGCGGTGATCGTGTTGTCGAGCCCGAAGCTCGCTCCCGCTGCCACGACCCATTCACCTATCTTGAGCTTGTCAGAGTCGCCGAGCTTGGCTGTACGCGGCAGTTTATCGGTCATTTTGATCTTGATCACGGCGAGGTCAGTGCGCGGGTCCTTACCGACGACCGAAGCCTTGACCACCCGCTCATTACTCAAGCGCACACTGACTTCGTCGGCTTCTCCTATGACGTGATTGTTGGTGAGGATATGTCCCTGGTCATCGACGATGACACCGGTACCGAGACCACGCTGGGGAATAGGAGCCATGCGATCGAAGAAATCGTCCCCGAAAAAGTCCCGTAACGGGTCCATCCCACGCGGGACCTTTGACTTCTTCGCCTTTGTTTCCGTGGAGATAGTCACTACAGAGGGTGTAATACCCTCAGCTACCTGTTCGAAAGCTCGTGAGAGTTCGTCAGCCAGCCTTGCACCTGGCAGCGCCGAGAGCTCTTCCGCTGTGCCCGCTCGCGGGCACAGCGTCGCGACCAGCACCGCGAGGGTCAGCGCTGTGATTCGAATCAGGCCGCGCCGGATGCAACCTCTGGACGTGCACGAAAAGGGGCGGGTGGGGGTGATGTTGGCGAGTGACTGAAGCTGGGGCAAGTAATTCATATGATGCAAGAAACACTTTCTTTAGTAAGGCTTTTCCGTACGCTCCGTAGTAGCATGAAAGACGGTAATCGAAAAGAAATATTCAGGTCTCGATGATGAAGCAGATGCCGGTGATCGTATACCTGCACGGGTTAGGGGCTTCTCCCCAATCGAGAAAGGCAGTGCTGGTCCGTGAGCGCTTCGTACCTCACGGGTTCGAGGTGTACATTCCAGACCTCAATGTGCCGTCCTTGCCTGAGCTCTCCGTCATGCAAGCCCTCAGACGTGTATCGAATGAGCTTTGTCGATTAGGTGAGCAACCTGTGTTTCTGGTGGGTAGTAGCTTTGGAGGTTTCCTTGCTCTCCGCGCAGTTGCCCTGCTGGCTCCTGAGATGAGGGCTCGAGTTCTCGGGATTGCTTTGCTCAGCCCGGTAATTGATCCCTGGGACGCTTCGAGTCGATTGGTGACCCCTGAGGTTGAGCAGCAGTGGAGGTGCGACGGAACGTATCCTATCATCAGGCTTGACGACGGACGAACGGTATTGATGCACTATCGTTTTGTCGAAGAGCTGCGCTCTGTCGCGTGCGCAGACCTCGTACTGGATGTGCCGATACTCGCCGTTCACGGGTTACGAGACGTGGTTGTTCCTCATGCACAGAGCGAGCGCTTCTCTCGGAGGCATCCTGGTGTGCACCTGGTTCTACTCGACGAGGAGCACCAGCTTCTGGAGCGCCCAGAGCGATTCCTTGACGCACTCGAGGTGTTTTTTCATTCGGTCATGATGGCTACGAAATGATCTCGAGCTGGCATTCATTGCGAGAAATAGCTATGTCGCGTATTTTCGGTGTATGCCGCAGGTCGAGGAGTGTGCTGTGCTGGAATCAGGATTGATCCCTAGCAGTCTCCGGAAAATGTTCTTCTGCTGTGAAATCCGATCTTTCGGCTAGCGCCAAAACCTCGAATTTCTCGCGACGAAGACATTTTTCCGCAGCCTGTCAAAATAGTGCGAGGTAACAGGGTGGTGAGGAAGCAGCGTTGGCTGGTAGTACTACTGACGTGCATGAGCGCGCTCGTGGTTGTCATCCTGCGACTTGCCGCAAGCTCCGCGCCGCAGCAGCCAGAGCTGGCGAGCTCATCAGGAGTACCGCTCCTTGTTTCACCTGGCTCCGAGGTTAGAGTGCAGGAGGTGCCTCTTACTCCTGTAGAGGGGATCGCGGATGACGAAGACGACCTTGACAACGATGACGAGCTAGAAAATGTGCCCTTAGAGCGCGCGGCTGTCACTCCGACTAGGCCGGTGATTCCACGCTCGAGCTCCGTCCCGCCGAGCCGAGTAGAATCGAGGAATGAGCGTGAGGGTTCATCCCAACCTACGAGCGCAGATGACATGCGTTCGATCTTCTCGCCGTTGGTACAGGAGGGCAGTCAGGTTACCAACGATGAGTTTTTTTCGGGTGTACGAGTTGAAAAGCCTGTAGCTGCACCTGTGCCGAGCGCCGAGCCAACCAAAGAGCCCGAAGAGGGATTACCCTGGGTGGAGGGACAGGCACGCGGGTACACTATGTTGTATGCGATGCATCCATCGGCCCGAGAGGTGGTGGAGCGCAACGTTCAGGCGCTTCTAACCGCGCACATAAAGGACGTCTACATAGGAGTGCTCATCGACGGGACGTTCGGACAGGATTTCGAATATCTCCGCAGTATCCTCGCGCGGCTCTCCGCGAATGGACGTCGTCTAACCTTGGTGCTGTACCTATCCAATGGTCCTACGATGCGCAAATGGGATACTACCCCGATAGATGTCCTTTTTACCCGCATAAACCCGCGGGATTTTCGGAATCGCATAATCCGAGAGCAGGCGTTACAAAATCAGTTCGTAGAGGTTGCTCGTAAGGCCAAACGCATCTTCGCCTTCAACGCAAGCCTCTCGCCGTTCAATACGAACGTGGCCATACCGATGCTCGAAGACAATCTCGATCGGAACTCCTACAGGGTAATGCGTGAGCTGGCCAGAAACGAGATTCCAGACAACTGCGTGTTCATGCGAAACCCTTGTGTCGGGTGCTTTTCTGGCAATGATGGAGACAGTCTCGGAGACCCGCGCGAGGAGCATACGATGAAGCTCTTTCCGTCGCTGCAGCCGGGGGATGGTTTCTCACTCGATGGTATCGGCTTCGTATACCCAGGCATGCGCAAGACGATTGAGCTGTCGTCGGAAGAGCTGCTCAATTTGATGAGTGAGGCGTATGGAAAGGGGCTCCGATACGTCGGACTGTGGCGCCACGACTGGCAAGGGGTCGAACACGGAGTTCCAAATGTTCATCCGGATAGTCGTGTCTTCACCGCCTCGGGAGACCAGGAGCTCAGCTTTGAGATCGATGCCCTTCGCCACAGGCTCAGCCTGGTAGAGCCCTCAGAAGAGAGTATTGATAACTAAACCCTGCGCGAGTGATTTTTGAAAAAAATCACTCGCAATAGCAGGGCGAGC
>JBBAUR010000051.1:16451-25538 GCA_040398075.1 Bdellovibrionota bacterium | reverse complement strand
TTGTGCTCATTCATAAGTGTATGACATCACTCAGAAATCTTAGATACCCCCTATTCATGAGATGGCTTCTAGTTGTTCGGCGATATCGGCCGCTTGCCGACCTTGCCCCTCATGTGGTCCCTGCACCAGACGTGCGCTTCAGAAAACCGACGACGAGCAGCAGCCACGCGATAATCAGCCCCACTCCAGCAGCGATATGCGTGAGTGTAACCACGAGTTCCTGCCATGGTTGGCCGCCGGCAGCGCCTGCCTGCCTTGCAGCAATAGGTAACATCTGGGTCGTTCCCCACCAGGAGTTGGCTACTTCCGACATCGCCATGGCCCACGTCAACCAAGCCGCTACCACCATCACCCGGACCGACTTTGGCCCGACACTGTGTGGGAGCGTCAGCAGCGCAGTCGCCTGAACGATGAGCAGCATGCCGTTCGTTACGAGCTGGATGTGTGCCCCAAGCGCTAATCTTGGGTACGGAGTACCGGGAACCGCAAGGCCCCACACCAATCCGATTAGCACGAGAACCATGCCGTGAATCAGAATCTGCCGACTGCCACTGTGAACGCTCATCGGTGCTGTCCTCTCTATCCTTGGTAATTCGCCGACTCCACAGAACGTGTCAATGAGCGGACGCTCAAGCGCTCTGATCGGATGTCTGGCTCCCTTCTGCGTAAGAAAATCGTAAAAATAGTCGCACTTTCTCTGAGCTTCTCACAAGCAAAATCATCTCTTCTGATTACTGTGCATTAAATTCGTGCCCATCCTAGTCTCCAAAGAGCTTAAGAATAGCTAGTCCAGACTCAGGCAAATGTCGCGTTATGGCGTCGAGCGACATGACCCTCAGTTCACTCACTGAAATGAGACGCTTGTTCGAAAAAGTGTACTCGGTCTGAAAAACAATCCTACCATCGCCGGCCGAGAGCACCTTGAAGGATTCGCGCGCAGCCCCTTCGGGAAATTTAAGCTCCCTGCATATTCCATCCCATTTGTGCGCCCTATCAATAGCGGGATTTCGTGTTTCAAATTCAAAAATGCCGTCCTCATCCAAGTGGCTACGAATTCCGGCACATGTATACGCAACGTATTTGTCGTCGAGGAAAACTTGAAACGCGTGTCCGGTCATGACGATTAGATCGAACCTTTTATCGGAGTTGAATGCCTGCGCAACTGCATGCACCCATTCTATCCTCTCCCCAAAGGGGGTTTTTTTGAGACCACTTGACCACCATATCCGCTCTCCGATGCAAGGACTAGTGGATTGAAGTTCGTATGCGTGTCAAAGAAGTCTTCCTGTTCGGCTCCTTTCAGCCACCTTACAGTGGGAATAGTGATCGGGAGGGCAAAAACCTCCCAGCCGACCTTCACAGCCCACAAGCTAAAGCCCATTTCGAGGAGCTGTCCAAAGGTAAAGGCGTCGCTGAACGCTACACTAAGAACCAGTGCCGTATCCAAAGCCTGTCCCGCGATGGTCGATACTATAAGTCGAGCTGATAGGTATCGACCTGCCGTATAGACCTTCATGCGAGCAAGGATGTATGAATTGACGAATTCGCCCACAAGGTAAGCTAATATTCCGGCTAATGCGAGCCGTGGGCCAACGCCGAGAATCTGCTCGAACGCTTCCTGTTTGTGCCAAAACGAAGCACCGGGGAGAGCAGCGACAATCCAGTAGGAGACAGCCCAAAGAAGTGCGCCCGCAAGACCCGCCCAGATAACCCTCCGTGCATTTGAATAACCGTAAACTTCCGTAAGAACATCTCCGAAGATATATGTAAGTGGGAATAGGATTGCGCCGCCAGGAAAGCTCATGCTGCCAACGGCAACTATTTTACCTGATAGCACATTCGAGATGATGAGCAGCGCCCCAAACACTCCCGCAATCGGCACCAAGTATTTATAGCTTTTCTGCATCACTCTAAGGGTAAAAGTGTTCAGGTGTGCCAGCGCGTAGAATTGGGTATCATGCAATTGTCAGCCATGATTCGGTGCAACCTGCCCGTTCCTACTTGAGCGTATCACGTAGTCGCGTACCACGTCACCATTGTCATCGAAGGAGATCGTACCGGATACACCTGGGTAGCCTGCTAACCGCTTGAGACAAAGCCGGACTCTATCGGGGGCCTCTCCGCAATCGGCGATTCATGTACCAAGATCGGACGACGTCGGAGGACTCTGCCTGATATGGGTATTCCGATCCCCTTCCGCTGAAGCGCTTGTTGTATCGCTCGATCATTCTTTGCGCTCGCTGACTCATAAGATCAAAGTCTCGGTGTACAACGACGATTTCCTCCAGTAGCGGCGCATACTGTGGCCAAGCCAAAGGAACATCGATGAGTAGGAAAACCGATCGCTTTTACAAGTAGGTGCTTTACCGTGGGCAGATGAATTTTTAACCCCGAAATAATCCCGACATAAGAATTAAAGCGGGTTGAAATGCGCAGTGTCCAGCACCACTTTGTGGTTTCAAGGGTTCAAGAAGAGGGAAAGTTGGCGGCCTAAGTTGCAAAATCTAGCGGTCTATACACACAGCTCCAATCCCATCACAAGGAAGCGGAGTCTAGAACTCATCAGGAGCCAGCTCGCACGACTCATCCTCCTTCGGCGCTTACGCGCTACGGAGGGTCGCGTTTTGAGCCGGCTCCTGATGATTTCTGGACCCAGCTTCCTTGGCGACGGAACAGGAGCTGCGCTCCTTGATGAAGGCTTTTTAGTGCTGATTAGTGCCCCGAGGCGCCTCTAGGTGCCACCTTTAGCGGGAAATCATAGGCCACCCCCTAAAAATTCCCCCTGAAATACACGCCCACAGTCTTCCGTCTCTTTTTTTAGCTTTTCGAAACTCGCACGCGACGACTCGCAAAACCGCCTCTTAATACCTAGTTTGCTAATATAACTCGAAAATTAATTGATTTTTGTATCCCTCTAATATGGGTAGCGCCTTACTCACAAGTAGGTATTCCCCTCGAGTACCTCTCACCTCGCCGAGCTGTGTGAAGGCAGGGTTCCGGTCTTTTATTTGAAGGACGCGCATGAAGTCGTTAGTCATGACGAGATTAGACGCCTCAATCCTCACAATAAGCAGGTGCATACGATGAAAGGCTGGTTGCCGGAGAAGTCGCCAGTCGAGATCCTGATCTCCGCAGGAGCTAGTTGTCCCGACGCGATTGTCGAGGCCCTCATATCGAAGATCTCTGGCTTGTTTCCGGAGGCTCGCAGTATCTCGGCTGCCTAATTGCGCGAAAGGCTGCGATATCGACCTTCATGTTCATCGCTACGACCCGCACCATAAATATCCGTGTGAGGGGCGACGTGAAGCCGCGCTACGAGGTTTTCGGTCCGCGATGTCTAGACCGACGGGGGCGCCAAGATCGAAATCAAGTTCATGCCCCCAAGGATCATTCCGACGACGAGCCCATAAATGATATGACCAGCGAGATGAGCGACGGCGACGCCCACACCGACTTCACGAAATTCCGGTAGTGGGTGATGCTCCGCCACCATATTGATGAGTAAGAAGAACACGACGAACCCATGCACGAAGCCGATTACACCGCTCATGACGGTCGCATACCAGAAGCCGTGGACTGAGAAGAAGCTCAAGACCGTCGCGTAGATCATCGCAAACACTACGCCCGACACGGCATGCACGAAGCCTCCCACACGAAGAGCAGCTTCGTTCGATCCGGTAAAGAGGCTGCCGATCGCTCGAATCATATCGGCGTTGACTATGTGCATCCGGGTAATTCCCGTCATGAACAACGCCATACAAGCGGCCCCAACGAGCCCCGCAAAAGCCGAACCAAGAATGAATTGTATGACCAAGCCCCTCTCCCTCTGTGCCTTGTACCGTTTTCATTTTCGTGCTGCCACAGGCTTTCGCGTGAGCCGCACGCCAACGACAAAGACTCGCGCAAGTTGCCCTGTACGCCATATGATGGCCGTCTCGTCCGTCTCATCGACGATCCAGTTTTCTCCGTATCTTTTTCTCTTCATTTTCTCTGTTTATTTTTATCTCTTGTTTTATCTGTATCGAGGCTAGTGTGATGCTGAGCGAGCAAGGCCCTGTCCGCACTCTCAGGACAGCTCTAAGACAGCAGTGATGATAGGGAGCAGGGGAAACGTCTGGGATAGACGTCAGGGACACGAATGCCCTGCAGCAAAAAGAGCGCACGTTGTTTGAGATGGCAAATCGGCTAGGGCACTACGTTTGCTAGCCTCGGCATCGAAGGAGCGTGGAGCCCTGGCGGATAGATCACCGAGAAGTCTCCACTCCGCCAACACCTGAAGACGCTTCGAGCCTGATACAGTAAGGCCTTCAAGAACGTTATGAACGCTTATCTCTCGCGCCTTTTCTCGGAGAGACACCACATGCGCCTGCCAGTTCGTGTGGGAAGGCACGCCAAATCAAATTTCTGGTTCATGAGACGCTGTGCTCCCATGACGCGGCGTCCCTTTCGCTCCCAGAGCTTTTGAAATCTTTCTTGTAAGTGCCTCGCTCTCCACGACCCGGCGATTCCATCTCGCTTGTTCTGCTACATCGGTGATTCGAAATGCATTGAGCCATGCAGCAGGAGTACGTGTAAAAGTGAGAGTTTCTGAGGACTCTTCCAGTATACGCTCAACTTTCTTTTCGTAGCCTCTAAGGTTGTGGCTGTCTTGGGAAAGCGAACGGAAATGGCTTCGGTGCACACGCTTCCAGAGCCTGGCGTGGGAATGGTTACCGAATATAAACCCTGCGCGAGTGATTTTTGAAAAAAATCACTCGCAATGGCAGGGCGAGCGCAATCTTGGCATAGCCAAGTTGCGCCGTGGAAGACCACAATACTGGCGTAGTAGCGCAGGACTGTCTAGTTGCTGATAGACAAAAGACTATCGATAGTTTAGTCCGGTTCCAGTCAAAAGCAGCACCGTTTGCTGGTTTGAGTCTCTCATCGAACTCTAATCTCACACGCTAGGCATACAGGAGTTTGTCGTCTCCTGCGGCGCAACTTGGCTTCGCCAAGATTGCGCTCGCCCAGCTTTTCTCAGTCATTTTTTTCAAAAATGACTGAGGCTGGGTTTATTACAGCTCGAGAGTCCTGGATACCTATGGATGGAGATCTCAAGATCGTCTTTGGCTGGGTTTGCATACAGGTATGAGATAAAGACGAGAGCGTGTAGAGGGGTTAGAACGATGGGGCTGTCATACCCTTCACACCAGACGGTTCTCCTGTTTCTACCCAAGAGGTTATTGAGCATGTGTGCGGACTCTGCCTTTACGTTCCTCAAGAACTCGGGAACATGTTCAGGGTTTATGACCACAAAGACCATGTGCACATGGCTCCTTCAACTATGAAGTGGCAGAGTCTAACTGGGTATTTTTTCAGGTCAGCGGCAGTACACGACCTAAGAATAGCCTTGCATGGCTGTTAGGTAACAGCAGGATCTCTCGTTCCAGGCCAAACGTGCACGCCTGGACACTGCCGCTCGGGTGGTACTTCATTCCTTTGGCCATAGTGACGAGGTATTCGCCACTTAGTGAGAGGAGTTTCGTCCTGACCAGAACAAAAGTAGCCCCGCTACAGGGAAAAAACAAAAGCTCTCCACGGATGCAGCCAGTAGTACAAGTTGTGAGCGGAGATTTCACTGAAGTATCCTGTTTTCAGTGAGCTACCTACCTACCTTCCTTCCTACCTACCTAGTTTCTGTCCGGAAACACCGATTTCTACGCGAACTCTCGCTTATATTCCCTGCGAAGCAAAAGGATCTTCATGGATAATTCGGGGTCGCTGCCAGAAAATTGAGGTTTTTCGCGTATTCAAAAAGAGTAAGCACATGTCGCTGGTGAATATCGAATCATCTCGAGAGGCGAAAAAGGTCTTGTTTTCTCTGGTTTCTGTCCTGGCAAACAGAAACTAACTAGCTGGCGCTATCCTCCTGGCAACTACTCATCATCTCGCTCATTAATGCGGAGAAAGCAGGAGACGGAATAGGAAGATCCTCGTCATCACTTTCTGGTCGATACGCTTTCATGTGCACAAGTGGCCCTCTAAGCTGCTCCCGCGCACTTGCAATCCGAAACGGGTAGGTCCTTATTAGACCTTCATACTGTACTGCATCTGGAGAAAACTTGAGCGTCTCGACCTTGATGATTCGCATGGTCCGCACGTCATCCACCGGAATCAGTTCAAGAAAATGTCTGACTGCCTCAGCCGAAGATGTGGCGATCGCTTCGAAGGTACAGATGTAGCGGTTATCGTACGCTGAGAAGGCTCCCAACATGACAGTCGTGCCAGTAAACTGAATCCTAAACAGCTTCGATTCATCTGAAATCGGCGAATTCATGAAGTTTGAAGCTGACAGCAATTGAGGCTCACCCCAAAGGTAGCCAATGCTGCGCCGAACACACCGTCGTGCTCCCGGGCCATCCTTCTGATCCTTGAAGTACTCCAAATGAGCTCGAGCCTCGGCTCTCTGTGCCTCTATCACGAAGGGGGAGCGCCTCAATTTATTGAAGTGTCTCTTTGCCTGCTCAGGCTTCCCTACTCGCAGGGCCTTAGCCGCCAATTCTGCGATATGGTCGAGTTTTTCGAATTCTTCGGGAAACATAACACCTCCATGTTCAAACATTTTGAGAAATGCCACACTCGACTTCGCTAGTCGCACAGTCGTTAGCTCAGCATCGCTATGTTTATGTTCGCCATTTTGACGAAAGAGTTGCGAAGGCTCTAGCTTTTTTCGGCGGTACTAGGTTGCCCGTGTTCAGATCCTCCTCGAATCACTTACTCCTCTGAGCCACAACCAGCCCGTCTCTTTGAATCATCTTCATAACTATCTTTGATACAAAATTTTTTCCCGTTGAGGGAGATGAGTTAAAACGATAATTTCCAAGAGCCCCGTGTCGTGACACTGGCTCTTCGAGAGCCTTGATGAATTCCGCCTGATCGCACACGATACACCGCTCAGAGGCCTCAGCGAGTAGGTTTGCTAAATCATACGTCCCTGCGGCAAATGTGTAGTGCGAAGTGTTCCCGTACTCCGCGCGGTATACCCCCAGAAAGTCAGCAGTCACCGTCGAATTAGGAAAGCTGATACCTTCAAACAAGGCAGCGTCTGGATGAGCGGGTGACACCTCTTCAAAAGCGTCGGTGCCAAAAAGGAATTCGAACCGCTGCGACGTGCGGGTCTTTCGAAGCAGCTGCGCAGCCTGCTCGAGAAAGAGAAGTAGGCCCAGCGCTTCCGGAGATGATCTGCCGTGTCGCAACCTAAGAGAGATCGGCCCAAAGTCGCTTTCTTCGGGCCGTACGGTATGAATTTGTATATACTCATCCTCATGAGCCAACGCTTCAAGGCTTGCGGCGAATTGCACAAAGAAGGGATTGTCCGCAACGATCAGGGTAATACGCTTGATCCCGCGCTGTCTCAGCGATGAGAGGATTGCTACGGCATATTCATCCGTGTTGTTGGCGAAGCGATACACATAGTGTCGGCCCCTACTTACTACCGGATCATATGCTGAGCTTATCAAAAGCAGTCTTCTTTGCTCAGCGAGCGGGGCGAGAGCAAGAGAGGTAGCGCTACCGAAATCGAAATGAGCTATGGGCTGAACATACCGACGCAGAGAGTTGAATGCTTGTACTGCGTTTGCCGGCTTGAGTTGCGTATCCTCATAGTGAAATCGGATCCGGGTAAATCGCCTTGGATCACGCGCACGCGCCAGTTCAAACCCATTCATCGCAGCAACTCCGTAGGCAGCAGCCGGCCCTGTCAGCGGTAGGGTTACCCCGATATGCAAAGGAGCGCCGTCTGACTGACTGCTGGCATGACCCGCAGTGAGGGCGATGAGACTAATTACCTGTAGGAGTCGCTTCAAAGTGAAGATAGACCTCGTGGCCATCCTTGCTGCTAGCGCTAATACCACTGCTGCCGTGCGAATCTCAGCTTCGCAGCGTACGACTATCTGAAAAAATACGATAAATGCCCCAATAAGAGGGGTGTGACGAACGTTCAAATATACTGCACTTTTCATGAGTGCAATCTAAAGGGATTCAATTGCGAAGAAAAAATACTAGGTCTTGAATGCACTAAAAGTGCACTTTTGAGGTTGCTCATACCTGCTCACTTCGGCGCACCTTTTCTAGGTGGAGAAGGGGCTTGTGACTAACTCAGACACAACAACTCAGGGAGATCATTGTCGGCCTGTTAGCGACACATGCAAGTATGTCGGCCGCCGAACTTCACTCAGAGATAGATCTGCGCGCCCGTTCTTTTTCACGACGAGCTGTTTTTAAGGAGTTAAAGGCTCTCGAAGCGCTCGGCGTATTACTGAGGAACAAGGGAAGATACGCACTGCAGCTCATTTGGATTATAAACATGGCCTCCCTTTTCAGAGGCGCATTTCTCACGTACGCAAGGGAGGTCTCGCACTCAGGTTCAATACCTTTATCGGAGCGAGTCAAACTCACCTATCGTGATCTGGCGCGTCTCGATTATACATGGATGCAGTTCATCGTCGTACTGCGCCAGATCTACCCTAAAGAGTCTATTCGGGTTTGGAAGCCCGAGCACTGGTTTCACCTCGTTCACGAGCACATAGTCGAAAGTTTCTTCTCCGCATTAGATGAGATTGAAGCAAAGCAGTATCATCTGATCGGACACGACTGTTTTACGTGTCTTTACGGTGCACAGCAGATCCCTCGGCGACTCGTAAAGGTGAGGTTTGTTGATGGTCCCTTCGGTTTGGGTCGCAATACGTATCTTACCCTGATCGGAGACCACCTGATTACAATCCGCCTCAGTGCCACCTTCAGCGAACGTATGTACCTCTTTCGAAAGATCCGAGACAAACGGGAGATGATGGCCCCTGAAGTGCTCTCTCTTATGCGTGGGCCTGTCAAGGCAACGCTCACCGTCGAGTATCGTCCGAAAGGAATCGTTGAACTTCAAGAACGCTTTGACCGAGTGTTTAACGGGGAGTAGCGCAGTTCGGATGGAGCTCTCTAATCATCGGGGCGCTTAGCGAAAAGGTGATGGTTAGCTTGGGATTGAGACTTTAAGCGAAGAGTCGGGCGAACCCCCTCAAGGCTTCCTCTTTGATACCACGGCGGGTCCAGGGG
>JBBAUR010000051.1:0-16351 GCA_040398075.1 Bdellovibrionota bacterium | reverse complement strand
GTTTCCCCTTGGTCGTCATTCGAATCTTGGCAGCGCCAAGTTCGAATAGATACAACTACAGCGGGTCCAGGGGGTTTCCCCTTGGTCGTCATTCGAATCTTGGCAGCGCCAAGTTCGAATAGATACAAAACTGCGCCAGGAGGGAGTCGAACCCCCGACCAAGAGATTAAGAGTCTCCTGCTCTACCAACTGAGCTACTAGCGCACAAGAATCGGACGGTGGGGATTATTACGCCAAATTTTACGCGAGATCAAGCTCTTGAGACGGAGAAAAGGTTGAGTATCTTAATCAGCTTAGCAGCTCTGTAAGGCAACTCGAAACTCCCTTCAGCCAGAGCAAGCACGAGCCTACTCAGCGCTACCATGATTTTTCCCAAGCGGGACTGCAGAGGTACAAAGCCTTGGTATTCAGGCTACGGTTCTGCTACCGTGGCGCCATGCAATTAAAGGAGATCGTTACGTTTTTTTTCGAGATGGGGCAGCTCTCTCGTGTCAAGCGCGAGGGTTGGCGGCTTCTCGGAGTCGAACACCCTGAAAGTGTGGCCGATCACTCCCTCAGAGCAGCTCAGATCGGATGGATCTTGGCCAAGCTCGAAGGGTATGCGGATCCGAACGAGGTGGCCACCATGCTGGTCTTTCACGATATTGGTGAATGTCGTGTGGGCGACCTGCACAAAGTGGCAGCCCGCTACGTAATAGCGGACGAGGCCAAAGCGGTGCAGGATCAAGTCTCTCGCCTAGGGTCAAACGGTGACCAGATCTTCTCACTGTGGCATCAGATAGAGGAGAAAAGTACGCAAGCTGGGATCATTGCCAAGGATGCCGACCTTATCGAGATGGCCGTACGCGCATGTGAATACACAGCGCTCGGAATCAACGCGGCTGCGGAATGGTTCGACTCAGCTGCTCTACGGGTGAGAACTGAGAGCGCAAAGAGATTGCTCGAAGTGCTGCGTGATGTGCCACCGAGTACGTGGTGGGACGGAATAAAGAAGATCGAGGGATGAGCAGCGACGCATCAGAGCACGCTACAGTTCAGGGTATCGTCGATCGAATTACGTTCCGTAATCCCGACAACGGCTACACCGTCATGCAGGTAGCAATAGACGACTCTCACGATCGAATAACGGTCGTCGGCACCTCTCCACAAGCAGCGGTTGGTTCACACGTGATGATCAAGGGCCACTTTATAGTTCATCCTAAGTTCGGCAAACAACTCTCTATCGAAAGCATCACGGAGACGCCACCTTCGAGCCCCGAGGGGATAGAGCGCTATCTCTCCAGTGGTCTCATCGTCGGTATCGGCAAGAAAACCGCAGAGCGCCTCGTGAAGGAATTAGGCCCCTCTACGTTAGAAGCGATCAAAACAGATCCGAATAAGGTAGCCAAAATCTCCGGTGTAGGGAAAAAGAAGGCTGAGCTGCTTCACCAAGCTCTCAACCAGCAATCTGAATTCGATCAGATATTACGATTCCTCGTCGAGCATCGCATCTCTCCCACCCTGTCCGCCAAGATATACGAGCGTTTCAAGCAAAAAACTGTGGAGATAATTCAGAGCGACCCGTACATTCTGGCGCGTGAGATTCGGGGTATCGGCTTCCAGACTGCAGACACTATCGCCCTGAATTTAGGAGTCCTGCCAGCATCCCCTCAGCGGCTCAAAGCAGGAATCTACTTTGCTCTCTCAGCAGCCTCTGATGAGGGTCATTGCTACCTCTCTCGTCAATCCCTTCTTGAACGGTCTCGAACGCTCCTTGGGATTGAAAATACCGAGGATCTCGCGGAGCATATAGACGACCTGCTGCAGGAAGGAGTGCTCGTGGCCTTCGATGGCGGCCTCTTTTTGCGACACTTTGACCGTGCTGAAGATGCAGTAGCACGGTTTATCGCAGAGCGAACTGCGCCGTTTGCTAGAGTGAAGATACCTCGCGAGGCAATTATCGACTGCCTCACCGAGGCCGAGAACACTCTTAGAGTCACACTCTCTTCAGAGCAACGTATCGCAGTCGAGTCCGCCGCAGCTTATCCACTTTCAATCATCACGGGCGGCCCTGGATGTGGAAAGACGACGATTATCAAAGCGCTGACTCTGCTTTTTCAACGTGCAGGCATCTCCTTCGCCCTCGCAGCCCCCACTGGACGCGCAGCACAGAGGATGGCTCAAGTGTGCGGCTGCGCCTCGAGTACGATTCACCGGCTTCTGAAATATGATCCGATGTCAGGGCACTTCGTGTTCAACGCTCAGAACACGTTGCCCTTTGAGGCGATTATCATCGATGAGGCGTCGATGGTCGACATCTTACTGGCGCGTGACCTTTTCGCGGCGATTCCCGAGAAGTGTACCGTCGTTCTCGTGGGTGACAAGGATCAGCTACCTTCGGTCGGTCCCGGTCGGGTATTCGGTGATTTGGTTGGCTGCAAAGAAATCCGCGTCGTCGCGCTCTCGAAGCTCTTCAGGCGCGCAACTGAATCTACTATCAACAGCGTCGCCTACATGATCAATATTGGGGAAGTCCCTTCGATCCCCACCCCCGACGGTATCACCAAGTCAGATGCTTATTTCATCCAACGTGACGAGGCAGAGGATTCCGGTCGTTTGATTGAAAATCTGGTCGCAGACCAGATTCCTAAAAAGTTCGGCTTCTCCGGGGTAGATATCGCAGTACTAACCCCCTCCAACCGCGGCCCCTTGGGCACTATTGAGCTCAACAAGCGGATCCAGGAGCGCCTCAATCCGCGTGCGTCTCATTCAGACAGCGATGTGCTAGAGGTCGGCGAGATAGAATTTCGAGTCGGTGACCGCGTCTGCCAGCGGGTCAACAACTACAAGATCGATCAACTCGGTGTATTCAACGGCGACATGGGCACGGTCATGCAGGTGAACACAGACAGCCGTTCGCTCTCAGTAGAGCTGTGGGACGGAAGACTGGTCGAATATTCACGCAGTGAGATTGGACAGCTCTCCCTGGCCTACACCGTCACAGTGCACCGCTCTCAGGGTATGGAGGTGCCGTGCGTTGTACTCGCTCTCGACGATTCCCACTTCACACTCCTCGAGCGCCAACTCGTCTACACCGGCGTAACTCGCGCGAAAAAACTGCTTATCATCGTTGGGTCCAAGAGAGCCCTCGCGATCGCTGCGAAGCGCGCGCAAACGAAAAAACGGTGCACGATGCTCCTCGAGAGGATCGCTCGCCTCAGCGCCCCATCTCAGCCGGAATTGATTCCTTGGTGTGAATGACGGAGTGTACTGGGGCAGACAGCGAAATTTCTGCCCCGCTTCCTTAGGCCGTCCTGGTGGGCATCAGAGATCGCCTTCGTTTCGCCTCTATCCCACCGATTCGAACACCTCTAGTGCATCACGAACAATTATCGACTGCCTCGAAATATGTGCATGGTGTACCTCTGAATCTTTCTCGGAATGCACGTGCTTTACCCTAACTCGCTGATACCCCTCCAAGATATCACCGAAATCGGGCTCATTCTCATCAGCTATCGCTTGAGAGCTCTTCGCTGACCCAGAAAAATCTTGATTAGGTTAATTACAACACATACCGTTGCGACGCGGTGCTTAGGTACATGTCAGGGCTGAGCGAGGCTTCCCCTGAGTAGTACACCTGACCGTGCCAGGATCTTCTAAGGAGAGAGGACTAGTCGTCGTGATTGCAGTAGGGGCACGCTGGATAACGTACTCATCGGTTGGAATAGCCGGCATAGGAGCGGCGCTGCTGTGGCTCGCGGTAAACGAGGATGCTGCCCAAGAAACCCAGAGCGCTCTTGAAGGCTCTCAGCCGCATGAACAGCTGTTACTTCCAAGCCCCTCTACTGAATCTGTGAGAATATCTTCGTGTGATTTCAAAAATCTTACACGATTATCATCTGCGGCCACAGCCTCCGAGGCGAAAGCGGCCTGGCGAGTATCGCGTCAAGAGCTCCTCGATTATCCTGACGGCAGTCGAGCGGTTAATGCCCTCAAAGCAGCGTTGACGAGTGGAGAGAATCATATCCTCGATACCTCACTGCGTGTTTCGCCGGGTGGAGAGCTACAAGAGGCTCCGAGCACCCGGGTGTATCTGATGGATCTCCTGGCACAGCTCGACAGTAAGCAAGCAGCCGCATACTCCCGTAAGGTTTTACAGGAGAGCACCAACAGCGATGAGTGGGCTATCGCTCTGCGCAATTATACCTGGGGCGTCGACAATGCGGCAAGTGACCCATTCCTACGAGAGAAGGTCTTTCAACTTCTCACCAATCAAGTTTGGGTCGAGCAGCCTACAAGTGGATTCCTGGAGGCGTTTGATTTTGTTCCCTATACTCAAGATCCCGCCCTCGTAGCTCCGTTGGTGTCACTCACCAAACCAGGGCAACCTGAGAGTGTTCGCCGCGCGGCATTCTTGGCCTTGGCGCGTGTGTTTTCGTCAAACAGCACCATAGGATTGGAAGGTGTAAACCAAGCAGAGGCGGATGAGCCTTTTTCAGCAGTACGAGCAGATGCGATGGCTCGGGCAGATTTTACCCGCCCGCAAGATGTCGACATGGTGCGAGCCTATCTTCTTTCGAGCCGAATTGACTCCGCCGAATTTGCGCTCTTTGGCGAAACGTTTCCGCAGGGGGGACAATTTGCAGGACCTGGGCTTACGACAACATTCAAACCGGAGCCCTTTTCACGTCTCGCTAAGCGAGATGCGCTTGCCCGCTCGATGATTGAAGGCTGGATGCAAGATCCGGCACTTTCATCTCGTCGCGCAGAACTGTCGAAGATTCATGAACGGCTATTGCGTTTGACTGCCTCGGCAAAAAAGGGAGGGTACTCATGAACATAGGTAATATTTTACAGCGAATCGTGCTGGCTGCGCTTGTAGTGCCCGCAGCTGCCTTGGCGCAATATACGTCCAAGCCGCTTGACCCTGCCTATTACATGCAGGAGCCCATGAAGTATACGGGACTTCTTTCGGCTGGTGAGCATTCGTGCAGCGGTGCAATCGTCAAAGATACTCGCATTATGCTCTCAGCCTCTCACTGCGTCTTTCAGGAGACTCGTGCAAATCCGTGGGGCCCCTCTCCCGAATGGTTTTTGCGCTATGCATCTGCGAAATTTCCAGCGGATGGGCAAGGCAGATCCATCAGGGCGTACTGGTACTTTACCGGCTATGCTGATGCGGTCCGCCTACACAGTATGTCTTCCCCCCAAAGCTTCAACTTGGACTACATGGCTGGATACTCGTACGAGCCTCTGGCAGAAGAAGCTGCCCCGTACTTCCTCAACGGAGACAGTGCGATCCTTCAGTTACCGTGGAAGCAAACGGTCGGATATCCCTCTGGCCTGTACAGATCGTCTAACCCGTACAGGTACTACATGCACGGAAACGGGCCGTGGACCGCCGAGTGCAAAACTACCCTTGGCTCGTATATCTTGTGTAACGAGGTATCCGCTGGTCCAGGTAACAGCGGCGGTCCTGTCTTCGTGTGGGATGCAGCCTCCTCTCGATATGGATTTGCAGGAGTTTACGTGTCAGGAGCTGAGCGCAGTCTCGGAGACGCAGCAGACCTCAGCGGAATCAACGCCATGAGTGAGGATGAGTGGAGCGTTGTAACCTCGGCGATCGAATCGGCCGATAAGGGATTACCGGACGACGGCACACTCAATGACGGAACACCAACCGTGCCCGGGAATGGGCAGCGTTTGTCAGTCTTTGGTAATTCATCGCTGATTCCGCACGACCAAAGCGCGGTAAATAGGGCAGACATGACCGACTTCGGATCAACAACGAGTTCGCGTGCGATGACCCGGACCTTTGTACTCGCTAACACTGGAACCTCGCCATTACAGTTTACTTCAGACAGACCAGTGTCGATCACCGGACGAGGTGCCCGCTATTTCAAGATCCGAAGTCAACTGCTGGGACAACTCGACCCGAATGAGGGCCAGTATCTCAAGATCTCGTTTTCATCCACTGCCCGGGGGCTTCATCGCGCCACCGTGGTGGTACAAAGTGACGACCCGGAGACACCTGAGTACCGTTTTGCGGTTCAAGCGCGCAGACGTTGAGGTCCGACTGCGTACGTGGTGGACAATGATACGCTATTGAGAAGTCTTCACCGGATACACCCTTGCGTTCTCTCTCTCAAAGAATAATTTTACAAAGAGAGGATAAATACAAAGAGAGCGGGAGCACAGCGAGGGGGAGAGACGTAGGAAAACCTCTATGATACCCCCCCTCGGCTACCTCTCTGTCCTCTTTGTTCACTTAAAGCGCTTGAGGCAGGCTCAACTCCCCGCTCAGAGGCCCGCTCACCAGGCTGCTTGTGAAAAACATCGCATGTCACCCATTTAAAAACCCGGAAGCGCCCTATTTTGGAAGGAGGTTACGTTATTCCTGACCTCGCTGCCACCCACTCGATTCCGCGATCAGCCGATACTAGGTTGTTGCGGGTCACGTTACGCTTGGAACCTGATTCGAGTCCCATCCAATCGGAGCAACCAATGACATGCGAACCTCAAAAGTAGATATGGATTGCTTGTGATGGCTTCAGAGCAGGATTCAACCAGCTGCAATTAATCGAGCTTTCGTGGGCATTGATCATGGTAGGTTGTCGTGGCTTAAAAAAAACACTTAACTTTCCCACTCTGAAGAATTACCATCCTTGATCGAACGTGATCGTTTATGAGAGATCTGCTCTATGGTCGGGGCTTTTACTTCAGTAACTACGAAAGGTGCTAGCTCTGCTGCTTCGTCTCCGACGGGCAGTAGCATTTCATATTCCGACACGTCTACTGGCTCTTTCTCTGTCGGTTCATCTCGCTCGAACACGCGGGGCAGTTACCACACCTACAGCGCTACTGCATCAATCGATCTCTCGGAAGCGTCCTTCTCACAGCGACCAATCTTCGGCAGCTGGGCTGAAAGTACCGCGCGAGATCTTGAAGACCTTAGCGCTCTTTCTTCTTTGACAGTCCCCACACGCCCTCTGATGGCCGCGCGAGATATCATGCTGCTGCAAGGGTCGAAGCCTGAGCAGCGCGCGTCGAGGAAGGATCTCCAAAGTTACGCTGCCGCCTCGGGGGAAGAACCCCGCTTGGAGCGAGCTGCTATGGCGAAAGAGACCAGGCAGGAGCCTTCAGTAGTAGCAGTGATTCATCCGAACGGAGAGAGGAGTACCCTTCGAGAGGGGGCTCTAGGTGCGGAGGCACCAGCAGCCAAGTATTCCGATCGTATAGCCAACTTAGCGGAAGAGAGCTTCTCTGCAGACCTCAGCATCTTGAGGGAGGAGCCACAGAAGCCACAGGCTGACATCGTAGATGAGAAAAGAGAGGATGAGGACCCACAAGCTGAAATTGATGAAGAGGAGCGTTTGACCAGGTACTATCGTCAGGTGCTGAACGCTCTAGTCTCGTCGAACGTAATCAGCGAGGAGATCGCCAGCTTCGCCCGAGGGAAGCGAGGGCAGGATCTCGTGGCGGCGGTAGGGATAGCTCTTAGCAAGGCCAACGACGAGAGAGAAGAGAAGAGAGCTCGGCAGATGAGGGCAGTAGCTGCCTAAAGCCTTACGTTCCAAGCGATGCTCTTGCTCGTCAATCATCGGCAGATCTCGAGTTACTCCTCAACTATCGCTTCAAACGAAAATCCCAACTCCTCCTCCGTTTCAGCTCAGGTTATGCCGATCAACTACCTCCGAAACCACCTTTAGAATTTGGCGCTTCAAGAGATCGAGTGGGCAGTGTGGCTCAACCCTTGGCGAGATTATGCAAACAAAAAGGGGAAATACAAAGAGAGTGGGAGCACAGAGGTTGTGGTTTAAAAAGCCCTCCAGTCCCGACACAATAACTACGACATCGAGCGGCAATCACTTGGTCGTACTGCCAGGCTGCCTCCTCTGTATACCTCTGTACCCTGCGGTTTCATCTTTTGCACCTGCTTGTATCGGAAGAGAGCTGAAACAGTTAGATCAGCAAGGCGTGTCATTTCAAGCTTTCTATGCTTCTCACCCTCGCTGCGCTCGCGTTCTCTTTGTGCTTCCCTTCTTTCTTTAGCAACCACGCCCAAGTGCCGGACCATACTATCCACTCGATTTTCTGACGCGCCATTTTTCCGATACTCAACGATCGACATTTCAGCCATTTCAACCCCAGATCGGAAGAGAAATCAGATCGGCGTTATCTGATGGACTTTCGCAGAACAGATCGTTACCTTGAGGAAGTGACAAAGAAAAGCGTTCATCAAGACACGCTCTTCATCACGCAGTGACCGTACATTGAAAACTCACCGTCGAATACACAAACGGTTCGATGGTGAAAATAAGGGTAGAGGATTTCGGAATTTCGCAACCGCGGTTCGCGATAATGCCTGCAGGGTGTAAGTAAAATCGTGAAGCGTGGTTGCGAGAGTAGAGGGGTCTTACAGAGCGGTTCTGTAGCTCTTAGTATCGCGCGTCAACAAGAAGGAGAAGGAAAATGTTCGCAGAACTATTCCATCCAGACGGTTACGGCTACAACAACAACACCGGTAAGTACACTTACCACTGGAATGGTGTTGATTCGAGTGGCGCTCCCTACAGCGGCAACTAGTTTTTCAACTGGTCGGTCGAGTGGGTGCAAAGAGAGCTTGCAGAACAGATCCTCGATCTACCTAGGCTCATTACCACGTGTAATTACCTAGCGTAGACGAGGGTCTGTTCTTTGCAGAAAAAGTTCATTATTGACGGTTTTATCTACTCTCGCATCTTCCTACCTCTCTCGCAGCCGAGTGACCCGGTCCGCTCCTGATGCTCGGATAGGTTACTTCTGCGAGCTCGGACACGAGGAAATGTGGAACTCATAAGCCCAGCCTCATTCATTTTTGAAAAAAATCACTCGCGCAGGGTTTATTATCACCTCTCGATCAGCGCTCGTATCACACGATCACTCTCCTTGAGTGCTATCTTTGCAAAGCCCCCCATCGCATCTCGGCTTGCCTCAAACTCGGCAATAAAGCCGTGCGTGTCGTGCTCCTTGATCAATGATGCGAGAAGAGTAGATGATCTCTCCAACTCCTCCAGGACCTCCCTGACATACGGGTTGTACATCTGGATTTCGGCGTAGAGCCGCGGATTCTGGCCAATAATTCGACCGATCATGTCGAGCCGAAGTCGGTAAACTGGACTTGCAATCTGGAGGCTCGTATCAGGACTGAATCCCAGCGAGCGCATGCAGTGTGCAGCAGCAATAGCCTGAAAATGGGTCAGCCCCTGAAGAACCGCCATCATACGATCGTGGGGTTCAGCCTCCATCTCGACAAGCTTCAACTGCTCCCGTATCAGAAGCTCTTCTACACATGCCGACAGCTCTCCCACCCTCAATCGATTCACCACACAGCTCTGGCCGGCATGACTACTCACTATCGGGGAAAACATCGGATGGAGTGACAAAACTTCACTCGGGAGGGCACGTAGCGTTTCAACGAATGGAGATTTCACAGAGGTCAGATCGATAACGAGCTGCTCGGAGCGAACAACTTCTGCGACCTCCTGGAGTACGGCTCGAGTGGCACCGATAGGCACGGCGACCACGACAATCTTACTTGCTCGTACCAACTCGCTATTGGAGATCTGTGTATGTTGGTCTGAAACAACCACTTCATAACCGTATCGCTCGAACAGCCGAACGAACCACTGACCGAAGGCACCCTGCCCCCCGATCACCCCCACATCTTTTCCTTTGCTGCTCGGATATGTCATCTGGAGCCCTTCCTGACCTCTCAAACCTGATCTCTACGCGCGCCGAATGAATCGCAACGTATTATAAAACGGCATTAAAACTCTACTGATACATGGTACAGTCCCCCGGAAATAGGGTATTGTGGCATCTTATGGCTGCTACGAGTAACTCCCACCCGTCGATCCTTTTTGAAGTGGCATGGGAGGTGTGTAACCAGATAGGCGGTATCTATACCGTGATGAAGACCAAGGCCCAAACCATGGTCGACCGCTGGGGCAAAGACTATGTACTTATCGGACCGTACAACCACCACACGAGCGCTGTCGAGTTCGAACACGCTGAAGCCCCCACGGAGATGAAAGCAGCGCTTGAGCTTGCTGCTGCGGCGGGAGTGGTATGCCATTATGGGTATTGGCTCATTGAAGGCCACCCTCAGGTTGTACTCGTTGATTACACCCCCCGCATGAGCCGCCTCGGGGAGGACAAATATTTCCTCTGGCAGGATAACGGTATCTCCTTAGAAGGAGCTGATGGGGAGGTAGACGCCGTGGTTGCTTTCGGATGTGCGGTCACGGAGCTGCTCCGTGCTCTCACGAAGACCCTACCCTCACGGCGAATCATAGCTCATTTCCACGAGTGGATGGCCGGCGTTCCCTTACCCCGAATTCGCCACCTCAACCTTCCTATCGCCACGGTGTTTACAACGCACGCCACCCTCTTGGGTCGTTACATCGCCTCAAACGATCCGAACTTTTATTCGAACCTGTCGTGGATCAATGCGGACGACGCAGCCCGGCACTACATGATTTGGTCCAAGTATACAATCGAACGTGCTTCTGCGCACTCTGCTCACATCTTCACCACGGTGAGCGAGGTGACAGCGCGCGAGGCTGAACACCTCCTGGGGAGGAAGCCGGAATTCGTGCTCCCTAATGGATTGAACGCACACCGCTTCACGGCGCTGCACGAGTTCCAAAACCTGCACCTTAAATACAAGGAGCGAATTCACGAGTTCGTGATGGGGCACTTCTTCCCGAGCTACTCCTTTGATCTCGATAGGACTCTGTACTTCTTCACGAGCGGCCGATACGAGTACCTCAACAAAGGGATGGATCTCTTCATCGAAGCGCTACACGCCCTCAACCAGCGCTTGAAGACCCTTGCAAAGCCGCCCACCATCGTTGCCTTCATAGTAACCCGCGGCAACACGAAGAATCTCAACGTAACCTCGCTGCAAAACCACCTGCGCTTCGAGGACCTCAAAGCTACCTGTCGAGAGATGGAAAGTACGCTGAGTCAACGTATCCTCGATGCTGTTGCCCGAGGGCGAATGCCGACCTACGAAGACCTCCTACCCGATGAATTTCAGGTGCGGCTCAAGCGTGCCATTCTGAACCGTAAATCAGCACAGTGGCCACCTGTAGTTACCCACGACATGTGGGACGATGGGGCAGATCCGGTGCTCAATCACTTACGGCATCGGAACCTCATCAACGCACCAGGCGATCCGGTCAAAGTTATTTTCCACCCCGACTTCGTGACCCTTACGAGCCTCTTTAGCCTCGACTATGACCAGTTCGTACGTGGGTGTCATATGGGGATATTTCCGAGCTATTACGAGCCATGGGGATACACCCCACTTGAGTGCTTGGCATTGGGACTACCAACCGTAACCACCGATCTAAGCGGCTTCGGAGCGTATGTTGAGAAGCATGTTCCCGATGCCTTGCAGAACGGTACGTTGGTTCTCAATAGGTCGAAGCTCTCGACGGAAGGGTGCATCGATCAGCTTGCAGCATTCCTGTTCAAATTCTGCGAGCTCAGCCGTCGCGAACGGATCACCCTCAGAAATCGGGCCGAGCGTTTAACGGAACGATTTACGTGGGATGTCATGGCAGCGCACTACCACCGCGCTCATGCTGAAGCTCTCAAAGTACTCATGGCTCCCGAGGAGCGCATTCCGGCGCATGCTGTGGGTAAGCTGGAACATGCACGTGCAAACGGGGTAGCAAAAGCTGCCGCAAGCTCGCACAACGACACTCAATCCCACGACAACGCGCTCCCTGAGCACTCCCGTGTGCCAGGTAGAAATGGGGCTGAAGTTCGAACCCCGTGATGTGTAGGCACTTGGTATAACTGCCATAAATCACGCGCTGGACGGGTTTGCTTTGCTACTCTGTTCACGCGAAAATGCAACGATGAAAACGCCAGAGATCCTCGCTCCCGTAGGGGATTGGAATATGCTCCGAGCTGCCGTGCACAACGGCGCCGATGCCGTTTACCTCGGCATGCCCGGCTTCAACGCGCGCGGGCGAGCGCCTACCTTAGAGCTCGATGAGCTGCGCGCTATGATTGAATACGCGCGTCTCTACGGGGTCAAGGTTTGCCTGGCTTTCAACATCCTTATCTTCGAAAGAGAGTTGGTTGATGTGGTCCGGATCCTCGCGGATGTACTCCCCTCGAGACCAGATGCCCTCATAGTGCAGGATATCGGCCTCGCTAAACTCATTCGATTCATGGCTCCGCAGCAGACAGTGCATGCCTCCACTCAGATGACGGTGACCAGCGGTGAGGCTATAGCGCTCACGGAGGATCTCGGTATGGCACGTTACGTTCTAGGACGGGAGGTTTCGATCCGGGAAATGCAGCACATTCGAGAGCAAACTTCTAAAGAGCTCGAGGTGTTCGTTCACGGTGCTCTGTGTGTTTCCTACTCCGGTCAGTGTCTTACCTCCGAAAGTCTGGGAGGCCGCTCTGCTAATCGAGGCCAGTGTGCCCAATCGTGTCGACTGGAGTACGATCTGGTGGTCGATGGCGAGCGAAGAGAGTTGGGGGCGAAACGACATCTGGTTTCACCTCGAGATCTGTGTGGCCTCCAAGACGTACCTAGGCTGGTCGATCTTGGCATCGAATCTTTCAAGATAGAGGGGCGCCTGAAGTCACCTGAATATGTCGCCAGCACCACTCGCGCCTATAAGCAGAGAAGCACCGGTCGCTACGGCAATACAGATTCAGAGGAGCATGAGAAGGCTCTGGCACGCATATACTCTCGCGGCTTTTTCAACGGCTGGTTCAATGGAGTTGATCATCAGCGACTGGTGCCAGCCGATATCAGCAGTCACCATGGCCTCTCCATCGGCTCAGTACATGCTATCGAAGAGAGCGCGATAGTGATCGAGACCACCGTACAGCTCCTGCCGGGTGACGGCCTCGTTTTCAGGGATCCCAAGCACGGAAATGAGTGCGGAGCCCAGATATTCCGAATTGAACCGCTTGGTCGGTATAGTCAGGTCTCGTTCAGTAGAGAGTTCTCTCTGGCCGAACTCAGTGTAGGGACTGAGGTGTTCGTTAACTCATCTCCACACCTTGAAGCGGAGTATCGACGCAGCTTCAGCGACAAGAGCGCTCTCAAGCGAATTCCGCTCTGCCTACGTGTCATCGGCTCGGAGGGAAACTCGTTACGAGTTCGAGCCTCGGATCCCGATGGCCATACCGTAGAGGTAGTCTCAAATGCCGTTCTCGAGCTGGCGCGTCACGCGGCAATGACTGTCGAATCTGCGAGAGCAGAGCTCGGTGCCTTGAGTGGTACGGTGTTTACCTTGCAGTCTTTAACCTTCGAAGTCGATGGAGAATGTTTCATTCATACTAGAGAGCTCAAGACGCTCCGACGGAAGATCTGTGAAGAGCTCACCGCTGCCCGGCTAAGCCGCCCCGCCATTGAAATCAAGTCATTGGACGAGGTTGACTCGTGGGTCCAGGGTCACCATGCAACTGTCCCTTCACGAAGCACCTTTCCGGTGCTCAATCTCCTCGTTCGTAGTATCGAGCAGCTTGACCATCTCGAAGCCCTTCCGCTCGATACGGTGTACTTAGACTTCGAATTTGGAAAGGAGTACCACCTCGCATCTGAGCGTGTACGAGCGATGGGATACAAGGTCGGTATCGCCACCACGAGGATCATGAAACCTGGGGAGTTGGCGCACCTCAAAGTGATCCAAAGAATTGAACCGGACGAGGTTCTGATTCGCAATCTCGGTGCTCTTGAATATCTCCGCACGAGCAATCTGAAGCTCGTGGGAGACTTCAGCCTCAATATCTCGAACTCCCTGTCCGCCGCATGGTTTCGCTCGAAAGGACTCTCTCGGTTGTGCCCTAGCTATGACCTCAACGGTAACCAGCTTCTCGAGCTCATATCATCAGCAGGTAGCGGGGATGTAGAGGTGACTGTCCATCACTATATCCCTGCTTTTCACATGGAGCACTGTGTATTTGCCGCGTTTTTGAGCAAGGGGTCGAGCTATCGAGACTGCGGTCGTCCGTGCGAAAAATACCGTGTGGAACTGCGAGACCCCAAGGGTGCCCTGCACCCACTCAAAGCTGATGCCGAGTGTCGTAACACGATGTTCAACGGTGTGCCGCAGTCTGCGCTAAAACTTATACCCGCTCTGCGCGAGCATGGTGTCAATTATTTCCGGATTGAGGGGCTCTTCGAACAGGGGGCGATACTGCGTTCGAAGGTGGAAGCCTACGCGCACATGCTGCGTGGCGAAGCTGAGCCGGGAGAGGCTCTCCGTGCTCTCGGGCTCGTAGAGCGATATGGTGTCACCGATGGCCAACTCTACAACATCCGGGCGTATCAGGATCGGAAAAAATCCTTCGCCTCACTGGAGTCTTTGGAGGTAGGGGCAGACCCCGGATTGCTGCAGATTCGAACTAGTCGTGGCAGCTTGGCGAAGCTAGTCAAAACCTAACAAGTGACCCTCAGAGGATACTTTTACGGGTCTTCACGGAATCGAGTGGGTAGAAATCGGTGTGATAATGACGTGAACATGCTCGTGCACGTTCAGGTGAAAAGACGTGATTTATCGGTCTAAACGAGAGCTTACGTGATCTCTATGCTCGTTATCACCCACTCGAAAACGCGATGAACCACTTTTACAACTACAACTCTCGGGTTATGATCACCGTTTCCATCTTTACTCGGAAACATCTATGAAAATCGTCCTCATTTCCCTCTGCGCTCTCATTATTGCCATGACTACTGCTCACGCCACGCCGCGAGGGGATGCGGGCCAGGGTATTCAAGCTTCCGGACAGTGCTTGAAAAAGGTAGCTCAAGACCGCGGCTCCATCGTTGTAACGACCTCTCTCGTCGCAACTACTCCGAAGGAAGCTTCGGAGCGCGCGACTAAAGCGCATGAAGGTGTTCGGTCAGAGATAGCCAAGCTCAAGCTCCAAGATTCACAAACCGAGACAATCAACTATTCAATTAACGAAGAGTGTCTCTACGAAAACAACAAGCGAAGCTGTAAAGGCTTTCGAGCAACCTACGCCTCGCGCTTCGAAACCTCGGAGATAGTCCGTATCGGAGAAGTTATCGGAGTGGCAGGGCGGAGCCCCTCAGAGGAGATATCCCAACTTCATACATTCGTATCCCCTGCTCGATTGAAGATAGAACGGGAATCGTGCCTAGAGATAGCGAGTCAGGATGCAGCGGCCAAGGCGCTCAAGCTCGCTCGGGGCGCGGGCGTAATGCTCGGTCGGCTTACAGCTCTCGCCGAACAACCCGAAGCAAGCTACTCTCATCCATATATGCCAAAAACTGCCTATGCTACGGAGATGGCCCCCGACGCTTTAGTAACAGCCCCTACCATCGAATCGAAGCCGGTTGACCTCGAGGTTTCGGTACGAGCGACCTACGCTATTGAACAGCCGTAGTGAGTGATGATGCGCAGTGCTTACCTGCGCGAATCGCCATAACACATCAATGTTTGACTCCAAGGAAACGAGGCAACCCTACTCACATTTCAAAATGAGGTAAGGCGTTCGCCATTCGATTTTCGTGGTGGGAAAAAGTGAAGCCTCCGCTCGATAATCAGACAGTCGCAGCTTTGCTCCGAGAAACTGGTAAGCTCTTGGAACAGCAAGGCGCAAATCCGTTCCGAGCCCGCGCATATCAAAATGCCGGAGATGTCGTATCGTAGCTCTCAAGTCCGCTCAGTGCGCTCGTCGAGAAGGATGGACTGAAGGCCCTTACCGAACTGCCTGGAATAGGCACTTCTCTCGCCTCAACTGTAATCAAGCTCTTCAAGACAGGGCGACTAACGCTTCTCGAACGCCTACGAGCCGAGGTTGCACCTGAAAGCGTACTCGCAACGATAGGTGGAATTGGTGCCGTATTGGCCCAACGCCTCAAGGATGAACTCGGAGTCACCACCTTAGCCGAACTCGATCGAGGACTTGCAAGTGGCAAGCTCGCCAAGTTCCATGGCTTTGGTGATAAGCGGATCAAAATGATCCGAGAAAGCCTCTCCGGAAGACTGCATCGTGAGCAGGCCCTTGAGCAAGAGCAGGAGCAGCAGTCTAAAGCACGATCACCGCGAGTCCCCGATGAGCCTCCCGTATCTGTGCTACTGGATATCGACCGCGAATATCGTGAACGTGCTCGAAGGAACGAGCTTCCGCGCATAACTCCGAAGCGCTTCAATCCGACCCGAGAAGCGTGGCTCCCGATCCTACACACGGAGCGCGACGGACAACATTTTACGGCCCTTTTCTCGAATACGGCACGAGCACACCAGCTGGGTGTTACCCAAGATTGGTTGGAAGTGGTCTCATAAATACCTAATCGTACAAAAGTGAAAGTAGGCGTCAGGGT
>JBBAUR010000050.1:0-26354 GCA_040398075.1 Bdellovibrionota bacterium | reverse complement strand
GCATATTCACGTCATTATCAGACCGATTTCTACCCACTCGATTCCGCGAAGACCCTTTTCTCAAAAATCACTCGCGCAGGGTTTATTGTTAGACATCGAGCGGTTGGAGTGGCGGCTTTTGAGCCTCTTCTCTATACTTGCCATCAACTATGGATAGCAGGGCAGGTAGTACACGTTCGTATTTTCAAGTGCCCCATACCAATCGAAGGAACCTGCGGGACGAACAATGCGTATTTTATCAACCACTATCCTAGTCTCCTGTGCCACTATCCTGCTCCTCACCTCGCGTAGTACCTCGTCGCTCCCAGCGCGGGAGAAAAAGCCTCGAAATGTCATTCTGGTCATAGGCGATGGCATGGGACCCCAGCAGCTCGGATTGGCGGGGCTGTATAACCTCAAAACAAAAGACGACAAAGCTGCACCGCTCTCTCGTTTCATCGGGAGGTCCACAATTGGAACCCACCTACCGTCGGGAGAGGGCACACTCGTAAACGATTCAGCATGCTCAGGCACTCAGATGGCAAGTGCCTGCCTCTGTAGGCCTCGACAGGTTGGGCTAGACGCCAAAGGGCTCCCGTGCGGAACGATATTCAAGGATGCTAAGAAACGCTCGATGAAGGTCGGTCTCGTATCAGACACGCAGATCACTCACGCGACGCCGGCTGCATTCTATGCACGAGTTGACGAGCGAAGCTCGGAGCACCTGATTGCGGAGCAGTTTCTCGAGAGTGGCATAGATGTAGCTCTATCAGGCGGACGAGCATTTTTCTTGCCTACAGAGGCCTCGTGTAACAGCACCGATTGCCGGTTTGGAAAAGATGGATTTGGTGAACGTACAGATGGCCTTCATTTGCTCGCCAAAGCTCGCTCACAGGGATTTGTCGTCACCCAGAGTGCCCAGGAACTTGCTGAAGCACGCTCCACACCCCTTCTGGGTTTGTTCTCGCCAAACTTCATGAATGATGCCTTCCGCGAAGGGCAGGACCAACAACCTACCCTAGCGGCTATGACGGCCAAAGCCCTATCACTTCTCGAAAACACACACGGCTTTATCCTCGTAGTCGAGGCAGGCCAGATAGATCTTGCAGCACACCACAACGACGCTGGTTGGGTGCTAGCTGAATTATTCAGATTGAGTAGGACGCTTGACGTGATCGAAGACTTTGCCGAGCGTCGCAACGATACTCTGATCATCCTGACAGGTGACCACGAGACTGGTGGTATGGGATTCAGCTACTCTTACCCCCGAAATAATCGGTCCACCCATCAATCGTTTTCTTCTACCCCGCAAAGCACTGATACAAACTTTGTTTCCACCGACCGTCTCGATACCCTCGCTAGGCAGAGAGCGCCTGTACGCTTGGCGATAGAGGCTTTCATGAAGCTGAATGCTAGCCAGAGAACTGCCGCAAAGCTGCAGGAAGTGACGCTCTCCACCGCGAACCTACAACTTGATTCAGAGGTGGCCAGCTTGTTCGCCGAATTACTGAACGGTAAGCCTCGGAGCACGACTGTTTTTGATCTACTGACCTCATCCTACTATCCGCTAAGCTCTGCCCCCACAGCGCTCCTCGGACGCGCTCTAGGAGCCCAAATCGGTATCGTATGGGCAACAGGCACACACACCTCCACCCCAATTTTCGTCTTTTCGACGGGACCTCACAGCTCTTCCTTTCGAGGTGTGTTTCAGACACACGAACTCGGACAGCGACTGAAGACACTTCTCGGAGGCTAGTTGCGCGCAACTAACCTCCGGTAGTTATGAAGCCAGGTCTCTTTCAGTAACCTGAGAAAGTAAGCTTACCATCCTCGAGACGGACAACGACCTTACCACCCTGCTTGAGAGCACCAAAGAGGATCTCATCGGCCAATGGATCCTTTATCTCTCTTTGAATGAGCCGTCCCATGGGTCGCGCGCCATACACAGCATCAAATCCCTTACGAGCTAACCATTCTCGCGCCTCAGCACTGACGTCGAAAGTTATCTTTCGACTAGCGAGCTGACCCTCGAGCTCACGTATGAATTTTCCGACAATCTGAACGATAACTTCGAGTGGGAGAGGGTTGAAGAAAATAGTCTCGTCCAAGCGATTGCGGAACTCGGGCTTGAAGAGGGTCTTAATCGCTGTATCACGGAAATTATTCGGTTGCGAGTTACCGAAGCCAAGGGCTCCAGCTTTCTCGGATCCTGCATTGGTTGTGAAGATGACGATGACATTTCTGAAGTCAGCCTTACGACCCTGGGAATCGGTGATCGCGGCATCATCCATAATTTGGAGAAAGATGTTGAAGACATCTGGATGCGCCTTTTCGATTTCGTCGAAGAGAATCACCGAGTACGGATTTTTTCTCACCAAATCAACGAGCAGCCCCCCCTCCTCGTAACCAACGTAGCCCGGAGGGGCTCCGGTGAAGCGGGACACTAGGTGTTTGTCATGATATTCGCTCATGTCAAAGCGATGAAAATGGACTCCAAGCTCTTGCGCTAAGACACGTGCAACCTCCGTCTTGCCTACTCCAGTAGGGCCGGCAAAAAGAAAGCTTCCTATTGGCTTGGCCTCGGATTGCAGACTTGCCCGACTCCGCTTGATGGCCCTTGCGATCGACTCTACGGCTTTCTCTTGACCGAACACTCGCCGCTTGATGTTAGCCTCGAGATTCCTCAAAACTTCCTCGTCGGAGCCACTCACGCTCTTTACGGGCACTCGTGCTATCGCTGACACGACCTTCTCGATCTGATCTTCGCCTATTACCTTACGCCGCTTACCACTGGGCGCCAAGGAGTTGGCTGCTCCCGCCTCGTCAATTACGTCGATCGCTTTGTCTGGCAAAAATCGCTCGTTGATGTGTTTGGCCGAGAGTTCGGCCGCTGCACGTAATGCTTTTGAAGAGAAGGTGGTTTTGTGGAACTGCTCAAAGCGAGTCTTGAGACCCTCCAAAATTTGCACAGTTTCATCGACTGTAGGCTCTGGAAGATCGACAGTAGAGAATCTACGACTAAGTGCACGATCCTTCTCGATACTTTTCTTGAAATCTGCGTGAGTCGTGCTTCCCATGCATCGAATTTCACCAGAGGCCAATGCGGGTTTGAGAAGGTTCGCGGCGTCAAGAGACCCGGTGCCGGTTGCACCAGCCCCAACGATAGTATGCAACTCATCGATGAACAGGATAGCTTTCGGACGATGCTTGAGCTCATTCAAAACACGGCGCACTCTATCCTCGAACTCTCCGCGGAATTTGGTTCCTGCAACGAGACTTCCCATGTTCAGGAGAAACACCTCTGCACCCTTGAGGTGCTCCGGTACCTGACCGGAAACGATCCTGGCGGCAACAGCGTGAGCCATTGCGGTCTTACCTACCCCCGGCTCTCCCAAAAATAGTGGATTATTCTTCTGTCTCCTACATAAGATTTTTATAGTACGGTCCAGCTCACTCTCACGACCTATTACTGGATCCAATTTCCCTGATTTGGCAGCGCTCGTGAGGTTCTCTGTAAACTGATCGAGGGCTGACCTTCCTCGACGCTCTGTGGAGAGCTCATCCTCTCCCTCATCCTCAGAATCAGGAACAAGTTCGTCATCCGCACCGGAGAGCTTCGATATCCCATGCGCTAGAAAATTGAGCACATCCAGACGGGTGACTCCTTGCTTGGCAAGGTAATACACAGCATGAGAATCTTCCTCCGAAAACAGGGCTACCAAAACCTCCGCAGGGGTGATCACATCTTTTTGGGCGGAGCGCATATGCATAATCGCGCGCTGCAGCACCCGCTGCACAGCGGGGGTCTGAGCTGGCTCAGCTACAACCGCTTTGGAAGCTTTCACAGGAATGACCTCGACGTGCTTGTCGAAAAAGGTTTCCAGATCCTTTCGTAGCTGCGTGATGTCGGCCCCTGTATGTTGAAGAAGCTCACTGATCTGCTCATCGAAGGTGAGAGCATACAAAAGATGCTCCAAGCAAAAAAACGCGTGACGCCGCGACGACGCCTCACGAAAAGCAGCCTCGAGAGTCAACCCCAGCTCCGTGCTGAACATTACGCCTCCTCCATCACGCATCTGAGCGGGAAACCTTCAGTTCGCGCTCGCTGGTGAACTAACTCGATCTTAGCTTCTGCAATCTGTTTGGAGAATACTCCAGCAATCCCTCTCCCATTCTTGTGCACTTGGAGCATGATCTGGACCGCCTCGGAGGAGGATTTCATAAAGAGGGTCTCGAGGATGTGAACAACGAATTCCATCGTCGTGTAATCGTCGTTGAGTAGTAGCACCTTGTACTGCTTGGGCGTTTTAGTCCGAATCGCCTCATGAGTGGCAACATCTGACTCATGCTCTGAACGATGCTTTGCCATAATCCTCAATCAAGCAAACAGATCTAGTCCCACCCTTCCAACGCAGGGGGCGTGATTCGTATGTGGCTCGCGATCATTGAACCGCGTGCATATGCATGCTTACAAGCCCCTCTGACCCCCCCCTCGATAGCCTATAACAAAGTTATATCACATCCGGGGTCTACCGTGGCCCTTATCAAGACGCCAAAAAGTTTATCATCGCCTTGGCGATGTCGAGCTTCTAGGTAAAACAGATCCTTCAGGTCCGCGAAAATACGCGTTTTTATCGGGCAAGGGCGAACCGTTTGCCCCTTAAAGGCTCGCCTGTCAGGCGCCTGTCATCTTGCTTAGCTCACTATTAATAAGAGCACAAAACTTGGAAACAGGATGTAGAGAGTTTGTCTAAGGAAGCGAGGCAGAGCTCCACGTGAACGCGAGACAATTCGGAGTTACCTCTGGCTCCGAGCGCTGAGGAAACAAGCATTTTCACGAATGTTGAGCTACTTTTGGTGGGTTAGACGATCGACTCACGCGGGAATTACCCGCCGGCCCTACAGTCTCTCGAATCAAGAATTATGCTTGGAAGAAGAGGTCCGACGTCCGATCAAAAGCGCTGTGAAGACCCCTCCTAGCAAGATGCCGATTAAGCCGGCCGACAATCCGTACGTAATCTTGGCGCCGTTGATTAGGAAGCGGACGAAAGAATTATCAAAAGGCTCCATTACAACTGCATGTACTCGCCGCAATTTCCAGGTTCCATCCTCTTTGATACCGAAGGCTGTCCAAGAGGTACTAAAGTCAAAGGTATGACCGCCTGAACTGACCAACTTGTCATTGGTGATCCCAGAGACCAGCACTAGTTCCGGAGATATCTGTTGAACTAGCGCGGGCACAACCTCTACATCGTACCGTTCAAATCCGCCTACCCGCTCCATCAGTCGGCTGTTTGAGGCCTTCAGCTGCTCTATGCCGGAGACCTCTTCCCCTAAAATAGTCACTGCAGAAAACCCTTTGGAGAGGAAGGGCCCTAGTCCGTCGAAGGAGGATGAGGCGACCGCTCTTTCATAGGCACGAATCATTTCTGTCAGGGCGGGTTGGACCTCAGCATCAATACCGTCCGTATTCGCCTCGGCAGCCTGCCAAACACATCCAACCAGGGCGATGATGATCGCACACCTCATCATCCATGAACTCATCATCGCACCTCTCCTACATTCTGCGAGCATTCTGCCGCACTAGGTCCCAGTCCCCGGCGAAGCTGTAACTGCCTCCATCACACGATTAAGATTGAAACTGCCAGGCTTCTGTCGGGGTGGGAACTCACGGAAGCTTTGAAGCCACTTACCTACGTAAGCTGCCGCAGGAGCGATGGCAAACATGTGCTCCAGGTACCAGCGTTGATAATCCATACCGATATCGGCAGCCAACTCGAACGGATCCATGCGGAGGTTGGTGACCATCGGTGCTCGTAATGCTTCAAACGGCTCCTGCCAAACATGCATCCCGTGAGCATTCTGACGCAGAAATGTTATCTTCCAGTTGTCATAGCGCAAGGCTGCTACCTGACCGTCATCGGTCCAGTAGATGAAATCCTTACGAGGCCAAGCTCCCTCGCCCTTTAGAGCTGGCATCAGGTTATACCCATCGAGATGTACCTTGTAGGTGCTCCCTCCGACCTTGCGTCCCTTGAGAAGATCCTCCTTCGCAGAGGTATCTCCTGCTGCCGCAAGAAGCGTTGTCATCATATCCTCGTGTGCTCCCATCTCATTGATGACGGTCCCTGGCTTGATGACCCCTGGCCATCGGATGGCGCACGGAACACGATAACCACCCTCCCATTGAGTGTTCTTTTCGCCCCGAAACATCGTTGTTCCACCGTCAGGCCATGTGAATGCCTCAGCCCCGTTATCTGTGGAGTACATCACGATAGTGTTTTCATCCAAGCCCAGCTCCTTGAGCTTCGACAGAATCTCTCCTACCTGGCGATCGTGCTCGACCATGCCATCAGCATATATTCCGAGCCCAGTCTTACCAGCAACGCCTTCCTTGAGGTGCGTGAAGATGTGCATCTTGGTCGAGTTCCACCACAGGAAGAAGGGTTTATCCTGTTTGGCAGCGCGCTCCATGAAATCGGTAGCCTTGGCGTTCACCTCCTCGTCGAAGGTCTCCATGCGTTTACGGGTAAGAGGACCGGTATCTTCCATACGACCGTCTGCAAAACTATGGATTACCCCGCGAGGCCCGAAATTTTTCTTGAATTCTGGGTTCTTGGGGTAGTCTGGGTGCTCGGGCTCCTCTTCGGCATTGAGGTGGTAAAGATTGCCGAAAAACTCGTCGAAACCGTGAGCCGTCGGGAGCATCTCGTCGCGATCTCCAAGGTGGTTCTTACCGAATTGGCCGGTCACGTACCCTTGCGCCTTGAGCAAGGTAGCAATCGTCGGATCCTCCTTTCTCATCCCCTCTGGGGCACCGGGAAGCCCGACCTTCGTGAGTCCGGTTCGGATCGGCGACTGGCCGGTGATAAAAGCTGCTCTGCCAGCGGTACAACTCTGCTGGCCGTACCAGTCGGTGAAGAGCGCACCTTCCTTGGCGATACTGTCGATGTTAGGGGTTTTATATCCCATCATGCCCATGTTGTAAGCACTTACATTGAAGCCACCGATGTCGTCTCCCCAGATGACCAGGATGTTGGGCTTCTTCTTCGCACCTTGAGCATGACACTCAACGGCGCTTGCAAACTGCACGAGCAGACTTATAACCGATAGCAGTTCGAAAACTCTCCGCATGACCTACCTCTTTTTATACTTACACTTACCCCGCGGTGGGTACTTTCCACCAAAGACCTCGCGACTTCAAGAGCGTTCTTAATTGACGTGCCTCATCGGCTTTCAATCATCCTTGGTTTGAATCCCCCCTCCTCGACCGCTGCAGCCCCTTTCCTTTGCCACGCATCGTTCTCTCGTGATAGGACATTCTCGGTAATTTACAATGAGATCGAGGCAACCCTCGACCTGCAAATCATCTGATGTATAGTTCGAGATAGAGGTATTACCTTGAGAAACTTCCTCGTATGCGCGGCCGCCCTGATTACTGTAACTCTCGGCTCAGCTAGTGCTGATGATTGGGATTATGTCATCGCGCCGTACGGCCTCCTCCCCAACATATCGGGAAATGCCTCATTAGGACGGATCGACGACGCCGAGGTGGATGTCGATGCAGGCGACGTACTCGAATCTCTCGAAATGGGTGCGATGTTGCAGCTCGAAGCTCGCCACACCGAAAGCAACTTCGGCGTCATTGTGAACTACGCATTCATGGATCTCGGACACGATGCCGCCGGCCCGCTTGGTTTCACGGAGCTCGACGCGGATATTTTCCAAGGAATACTCGAGGGCTTTTATTCATACCGCATGCACTTTGACACCAGCACCCTCGATCTATACGCCGGAGCACGGTGGTGGGACATCAACCTCGACGTGAACGCCACGACGCCGCTCGGAAGTCGGATTTTCAGCCGCGACAAGGACTGGGTAGATCCTGTCGTGGGAGCTCGCTGGGCACCTTCGATCAGTCAATCATGGAGACTTCTCATGCAGGGTGACGTAGGAGGATTGGGGGCTGCTTCGAGCTTCTCGTGGAGCGCGCAGGTAGGCGTTTTGTGGGATGCTTCGGAGACGATTTCGGTTGCCTTGCTGTACAAAGCTATCTCTGTTGATTATCAGGATGGTATCCGCGGGACGAAAAGCTTCTTCGAATACGACACCATTACTCAAGGCCCGCTGGTCGGGCTGATCTTTAGACTATAGCTCTATGCTAAGAGCACTTTACATTACTCCTCGAACACTCTGTGCCTTGTGCGCCTTAATTCTGGCAAACTTGGCGGAATGCAGTGCAACGCCGCAGGCTCCTCTAAAGAGACCTCCAGGGCCCAAAGGCATGGTCTGGATACCGGGTGGCACCTTCACCATGGGCAGTCAGGACGACAGCAGCCGCCGAAACGAAGGGCCTCCTCACCAAGTCACCGTGGATGGATTCTGGATAGATGAAGCGCCGGTAACCAACACCGAGTTCCAGGCCTTCGTCAATAAGACCAAATACGTGACCACAGCGGAGCGAGCACCCTCGTGGGAGGAGCTCAGTAGACAGCTCCCGCCGGGCTCAGAGAAGCCCGATGAGAGCGTCTTGGTAGCTGGTTCGATGGTATTTGCCCCATCGTCAGGTCCCGTAGACCGCGCCGACATGAGGAATTTTTGGCGTTGGCAGCCGGGTGCGAGCTGGCGACATCCCGAGGGACCAGAGAGCACGATCCAAGGACGCATGAACCACCCCGTTGTGCACGTATCGTGGTACGACGCACAGGCATACGCGAAATGGGCCGGCAAGCGGCTACCAACCGAAGCCGAATGGGAGTTTGCTGCGCGGGGTGGATTAGACAAGAAGAGATATCCGTGGGGCGATGATTTCAAACCGAACGGCAAGTTCATGGCGAATACGTGGCAGGGTGATTTTCCCTACAAGAACACCGCAGAGGACGGATTCGTAGGCACTGCGCCAGTCAAGTCCTTCCCTCCAAATGGATATGGCTTATACGATATGGCCGGTAATGTTTGGCAGTGGTGTAGCGATTGGTATCGGCCAGACACCTACGCGCAACGCTTCAAAGAGCCATCATGCCGCAATCCTGCTGGACCCAATGAGAGCTTGAGCACTTTGAATCCTTTTCAACAGGAACGTGTTACCAAGGGAGGATCATTCCTGTGTCACGTGAGTTATTGTGAAAGTTACAGACCTGCTGCTCGAAGAGGAACACCTCCAGACACCGGGATGTCACACATCGGCTTTCGCTGCGCCAGAGGTGCACAGTAGGGAGTTTTCTGCTCCCGATCTTGTCTTTGCTCTGCGACTTCCCTTACATTAAAGGCGTCTCGAGTCTCAGAAATACGAAAGGACACTATCATGAACAGACTTTACGGATCGCTCTTTTTGTGTGCTCTTGTTCTTTGCATGAGCTCTAACGGCTGGGCAGGCCCGCTGCGTAAAGCTGCGGAGGCGGTGGGCGGTGCTGCTAACTATGTGGGTGAGACCGTGGGTGATACTGCATCTGCCGTCGGTGGTACGATTAAAGACGCCGCTCAAAACATCACTGGCAATAACGATCCTCTACAGACCAAGAGAGAGATAGACGCTATCGCGTTGAAGACCGTCAAGACAGTCACCTCGCAGAGCAAGGATGCTTTGAATCTGTTCGAGAAGAGCTATGGTTATGCGGTGTTCGATTCACGCAAAGCATCCATCCTAATCACCACTGGAAAGGGTATAGGTGTCGCGGTGCGTAAGGATACCGGAGAGCGCACGTACATGCACGTGGCTTCGGCTGGCGTAAACGTCGGTGCTGGGATTCAATTTTATCAAGGGTTGTTTCTCTTCGAAAACAAAGGGGCTTTTGATACCTTCGTGAACAAGGGATGGCAAGCGGATGCAACCGCTGCAGCTACCTTGGGTAAGACCTCACTAGAGGCACAAGCTAAATTCACCAACGGCATGGCGTACTACCAGATCTCGGAAACTGGAATCATGTTAGACGCAGACCTGACCGGGACCAAGTATTGGAAGAGTGAAGAGATCAATAAAGTGGCGCAGCTTCCGCAGTAAAGCCATGATAATAGAGCGGTTCCCCGACGTAGCTGAGGCTGATGAACACGGCCTACTTGCTTTTGGAGGGGACCTTGATATCGAATCTCTCATACTTGCTTACACTAGCGGCATTTTCCCCTGGCCATACGACGAAACGACATTGGCATGGTTTGCACCACCAAAACGCGCGGTCATATTCCTGGATGACTTTCACATAGCAACGCGATTAACTCGTAAGCTCAAACAACGCCCTTTTGAGCTTGCTATGGATACGAATTTCCAGGAAGTCGTCACAAGATGTGCAGAGCTCAAGAATCGGGGGACTCAGTCCGGGACATGGATCACACAGGGGATGATAGAGGCTTATCATCAGCTCTTCGACGCAGGGTTCTGCCACAGCTTCGAGGCGTACCAAGATGGCGCTCTTGTAGGAGGGCTGTACGGCGTGCAGCTAGGGGCGTATTTCGCTGCTGAGTCGAGCTTCTTTCGGGTGACAAACGCTTCTAAAGCGGCGATGTGTCACGTTGCGCAGTATCTTAGACAATCGGGGATAACTTGGTTCGATTGCCAAGTGCTTACCCCCTTCTCCGAGAGCTTCGGAGCCCGAGAGATCCCTCGCGCGGAGTTCATGACTCTTCTTGCCGAGGCTCTCAATCGTTCGCAACCGATTCGGAATTGATCACGAGAAGGGAGCACACTGAAGGACTCTCCCTCGAACAAGCTCTCGACTAATCCTGCCCAGGATTCCTACTGTATACCACCCCAGTCTTGGCTGACGAGGTGACAGCGAACTATGTCGAGGAACTCATTGAGGCGTTCCGGCTTTTGATACGTAGGTATAGGCGAAAGGTAGCGCTTGATGCGCTTCAGGTCCACCTCTTGCAAACCGGTCATCGCCACCACTGGGGTGTCAGGATACACCCATGCGAGTTCGTGGACGGTCTTCACTCCGACCTCGAAGGAAGTGACGTACTCATCCGCCTTCGTCTCGTCGGTTGTAAAGGGCATGTGTAGGTCGCATACGATCAGGTCTGGCGCTTCGATCGTCCGTAGAAGTCCGAAAGCTGAATCCGGGCAATCAGAGTCGTGCACTTCGAGACCCTCAGCTTCGAGAAGGTATCGGACAGTTTCACGGTAATCTTCGTTATCGTCGATGAATAGAACGGTTTTCATGGCCTCCTTGCCTTCTAACCCGTTCACTGCAACTTCTGCGAATGGAAAGGGCATCATGCCCTGTTCAGTATAGTTCGGCATCGAGCCGCGAAGGCTTGAGGACAAAGAAAACCTCTCTGTTTGAGAGGCCTTATACGGAGGTACTTCTCAAGCTAGAGCCTCGGAAATAGTGCGCTAGGATCTCTTCGTACGTGCACGGTGGAAAGACCCCTTCTTTACCGAGCGCCATTCCAAGAGCTCCTATCTGGCAGAGCCCAACACCATGTCCCCAGCCAGCTCCACGAAATCGTAGACCTCGCAAGAACTCCCCAGCTCGACTTTCCTCGACCGCGAACGCAGAGCTAAAAAGGAAGCTCTCATGAAAACACCCGCGAATTACAAACTGATTTGGTAATAATAATTCACTCGAGGCTCCATCATTCGATTCATATACGACCGTAGCAGAGAGATAGCGCCCCGATACTCCCCGCTTTCCCCACCGAATTTCGCGGATCTTATCGAGATCGTGTGCTCCACATTTCTCGCGAAGGTTGTGCGCTATTTGCTCTGCAGTGATCGTGTGCTCCCAACGAAAGTACTTGGCAACTGAGTCGACCGCGCCGAGAAAATTTCCAAGATCCTCGTCTCTAACGACCTCAGGAGAGCAAAACACCCCCCGCCCTCGCCAGCCCTGGTCTTCGAGCCAGGTAGCAAAGCCCTCATCGGATGAGAGCTCGGCTTGTGGAGCTCTTCCGTTTGGACAATCGTAAGAGGCCCCGATACCTGCAACTGAAAAGCCGAAGACCCCTTCAGGGAGCTCTCCGTGCCCGCCCGTCGATTTGCTGTAGTAGGCCGGAACCACACAGCCGGACGGGTCTACTAGATACTTCCCAGTACAAGGGCTGAGGTCGTCGAAAAGCGATTGCTCCAAGAAGGTAGTTCCCTGGTAGCGCTGCGACATATCGTCGTTGCAAACTAGGTAAGGTTTGCCCGGATACTTGGTCCCGAGAAAGGTGTACGCCCATGAGCGCGCCGCAGTGGCTTGCGCTTTGGAGAACTCAACCGGTAGGCCACGACCGCTCATCTCAGAACCTACGACGCACGCGATATAAGTCTCGAAGTCAACCGCGTTTACTACTATCAATCGATCTTGTGCTGGATGAATCTCTATAGCTCCACAAAAAAAACCCTCAATCTCCTTCTTCCAGTGAAAGTGCCTCCCTGCGACGAGGGGGGCGACTTTAATCCCAGCTCCTGATCGACGCTCTGAGCCCCGTGGATGCGACACTTTGAGGACGCCTACTATTTTTTCGTTTCGGTACACCCCGCCATTGAGGATAAGCTCGTGCTCTACGACGCGCACGCAATATCGTTCACCAGCCGAAAAAGAGAGGTGCATCCCATTGCTACTGCGCCCAGAGGAGCCTAACTCTGGGGTGAAAACAATTTCGCTGCGGTTGTCTTCTTCGATTACAATACCGACACGTACGTCAAAGGGACCCTCCGGTGGAGGAACTCTTCGCGGCTTAGGTTCCTTGGAGAGGAGAAGCATCGACGGAGCAGGTGGTCTGGCGGCAGCTGCAAGTTGCGTCTGGTGTGCTGCGAAGAATTCTGCCGACTTATTAAATACCTCAGCATTGGGCAGAGACGAGAGAAATGCTTCGATACGCTCTAATGACTCCTGTTCCTCGCTTGCAGAGAGCGCTCCCGTTCGAAGCCCTTCCTCGATGACACGCGCAAAGGTCCTTGCTCGTTCTGGATGGTGATTGAATAAAATGAGATCCACACCCGCCTCTCGTAGAAGGCGCGGGCAATCATCATCTGTATAGTTGGCGCGTAAAGCCTCCATATCGACGTCATCGGAGATTACTACCCCCTTGAAGCAAAATTCATCGCGCAAAATATGGCGCAAAAAAGTGCGTGAGAGTGTCGCAGGGAACCGGGCATCGATTGAGGGAAAGCTCACGTGCGCGGTCATGATCGCCTGAAGGTTACAGCTTTCGATCAACGCTCGAAACGGATACATCTCCCGCTCGCGAACAACATCGGCGCTGGCAGTGACTCGCGCAAACCCGAAATGCGTATCCGTAGAGACGTCACCGTGCCCTGGAAAGTGCTTTGGACACACCTCTACCCCCGCAGCCCGGACAGCGTGAACGTACTCCCGTGCTGCCGAGATTACTGAAGCAGGATCACTCCCAAAGGAGCGCGGTCCGATCACAGGATTCGACGGATTAGAGAAGATGTCCAGCACTGGGCCCAGGGTGAGATTTACCCCGATCGCTGAAAGCTCTCTGCCATGGATTTGGCCGACTACCTCAGCGTAAGAAGCAAACTCACCAGCCGCTGGGGTCACCGTGATGGGTTTGGGAGTAACCGTAACCCGAGCCCCTTCATGGTCGATACAGACTATCATCTTTTCTCGGCCGGTTAACTCGCGTAGCTCTGAAAGAAGCTCCCTCAGACGGTCACACCACGCAGGGTAACCCACGCTTTTGTCAAACGTATTTCTCCACAAAAACACCCCGACCGGTTGGATCTCCCGGAATAAATCCTGCTCCTCCTTGCTGAGGGCACTTCCCCTACACGAAAGGATAAAATGATGTCCGAAGGATGTCTTGTTCACGGTTGCTCCGAGAGTTTACGCGGATTCTAAATAGGCACACCAAGAGTACCCTCAAGGTGTACCATGGAAAAGTCCTATCCGCGGATTACTGGGTTTTCAAGGCACTTGTAGCCGTCTCGATTGACGTGCATGCTTGAGGGGAGGGGAATTTTCCTCCCCAAAAGCAGCCTCATGAAAAGCTCAGATATCTCAAACACCTTTGATCTTTCGACGCAGCTAGTAACTCATGCACGGGCTCTGCTCGGGCGCCCTTACCTAGCGAATAGCCTGGTTGGCGCTCATGACGCTGATGAGCAATTCGTAGACAGAACGGATGCTTTCGACTGTGTCACCTTTGTGGAGTTCGTCTTGGCTCAGGGCTTGAGTAAAGCACGCGGAACACCCTTAGAGAGTGAGCTCAAAGCGCTGCGTTATCGGGAGGGCACCGTTTCATGGCTCTGCCGGCTACACTATTTCTCCGATTGGCTCGAGACCAACGCCAAGCGTGGCGTGATCCAGGAGGTATTTTCAGAGCTACCCGAGATCTCACGTACCTTGTCACTACTCCCGAATTACCCGCAGCTCCACGTGAGGCTGCGTTTTCTGCCACTCAACGAGCTCGACCGCTGCCTGCACAAACTGTCCCCTGGTGACATAATCGCCTTCGGCACAACTCGTGAAAGTCTCGATGTCAGTCACGTCGGTTTTTTTGCCAAGAGCTCAGCTGGAACTAACGTACTTCTCCACGCTACGAAAACCTATGGGAAAGTAGTCGAAGAACCGCTCGAGACCTTTCTCGAGCGATTCGGGGAGAGTCCGGGGCTTCTCGTGTATCGCCCTGTACTGGCGCTCGGCACCAATTAGCGGACAGCCTTAACTTGCTCGACACGGGCTGAAGGCCTGCTCGTCAATATGGAAAACGGAACGAACGTAACTCTCACGGTCCGATTGCGATCCATGAGCACTTCGCATACTTGCCGTCGATGACGACAGACTCCACTCCATCGACGCAACTTGAATCCGCGAGCCGGCTCGGCACGAAGCCTGATTGTGCTACCCTTGCGAAGATTGGCGGTACAGGACATCCCACACCGGATACTTCCCTCGCGACTCGTAACCGTCCCACCCCCTATCCTGCGCACAGAGATAGTAGCCATCGCACGAGAGGGAGGTGGCGTTGCAGGCAAGCCACCACCCGGAAAGCGTGGAAGTAGGCCTGCATATGCGCGCAGGGCGTCGTATTTTGCCGAGGAAATCTGCCCCGCTGTTTCAAGAGCTCCCCACGAACCGAAACGAGTGTAGCTACCGATATCGGTGAAGTGCATGAAGAGTCCACCACCCTCTGATTCCCATCCACTCAGGTATCGGCTATAGAGCGCTCCCATCTGTGTTTCACGATTCGCTCGAGAGAAGAGTTGCGCAAGCTCATCGTTCGCACTCGCCTCACCTACCCCCACTAGATGCTGCCCTCCCTCGTAAGCTATCAGCAGCACACCGTGCTGTTGAGCTACCTCTTTATTGTCACGAACCCACTGCATACTTTGGTTGAATGCTCCACCCAGCGGGCCCTTCGCTAAAATCCCTCCGAAGTTTAATTCGCCGAATAACTTAGCTAGTCCCCCGTCAGCAGCACCAGTCCAGGTGAGCACCTGTCGGTAACTCTCCTGCTGTCCGAGGTAGTCCCCGAGGTACGGCGCAATGGCAAGTGCTCCTATGCCGCGATCCACACACGGTCCCTGCTCCCATAACGGACACCGTAGTGCCTCACTAGCAGTCCAACTGTTGGCCGCTTGTGAACCCATCACACATGTCACTCGTCCTGCATCGGCTCCAAAAACACCTCGCCACACACCACATATCTCGGCGCTGCGTCGCCCGTAGAAATTGATCCTCTTGGTGAAGCCGCTCTCAGAACTGCCTGGCCAAGTTGCCTTGGCCTGGTGTTCGACCCACAATCCCTGCTCGAATCCCGGATTCCACACCTCGTTGGAGTATTCGACGAAGATCGGAAGCGCCCTATCCAATCCATCTCGCACAAGCTCCGCGAATGCTCGAACATAGTGATCAGTTGCCCGATGAGGCATGTTGAACCAGGGTGCCTTACTAGTCGTGTTGGCCAGAGCAATCATGGTCTCGACCGGTACACCGCGCTGCGTCGAATAACGGGAGTCACTCGGCCTTGAACGCTGCCCCCAACTTGAAACTACGGAGTTATTCGTACGCATCCAGTCCATGAACCGTAGAGCGTTATAAGGCTCGAGCTTCTCCAGGAAGTAGGGCGAAAAGATCGCCGCTTCATGCAGCGCCTCGTGTTGCTCCGCAACCACTCGAATATTACGAATATAGTCACCACTCTGCCCCGGATCAGTGGACACGATGCGCAGTACGGCTGCTCCCTTCGAGGGATCAAGGGTAACCACATCACGACCAACTCGTGACTCCCCGGTTTCCTTCGATGCACCCAGGCGATACTCAATCACACCTTTGCCATCGTAGAGCACGACATAGCGGGTCGGTGGAAACGAGTCAGGGAGATCCCAGAGAGTTGCAACAGTAGTGTACGTGACAGGAGAGGTCCGGCTGGGCAAAGACCGTACCCAACCCTTCTCATCGAGATCTATCAAATGTCCTTCGTTGGTATCGAAAGCATTTCCCACGGTACAACCCGGATCGACCACAGGTTCGCACTGGGTTATCCACGTACGTGACGAGTGGAAAAGATCGACGAAGGGAAGTTGCGGGGAATAGTCCGCTACTTCTGCGAGATTCGTACCTAGTCGCAGAGAACCTGCTGATTGCGCGAAAGCCACCTGGCAGACCTCTAAGGACAGGACCAGCAGTGTTAGGGATAAACCCAACCTCTGTAGACCGTACAGGAGTCGTAGCTCTTTGATCGGCATTGGGCCCTTTCAACGAGCTAGGAGAGCACTCGCGCTCAGACCTTTCCCGCTTTTTCACTCGTAGAGCCTATTCTACACCCCTCAACGCGTCAGCTCAAACTGAATTCCCCGCACCTGTTCAGCACTTGGGCGCACTTCTATGAGCAGCGTCGCACAATTACTCCTGAGTGCCGGCGCAATATCGATTGATACAGTTTCCTGGCCATTGCTTTCGGTTACGGCTAAATCGGTGCGACCGCCCCCTGGCTCACACTGGCCAGACACGGCGACCACACTCGCCGCTGTGTTTACCTCACCTGTGGAGACCTGTATTTGCACTTCGCAGGTCGATTGCACGTCAGCTACAGCCGTTGCATCTACCGAGAAAGGTGTGCTGGTGATGTTCTGGCAAGAACTGCCGACGACACGCGCCTCCACTTGAGAAGCTAGGAAACTTTCCTTGCTAGATGAATCAACCGCAAGCGATACGAATGCCGCACTACTCTCGGTTATCGACCTACGAAAAGCGAGCGGCGTTGCCCCCTCCAAGGAGATGTCGAGCGTTGTCTCGGATGAAGGGAGGGTCATATCGAAGCTACCCACGCTATCCGTGCTGGATGCCACCAAGACCTCACCAGACGGAGCTGATAAGACCGTCATTGAGGTGTCTGAAATCCCTGCGCCATTCTGATCTCGCGCGGTACCTGAAAGCTTCACAACCGTTGGAGAAGTGCCCGTAGTGCCGCCGCCACAAGCGAGCAGCGCCAACGACAGGGCAGCAGGCATCAAGATGCGCTTGATCAAGACGAGCATGGCTTTCGTCCCCTCCTCTTCGGTTTGATAATCTTCGGGGGTTGCTGCTCCTCCGAGCACGCGAAGGTCGTAATAGCAACTCGAGTTCGTGTTCCCTGCTGAATCGATGTCGGGGTTATATCTCTGTCGAATCTCGAGAGATACACTCGCATCGTTGCGTGGAATTCCGCGCCCCGCTCTCGCAGCCACTTTTTGACCGCAGGCAGCTCGACTGAGCTAATGTTGTCATACACTGTACGGAGGTGCAAATGGGCACCTTCGTTCCGACTAGCGATATTACCTTCAATCGTAGTCGCGAGATCTATAACATCCGCACTCAGGAGGTCACAGGCTCGCTCCATATCGGGCTCCGGAGTATAGTCAACGACTTTGAGCTCTATGAGGCTTCCTTTGTACTCGATAAATCCGAGTCGCTCGAGCTCAAACAACAGTGGATAGTGACTTCCCTCCTTGGTTATCGACTCCACCAATTTTGCGAACTGACTAGCGGTACCCTCGTACGTGAGCAGCTTCGGCTTTCCAGACTCATCTTGATACCGTTTCGCTTGAGACCATAAGCCAATCACACGTGTGAGCACATCATGCTTATTTTCTTCCCGCGTTTCTCCGCGTATGAGACGTGCGACCTCGGTCCGGTGTAATCCGGTCGTCACGCTAACCTTGCTAGCACTCACGGTGTTTGACGATGCCTTGATAAGCTCCTGGGCCTCCTCTACCAGGACCTCTCGAAACAGCTGCTCAAACTCTCGTAATCGCACTCCGCGCTCGAGACACAATCGTGCTATGGGCCTGAGAAGGGCCTTGATAATCGCAGACGGATTCGGCTTTGTTGAACCAACCATATGAATATATTACCTGTTTCGAATTACTGTGTCAATTTCACAATAAAGACTTGAAATAAAAATAATATATCGTATTATTAATAGAAATAATTCACAGTAAATTAGCAGAGCGGACCGTCGCCTGCTCTAATATGGTGAGGAAAAGGAATGATTAACTATTCAAAAAACTTTCTGATTGGCATTTTGGCAGCGGCCGTTACCTTAGTAGGGTGCGGTGGTGACGGTAACGACGAGGCTCGGGTGCGGATATTCCATGCATCCCCCGATGCCCCCAACGTTGATGTACTCGTAGACGGTGGTCGCATCCTCGAAAACGTACCCTACACAGTATCGTCGGGATTTCTGCATGTAGATGCGGGTCAACGGCGCTTTCAGATACAGGTGACCGGGACCGATATCAGTGCGATTGATGCGACCGTTTCTCTGGAAGGTGACAAGGACTACGTAGTCATTGCCTCCAACCGGGTGGCGAATATTGCTCCCATCGTGACGACTGCAGATCGAACTGCACCCCCTACCGGACAAGCTAAGGTGCGGGTGTTTCACGGAGCACCGAGCGCTCCTGCTGTCGACGTCTACGTCACCGCTCCGGGTGCTGGCATCGCCGCTGCTGAACCTGTGCTTTCAAATGTTCCGTTTGGGTCGATCTCTGACTATCTCACTGTACCTGCAGGAACATATGATGTGAAGGTTACGGTTGCTGGAACAAAGACGGTAGCGATTAGAGCTGATTCTTTACAGCTCGCGTCGGGACTTGTAGCGATGGTAGCTGCCCTCGATGCCAAGGGCGGAGGAGCACCGTTTTCGCTTGCTGTCTTGGACGAGAGATAGGCGCTTTCGGTATCGAAGCACTGGAGGGAGAGGGTGAGAAACCTTTCACCTCCAGTAATCTAAACCCGGCGCGAGTGATGTGCTGATTTCAGGTGAGCGTTATTTGAGCTTGTTTGCGAATATCAAGCAGTGTCGCATGACAGCTAGATTCTCACCACGTTGAACCTGCCCACGCGCGGCGTACAGGACCTTGCTGTCTTGTGCGGCGCAAGTCGGGCCCGCCAAGATTGCGGTCGCCCAGATAGTCTGATTGATTTCTCAAAACTGATTGAGGGTGGGTTTATATAGGTCAGAAGGACGCGCTCGAGGAGAGAGAAGAGGATAGGCGTTATCGAGACCACGGCGCCCAACTCAACTCAGGGTGAGATCGGCTCCATAACTGCGTTAGCTCTTGACCGAGACCTCCGCCTAGCAGTGATTAGTTCACGGCTCTCATTTTCCTGTCGTCGAGCAGAATCTCTCTTGTTAAGGTGCAAATCGGATAGTTTCGACTGCCACAGTACGCAGCTTACCAGGGCACTTCCGTGAAAAGGTGCCGAACTTTGGTCGCCATCCCTAGTACTGCTGCTCCAGCCGTTTGAAGTCGTCGTATTTGGAGTCGCGGGTTGCCCAGTACGTTGAGACATCCGCTTTATATGATAGATCCATTGATTTCACGCGAAACAACTTCATCAGGTAAGCCATCGGAATGAACCCGATCATCCAAGCCAACCCAAGAATCACGGTGGTCATTACGATTGACAGGTAGTGCGCAAGCTTCATCCAGCCGCGCCACAGTGGAAGCAACGCGTTTGGCGCAAGGTATCCGAGCGCCGCAGTTACAGCACCTAGGGTAAACCACACGGCTGAAACGTTTAGAGACTGCCCTCTGTAGAGCTTGAAAGCACTGATGGCGAGGAAGATAGCACCGAAGAGGGCACCAAACTCCTTCACATGATGACTAACTGGCTTTCCGAACCACATCTCATCGAGTGGATTCTTCGGCTCCCTCTTGGTTGCGGACGATGCCGTCACCTGGTCCTCTAATCCAGCTCGAATTTCGTTTGCCAATCCTCCCGCTCCTGCCACTTTGGCTGCTCCTCTTTAAGCATGACGATGTTACCAACCACGAGCGCGTCCATGTTGGTTCTCATGAAACAAGCATACGCGTCCGCAGGAGTACACACTATAGGCTCTCCTCGAACGTTAAAGCTAGTGTTGACAAGTACCGGACAATCCGTCTTTGCCTTGAACGCCGATAAGAGCTTGTAAAAATTAGGGTGCTGTCCGGATGAGACCGTTTGGATACGCGCCGAATAGTCTACGTGCGTGATAGCCGGCAGATCCGACTTGGGTACGTTGAGTTTTGCGATTCCGAAGAGCTCCTTTTCGTCTTCGGTCATCTGACGTCTCCTCTCCTCTCTCACAGGCGCTACGATCAACATGTACGGCGAATCGCTATCGAGCTCGAAGTATTCCGAGACATGTTCACGCATGACAGCCGGGGCAAACGGCCTGAAGGACTCTCGGAACTTAATCTTCAAGTTCATCGTAGCCTGCATTCCCTGGGAGCGTGGGTCTCCGATGATACTGCGATTACCCAGCGCTCGTGGTCCGAACTCCATACGACCCTGAAACCATCCAACAACCTTCTCCTGAGCGAGGATATCAGCGGTGCTCTTGAATACTTCGTCTCCCGACATACGGTGATAGACGGCACCGAACTGCGCGAGTTGCGAGATGGCTTCGTCATCGGAAAATTCGGGCCCGAGAAGTGAAGCCTTCTGAAAATCGGTCTCTCCATCTGTGAGGCGCGGGTTGTTTAGATAGCCGTACCATACGCATAACGCCGCACCCAAAGCTCCGCCTGCATCGCCCGATGCTGGCTGAATCCAGATATTCTTGAAGGGCCCCTCACGTAACAGCTTACCGTTACCGACGCAGTTTAGCGCTACGCCCCCCGCCATAACGAGATTATCGAGACCCGTCTCTTTGTGCAGAAACTTTGCCTGCCTGAGCATACACTCTTCGACTACTACCTGAATCGAGGCAGCGAGATCCATTTCACGTTGTGTTAGTGGGCTCTCTGGTTTACGTCGCGGACCGTCGAAGAGCTTCGCAAAATTGTCGTTGGTCATCGATAGACCTGACATATAATTGAAGTACTTGAGGTTCAGGTGATACGAACCATCTTCCTTGAGGTCGATCAAGTTATCGTAGATCTGTTGGACGTACTTCGGCTCTCCGTACGGAGCGAGCCCCATTACTTTATATTCACCTGAGTTGACCTTGAATCCGGTGAAATAAGTAAAAGCTGAGTACAACAAGCCGATTGAGTGCGGAAACTTGATCTCACGTAGCAGTGAAAATTTGTTACCCCTACCGACTCCAAGGCTATTTGTGGTCCATTCACCAACCCCGTCGATCGTGAGGATAGCCGCCTCTTGGTACGGGGAGGGATAGAACGCGGAGGCCGCGTGGCTCTGGTGATGTTCGGTAAACAGCACCTCGCCCTCGAAGCCAAGCTCCGTTTTGATCGTATCAGGAATCCACAACTTGTGCTTGAGCCAGAGGGGCATCGCTTTGGCATACGAGGTAAACCCTTCGGGGGCAGTTGCAAGATATGTTTCCAGGATGCGCTCGAATTTGAGGAGCGGCTTGTCATAGAAAGCTACGTAGTCGATATCTTTAATCGTCAGACCCTGGGAGCGAAGGCAGTATGCTGCTGCGTTAGCAGGAAAGTCGGGGTCGTGTTTCTTACGTGTGAAGCGCTCCTCTTGAGCCGCTGCAACGATCTTTCCATCAGCGATAAGAGCCGCTGCGCTGTCGTGATAGAAGGCCGAAATTCCAAGGATATTCATAAGGCAATTACCCCTTCATAATGGCAAAGGAGCTTCATACACCGAGTGCTTAGACCCTGTCGATAGCTAGTGCGAGGTTTGACTATACCTTGGCGAGGGCTGGGGGTCTTTGCTTGCCTTTTTATGCGTTATACTTCTCAATACCGCCATGCACGACCGACCTCGCTCTTCTATCTCTGCCTTCATCGTGTGCCACAACGAGGAACGCCAAATAAGACGCTGCTTGGAGAGCGTGAAGTGGTGTGACGAGATAGTTGTGGTCGACTCTGGCTCTACCGATGACACCCTGGAGATCTGCCGAGAATACACCTCAAAGATCTGCTTTCACCCGTGGCAGGGGTATGTGATTCAGAAGCGCTACGCTCTAGAGCAGTGTTCATCGGACTGGGTACTTAACATCGATGCCGATGAAGAGGTCTCAGAGGCCCTACACCGCGAAATAACTGGTATTCTGGAGTGGGATGTTAGGGAAAACGTCAAAAAATTAGACGGTTACTACATCAATCGGGTCGTTTTCTTCCTCGACCGTTGGTGGCGTAAAGGGGGCTGGTATCCTGAGTATCGTCTGCGGCTTTGCAGACGGTCGGTGACCACTTGGGGGGGCCAGGACCCTCACGAGAAAGCATCGGTGAGTGGCGCAACTGCGCGCTGTCTCGGCGAACTCCACCACTACTCGTTCACCGATCTGACGGACTACGTCAGACGCCTCAATACACTCTCCTCAAACGCGGCGATTACCCTAGCAGCCAAAGGGCGTAAGGCCTCCGTACTCGACCTATTGGCTCGCCCCGTGGCGCGTTTTTTCAAGTTCTACATCAGCAAACAGGGGTTCCGCGAAGGCACCGGGGGTCTAGTGATAGCGCTAATCGAAGCTAATGCAGCTTTTCTAAAATATGCAAAGGTTTGGGAGATTACACGCAAGCGTTGACGGCGGTGAACCAATTGACCGCGTTCGCCGAGCGACAGAGAAAAATGGTCGGGCTGAGAGGATTTGAACCTCCGACCTCTCCCACCCCAAGGGAGTGCGCTACCGGTCTGCGCTACAGCCCGACTCGCGTAACTTAGCGGATGTGAGTCAAAGTATCAAATCCGAAAGGACGCATGTCGATCGTCACCGAAGGGAGCTCATCTCGTGGGTTTCCACCGACTTGAGTGCACCGATTTTTGACAGCTCGGGCGCTTTGAATTACCCTACCGAGGTTTCTCACGGGCCTATAGCTCAGTTGGTAGAGCGCTACACTGGCAGTGTAGAGGTCAGCGGTTCGACCCCGCTTAGGTCCATTCGACTCGCCCCCGCGGGGCTCGCTCATGGCACGCCAGAACTTATCGCAGACCAGCGCTCATCGTAGGCCACAGAGCTTATCTCAGACCAGCACTCATGACTGTCCAGACAATAATCAGCTCGAGGTCCTAAGCTCGGCAGCTCGGTAATTGATCCAAGGGTGCTCAACCGATCACCTTTATGTTAGTAAATTCCCGCAGCCCCTCCTTGGTCTTCATCCTTCCGATACCACTCTCCTTACAACCTCCCCACGGGATCCCCGAATTCATCGCTGCATGGGTATTATGCCGGACCATGCCAACATCGAGCCGAGCGGCGATCCTGCTGGCTGTGCTTGGGTCAGCAGTCCACACTGATGCGGTGAGACCAAACCGGGTGTCATTTGCGATCTGAATTGCTTGGTCCTCCGAGCTGAAGGACACAATCGGCAATAAAGGCCCAAACGGCTCTTCGTGTAAAAGTCGCGCATCGTTTGGAACATTGGTGAGTATCGTTTGAGGAAAAAAAAGACCCTGCGATGGTATGGGCACAGAGAACACTCGTACGCCCTTGGAGACAGCATCGTCAAAAAAACCTCGCACTCGTTTGAGCTGCGCCTCCGAGACGAGTGGTCCAACGTCAGTTTTGGGATCGAGTGGATCACCGTAGCTAAGCTCTCTGGCAAATTCACATGCTGCCGCCGCAAACGATTCGTATATACTCTCGTGAACAAACGCACGCTTTACCGCATTACACACCTGTCCTGAGTTACGCGCGTTGGCTCGGACTATTTCACGGGCTGCGGAGGGTACATCGGCATCCGGAAGAACTATCGCCGCATCAAGACCCCCAAGTTCGAGGAGTAGCCGTTTCATCGAATAGGAGGCTTGGCGCGCAATCGCCTTACCGACGGCGGTTGAGCCCGTGAACGCTATAGCGGAAACAGGTAGCTCCACGACCTGGGCACCTATCTCTTTACCGCCGACCACCGGCACGAGCGGCGTTGATCCACTCAATATCTCAGATATGCGAATTCCCACTCTTGGGCTCAACTCGGACGGCTTGAACAACACTGAATTGCCAGCGAGAAGTGCTGGTACGATCCCTCGTAGCGGCAGGAGTGCAGGAAAATTCCAGGGTGATATTACCGCCACCACTCCGAGAGGTGCGAAATGTATCTCAGCGGAATCGACCTTCTCGGGCTCTAAAAACCTCTCGGCATTATCGAGCATGTACTTCCACTCTTCTATAGCTCGATTGATCTCTAACGTAGCCAGGGTTACCGGCTTTCCCATCTCTTGCGAGATCAACGTTGCCATCTCCGCGCCACGCGCCGCAAAAGCATCGAACGCATCCTCGAGAATGAGCACACGCTCCGCTACCGATTTAGCTCGCCACGGCTCGAATCGCTGGCGTGCACATTCAAAAGCGGACTCCACTTCACAAGAAGCCTGTACTTCGTGTACCTGCCCGGTGAATGGATCTGTTACTTTCAAGATGGACACAGTATTTGAGCTTGCCATGAGCTTAGTTCTTTTTCTGCTCTATTTGAATTGAAACATCCTGCTCATGCAAGGATAGCAGTCACCCGAGGATCATGCAGATATTTTTTCCCAGCCTACCCCTACTGGACCAGCTCCCACTGCTCAGAATCAAGGCTGAATTCGAGAACTGGCTCGGCTTTCAGCTCCATACCATTTATGGCGACTGACAGGGGGAGTACGACTTGATCACCATCCGCCGCCTCGTCTCCGCCGTTGAATCCGAGGTCCGGAAGCAACGTAAAAAGCGAAGCGTGCTCGATAAAGAGGGTGAATCGTACCATGGAATCCTTAAATTTCCCGCGCTTCAAAGTGCCACGTAAATTGAGGTAACTCTTACCTCTGCCGACGCTCTGTCCCCTCCGGTCCAAACGGAACTGCTTACTGTAATCACTGATGCTAATCGTCACTTTTTTTGACCGGGGATTGAAACTATTGCCGACGAACACCGCTCCTGATACCTCCAAATAATCCGATCTCTCCGCGTAAAACTCGAGAGATGCCCCAGAAACTATCAGGGAGGATTCCGGCAGAGGCTTAGAGCCAGAGGGCGCTTGCCCAGTGACGCTCGTTACCCAGTTCGCGATTTTATCTGCTCGTGTATTCCAACTGTAGCTACCGTACTCAGCACGACCATCACCTCCGCAGGTAATTCCCGAAATAAAGCGCTCTCCACCGACGTCGTAGAACGCAGGGCCACCAGAATCACCGCTGGCGGTGTTACTCTCGCCCTCATCGAATCTCCAGTAGTAGTACAGGCTGTTTAGGTCAATCTGCCCCGGGTAGTCACCAAAGCCCTCCACAACCGTGGGTCCATAATTGACGAGACCAACAGCAGGAATTGTGTTCCCCTCCCCCAATGAGCCCGAACCCTCGGTCCCGTATCCAACCAGAAGTACGCTGGCTCCGAGGGGAACAGGAGACGTCAAGAGTGGTACTGGCTGAACGCCGAAGATACTTTCAGATAGCTCTACGATCGCCGCATCCGTTTCACCATCGACACAGGCCGATTCGCGCGCTTTATAGGAGGGGTGAATAGTGATGCGGGACGATGACACCTCTTGGCCGTTCAAACGTGCTAGGATGTCGGTATTACCCACAACCCTCTGCCCATCCTCCCCAAAGAAGCAGTGCGCAGCCGTTAAGATGTGTTTAGTTGTAATGAGCGTTCCGGTGCAGAGCAGATCACCTTCGTAGTTCAAGCGCGCGACGTATGGATAATCCAGTTCGCTCGTGGGGGTTCCCTCGATAAGCTGTGCCCTGAAGGTTTCGGCGCAGGCTCGCGAATCAAACAGATATCCTAGTGGTATGGTTACAGCCAAAAGAGCGCCATACGCAAGCCACCGGAGACCAGGAAAAGTCAGACGCATACCACCATCCAGACAATCAAACCGCTACGGACCTAAGCGGTAATCGGAGCGGTACTGAGGAAGGCTTGAGGTTCTGCGGCTAAGATTTTCCCGCGAATATCGAACTTATTGGCATGTATGGCCAAACAGCACAGCGAGAGGATAAATAACGCCTCGCTTCCCCAAGCTGTTGGGCAGAAGGTGGCGGTGTGGCTAGTTTCTGTGCGCCAGGACAGAAACCAAAGAAAACAAGACCTTTTTCGCTTCTCGAAATGATTCA
>JBBAUR010000049.1:0-26706 GCA_040398075.1 Bdellovibrionota bacterium | reverse complement strand
CAAGCGCTTGAGCCAGGCCCAACTCCCCGCTCGAGCTTAATCACCAGGCTCCTTGCGAAAAACATCGCACGTCACCCACTTAAAAACCCGGTAGCGCCAATAATGAACTGCTAGCCCTTTCGGATACGTGTATCTGTGACACAAGTAGATTCCTTTTCACGAGGAGCCACAAAAAAGGGGAAATACAAAGAGCGTGGGAGCGCAGCGAGGGTGAGAGGCATAGGAAAATCGGTATGATACCCCCTTGCTGACCTCCTTGTTCACCTGAAGGTGCTCGAGCTAGCGCCAACTCTTCGTTAAAAGGGCCAATCAGTAGACTCCTTGTGAAATACGCCACGGTGTTACCCACTCAAAACCCGCAAGCGCCAAAGACCACTTCAAAAAGGGGACCTTCCACCGAGCAGCTCCGCGCGATATCATCGGCCCTATGCCAGTCGTGCGTTGGGCGCTCATCGTCGGATTAACTCTCGTGCTACTCTTCATGGTGACGAGTGCATGTAGCCTCACTCCCGGCGGCCCTGGAACGATCGACTTCATACAGTACTGGTCTGCTTGGCAACTGATGCGACGGGGAGATAATCCTTACGACGCCAACCTCCTGGGCCAGATGCAGTCTGCATTGACCGGCACGTCGGATTTTTTAATCTTCTCCTGGAATCCACCCTGGACCTTCCTGGCCCTCTCACCGATCCTCTCCCTACCATTTGGTCAATCGGCCTCGATGTGGCTTGCACTCCAGGTCGTATTGGTAGTGATTGTCAGCATGACGACACCTCGCGCTCTATGCGGGCACGTTCCACGACCTCTCATGTGCGCGCTCGCAACGATATTTTTCTTCCCGATTCTACAGTCGATGAAGATGGGCCAGCTCGGCATTTTATTTGCGACCAGCATCTCTCTGTTCCTCTACTTTCAGGGAATCGGGGCTTTTTTGCTGGCCGGGCTCTCCCTGCTACCTCTCTCCTTCAAACCACACCTATTTTTCCTGTTTGTTGTTCCAGGAGTGCTGTGGTTGAAACAGCTCCCGTCACAAGCGCGTGCGCGATTCTTGCTAGGATCTCTCGGAGGATTCTGTCTCTTGGTGCTGACGTGCTGCGCTGCATGGCCGTCGGGATTCACCTATTGGCTCCAAGCGCTTACTACCAAGGAGGTCACAGGCGTTGGCGCTCAGGCTGTCCACATCACCGACTGGCAGACCGCTACTATGGTGACATGGATTCGTCTCATGCTTCAGCATCAGAGCGGCGTATTGGTAACCTGGCCTATGCTGACCATTCCTCTCGTGAGTTTCCTTGCATGCTCTCTATATATCTACCGACGCTGTCAGCCCATTCGATGGGAGAGCTTAACTCCCCCGCTTCTGTGCCTCTCCCTTGGCACGTGCAACTACGGATGGGTATTTGACCAGTCGGTACTCGTCGTGTGTCAGATAGCGCTCGTAGGTGCGCTCTATGCGCTGAGCAATAGAACGCGGGTCTTGATTTGCGTCGTCATACTGCTTGCGATACAGGCACTCTCCATAGTAGGTGCAAATACCCTGGAGCTCGCGCAGCACTACTATGCCTGGATTCCGTGGGCATACCTCGTACTGTTATGGGTCTTTACCAGCTCACCGAGCGAGCGAGTCTGTGTGCCATCTATATCGGGGGCGCGTTCCGATGAAACCCTTCGCGTGCCCTGATGTAGGTGTATACCAAGGTGGAGAGGGCACGCCCTACTCTGCGCTCACCGTCGACCCCTAAGGGCGGTGCTCCTTCGCTAAAATGCATATAGACGCACTGGCAGCGCGATGCGAAGTGGTGAACGAAGGCGAGCGCATCTTCGAGCCCGATACCGCTCGGACTAAGGGCACTCGACGGCATCCCGGCGATTACATCCAGATCGAGCTCAACGCCGATCCGCCTACCCTTACTCACTAGTTCATCAGACTCGCTCTTCAAGGCCTGTTCCCATGGCGTCGTTCGGCGCACGAAGACCTCATCATAGCTCCGATACCGAAAATGGGCGGCCTTAAAGCGTGTCATGGGCTCTGCGCCGAGCAGCCCCTCGTGCACACCGAACACACGGTAGTCCGAAAGGTATCCCTGGTGATGCGCGTAGGTGAATGCGTTACCGCTGTGCCGACCCTCCATACACCTAAAGTCGAGGTGAGAATCGCAATTGATGCAGGTGATTTCGTGCTGAACCCGACCTTTACGCAGCGCTTCGACGCTCCCTCGAATAATAGGATACGAATTATTGTGCCCGCCACCGATGATGATCGGCTCGAGCGAGGCTTCGACTATCGCCTGTATGAGTGGAACAACACGCTCATCGACTTCGGAGCACAAGGATCGTAATTTTTCAGGGTAATCAGGGCTCGTCGCATCGAGCACCTGCGCTTGTCTCATGAGGTCAGAGAGCTCGACCGAACCGAGGAGCAGGATCCTTTCGGGATCCAATAATTCATTAGCCTGAGTATTGAGAAACGCGTCGAGAAAGGCACCCCACGCCGCACTCGCCCCTGGACGGCCGAGATTCGCTCGGACACCGATATCCTCGGGAACTCCTACGAGTACATAACGCACCCCTTGGGACGCCACCTGTGCGAGCGTGTCCTCCAACGAGCCTGAGGATGCCGCCGTGGCCAGACCAAGAAGCTCTCCGAGTTTTATCTCTCCCTTACGAGTAGCTGTGAATCGGTCTCGGTCAGTGACCCCAAAAGGCACTAGGTGAGAATACGAAACCATCACGAGACTCCTTTCACCGGCTGACGCTGGTAGGTATCGAGGTTCGGGTTGAAAGCACGGAGAACTCACAGGAACACAGCCGCGGAGGGAGAAACGACTGGTCCCCTATACCTCTCTCCTCCTCGTTGATCTCCGCACTCTCTTTGTGGAACCGGCGCGCTCTGCCGAGCGCGCCGAGCAGAAGTTCCCTAGAAGAGCCCTTGCAGACTCTCCAAAGAGGTCGGTCCCATCTTGAAGTCAGAGTGGGTCTTCTTGACCTCCTGCTCCTCTCCCTCGACACGTACGTGCCGAGCAGCGTACTCGGAGACACCCGAGCCAGCCGGGATGAGACGACCCATGATGACGTTCTCCTTGAGGCCGCGGAGGTGATCGGTCTTACCCGACACCGCTGCCTCGGTGAGCACCTTGGTCGTTTCCTGGAAGCTCGCAGCCGATACGAACGAGTCGGTCGAGAGTGCTGCTTTGGTGATACCGAGTAGTAGCGGCTCATAACTTGCCGGCTTAGAACCGTTTGCTACGAGTCTCTGGTTCTCGTCGAGGACTCGGAAGCGCTCAACATTGTCACCGATGAGGAAAGAGCTATCGCCGAATTCACTGATCTTGACCCTCTTGAGCATCTGACGAACGATCACCTCGATGTGCTTGTCGTTGATACGCACACCTTGGAGACGGTAGATCTCCTGCACCTCGTTCACCAGGTAACCAGCGAGAGCCTTGACTCCCTCAATCCTCAAGATGTCGTGCGGATTGACAGCACCATCAGTGAGAACCTCTCCAGCCTTCACCCTGTCACCCTTCTGGACAGCGATGTGCTTGGTCTTGGCTACCAGGTACTCGCGTGGCTCGCCGTAATCTGGTGTTACGACGATCTTTCGCTTACCACGTGAATCCTCTCCGAAGTCTACGACGCCATCGACATCGCTGACGACCGCTGGATCCTTCGGCTTACGGGCTTCGAAGAGCTCAACAACCCGTGGGAGACCTCCGGTAATATCCTTGGTCTTGGTGGTGGCACGCTCTCGCTTCGCGATGACGTCACCGGCATCGATATCAGAGTTGTGCTCGACCGTAAGGCGCACGCCGACCGGGACGTTGTACACTCGCGTGTCCCCGTTTTCACCGTGAACCACGATACGCGGACGCAAGTCGCTACTCTTGTCCTTGGCTTGGATGATTTCACGCTCGACGAATCCGGTGCGCTCATCAGTGCGCTCCTCCATCGTGTACTCGCTCACATCCACCCACTCGACACGCCCTGCCACGTCGCTCAAGATAGGAATCGTAAATGGATCCCACTCGCACAAGAGCGCACCAGGCTTGACCTCTGACCCCTCCTCCACGCGCAGGCGAGAGCCATACACCAGCGGGTGACGCTCACGCTCACGACCATCTGCCTTGTCCACGATGACGATCTCTGCCTTGCGAGTCATGACGACCGATGTACCATCGCGACGACGAGCAAGACGCGCACCCTCGAGCTTGATTGCTCCGGCATAGCGTGCCTCGAGCGAGGTTGACTCAGCTCTACCGAGTGCGGCACCTCCGATGTGGAAAGTTCTCATCGTGAGCTGTGTCCCTGGCTCTCCGATCGACTGAGCTGCAATGACACCGACAGCTTCTCCGATGTTGACCAGGTGTCCACGAGCGAGATCTCGTCCGTAGCACAGAGCGCATACACCACGCGCCGACTCACAGGTGAGCACCGATCGGATCAACAGGGTATCGAGACCCGCAGCCGTGATCTTGTTGCACAACTCCTCGTCGATCTCTTGGTTGCGCTGTACCAGAACCTCGTTGGTGATGGGATCACGCACATCCTCCGCTGCTACGCGACCAAGGATGCGGTTAGCCAACGACTCGATCTCCTCTCCTCCCTCGATCAGGGCTGATATCTCGAGACCTTCTGCCGTACCGCAATCGACCTCGCTCACGATGCTGTCTTGAGCAACATCCACGAGCTTACGAGTGAGGTAACCGGAGTTCGCGGTCTTGAGAGCAGTATCCGCCAGACCTTTACGAGCACCGTGAGTGGATACGAAGTACTGGAGAACCGTCAGACCTTCGCGCAGGTTGGCCTTAATCGGCTGTTCGATAATCGAACCGTCCGGCTTGGCCATCAGGCCTCGCATTCCGCCGAGCTGACGGATCTGCTGGCTCGATCCACGTGCACCCGAATCGGCCATGATGAAGATCGGATTGAAGGAAGGACCTCGCTTTTTCTCGCCACTCACCTCGCTCTTGAACTCGGTCGACGAGATCGTCTCCATCATGTCCTCGGCGACGCGATCTCCCACGTCCGACCAGATATCGATGACCTTGTTGTACCGCTCTCCCGCGGTCACCAGACCTTCACGGTACTGACTGTCGATCTCTGACACCTTCTCATCGGCATCCGAGAGGAGCCCCTTCTTGGCATCTGGGATGACCATGTCTTGAATCCCGATCGAGATACCCGAGAGGGTCGCAAAGTAGTACCCTGTATCCTTGAGCTTGTCGGCGAGTAGAACCGTGGCCTTGTTGCCGGCAACACGGAAGCACTCGTCGATCAGGTTCGAGATATCCTTCTTCTTCATGACGCGATTGAAGTTTGCAAACGGCAACACGCGTGGACAGAGGTGATACAACAACACTCGTCCTACTGTGGTGGTCTCGAGCTGACCCTCGATACGACACCGAATCTTCGCCTGAAGATGGGTCTCCCCTGACTGCCATGCAAGCCAGACCTCATCGCTTCCGATGTACGCCTTGTCTTCACCAAGGGCGAAAGGACGCTCACGGGTCATGTAGTACAGACCCAGAATGATGTCCTGTGACGGAACGATGATCGGCTTTCCGTTGGCAGGGCTTAAGATGTTGTTGGTCGACATCATCAGTACGCGGGACTCTACCTGAGCTTCGATAGAGAGCGGCACATGCACTGCCATCTGGTCCCCGTCGAAGTCGGCGTTGAAAGCCGTACATACGAGTGGGTGTAGCTGAATAGCCTTGCCTTCGATCAGTATCGGCTCGAAAGCCTGAATACCGAGACGGTGGAGCGTCGGAGCTCGATTGAGCAGAACTGGATGCTCACGGATGACCTCGTCGAGGATATCCCAGACGACCGGCTTCTCCTTCTCAACCATCTTTTTGGCGCTCTTGATGGTGGTTACATAACCACGCTCCTCGAGCTTGTTGTAAATGAATGGCTTGAACAGCTCGAGCGCCATCTTCTTCGGCAAACCGCACTGGTGCAGACGGAGCTCCGGACCTACTACGATTACCGAACGGCCCGAGTAATCTACTCGCTTACCGAGCAGGTTCTGTCGGAACCGACCACCCTTACCTTTTAGCATGTCGCTCAAAGATTTGAGCGGACGCTTGTTCGGGCCGGTGATAGTGCGACCACGACGACCGTTGTCGAAGAGCGCATCGACCGACTCTTGAAGCATGCGCTTCTCATTGCGGATGATGATATCAGGTGCATTGAGCTCTATGAGCCTCTTCAATCGGTTGTTGCGATTGATGACTCGGCGATAGAGGTCGTTCAGATCGCTCGTCGCGAAACGCCCACCATCGAGTGGAACGAGTGGACGGAGGTCGGGTGGGATTACCGGAACCACCGTGAGAATCATCCACTCAGGCTGATTCGAACTCTGCTGGAATGACGTGAGCACACGCAGACGCTTGGCGAGCTTCTTCTTCTTTGCCTCCGAGGTGACATCCCTCATCTCCTCGCGCAGCTCGGCACACAGACCATCGACATCGATGTTCTTGAGCAACGTGAAGATAGCTTCTGCGCCCATGCCGGCTTCGAAACCCGAGCCGAACTCCTCGCGAGCGGTACGGTACTCACGCTCGTTGAGCAGATCTCCCGCTTTGAGATTCGTCTTCCCGGACTCGATGACTACGTAGCTTTCGAAGTAAAGCACCTTCTCCAGATCACGCAGGGTCAGATCGAGGATGTTACCGATACGACTCGGCAAGCTCTTGAGGAACCAGATGTGCGCAACCGGACACGCCAGCTCGATGTGCCCCATACGCTCGCGGCGAACTTTGGACTGAATAACCTCGACACCGCACTTCTCGCACACCACTCCACGATGACGAAGACGCTTGTACTTACCACAGATACACTCGTAGTCCTTCACTGGACCGAAGATCTTGGCACAAAACAACCCGTCCCTCTCAGGCTTGAGCGTACGATAGTTGATCGTCTCGGGCTTGGTAACCTCGCCAAACGACCAACTCCGGATCTTCTCTGGGCTCGCAAGCGAGATCTTGAGAGCATTGAACTTGATCGGATTCTTGGGTCGTTCGAACAAACTAAATAAATCGTCCATGTGTCATCCCCTCTTTTGAAATCAAAGGGCCGGCCCGCCCCTCTCCTTTACGGGAGGGGCGGCCGCCCATCAACAGCCAATCCTAGATGGCCGCGCTCTCGGTACCGGTCTCGGTCGCAGTAGGCGCTTCGATCGCCTCCTGGTCGTCTTTCTCCTCGACGAGCTCGACATCGAGACAGAGTGACTGGAGCTCCTTCATCATTACGTTGAAGGACTCAGGCAGACCCGGCTCGAGTACGTGCTCGCCCTTGACGATAGACTCGTACATCCTTGTTCTTCCGGCTACATCGTCGGATTTGACCGTAAGGAACTCTTGGAGCGTGTACGCGGCGCCGTATGCCTCGAGCGCCCACACCTCCATCTCTCCGAGCCTTTGTCCTCCGAATTGCGCCTTACCACCAAGCGGCTGCTGGGTAACAAGCGAGTAAGGTCCGATTGAACGAGCATGAATCTTGTCGTCGACCAAGTGGTCGAGCTTCAACATGTACATAACTCCAACCGTGCCCTTCTCAGCGAACGGCTCACCGGTACGACCGTCGTACAACTGAACCTTGCCGTCCTCTGGAACTCCTGCAAAAGCCAACAGTTCACGGATCTCGCTCTCACGCGCGGCATCGAACACCGGGGTGGCGACGCGAACTCCACTCATCTCGCGGCGAGCGAGCTCGAGAAGATCCCCGTCATTGAGCGATTCAACGAACTTGGCGTGCGAGCTACCCTTGTACGCCGTGAGTAGGATGTTGCGAATCTGTGCAGTTGCATCCTTCTTGCTCTGCGGCGTGGTCTCGATGCGGTCGGTTCCTGTGAGCGGATCAACCACTGATTCGAGGATCTCACGAATCCGACGACCGAGCATGTACGAAGCCCACCCAAGATGGGTCTCGAGGATCTGCCCGACGTTCATTCGTGAAGGCACGCCAAGAGGGTTGAGCACCATGTCGACCGGCGTTCCGTCAGCCAGGTACGGCATATCCTCCTGCGGAAGAACTCGCGAGAGAACTCCCTTGTTTCCATGGCGTCCTGCGACCTTGTCACCTACCTGGATTTTACGCTTGATGGCCACGAAGACCTTCACCATCTTAATGATGCCCGGTGCAAGCTCGTCCCCTTCCTTGAGGCGCTTGATCTTCTCGTTCAGGTGTGCACGCTTGTTGTTGATCAACTGCCCGGTACGAACGACCGTTTTGTTGATCTGCTCCTGAATCGCTTCATCCCCGACCTGAATATCACGGAGATACTCGAACGGAACGGAGGTAAGAACTTCTGAGGTGATCTCGACATCCTTGGCGATCAGCTGCGTCCGCTTGTCGTCGACCAGACGAGCAGCGGTCTTCTTGCCGGTCAGCAGCGAAGAGATCTCTCTCATGGCTGCATCGCGCAAAATGTTGATCTCATCACGCTGGTCCTGCTCAAGGCGCGCAATATCACGCTTCTCGAGCTCCAGCGTTCTCTCGTCCTTGTCAGTTCCCTTACGTGAGAAAACCTGAGCCGAGATGACAGTTCCCTCTACTCCGGGCGGGAGCTTCAAACTGCTGTCGCGGACCTCTCCTGCCTTCTCACCGAAGATGGCACGAAGGAGCTTCTCTTCCGGACTGAGCTGCGTCTCGCTCTTCGGCGTGATCTTGCCCACCAGGATATCACCTGGCTTGACCTCGGCACCGATACGGATGATTCCCGACTCGTCCAGATTCTTGAGAGCCTCTTCACCGACGTTAGGGATATCGCGAGTGATCTCCTCCTTTCCGAGCTTCGTATCCCGAGCGATACACTCGAACTCCTCGATGTGAACCGACGTGAAGACGTCATTCTTCACCAAGTTCTCGCTGATCAACACCGAGTCCTCGAAGTTGTACCCGTTCCACGGCATGAAAGCGACGAGACAGTTCTGCCCGAGCGCGAGCTCCGACATGTCCGTGCTCGGACCGTCCGCGATGATCTCGCCAGAAGCTATCTTCTCACCCGCAGCGACGATTGGACGCTGTGTGATACAGGTATTCTGATTAGAGCGTCGATACTTGACCAATTTGTAAATATCGACACCGGTATCGAGCGGATCGTCGGTCAGCGTATCGCTCTTGATTACGATGCGCTCGGACTCAACCGACATGACACGCCCTGCACGCTTGGTAACGATCGTCGCACCAGAATCGCGCGCTACAACGTACTCCATACCAGTTCCGACCAGCGGAGCCTGTGCCCTCAAACACGGAACTGCCTGACGTTGCATGTTTGATCCCATCAGTGCGCGGTTCGCATCGTCGTTCTCGAGGAACGGAATCAGCGAAGCCGCAACGCTCACGATCTGTTTCGGGCTTACATCGACCTTGGAGACCTCGACAGGCGGAACGAGCAGGTACTCACCGTTGCGTCGAACCGGAACGGAGGCCTCTGTCATCTCGCCCTTGCCCCCCATCGCAATGGAAGCTGGGGCGATCGTCTCACGCTCCTCCTCCAAAGCCGAGAGGTACACGATATCCCCCGTAACTCGGTGGCTGTTGTCGACCACGCGATAGGGAGTCTCTACGAATCCAAACTCATTCACACGAGCGTACACCGCCAACGAAGCGATGAGGCCGATGTTGGGACCTTCCGGCGTCTCAATCGGACAGATACGACCGTAGTGCGTCGGATTAACGTCACGCACCTCAAAGCCGGCCCTGTCACGGGTGAGACCACCTGGTCCGAGGGCCGACAGACGACGCTTGTGAGTAATCTCCGAAAGTGGGTTCGTTTGATCCATGAACTGAGAGAGCTGCGACGATCCGAAAAACTCCTTCACCACAGCCGCAACCGGCTTGTAGTTGATGAGGTCCTGCGGAACTAGGGTATCGATGTCCTGCATACCCATCCGCTCTTTCACGGCTCGCTCCATGCGTACGAGGCCGATGCGGTACTGATTCTCGATCAGCTCACCGACCGCTCGAACTCGGCGATTCCCGAGGTGATCGATGTCATCGATCGAGTACCGCTGTCCGTCCGTGGAATTTCTCAGCTCCAAGAGGTACCGCACCGTCTCCTTGATATCGTCTGGCGACAGCACCCCTTGATCCATCGGCGGAGCCTCACGGCCCTGCGAGATGTAGAGCTTATGGTTCATCTTGTAACGCCCGATATCCGAGAGGTCGTATCTATCGGCGTTGAAAAAGAGGTTCTTGAAGGTCGCCTGTGCGGTCTCTGGCCGTGGAGGATCACCAGGTCGCAGACGCCGGTAGATCTCAATCAGACTGTCGATGGTCGGGCGCCCGGACAAGCGTGAATAAAGACTGCTGTCACCTGCCATCTTGTCCGACACGAGGGTCTTCCAGAGCGCGTCCCCGATGTGGTGATCATCGAGGTACAGCACCCGAATGCGGTCGAGACCGAGCTCTCGTTGCAGCGTTATATTTCCCTTGGTGACAACCTCTCCCTTGGCGTTAATCTTGTCAGCGGTGAGCTCATCACCAGCATTGACGATCACCTGGAAGTTCGAGCACAGCTCCTTGGCATCCTTCTCGTCGAGCTCGAGAACAGACGTTCCGATACGCTCGCGGATTACCTCCCATCCGATTAGAACTTCACCCTGCTCGGCGATGACCTCGCCGGTCTTCGGATTGACCACATTCTCTGTTGCCTGGACGACGGTCTCTGCCGCTACCATGCCAGGTACGGATTCAGGGCTGATCTCGATCTCTGCGACCTCCGCTTCTCGGAGACGGCGAAGCACCGCCTTGTTGAACTTACCACCCTGTTTGACCAGTACCTTGCCTGCGCCTTTGATCTCGCGGAAGGCCTTCTGGCCCTCGAGTTGGTCGACCTTGAACTCCTTGGTAACGAGCCCCCTCTTACCGAACACGACTGTGTCGGTTTTGTAGTAGGCCCCCAAGATGTCGTCTGAAGACATTCCGAGCGCACGCAGAAGAACGGTCGCGTTGAGTTTGCGGCGACGATCTATACGCACGTGCAAGATATCTTTGACATCAAACTCGAAATCGATCCACGAACCACGGTACGGGATGACACGAGCCGAATAGAGCAACTTTCCTGAAACGTGACTCTTCCCGTCATCATGGTCGAAGAACACACCCGGGGAGCGGTGGAGCTGGCTCACTATGACACGCTCCGTTCCGTTGATCATGAAGGTTCCGCGCTCGGTCATGAGCGGGATCTCTCCAAAGTACACGACGTCCTCTTTGAGGGCGCTCAAGTTACGCGCGCCGGTCTCGGGGTTCACGTCCCACAAAACCAACTGGATCGTTACTCGCAGCGGGGCCGCCCATGTCATGCCACGGTCGCGGCATTCGTCCATGTCGTACTTGGGTGTGCCGAGCTGATACGCAACGAACTCTAGAGAGGCGGTGTTGTTGTAGTCCCGCACTGGGAAGACCGACTTAAAGACCTTCTGGAGACCCACGTCCTCGCGCTTTTCAGGATCAACCGTGGATTGGAGAAATCTCTCGTAGGAGCTTTTCTGTATACCGATGAGGTTCGGTATCTCGGCGATCTCGCCGATCTTGGTGTAGCTTCTACGGAGGCGAAGGTTGGTCTTGATTTTTGATGTCATACGTAAGTGACTTTTAAAGGCAAAAAGCCCACATGGCCCCGAGTCGGGCCGCGTGAGCTGACTACGCCTGTACCCTGAATGTGAATGGCCAGAAAATCTGGATCATTACCTGACGGGATTCGACAATCGGTATCTTCGAGGGCAAAGCCCCGGCCCGCTGATGCTGCTCGTCCCTGGCTCTCGGGATTCGCCGCACCGACTAAAGCCCTGCTGTTCTTTGACAACCTCGCACGATACCTAGCAACACGCCTGCGGGAACGCAACCCTTTCGAGCGCATCCCCGATAGTAGGCCAAAACGGACGGCCAGGTAAAGCCTTCGCCTTACCTGACCTTTTATCGTCCCGGTGGTCGCTAGCGACCCCGTGACGAAGAGCGAGCAGCGACCTACTTGAGGCTAGCCTTGGCTCCGGCTTCCTTGAGCTTCTTGACGAAGTCCTCGGCCTCAGCCTTAGCAACGGCCTCCTTGACGGTCTTGGGAGCACCGTCAACCAGGTCCTTAGCCTCCTTGAGGCCAAGTCCGGTGATCTCTCGAACTACCTTGATCACCTTAACTTTCTCAGCACCGGCCTCATCGAGCACAACGGTGAACTCAGTCTTCTCCTCGGCTGCGGCAGCACCAGCGGCAGGGGCAGCACCAGCTACCATTGCTACCGGAGCAGCAGCGCTCACGCCGAGCTCCTCCTCGAGACGCTTAACCATCTTGGCAGCATCCATGAGGGACATGCCCTTGATGTACTCAACGACGCCTTCGAACGAAACTCCAGACGCTTCAGTCATGGCTTTACTCCTTTCCTAACGACACAACAAAAATAAGTGTTACCTAACGGACCCAGCTACCCCTACGCAGCAGCTGACCCCCCTTCGAGCTTCTTCCGGTACCCCTCAACAACCCGAGCCACCTGCGCACCAGGCTCTGAGAGCACACGGACGAGGCGAGTAGCAGGCGCTTGCATGAGGCTGAGCAACATAGCGAACGTCTCCTCGCGACCCGGCATGGTTGACAGAGCATCCACACCAGCCGCATCGACATACGCGCCGTCCAGCCAACATCCTTTCACTCGAAATTTGTCTTGGTTACCCTTGGCGAACTTCGCCAGGACCTTTGTCGGGTTGATTGGGTCCTCGAACGAGTACACGACCAACGTCGGCCCGTCCATAGAATCGAGAAACTTCGAGACCTCATCCTTGGCCCCACCGCGACCGGCTTCTACCCGCTCTACAGCGAGCCGAGCCAACGTGTTACGAACAACGCGCGCACCCGACCCTGACCGGCGAAGCTCCCGCCGTAGCTCAGTCATCTTGGCCACTGTGAGACCACGATAATCGGCACATACGGTCACTTTGGCGCGTGAGAAGCTGTCTATCAACGTATCCAGCTCAGCTTGCTTTTCAGCTCTATCCATATTCCTCAAACTCCTTATGCTCTGAGCGGTGCTACATCGATCGCCACACCAGGCCCCATCGTCAACGACAGGGAGGCTGCCTGCAGGTACACACCTTTGCTGCTCGAGGGCTTCGCCCTGTTAATCGCATTGAAGAGCGCCTGTGCATTCTCGAGTATCTTCTCACCCCCGAAGGAGGCCTTCCCGACGGCCGCGTGTATCACTCCCGCCTTATCAACGCGGTACTCAGCCCGCCCGGACTTAAGGGACTTTACAGTTTCCGCGACATCGAAGGTCACCGTTCCAACCTTCGGGGACGGCATCAACCCTCGGGGGCCGAGGAGCTTACCGACCTTACCGACCTGCGCCATCATATCAGGGGTGGCTACCACGTTGTCGAATTCGAAAAACCCGCCCTTGATCCTCTCTGCGAGGTCATCAGCACCAACGATGTCAGCGCCTGCAGCCTGTGCCTCTTGGGCCTTTTCACCCTTGGCGAACACGGCTACGCGGATAGACTTACCGAGGCCGTTAGGGAGCGGTATCGACCCACGCACGTTCTGGTCAGCCTTCTTGGGGTCAACTCCGAGACGAATCGACACCTCTACGGTCTCATCGAACTTGGCCGAAGCCGTCTTCGCTACCAGCTGGCACCCCTCTTCCAAGCTGTACAACTTCTCAGCTTGCACCTTGGCGCGCTGCTCGCGCATCCTTTTACCTTCTTTCTTGCGGGCCATAACTACTCTAAATGCGACTTAAAATTCTTGTTGAGCTCTCGGCAACCTCGTTGCACCGACCTAAGCGACCCTTCGAAAGAGCGCCAAATCGGCTCGACACAGCTCATAAACGCCCCTTTTCAACAGGCTGAAGCAGGGAGCGCGTAGCCTAGGAAGTAACCGAAAATAAGTCAATATCTGGGGGTCAATTAGATAACGTCAACTCCCATGCTTCTGGCAGTTCCTGCAACGATCTTGAAGGCTGCCTCCTCGTCGTAGCAGTTGAGATCCGACATCTTCTGCTTAGCGATCTCATACACCTGAGCCTTGGTTATCTTCCCTACCTTGTCCTTGTTCGGGACCGCTGAGCCCTTGTCGAGCTTCAAAGCTTTCTTGATCAGGTACGAGACCGGCGCCGTCTTCAGCTCAAAGGTGAATGAACGATCCTTGTAAACCGTTATGATTACAGGAACTACCTCACCTTGCTGCTTCTGGGTTTTGGCGTTGAACTGCTTGCAGAACTCCATGATGTTCACGCCGTGCTGACCGAGAACCGGGCCGATCGGAGGAGCAGGGTTGGCCTGTCCGCCCGTAACTTGCAACTTGATTGTGGTACTAATCTCTTTCATCTGTACTACTTTCTCCTGAACAAACGTTTCCCCTGAACAAGCAGTGCTCTGCTTAGCTCATGTCGCAGTAAGAAGCGTCCTGAATCAGGTACTTACGACAAGATTATGCGTAGCAGCTTGGTAGACCTTAGGGCCTACTAAGCCTTCTCCACCTGCATGAAATCGAGCTCGACTGGAGTAGCACGGCCGAAGATGCTGATCAACACTTTGACCTTGCCCTTCTCCGGTCGTACCTCTTCGATCGTGCCGTTGAACTCCGCAAACGGACCATCGATCACCTTTACGGCATCGCCCTGCTCGAAATTCATCTTGGAGCGCGGTGAGGCGGCGCCCTCCTCTACCTGGCTGAAGATCCGCTTTACCTCCTCCTCACTCATCGGCTGAGGCGCGGTAGCGTCTCCCACGAAGCCGGAGATCTTTGGGGTCTCTTTCACCAGATGCCAGGTCTCCTCGTTCATCACCATCTGAACCAGGATGTATCCAGGGAAGAACTTGCGGGTCGAGGTCTTCTTCTGGCCCTTAACAAGCTCCACAACTGTCTCCTGTGGAACGTGCACCTCTCCGAAGAGATTGGTCAAGTTGTTGAGGCGGATACGCTCCTCGAGCGCCTGCTTGGCCTTCATCTCAAAGCCGGCGTAGGCCTGAACGACGTACCAGTTCATCTTAGGTTCAGTAGTAGTTGCTTCCATATTAGGTTCCATCAAACTCATTTCGCCCTACCCAATAAGCTTTCCCATCACCCAGTTGAACGACATGTCCATCAGAAAGAGGCACAGCGAGATAAACACGATAATCATCAGCACAACCAACGTGAGTCGGAAGGCCTCTTGGCGCGTAGGGGTCTGGACCTTCTTGAGCTCATCGTAGCTCTCGGTAAGGTAGTTCCTACTCCGAGACACTAACGAGCCAGATGATCCTCCGGCAGCCTTTTCACTCATCCTAACCCCACTCACTTAAGCAAGTAAATTCGGTGCCTTAGAAGGAGCTCAAGCCCCTTTTTGGCAACACAACGCTACGGCACTGTGGATCACTTTGACCCAGATGTACCATCTTAGCGCGGCTCTGTTTTACGTAGAAGCGCGGGCGACGTTACCAAAATTCTGGGGCTGGAGCAAATGGGTAGGGGGAAGGGGTGGGACACAACGAAGGGGGAACACAAGAGGGCCAGTCCATCCCTTGCAGAGCTCACGAGAGGACCCTGTAGGCGTAGCGCGTCTAATTTTGCATCTATCCCCCTATTCCCGTCTCACCGCTCTCTCTGTAGCTATTCCTCGCGCATGGAACCAGCTGGCCTGTTGTTGTGGGAGCACAAAGAGCACGCCGAGGCCGGCTAGAGATGGGAAAGGGGGCAACCTATCATTTCTACCTCTCTCCAACACGAGCATGTTGGAATGAAACCACCGTTTCGAGCAGCCGCCACCCGCGCTCTCTGTGAGCCCTCTTGTCTGGCTCCTGGACACCTCGGGCAAGGGGCAGAAGGTTCATCACCGCTTCGCAGCGAGAAGCTTTACACCCGCGCCAACGTATCCAAAACCCCCGAGAGCACTCCTTCCAGATACCCCCTCACCTTCACATCCTCGACAGAGATCAAAACCTCGCTGGCGAAGGCGTGGATTAGAAAATTACGCGCGATGTCGCGAGATATCCCTCGCGAGCGCAGGTAGAAAAGCGCATCGGCGTCGAGCTGCCCAACCGTAGCACCGTGGGTACACTTAACATCATCTGCCCAGATCTTGAGCTGCGGACGGGTCTCGATACTAGCAGAGGGCGAAAGCAGCAAAGCCTGGTTCGATTGGAACGCATTGGTCTTCTGAGCGATCTTTTCGACCGTGATGGTACCTGAAAACACCCCGCGACTATCGTCGGCGTAGATCCCCTTGAAGTGTTCGCGGCTCTCTGCTGCAGGCTCAATGTGGTGAATCAGGGTCGTGTTGTCCACGTGCTGAGAACCACTCAGAACAGAGAGGCCGTTAATCACTCCATTCGAACCACTGCCTTTCAAGTCTACCGTCGCATTGTTACGCACTAACGCCCCTCCGAAAGAGAAGATGTGTGTGCGAACGTGAGCGTCCCTGCCCTGATCAACGCACGTTGTCGAAACGTGGAAGGCATCCCGCGACTCGTTTTGAAACTTCACATAATCGACGTTCGCGCCCTGAGCTGCTCGAATCTCGGTCACGGGTAACGAGAGATACGCCCCACCTGCGAGCGCAACGTGCGACTCGACAAGCGAAACCTGCGAGTTCTCCTCCGCATCGACAACCAAACGAGGAGCCCAAACTGTGTTGTTTGCAGCTGTGGTAGCCACATGCACGATATGAATCGCCTTTTCGACCCGAGCCCCGGGTTGTACAGAGATCGAAACTCCATCAACCATGAGCGCCGTGGCGAGCGCTGCGAAGGCTTCCTCACAGTGCGCGTTAGAAAACCCGATCGACACCTCACCGTCGGTTACCTGAGCCAATTCTGCAATTCGCGCAACCCGCGCTCCCGAAACCTCGCCAGGGCTCGATAGCTCTGGAGAGAACACTCCGTCGACCAACACGATGCGATGCGCATCGAGCCCGGGTATCATGTAGTGCTCTATATCTTTAGCCACAAGTTTCACTGCCGAACTAGCAGCAGCAAGCTTGAAGCTACCCTTGGCCACCCTCTCCGGATTGGTGTACTTCCAAGCCTCCATGCGCGGAGTTGGAAAGAGCACCTTGCTCCACGTCTGCTCCGCCGTAGCGGTGAGCGCTGCGAGCGTACCCGAACGCCACGCCGAGCGCCGGAGTTTGGCTTCTGCGATTGCCGAAGTAGCCCAGCCCTGGGCCTCATCCACGCTTGTGGGAAGTGTCACTGCCGATGTCATGAGCTTGTTCCTATGCGCTAACGGAATCCTTGAAGGCGTTGTATCCCTTGCTCTCGAGCTCGAGCGCCAAATCCTTCCCGCCAGAGCGGACGATACGACCATCGATCATCACGTGCACAAAATCCGGCACGATGTAATTGAGGAGCCGTTGGTAGTGAGTAATCACCAGCATCCCGTTCTCCTTGGAGCGCAGCTGATTCACGCCGTTGGCTACCGTCTGAAGTGCATCGATATCGAGACCGGAATCGGTCTCGTCGAGTATCGCGAGCTTCGGCTCGAGCACCGCCATCTGCAGCACCTCATTCCTCTTCTTCTCACCACCTGAGAAACCTTCGTTGACCGCGCGCTTGAGCAACTCATCTCCCAGCTCGAGCAGCTTGGACTTCTCCTTGAGAAGTGCCGCGAACTCTCGAACGCTCAGCGCAGGAAGGCCGCGATGCTCGCGCACGGAGTTGAGCGCTGTGCGAAGGAAGTAGCTCGTGAGCACACCCGGTAGCTCAACTGGATACTGGAACGCCATGAAGAGTCCCTCTCGAGCTCTGATCTCAGGATCCAGCTCGAGCAACTCCTGCCCGGCAAAGTGCACGGAACCCTGCGTCACCTCGTATCCTTCCCGCCCTCCGAGGATGTTCGCAAGGGTGCTCTTGCCCGAGCCGTTGACGCCCATAATGGCGTGCACCTCACCCGGGTTGATCTCGAGATTTATCCCTTTAAGGATCTCCCTACCCTCTCCTTCGATACGCGCGTGCAGATCGGTAATTTTCAACAAGCTCATACTTCCCTCGCTTATCCAACGCTTCCTTCGAGACTAATTTCGAGCAGCCGTCGTGCCTCGACAGCGAACTCCATCGGTAGTTCCGCCAACACCTCTTTGCAGAAACCGTGCACTATCATCGATACGGCATCTTCGGTCGATATGCCCCGCTGATTGCAGTAGAAGATCTGATCTTCACCGATCTTCGAAGTCGACGCTTCGTGTTCGACCGTGGCTGTAGGATTCCTCACCTCTATGTACGGGAAGGTGTGCGCACCGCACTCGTTACCCATCAACATCGAATCGCACTGAGAGAAGTTCCTGGCTCCCTCGGCACTCTTCATGATTTTCACGAGACCGCGATAAGCATTCTGGCTCTTACCGGCTGAGATACCCTTCGACACGATCGTGCTCTTGGTGTTTTTTCCGATATGGATCATCTTGGTTCCCGTGTCGGCTTGCTGCCGATTATTGGTGATCGCTACCGAGTAAAACTCGCCGACCGCGTTGTCGCCTTTCAGGATACAACTGGGGTACTTCCAGGTGATAGCGGAGCCGGTCTCGACCTGAGTCCATGAGATCTTTGAGTTGTTACCCGCACACAGACCACGCTTGGTGACGAAGTTGTAGATACCGCCCTCACCCTCTTTGTTACCGGGATACCAATTCTGGATCGTAGAATACTTGATGTGAGCGCCCTCGAGCGCCACGAGTTCGACCACGGCAGCATGCAGCTGATTCTCGTCTCGCATCGGAGCGGTACACCCCTCCATGTAGCTCACGTAACTGCCCTCATCGGCGATGATCAGGGTGCGCTCGAACTGGCCAGTTTTGGCCGCATTGATGCGGAAGTAGGTCGAGAGCTCGAGCGGGCATCGAACCCCCTTGGGGATGTAACAGAACGACCCATCGGTAAACACCGCCGAGTTGAGCGCCGAGAAGAAATTATCCGTAGCAGGTACCACCGAGCCGAGATACTTCTGAACGAGCTCTGGGTGGTGCTGAATCGCCTCGGACATCGAACAGAAGATCACTCCGACCTCTTCGAGCTGCTTTTTGAAGGTGGTCACCACCGACACCGAGTCGAACACGGCATCGACTGCTACTCCTGCAAGGGCCTTCTGTTCATGCAGCGGAATTCCCAGCTTCTTGTAGGTCTCGAGGATCTCCGGATCAACTTCATCGAGGCTCTTAGGCCCCTCGGCCCTCTTGGGGGCCGAGTAATACACGATCTCTTGGTAGTTAATTGCAGGATACTCAACGAAGGCCCAGTGAGGTTCCTTCATCTGGCACCACTTCTGGTAGGCCTTGAGTCGGTACTCCAACATCCACTGCGGCTCACCCTTCTTCTTTGAGATGAAGGCGATGATCTCCTCGTTCAGTCCAGGAGGTGCGGAGTCCGCCTCTACGTCGGTGTAGAAACCGTACTTGTATTCTTGACTCGTAAAGGTATCGAGAACGTCCGTACTCATACTCTCTCTGTTGCCTTCCAGTGCGGAGTTCCCGCACGATACTTCCTACTCCATTCAGCTTTGCCGAACTGCTCAAGATTACCCTTTTGCGAACCCTTAAGTCCCCCCAAGGGCTCATTATTTTACTTATACTGAGCTGGCCCCGTAGGGTACCAATCTTGATCACTTTATTCAAGTATAGCCATGATGTATATTCTTATCAACGACGCCGTTTGGTTGGATTTAAACTACAGCGCTCACCGGTTTCAGGCTGTTCTCGGGGTGTTGGTTGACACGGGCTTTGAGAAGCGCGTTGAACCAAACTAATCCCTCAAGATTATCGAAACCCCTTGGAAGACCGGAGCTGGCCCATCTGGGTTCTGAAAGAGCCATTTCAGCAGCGCTTGATAAAAGCCAAAGAGCGGCACCTGAGCAGAGACCTGTTGACGGATCTGCTCGCGTTGACTCTTGAACCCGGCATGGCTTTCACGGGTCAGATATTCACGCTCACGCCAAAAGTTACGCAACGGCTGGACCTGAATTTCGAACATGCGACCACCCCAGCGCACCACCGATTTCATCGCCTCCCAACCACTATCCTTCTCGAATGAGCGCAGGTAGTTCTTCGTTTCCAAGAACGTAAGCCGGTGGGTGCCCTCTTCACCCCGCATGCCGACTAGCTCGAGCTGCTCTCCGCTGAACGCGAGGCTTTCGAGCTTGTTGTGCAGACTGAGGGCCTCATTCGGCGTCCCAACTACGATCTTGATACCAAATATATCTTTGACGTAACGGCTCAAATGACGGAGCTGTTTATCTTTTTTGACCAATGCATCGAGCCCGAAGATCTCGTCCACTACCTTGTTCCAAAGCTCCTCCTCGGCCTTGATGCGACTGATTACTTTGTACACGTTGTGGAGGTTAGGCTCGGTGGGTTGGTACTCGACCACATTTGCAACCAGGGTCGGCGCCAACCATGACTCTCCGTCAAAGTACTGAAGCTTACGTAGTTGTCGACTTCCGAGATCCAGATCGATCGTCGAGTACAGGTCTTGGCGTGAAATCAGTTGGGTGAGGGTGAAACGCTCACCATTCGATGGCACCTCTCCTATCACTACGCTCTGGAGCTGGTACTGCTCGAAAAAGTCGTTGCACAAGAGCTCACACAAGCGGTGTAAACTCTCCTCGCCTCGCCGAATCATGCGATCGAACGCCGCTCGACACTGCCGCAGGTGCGCTCTCGAAAATACGAGATCCTCAAGACGGCTCGGATCCTTCAGCAAGGATTCTCGAATGCCTGCGAGGTATACGACCAGGTCGTTGAGAAGCGGCTCCTGGCTGACCATCCAGAGCGGAGAGCGACTCCGTGCCTCTTGCAGTGCATCTGGAACGTTTTCTACCGAGGCTAGCTCTTCCATCAGGTGCGTCATCTACAGAGAGAGAAAGAGAGAGAGAGAGTCTTTTAGGACATCCACGGCCAAGGAGACGTGCAGGGGGCAAGCCTTCCTGCAGGCTGGTCTACTCGACACTGACATGCACGGTCGGAGGGAATCGAACCCCCAACCTGCGGATTTGGAATCCGCTGCTCTACCAATTGAGCTACGACCGTAAGTCGGCCGGAGGATAACACAAGTTTCAGAAATTGGAACATCTGCCCCGGGAGAGTCATCGCGCATTGCACTGGCGCACCGTCAGCGCGAGAAGACGGATGGTGGTGAGGAGTGGATTCGAACCACCGTAGGCCGTAGCCAGCAGATTTACAGTCTGCCCCCTTTAGCCACTCGGGCACCTCACCATCTGAGAAATGAGTGATCGTTGAAAATGGAGCCCACGACGGAACTCGAATCCGTGACCTCTTCCTTACCAAGGAAGTGCTCTACCGACTGAGCTACATGGGCACAGGTCTCCAACGGGCGGCATTATGGTCAATTAGCTACCTCAAGTAAATACACCCCCTTGGAGAGATTTTGAGGAATTGAAATTTTCTCCCTTGGCGGGTACGTTAGGCGTTCGGCGCGTTGTCTGCTATGATCCTCAGAATTGCGTCGTTTCGCTGGCATAGCTCAATTGGCAGAGCAACTGATTTGTAATCAGTAGGTTCCCGGTTCAAGTCCGGGTGCCAGCTCCAAAACCTCTGGCCTTCTCGTTGCATGATCGAGAGCATGCCCGGTTGCAGCAGCACTAACATCCCGTGTACTGGAACGCTCCGGGCACTGCAGCTCTCCGGCCTGCTTCTGATTTCTCTCCCTTCCAGTTGAAAGTGAAAGGTCTCGTATCCTTCTTAAAAAGGTCTTAAACAACCGTCAGCCATTAAGCTCTCATTGTGAGTGCTCACGCATGTGCCAAGGGGTGCCTACGCTTGTTTTCCCGATTACCAGAGAAAGCATTGGAGAAACCAAAGGATGCTTGCAATGGGCATGCATTGAGTTCTGCCTGCTTACCCTGCGAATACGGGTCGAGATATGCCGAGCTGCTGCGAACCGTCGCTCGGCCTTACGATTCCTCGCAACTGCATGATTGGCTGCCCGCTTTCGTCGAATCTGCCAAGATCGTTGGAATCGGCGAGGGCACGCATGGCACCGAGGAGTTTTTTCGGGTACAAGCCGATATTACGAAGCAGCTGATAACGTACAGTCAAGCACGTCTGGTACTACTCGAATTACCGATGGCGTATGGGTTGTACGCTGAGGAATTCCTCCATCATCCAGCCGAGAAGCTTTTGCATTTCATCCACAGCCACCCATTTGTGACGTGGCACAACGCCGCTATCTCGGATCTTTTGGGCTTTATCCGAACCTGGAACCTCCAGCACCCTGATGACAGGGTCCTGTTCGTAGGAATAGACCCGCAAAACGACGGGTGTCTGCCACTCCTCATGAACTACATGAAAGATCACGGTGAACCGGTAGCCGGGTTGCGCGCATGGTGCATTCAAGCAGCGGTGGTGGCTGCGAAACTGAAGACTACGCTCCCAGGCACGCAGCAGGCTACAGGCGTACAGACTCAGCCACCGCTGAGTATGTCTGACGCACAGGTATTGCTGAAACTCGCCCACGAGCTGAGCTCACAGGCAGTTCAATTTCAGCAAGCGCTTTTCGATAGAGAGACTCTCGAGCGCGCACTCCGTTTCGCTACCAAACACTTGCAGTTCAGCGCTCGAAGCTTTCAATCAGATCAGTTGACCCGTTCCGACGTACGAGACGAACTCATGGCGGAGACGATCCTCGATGAGACCTCGCGACTTGCTCCAGAGCAGCGAGCGGTCGTACTGGCGCACAGCGCGCATGTCTCCTACGGTGCACCCGGCGTATTCTCCTACGGTATGGGGTACCATGTACGAAGAGCCGTTGGAGACGCAAACTACTCCGTTCTCGTAACAGCCACGGGAGGCGGTTCAACACGGAGTCTGGCACATGCCTCGGCTGCGCGCCGAGAGATATTCGTTGCCGAGCCCCCTCCCGCGGTGAGTCTAGAAAGGCTCCTTCATGAGCCTTGCGATCGAACACCGAAGCTCTTCGATATCAAGGAAGCTCGGTCGAATCCGGAGCTCTCGGAGTTATTGGCCAATCCGATCAGATTTCGCTCAACTGGGTCCCTCGTATACCGCAACGAGTTCACGATTATTCGACCTGTCGAGCAGTTCGACGGATTGATCTATTTTCCATTCGCTACCGGTGCGGCTGAGCCCCCCGAGGTACTGGTAGAGCCCGCGTAGCGCCACACGCAGCTACACTATTGGCCGTGAACGAATTTCGTGACAGCTCCCACACCCTGCTTGGCAATCCCCTGAAAGCGACTGACCGCAGTCATGGCGACCTACGCGTACGGCGGTGAACCTTTGCACCGTCTATGTTTATCCCGATATCAGGAGTAAGGAGAAACTTTATGAAAGGCAAACTATTGGTAAAAGCAACTCTGCTTTCTCTCGCTGTACCGCTACTACCACTCATCGACACCGTAGCCCAAGACCGAGCGCTCGATCGCTCCTCGAGCTCATTTAAGGAGGCTGAACGCTCACTACAGCGTTCTACCGAGGTGTACAAAGCGATCTCGGAATCTCCAGAGCAGAAGGTCCCTGCAAGCGTGCTCAAAAGCGCAAAGTGCGTGGCTATTTTTCCGGATACCAGAACCGTATCACTCGGTGTCGGGGGAACCCACAGCGATGGCGTTGGCTTCTGCAAGACCGCTCAGGGAACTTGGGAGAATCCGATGTTCCTCAACCTCACTGGGGGGAGCATAGGCCTCCAAGCAGGGTACAAGTCAGCTGACATGGTTCTGTTCATAACGGGAGACAAGGCGCAGGACGCCCTGCGCCGCGGCGAATTTCGGGTCGGAGGGGAGATGAGCGCTGTTGCCGGAAGCTTCGATCGCACCTTCGAGCCACGCCAAGCCGAAGTTGTCGTGTACCGCCGAACGGAGGGACTGTTCGCAGGCGCTAGCGTCGATGGCGTCAGCATTACTCGCGACGAGGACGACGAGAGCGCCTTTTACGGAGCACGCAAACCCTCGCTGACAGCATTAATCCCGTCTGACCTCGAACGACAGGTGCAGGAACTTCGAGACGTTCTGCCTGCTGCGGTAGGGTAAGGGATCGATAAACCCAGCCTCATTCACTTTTGAAAAAAATGAATGAGAAGGGTTTACAAACAAGAAGCATGCGACTCACGCCGACCGAGCGGCCTTTCGACCGCTCGGTCGTTCGTTTTATCTGCACCTGCGCATGCTCGAATCAGAGAGCTTATTGTGCATCAAACTCGTGCGAGTCGGCGGAGATCTATGAGCGGGGGCATACGGGCATCCCTCGTAATCGCGTTCTCATATAGCCGATTCAGATACCACTACGGATATGGAACTAGAGGGGTGTTATGACTATCATTTGGACCATCATCATCGGCTTCTTCATCGGACTCGTCGCCCGCGCACTCATGCCAGGCCGGGACACCGCTGGATTCGTCGTCACGAGCGTGCTGGGTGTGGCCGGCGCACTAGTAGGCTCACTCATCGGACGTGTCTTGGGTCTATATGGGGAAGGAGAGCCTACCGGACTCATCATGTCGGTTGTCGGTGCAATACTCCTGCTCGTCGTATACCGTTACCTTGCGCCGTCCACCTCGGTTACTCAGTTGTAACGAGGCAAAAATCAGCGGCGCGATTCAGATGCGCACGAGTTGGGTGATCATTTGAAGCTTCTCCTCGGAGAGTTCACCACGCTGTCGGGTGATCTCGAGAGCAGCATGAGCCAGATATCGGTAGAGCGTCGCATGGGCTGGCGAAGTATCCTCGAGAATTCGCAGGTGCTCCGAAAGTACATCATACTCGCCACGAACAATTGGTCCCGTGAGCGCTCGTTGTGAACCGAGCTTACACACGTTTTCAACTGCACTGCGCGCCAAGGGCTCTATCATTCCACGTACGACTTCATCCGGAAGCCCCGCAGTGCGATAGAGACCTTGGGCAACATCGAGCAGCGCAACGAGATAGTTACTCGCGAATACGTGTCCTGCATGGCAGAGCACTTTGGCGCGCGCCTCGAGGGTAAAGAGCCGCGCTCCGATGGCAAGGCAGATGGTCTGTAGCACTTCGATCGCACCGTGGTCACCCTCGAGCGCACAAAAGGTTCCCTCAAAATTTTCGACCACAAGCTCCGGGTCAGCGAAGCTACGAATGGGGTGCAGCGATCCTATCGAAGCCCCCTGTACTCTAAGACATGCCATGACATCCGCGGCGAGTGCCCCACTACAGTGGAATACGATATCTCCAGAACGAACAGTACCGGCCGAAAGGATCTGCTCGGCACTGTGAGAGATATCGCTATCGGGAGTAGCGATCATCCAGACCTGTGCAGGTGGCATATCGGCTATCGAATCGCACGCTGTTCCCATACCAAGAATCGAGACCGCCCGCTCCGAGGAGGCCCGCGTGCTGTTACAAACGGCGCCTACCCGCAACGCTTCAGCCCGTATCCAGAGGGTGGCCATGGCCCGGCCGAGCTTGCCACATCCGATTATATTGAGAGTTTTCGGTACCATTCCTGAATTAACCCTTCGCCTACCTCACTTCGACGGCACGTGCCACAGGATAGCACGGTTCGACGATTTAATGCTGCTTACCCACTCTAAACCCGGAAGCGCCGTTAAAGAGATGTTCTCTACACGAAAAAACGGTAATATCCGCCAGCGAAACGAACCTTTCGAGCCTGACAAGAACCAAGCCACGACCATGACCGAAATCACACGCCCAGAGCGATACCGAGCGGCACTGCGAATTTTATCTGCGTTACTCCTGCTAGCCTTCATGGCTGCATTCGGGCTCGTTGTGCGACCCTTCGTAACTCCACTCTTGTGGTCGGTCATCCTCGCTACCTCCACATGGCCTTCGTATGTACGGCTTCGGGCGGCTCTCCCCTCGCCTGCCTACCTAGCACCCCTGTGCGCGACCCTGGTGCTCGGAATTATATTACTCTTGATCATGGTGCCCCTCCCGCTACAGCTTGCTGCCGAGGTGGCTGAACTTCGTACTCATCTCTCGACCCTCGATATCTCAACTCTGCAGGATTCAATAGCAGCTATACCTCTCGTGGGTCCAACATTCGCACACTTGGTTGACCGAGCAGTGAAGGAACCTCTCGACCTGAATTCACTACTCAGCGAACACCAACGCGAATTCCTCTCGTTTGCGACTGCAGCTGCTCGCGGGGTACTGACCACAATCGTCATCACGATAGCTAGCTTGGTTGGATGCTATTGCCTCTTCAGACACGGAGAGACACTCCTGAATCAGTTTCGTCGCATCCTGGAACGTATCGGTGGTGAGAGTATTCCGAAGCTCTTGGATACAGTAAACGTGACGGTACGTGGGGCTGCATATAGCGTGCTGGCGACCGCGGTTGCCCAGGGCCTCCTTGCTGGTATCGGATATGTCGTCGCAGGAGCCCCTGTTCCGCTGCTGCTGGCTATGGTGACCATGATCTTCTCGCTCATCCCCTTCGGTACACCATTCGTGTACTTACCGGTCTCCGCGTATCTGCTCTTTTTTGCCGGATTACCGTGGTACCACGGTGTCGGTCTGGGCTTATGGGGTGCAGTAGTAGTGAGCACGGTGGACAACGTGCTGCGGCCGCTGTTCATCAGTCAGAGCACGAGGGTCTCTCCAATCCTCGTCTTCATCGGTGTGCTGGGAGGGATCGCAGCCTTTGGTTTCATCGGTGTATTTATCGGTCCAGCCTTGATGGCAGTGGCGCATTGGCTGTGGCTAGACTTCAGTCGTGTAGAGAGCAGCTCTTAACAGGCTGCGGAAAAATGCTCTTCTGCTGCGAAATCCGATCTTTTGGCGCT
>JBBAUR010000048.1:0-27120 GCA_040398075.1 Bdellovibrionota bacterium | reverse complement strand
TGCCGATTTCGCTCATCCTCGCTACGAGGTTCATTTTTGTTACGCACTCTAAGAATGCCTAACAAAAATACTCCTCTGCTTCGGATGGCTGCAATCGGCAGCTACTTCGTCTTCGGCAAAAAAGGTGCTCAACGTGCCGCTGAGGGCACGTCTCCGCGCCTTTTTTGCCTGCATCCTCGTCGCTGCCGATTTCGCTCATCCTCGCTACGAGGTTCATTTTTGTTACGCACTGTTAGAAGGTTTTGGATTCCCCAGGTTGAAGTTCTACCGTTTCAATCCCGAGCGTAGCGCTCTCCCCGGCAAACTCTTCATATGTGCCGGTAAGCAGGTCAAAGGTCCTGTAGTGGATCGGTACGGCATACGAACATCCGAGTAACGACGCAGCGCGTGCCGCTTCGACCGGCCCCATGGTGAAGTGGTCACCGATCGGAAGGAGCGCAACATCTGGCTTGTGTATTTCACCGATGAGCTTCATGTCACTGAAGAGCGCAGTGTCTCCGGCGTGATACACACACCACGAATCAGACGAGAGAAGCACCCCACATGCCTCTCCTGCATACACCGTTCCGCGCTCCTCGGAGTCGTACGAACTGGAGTGAAACGCATGCGTCAGGCGTACGTTGAGGTCGCCGAGCTTCACTGCGCCACCTTTGTTCATCGGAATCACCATTTCAGCCGGAATACCTTCACCGATCATTATCATCGCAAGCTCGTAGGTAGCTGCAAGCTTAGCACCGCTCTCGCGAGCAACGCGCACAGCGTCGCCAGCATGATCAGAGTGGCCATGCGAGAGCACAATTAGGTCGAGCTTGCCTGGGTTAAGCAGCGATGTGGGGCAGAGTGGATTACCTTTGAGCCACGGATCAACGGCTACCCTCTTGCCGCCACATTCGACGATTACAGCTGAATGGCCGGCATAGGTGATTGTTCTCTCTTTCATCTGTTCTTTTCCTCATCGACCTCGGTTGATTCACCCACAGTCCAAAAAAGAGAGCCTTTTAAAATGCAACGGGGCTCCCTTTGGCGATACTTTGCTCTCTAAAAAACACCTGCATACAAATTAAGAGGTTGCTTGCATAGATCGATATCAGTACCGTTTCTGGGTGATCCGATGAGATGTTTTTGCGCATCCTAAACGTGATTGATCCGCAGCCGACGGTATCGGGGCGGAGCCTACTCGGTAACTCTATGAGATTAACGTACTTCTTGCCAATCCTCGTGAGCGCTCTAACGCTGGTCAGTGCAGCCCCACGCGCTGCAAGAGCCGACGATTCCGGTCCGCAGTACGCCCCCCCGGGCGTTTTTACCCCTACATCGAAGCAGTATGACAAGCGGCTCCCGCCGGTTCTTCCGGGTGAGGAGGTTGTCACGGAGGGCGGCCAGAGGATGCGCGTGTGGTCGAGTTCAGGGCCGGTGCCGGTGAATCCTCGACCGACTCCGCAGGGCTACAACGGTGGCATGCCGGGGCTCATCCTCGACGGACGCCGGGACCCACAGGCTCCAGGGCAGATTGCCCGCTGAGTATTCGGGCGCTCCTCTTGAGCAAGCGTTGCTCGGCAGACCAGCCTTTCGAGTCAATTAACTCAGAGCCGCGAAGGAAGGGGCGCCGGCCCCTTGGCGGCGTTATCCAAAAACGGAAGGGGGAACAACAAAGAGAACGGGAGTGCAGCGAGGGCGAGCGCAAGAATTCCGGCTTTTTTAAAGATGAATGAGGCTCGGTTGGTTATGCCTCTCGAGCCATGCTCCCAGCGACCCAAGCCGCATAGCGCTCCGAGACGTGTAATGCAGGCAGGACTATGAACTCTGGTGTATCGTAAGGGTGGTGTTCGAGGACTGTTTTTTCGAGTAGCTCGACTCGGGCCCTGGTAGTCTTGATAATCAGCAGCACCTCCTGGTCTACACACAACGCACCCTGCCAGTGATATACAGACTCAAGGCCGCCGAGGATGTTACAGCAGGCCGCTAACTGGGCTGCAACTACCTGTTTTGCCAAGGCTTGTCCGACCTCCTTGGAAGGGCATGTGACTAAACAGACGACTATATCCATCAGCACCCCGCGCGTTGTGAAGAGGCCCTTTAACTGGTAGAATCCAAGCCACGTTGAGTTGCCTGAAGATAGAGCAAAATAAGCCTGTTGCCTAGTAAGCCAGGCATAAACCGTGTCAAGGAGTCAGATGCATCGATTAGCGAGCCTTCTTATCGTAGCAACACTGTGTGGCACCTACGCGCCTACGTTCGCGGCGCCAAAGGAGAGGGAGCTCCCCAAGAGCGGCCAACTCTCGACCTCTGTTACCTCGGGTGCGGCCACCACCACGGTCCCAGACCCGTTTGGTGGCATCGATGTCAGTGACGGTGAGCCGGCACCGATCACCGGCTCTGTCTCACGCATCGATGCCGAGAACTGGCGTATGCGGGTGTACAACAACTCGCAGGATACCTACTCAGTGAACCTCGGGGTGCAACAACGCGACGATACGGGTATGACAATCAAGACCGACAACTTCTCCTACACTTTAAAGCCGGGTGCTTCGGCGGAGCAGAGCATCATAGCTGCTTCGGGTGCAATGGAGGCCGATCTCAACCTGCGAAGCTATCGAAAGCTCACCACGGCCAAGGCAGCCCCGGAGTCTTCGTCTCAAGCGGCTGAGGCGGGCGCTCAATGAAGCCAGGGATACTGTAGTGAGTTCGCAACGCTCGGCGCTCAAAAATCCAGATGCAAAGGATCTCAAAGCGCTCGAGCGCTTCGTAGTTCCGTACAGCAACAGTTCGGGTGATGTTCGATTTCATCTGGTGTACCCAAACAACTATTGGGTTGCGATGTCGAACCTCGGATTCCAAGCCGTGTACGATATCCTGGCGCGCGATCAACGGGTGATCGTAGAGCGGGGGTTCCTCCCCGAAAAGTCAGATAGCACGGAGCTGCAAGGCACAAAGTGGCGTTCGTTCGAGGGGAACCGGTTGCTGGCCGACTGCGACATTATGGGCTTTAGCCTCTCATTCGAAACGGATTACCCCCATCTGCTCCGTATCCTTGACAATCAGGGATTGCTCTTTGAATCGTGGCAGGAGCGCGAGCAGGCTGCCTCGAACGCGCGTTTCTCCGTGCCGCTCATCATTGCCGGGGGGACAGCGGTCACCTTAAATCCGGAACCGGTTGCTGACTTCGTGGATGTGGTGGTCATCGGCGAGGCTGAAGAGCTTCTACCAGAGTTCGTGGATGCTTTTCACAAGGCAAAGCTCGAAGGGTGGGGCCGTCACGAGCTGCTGCACGCACTAGCTCAGATCGAGGGGGTGTACGTCCCACGTTTTTACACCCCGGTCTACAACGCAGACGGAACGATGGCACGCTACGAGCAGGCCGAAGGGGTACCAGATCGGCCCCGGCGTCGATTCGTCAAGGATCTCTCGAAGTTCAAGACACACTCGCGCATATTGACCCCGGAGACGGAGTTTAAGTCGATGTTCCTCACCGAGACCGGTCGGGGATGCGAGATGGGGTGTCGCTTTTGTGTGGCGGGATATATCTACCGGCCGATCCGCAAAAGGAGCGAGGAATCGATAGCGGAGACGGTCGAGATCGGACTCGAAAACAGTCAAGCGATAGGGTTCGTAGGTGCTGCGGTTTCATCGCACAGGTCGATCGCCAAGCTCGCGCAGTCAGTAGCTGAAAAAGGGGCCAGGGCCTCGCTCAGTTCGATCATGTCGCAGAAGGTGACCAAGGAGCTCGCTGCTAGTATCTCCGAGAGTGAGTACAAGACCGTAGCGCTTGCGCCTGAGGCCGGCACTGATCGCTTGCGACGGGCGGCAGGAAAGCGCGTCTCCAATGAGCAGGTTGTTCAGGCTGCGCGTGAGATGGCCGAGGCCGGAATTCGCGGATTCAAGCTGTACTTCATCGTCGGTCTGCCGACCGAGGCCGACGAAGACGTGGATGCAGTGGCGCACCTGGCCATCGCGGTACGTGATGCTGTAACGGAGGTCTCGCGACCGAGTGGAAAGCTCGGCTGGGTCTCGCTTTCGGTAAACCCCTTTATCCCGAAATCCTCGACGCCGTTTCAGTGGGAGCCGATGCTCGACCCGAAGGTGCTCGACAAAAAGATCGAGCGCATCCGAAAACTGGTCATGAAGGTGCCCAATCTCGAGCTCCGTTTCGAGCCCCCCAAGGAGAGCTACTTTCAAGGGTTGCTCTCGCGCGGGGATCGGCGTGTAGGGCGGTTACTACTCGAAGCGCAACGGCGGAACGAGAGCTGGAAGTGGTTGGTCAAACGAACTAAGGATCCGATCGTCGAGGGTGTCCCAGCGGTAGATTTCTACGTGTCACGTAGGATAAGCTTCGAAGAGCTGCTTCCGTGGGAGGTGGTGGATTCGCTCATCCCGCGTGCGCTTCTGGAGCGTGAGGCGATGCGGGCACATCACGGCGAAGACTGGACGCAGCCGCGCTCATCTGACGAGGAGGTTCGCGAACAAGAGGCGCAAGCGATCGAGAGCGAGCGTGTGTTCAGTGGTACAGATAGTGCGAGTGAAGTAAGGATGTAGAGAGTATGACGATAGCTGGACAGATTGTGCCGGTGATATCCGGTAAGGGTGGTGTCGGTAAATCCACTGTTGCGGTGAATCTAGCCATCGCCTTAGCGCGCACCGGCGCCAAGGTGGGCTTGATTGATAGCGATTTCTACGGACCAAGCATTCCCACCTTGATGGGTGGCGGACAAGTTGTCCCTGATCACGAGGAGCGCTTGATTCCTCCGGAGAAGTACGGCGTGAAGTACATCTCGCTCGGATTCTTCTTGCGACACCCTGATGATGCCGTTATTTGGCGTGGGCCGATGTTCAACAAGGCGCTGCACCAGATGTTCGAGGACGTGAGCTGGGGAACCGTCGATTACATGATTGTGGATATGCCTCCGGGCACCGGAGACGCACAACTGTCGCTCTCCCAGCTCGTGAAGCTTGCGGGCGCGGTGGTGGTGACCACCCCTCAGGAGGTGGCTCTGGCTGACGTGCGTAAGGCCATCAACATGCTGCGCAAGGTGAACGTGGACGTGCTTGGGATGGTGGAGAATATGTCTGGGCTCCCGATGCCCGACGGATCGGTCATGCCGATCTTCGGAAGCGGTGGGGGTGAGAAGACTGCCCATGAGTTCGGGGTTCCCCTTCTGGCAAAGATCCCGATCAATGTCGCTATCCGTGAAGGGGGGGACGCTGGAACCCCTGTTGCCTGCGGAGAGGGGCCAGTCGCTGCTATCTTTCACGAGCTTGCGTTGAAATTGGTGTCGATTCTTGATACAAAACGGGCCGCTCAACCGGTCCTCAACATAGTGAACTGAACTTGCTAGGCGGGACGTTCTGAGGCTAGGCTACGATGCAGGGTCCAAGGTTCGTTCGGCTCAATTTCGAAGGTAATTAGTCATGTACACGCTGGTGCTCGCAGTGCACGTTATCTTGGCGGTAACGCTGGTCGGTTTAGTTCTCCTGCAACAGGGGAAGGGAGCCGATGTAGGGGCCGTCATGGGTGGAGGGGCCAATACCCTGTTCGGAGTTGGAGGCGCCTCATCACTCCTGGTTCGCATGACTACTGGTATTGCGGTAGCCTTCATGCTAACCTCCGTCCTCCTTGTTCGCTTTGCGGTCTCGAGCACTGGCGGCGTGAGAACGACACCAGATGCTATGAGTGGGTCGGTCCTCGAAGGAGCTCCGGCGGCAGCAATTGGTTCGTCGAACCAGCCTGCAGCCGAGGTTACCGATACCAAGTCCGCTGAATCCGTACCGTCGGTACCGAAAGCGGAACAGGCTCCTGCTGCCGTGCCGGCACCTGCCGCGGTAGAGAGGGTCGAGGGAGCGCCAGCTTCGGTAACGAAGCAGTAAGCAGGTCCAAGCATACGCCCAGGTGGTGGAATGGTAGACACGCCAGTTTGAGGTGCTGGTGGCAGAAATGTCGTGGAGGTTCAAGTCCTCTCCTGGGCACCATTTCCTTCTGATACCCCTTCGTTGTTTCGTGAATGCTCCGAGCTGTCTGTATGCACCACCATTCACAACCCTGCCAGGTTCTACTTGAAGAAAAGCTGCTGAACCTTTTAGTAGACTACAAGAAGGGTAGCTCTGCAGCGGCGGAAGACATACTGAATCTACTTACGAAGCTCACCGGTTCAGATATACCAGGCGAGGTAGTGGCGCTCCTCACTTCGATGCTCGCGTTGGAAGACGACATGGTACGAAGTACGGTGGCTGGTACGCTTGCCTCGCTCAGAGAGGATGCGGCCAGCGCAGTCAGCATGCTGAAGCGCCTTGCCCTTACCGTTGACGAGAACGATCTCGGGTCGGTTTCGGCGATCAGAGCGCTGGGGTGTATCCCCGGCGAGGCCTCGATCGAAAGCCTCGTATGTGTTGTCGAGGGTATCGAAAGCATGGATTCTCCGAAGGTCGAACATACGGTCGACGCCCTCGCGATGCATCGTGAGGCGCTGAGTCCCTACCTTCCGCGAGTCGAAAAAGCGCTCGGAAAGTTACAGACTGGCGATGAAGATTTCGTTTCTCAAATTGTGAATCGGCTCAGGTGTGTCGTACGGTGGTCTGAATACGAGGCGCTCGGTGAGCTTACGTTGCCCGGTGAGTTCGATTTCAGCGCGGAGGGCTTGAGCGAGGATGGAACCCCAAATCTGGAGTGGGTCGAGCATCGAGAGCTTCCCGCAGGCTACGGATTAATCGTCGATGAGCGCATACGCTTCGTGCGTCACGGACGTGGGGATGTTGGGCTCGAGATCTACCGCTTGAACAGGAACGGAGACCGATACCTCGTCATTCTCTCGGATGATGAGCGTTCGGGGACAGCTTGTGTCTCGGATGCCGTAGAGTATCTTGCGACCACGACGTGCGCACTCTACGGCCTTGATCCGGAACGAACAGTGTGGGCCGAACGGGTCACGTTCGAATCCGGTCTACTGGACAATCCGGAGGATGAGTACTCAATCATTGAGTTTCAGGAGCTCGAGCGTGCTACGTTGCGGTTCCGTTTGCCTCGTAGCGAGCGACTAGCAAGCCGCCAGGAGCTTTTCGAGCGCGCTTAGAGCGCCTGTGGGATCGACGATATGCTAACAATTTCTTGTACAGAAGCTTTTGTTGTCTTGTCATGAGCATAACCCCTGACGAACTCCAGAGTCTATTGGACGAGCAGCGCATCTGCGATGCTGTGCGCACATCGCTCATGAGTCAGATCTCTCGGACCGAGGAGCGTCTACGCAGCGAAAATGCGCGAGCACGAGCGATAACCTCAGAGATCATGCACACCCGCCGAGTAGAGGACAAAGCGCTGTTGGCATCGGACGAAGCCGTCTCACACGGATTGAAGGATTCAAGGCGAGAAGAGCTCGAGAGGCTCACCAAACAGATTGAGAATCCCTACTTCGCACGGATCGAACTCGAAGAGGAGCAGCCAACAGGGGGTACTACCCGCATCGAGTATAAGCTGGGATTCGCCGCGAACACCGATTGTCGCATCATCGATTGGAGACGTGCTCCGATATCCAAGCTCTACTACGAGTACAAAGAGGGCGAGGAGTACTGTGAGGAGATCCTTGGACGTGAGCGAAACGGGCGGGTTCTCGTGCGCAATCGGATCGAAATTAGTAAGGGGGAGCTCGATGCCGTCGAGAACCGCTTCGGAAGCTTCACCTGGAACCCCAAGGAGGGATCTTGGCAACGGACCTCGAGGGGAGCCAAGGGACGGCGTGAGGGTGATGGAGCGTTGCCCGAGATCCTCGCCCTGATCACCGCGCAGCAGTTCCGTTCTATTACAGTCGATGCAGACACAGCCGTACTGATACAGGGTATAGCTGGCTCGGGTAAGACCACTGTGGCCCTACACCGCCTGGCGTGGCTGCTCCACGCCGACAATTCGCCCCTCAAAGCGCAGGAGGCTACGGTGATAGTCTTAAGCCCTTCACTCAGAGCGTATATCGAGAACTCCCTTCCTGCCGCTGGACTAGGTGGAGTTTCCGTACGCACCTATCATGAGTGGGCGCAGCGCACATTTCGTACTCTGTTCAAGGGGCGAGAGTTCTCGGTTCGGCGTTCTGTAGAGCACTGCCCGTTGGAGGTCGCGCAGGTTAAACGCTCCGTTGCGATCCTCACGGCTATCGATGCTGCGGTTGAGAAACAACTCGGCTCGGTAGCTAGCGTCACGTTCGAGGAACTTCAGCGGATACTTATCGATCTCCTGTCGAATGCTGAGGCGCTCGTGGCACACGACCCGCGCAGGAGGCTCGGTGAGGTGGCGGTCAAACGCGCACTCGAGCGCACCCGCCAGGATTTCGAGGCAGGAGTGCTCGACTGGAACGATGATGCCCTGCTGTTGCGTATCTACCAACGGCTGACCGGGTGTGTGATCAATGAGGAGGGGATAGCCGGAACGTACGGACACGTTGTAGTAGACGAGGTGCAGGACCTCTCACCCGTAGAGCTTGCAACGCTCATCGGTTCCGTAAAGGGCTTCAAAGACCTCACTCTGGTCGGGGATGTATCGCAAAATCTCGACCGTGCACAGGCGTTCCCCGGTTGGGTGGCGCTGCAGCGCTACTGGAACTTCGATCCAGAGCGGTCGCGCTATGTATCGTTAGAGGTAAGTTATCGCTCCACCCTTCCGATCATGCGGCTTGCCGATCACATCCAGAGGCGCAATCTCACTCAGAGTGGTCGAGCCGGACGAACGCCTATCTGGTTCATGTGCCGTGGCGAAGCGGCAGGTGTCGAATGCGCTCTGAAATGGTTGACGAAGGCTGGTGAACTGTATCCCAATCGCATCGCTGCGGTTATCTGCGCCACGCCGCAGGAGGCGAAATTCGCCTACGAGATGCTCAAGCCGAGCTTCGGTCCACGCGTACGACTCGGCGATGCTACGTCATTTTCGTTCGAGGAGGGGGTTCTCGTTACTGATGTACGGCAGGTCAAGGGGCTCGAATTCTTCTCCGTGTTGCTGTGGAATCCGTCTGCCCGCGCTTACCCGGCGGATGAGCTTGGACGTAATCTCCTGTATGTTGCGGTGACGAGAGCTGAGGAGAACTTGAGTATCGTTACCTGGAATCACGCCGCACCAGCACTTCCACCGTTTGGCGCATCGAATTTGGTCCGCTCGATGGATCTAACGATCAGCGATGATGAGGATGAGCAGAAGGGGCGAGGCGCGGTAGCGTGACACCCGGTCGAACAAGGAGATCGTCATCAGGAAGCGATAATGATTTGGCGCATCAGTAAATCGATCGGGTAGTGTGGCGCAAGCCTGGGCCAGAATATGCAAACAAAAAGGGGGATACAAAGAGAGGGTCTTCGCGGAATCGAGTGGGTAGAAATCGGTGTGATAATGACGTGAACATGCTCGTGCACGTGAAAAGACCTGATATATGGGTCAAAAAGAGGGCTTACGTGATCTCTATGCTCGTTATCACCCACTCGAAAACGCGATGAACCCAAAGAGAGAAAGAGCACAGCGAGAGTGAGGGGCATGGGAAAATCGGCATGATGTCCCCCGGGTATTTTCTCGCGGGCAGTGGAGCACACTACCTTCTCGCCGTCCTTAAGGCCCGAGCTCTCTGACTTCCTTTTGGCACTCGAAGCGCATCTTTCGTAAAAATGGGTGGCAAGGAAAGAACCTTCGTACTGGAAAAAACCGTACGAAAATCCTCTCATAAAAACCACAAAATCAGCTTCGGGGAGCACAATCTTTCGACTGACTCCCCGAAGCTTTTCGCGCCGCAAAAGGGGTTATTTCGCCGTCTCTTTCTCAGCGATCTCTGTGCGGAGGATCTTAACCTCTCTCGGCGCAGAGATGGCGACTGAGGCGCGGGATCCCGTGAGATCCCTTAAACAAATGGTGATGATCTCACCATTAGTAAGCTTCAAAACGATCTTTTCCCCTTCCTTCCGACTAAGTACCAGCATTTTTTAACTCCTGTTAAAGCTGGTGACTCAACGAGCTCCCCCCGAACGTTCAACCGTGAACGCCAGACAGAGAGCTCCTAACGGAGTTGGCCCTTCCATGAAGGTTCCTTCCCTCGCCATACGAAAGAGTAACTTAACAGGCTACGAAAAAATGCTCTTCTGCTGCGAAATCCGATCTTTTGTCGCTGGCCGGAGATGAGAGCGCGAAAAAATCCTCAACGTCTCGCAGACTTCGGCGAGCTGTAGTCGAGTCGTGGATACACCTGCGGGTTTTCGCACTCTCATCCTCACCCATCACCAAAACCTCGAATTTCTCGCTACGAAGCCATTCTTCCGCAGCCTGTTAAAGAGATTATGAGAATACTAGGCGGGCGGAGGGCATGAAAAGAGGTCGTATAGGGTAAAAAGGCGGCGAAATGACCCTTTGGGGTTCTAATTCGTACAGATGAGGTGTGAATGGGCTACCGGGCGAGGAGGGTCTCTTCTGCCAGATCCAGCTAGGTCACAATGCTACGAGTCCCACGCATATCCCCGATAAGAGCAGGCACTCGTAGCCTACGGAGGTGTTTGATGAGAGATGTTGGACTCAGCTCAACGGTCGAGGCGGCCCAAGCAAAGGTGCAGGGAGAAGTTCGCGAGCAGGTCAGCCGCGCCGCCGGTAGTAGCCACGATGCCGTGCGCCGCAGTGTGTCAGGCGTAGAGGTAGCAGAGGTTGCTGGGCAGATAGCGGACCCCATCTTTCGCGATACCGTTCGAGCGCTGAATATCCCGTCGGAATTGGCTGGTCAGCTTCGCGAAGAGATGATGGTGTTCATCAAAAATCGCTGCGCAGAGATCTCGCAGGCTAACCACAGAAGGCAAACCGAGCAAGGTCCGCGCGAGGAGCAGGAGCAAAAGGAGGAGCAGAAAAAGAAGCGCAATCCGAGTGAGGAGCGACAAGAAGCATTCAACCCGGAGTCGTTCGATCCCTCAGCGAGGATAGAATCGCCGCGGCTCAAGGTCCACTCAGGTGAGCGTGGTGAGCGATCGGTTCCCAGCCTGAAAAGTAAAAAGTCGCTCGCCGCATGAGGGGCTTAGGGAGAGCAACCGGACAAGAAGAGCTTCGAACACAAGCTCGTCTCACAAGGATTCACCGTCAACACCGAAGTGTACTTACCGGTGATCGACGACTCGGCTCTCATCGATATTGTGTATCGCCTTCGTGTTCTGTCTTCAGTGTTCGTCTAAAGTCCTCTGTGGTTTCAAGCTAAGGCCGTAACCCACGCTAGAGGTGGAAGATCTTCGCGACTACACTTCAGCATCGCCACCGGCTAAGCAACGAGCTAAAGCTCTGCAGTGCTCAAAAACTCCCTTACAGTCGAGAGAAACAATTGCTCATCAGTGATGTGCGGATGGTGCGCGCTGTTCTCGAAGATGCGCAACGAGGAATGCTGACACTGCGATGCAAAGAACTGATGCGCCTCCGGGGTTGCTTCATCGTAGCGGCCGCACACGAACAGGGTCGGGCAGGGTATCTCGGGAAGTCTCGGGGTGAGCGTATAATTTTTGCAGGAGCCGTTGACCAGCAGCTCGTTTGCCCCCCACACCGTGGAATATGTTTGCGTGTCGGACTCCAGCTCCGATCGCACGATTATCTCAGGTTTTTCCTCGAAACCGTACACAAAGCGGCGGTAATAGGCAGCTAAGGCTCGCGCGTATTCCGGTGTGTTGAGAGAACCGCTACGCTCACCCTCCCTGAGGACCATGCGGTCCATCAGGGGGAGTTGAGAGAGCAGCCGCTGAGAGTCCGCGACCCAGCGCGGAACATCGATCGAAACGCTCCCAAAGATGACGCTCTTTACCCGTTGGGGATAGCGCAACGTATACTCTCCGGCGATAACACCACCGAATGAGTGTCCAAAGAGGTGGAGCGCTTCGACCCCCAGGGTGCACCTGAGCGCCTCGAGTTCGAGTACGAAGCCCGCAACGTCGAAACGCCTGCGAGGCCCACTGCGACGTGCCCTCCCACACCCCGCCTGGTCGTACAGTACAACCGGGGTGAGGTCACCTAACGCGAGCAGGGGTGCAAGATAATAGCTCCCGAAGCCCGGGCCGCCGTGGATGCAGATAAGGGGTGCCCGAGCGCCCGAGCCATTCATCTCGTAAAAGAGCTCCCCGGCAGGGGTATCAACGTAGGCAGAGATCATGTTAGCGAGTCCAGGCTATTACGTGGCAGTTTGAACCATTGCTTGAGTACGTATCTGCATGCAACAGTAATGTTGCGATCGACCATAACCGATCATACAGAGGCGCCGCTGGAACCGTTCGGGTGTAGCCTCAGTGGGTTACCCCGGTTTTACGCAAGGGACTATGGCCAAATTCAACAAAGACGTTCACCTTACCACTGAATTTATCACCTTCCTACGTGCCGGGTTCTACGGGCAGATCGTGTTCGAGGGAGCGCTCTCCAAGTTGGGCGTCTCGGTACTTCCTACGGGATACTTGGAGCCGGCGCACCGAGCTTTCGATAAGATAGAGGTGTGGACCAAGGATCTCATGAGGGAGATCCCGATCTTCGCTACCTCCTGGTCAGCCCCTGAGACCTTCGACGCCATTTCGGCGATGGGGTTCATGCGCGACCTCAAGAAAGACTTTGTCTATGTGATCCCCAAAGTTGAGGACGCCTTAAACGTCAAGGAGCTCCCGCGTGACAGGGAATCTGCGAAGCTGCTAGCAGCGGCTGTTTTTCGGGCGGCTGCGATGCGCTTAGCCTACATGGAGGGGCTCTACGGCGCTTACGTACAGCTCGGGGCAAAGGATCTAGCCGACTCCGCGGCTCTCGAGTACCCACCCGCGAAGGAGCAGTTCGATACAGCTAATCAACTGGTGGCTATCTTTTCGATAACCTCCGAATTCGACGAGGGGCAGTGCGAGAGGCTCAGGAAGGAGGCGGCTTTGGTGCCAGCCGATTTCAGGTCGCGAATTCACGACTGTAACATCCTCCTGAACGTGTATTCGAAGGAGTTTACCTTCGAGTTGGCCGAGATTCCGCGTGATGAGGCAGAGCTGTGGATCGGCAGGAAGGTCCCAGCGGTGGCGGCGGGCTACTGGCGCGCCTACGGGTTTTCCCCAGAGGACCTGCTCGAATGGAGGCAGGTTGGTGTCAACGGTGCCCCACTAGCAGCAAGCTGGCGGCAGGCAGGCTTCTATCCGGAGAGCGCTGTGCGCTGGATTCGAGAGGGGATCTCCCCGGTCATCGCAGTGGAGTGGAATCGGGCCGGCTTTGAACCCCCGCGCACGGCAGCGCTCCTCAGGCGTGGTATCACCGACCCCGCAAAAGCGCCGGAGGCGAGTGGCTCTCGGGGGAACTCCGACGGTGCCGAGGATGAAGACGACGGCATGGTCGAATAGGGGCCCCTTGGGCCTAGGCGCTGGCTTACGCACAGCGCAGTGACCAGAGTAGGAGTGATAAATCCCGTGGAATGCAGTACTTACCTGTGTAAGTCCGTCCGGTAGGGGTGTATTGCCTGAGGCGATTGTGCGTCAACGGCGCTGGACGCAGGAGCTACATTTCTTTCGCAAAAACCGACAGCTTAGGTATCACAGCGGCGCCCAAGAGACATAACCTCTATAGACCATCATCTCGGAGTTTGTAGTGTCCAACCTCATGCGTCGTTCCCGGTTAGGTTTTGTGCGAGTCGCTTTGGCGCTAGGTGTCCTGCCTGCGCTGGTTGTGCTCCCGGCTGGAGCGCAGAACCTGAAAGGTTTCTGGGGTCAGGGCGAGGCCACGAACTGGAAGACCTCACCGAAGCCTAACTCATCGACGCAGATCGAATACCGGGATTATCCGCTCTCAATAGACCAGGCAAAACAGCTCGAGGCAGAGGAGCAAGCTGTTGAAAAACAGGTGCAGGCGCAGGTCGCAAGTAAGACCAAGGAGCTCGCGCAGAACGCCGAGAAAGCAGCCGAAAAACAGGGGGATTCGGATTCAGACCAGCCGCTTACACGCGAGCAGATCATTGCGCAATACGGAGCTCCCGACGAGCAGCGTCCGATTCAGGCTCAGAAGGACGCTCCGATGGAGATGAAGGGCTTGATCGCTGCGATGAACAGCGGAGACAAGGAGCTGGCCTTCAAATACGCCGTGGCACTAGCACGCCGGGATACAGAGACACAGAAGGTCGTTTCCAAGGTGACCGATTACCGACTGCTAGCAGCTGAAGCGCTCGGCCTTCGACCGCAGCAAGAGCAGGATGCAGACAGCCGGATCGACCCGACCCGACTCGAGGTACGCGAATACATGGAGAAGGTAAGGCGTGAGGAGCTTCAGCGGAAGATGGATCTCGAGAAGGCGCTCCAGAGTGGTGAGCAGATGGCCTCGGAAGATAGTTGGCAGGTTAAACCAGGCAGCACCGGACAGGCGCTGGCAGAGGAGGAGATCCCGGTTGACCCCGAAGGTAAGGTACGTTTGCTCGTATTCTTTGATGAAAAAGATTCTAAGATCAAGGATTTGACGACCCCACTCCGACAGGTTCTGGCCAGCTTCAAAGGTGACCCAAACACCTCACTGCTTGGGCTAACTAAGCGAACATACGTTGGTCAAGGGCTCAAGAAGGTCGCCGCCGCCACCTCCTTTCCATTTCCAATCCTGAACGGAGAAGCACTTGCACTTGATCTGAGGATACATAGGTATCCCACATTCGTGTTCGTGGCCCCCACAACCAAGGAGAGGTACCGCTTAGATGGGCTTAGGACGCCCGAGGAGATCGAGAAGGTCATCCGTTTGATGAAGGGAGGTCGGAAGTGAGAGGTAGGAAAGAGAACAAGTTTATGCTCATTCGCTCCACGATACTCTTTGTAACGCTGGTAACGCTTGCGGCGGTGTCGACTGATCTGCACATAGTCAGCGCTGCCGTTGCTGAAGGACCGGGCACGTCAGATTACAATCGGGAGATTGAGAAAAAGCCGGTGCGCAACATGATGCGTGCAGGCGCAGCCCGAAGTGTCAACCAGAGCAGCGGCTACGGTTCTGAGTATGCGACCGGCCAAGTACTTCAACTCCCCCCGCTTCCCGGCGAACAGGGGGCCTTTGATTCGGCAAAGAGCAGCGACTCAAGGAAATACTATCCGCAAGCAGAGATCATCCCCGATCTAGGAAAGAACAACCGCTCGTCGGTCAATATGGTGTTGCCCCCGTTGAAGGGCTTCATGCAGCTGTCTGATTCCGAGGACATGAAGAACATGTTCAAGGAGATGGTCGTTGCTAAGGTGCCAGTTCTCTTTCAAACCTACATGATGGTTGAGAACGGCGCCGCTCAGGGCTACACTGCTGGCCTCAATGCAGTTTCCAACATCATGGCTAACACGATGCACACTCAGCAGTATCAATTGAAGCTGCTCGAGCTCACCGATGATACCGGCAAGATGAAGGAGGCCTATATTCAAAAGATTAAGGAATCGAGCGAGCAGGCTAAGGATTGGCCAGCTACCCTGTTTGCGACAGTCGGTGATACCGCAGACTTCAATACCGTCAAAAACGAGCCGATGAGGATGGAGCAGCAAGCCAGGGCGTACGACCTCAAAGGCTTGCCCTCGGAGGATGGTAACAAGAAGGGCGGAAAGAGGCTTTTGAGCGACCTGTTGTTTCTGAAAAGTGAGAAGCAAAACGACTCCGGGGGTGACCCTCAAGACACCTTTGCCAACAACGAGCAGCTCTACCCTTCCCTCAAGGATGAATTCAGGCGCCTGGTTGGGGATGTAGAGATTGAGCTGGCTCCGCCAAACGGTGTAAGTAACGAAAACCAGGGGCCGGACGGGTGGCTCCGTGTTCTCAACATGAACCTAAAAGCGCCCAAGAAGGAGGCTAACGAAGAGCTTCGCGGTGTGGCGCTCGAGAATTGGAACGAGGTGCAGGTAGTGTGGGAAAACATCCACACACTCCTCAAGGATTATTGCGAGTTTAAAAAGTCGAAAGATAACCTGCAGAAGGAGCCGGGTAAGAAAGACAGCGCTGCAACCACAGACAAGATAGGTCAGGCCAGCGGTCAGGAGGATCCTTGGGAGCTCTCGAGCGCACCGGACATCCCTATCTCTCTGAATCTGATCGAGCAGCTCTTCGCGCTCGTGGATGGTAGCGAGAAGCCTGAAGATCTCAAATGCGATGAGCTCAAAAAGACTCGTGATGACATACCGAATAGCCGTAAGGGGAGCGCTGCCAAGCTCGATGAGTGCGGAAATAATAACGGCTGCCTTAGAAACCGAATCATACTACACACCGCCTACATCATCGCGCGATCGAGGACATTACACACCTATCGGCACATGTATCTGACGTCCAAAAAGTTCGCCACAGATCCGGTTCTCGACGACCTCGTTGATAGGCTCTTCATACGGACGCTTGCAGGCATGAAGATAGACGATGCTTTGCACAATAATCGCGTGGCTTGGAGCGAGTTCATACCCTTCCTAGCGACCTTCGTAGAGACGAGAACATCGGTAGGTGGTAACCCAAGACCGAATCAATCGAGTAGCACGAGCCCCTCTGCGGCGACTAACGGTGGCAGTGGCAATGGGGGGCTGTAGTCAGTGTTTATGGACGTGATGCTTCAATTCTTCGAACTTGTGTTGGGTAGCCTCGGGGCAGCTCTCTCCGTTGCCGTAGAACAGGGGCTGGGGCTTCTCTCCCTCGACGCAGGTGGGATCAGGTTTGCAGTGCAAGCCAAGAAGTGCAGCGTTGATTCGTGTCCAGGTAGTCAGTTTACCTCGATAGCAGCGGCTTGGGCGAATATCGGGTACGTGACCCACTCGGATGTCCTGAATTACATCACAACGACTAAATTCGGGTTGTGGGCCCCCTTGATCTACGTGTGTGCTGCGCTCGCTGCGCTCGTTGGTGTAGCGATTAACGCACCGCTCAGGAGTTACATGTGGTTTTTCCTGGGGCCTGCTATCTATGGGTTTCTGGTCGGAACAACGATGCAGGTTGAAGGGGTGAACTGGGTGGTCGCCAACCAACCTCAAGACATGTCCGATGTGTGGCGAAATGCGGAGGTGGGCCTCAAGAACACCGACTCTGTCTCAGAGCGAGGGGTGCTGACTCTCAACGGAAAAGACGGCCCCGTAGGTGCCTACACGGTGGCCATGCCGATGGTTTTTCTTGACGAGCTGTTCAGCGCAACTACGAATATACTCATTGAATGGCTCGGCATATACCGACACGACGGTGACGGTTCGGCGAACAGTAACCTCGCTGCGCGCCAAGGACAGAAGGAGGGCCCGTGGTATCTGCTCTCAAACCTCAAGTGGGGAATGGTGGAGAACATCGTGGGCGTGACTGCCCGCAACCCGGATTTTCGAGACGCCCTCGTCACGTTCCTCGCCTCTGAGTGTGGAGAGAAGTTCAAGCGAGGAATCGACTCCGGTAAGTACATAAGCGCGGGTTCTTCGCACGGACAGAAAAAGGTAAGCTCGGTTTTGGTGGAGAGGAATCCGAACTTCGTTGGGCCACCAACGCAAAGCCAAATGTTCGAAAAATTCATCACACCCCTCGATAATTCAGCGATACCGACTCCACGCTCGGTTATTCACATCCTTCAAGAGGGGATAGAGGTCGGGCAGTTCGGTGGATTTGCGCCCCTTTTCGGGAATAAAACGATGCTGCAAGCTGGGCGCTATCAGGGCATCGTGTGCTCCGAGTACCTGTACACCATCATTCAGCAGATTCGATTCGAGGCGGGCCACTGGTACTGGCAGCTCGTGCGGAGTGCGCCGAACGGACTAACGCGCCAGCAGTTTCTCAACACCCTCTTTTACGGCTGGGATATTCGCCGTGACGAGAGTGGTCAATATGCGGACCCGCCCCAGATGAATGCGTTCGTCAAGCATATGATCATGACCTATCTCCTGCGTAACGAGCTGTTGTTCGCGCCGCAGATAACAGAGGTTAATCAACGCTTTGCTCCGTCTGAGGCCTCCCGTAGCTACTCAGAGGCGCACGTGCGTACGATGGGCTCAAAGTCGAAATCGCAGGAACTCTACAACTGGGCGGTGCTGATGCCGCACATGCAGGGCATTCTCGTATATTTTCTCGTAATCGCCTATCCATTCGCCGCGATGGTGATGGTCCTTCCCGGCTACTACAAGACCTTTCTGACCTGGGTCGCCTTCTTTGCCTGGGTGAAGCTGTGGGACGTCGGATTTGCGATCGTGATGGTTCTCGAGCGTAGCGTATGGGCGATGATCGGTAACAGCTCGAACATGGCCCGCACGGCGAATATGCTGATCCGTGAAGCTGAGGCCGTGGGTGGCATCGGAGTGAGCTGCAGTGACAACGCAGGCTCATCGGGCAGCGCGTCCAGGCTCTCCGAGCTGTGTCCAGTTCCAAATGTTTGCTCTCTAGCAGGGGGGAGCATTGATTCAGAGCAATGTTCAACGGGTTCCGGACAGGATCAGAAGCAGGAACACGCATGGCGCTTGCTAGACGCCCTTTTGACCCTAGGTGCTGGTGCCGATCTCGACCTCGCCAACGGTTACTACATCTACATCATGGCTGCTCTGTATTTCGCAGTGCCCGCGGTCACTGGGCAGTTGGTTCTAGGAGCGAAGGCTGGTGCGTCCAGTATGCTCAATAGCGCTATCGGTGGGGTGGCTGGGGAGGCTGGTAAGGCGGCAAGCACCGGTTATCAGGCTCAGGCAGTCAATACGGCTCAGACTAACCAAGGGTCCCTGGCTCAGGCAGCGTACGGCAAGGCGATGCGAAAAGAGGAGAATGGCAGCAGCCTGGCGAGTGATATCCTCTCCGCAAATCATCAGCCGCTGGATGAGGAGCGGAATGCGGCAGACCATAGTTTGAAGAAAGCAAGGTTGGGCGCGGATGCCTCTATTGCCGGCGAGAATTCAAGGTCTTATGACCGGTCGGCAGCTCTGGCGAAACAGCTTGGGAGCTTGGGGACAGATGGTGTGAAAGGTGTGTTTCAAATGCGGGCTGATATGGGGAACCCGAATGCGGATGGGCGAAGTGCACTCCAGCGATTTATGGGATTTGCAGATCCAAAGGGCAGCACTGGCGGCGGCGCGGGAGGCGGTGGGGAATCAACACCTCCCTACCAAAAGGCGGGCGCTGCGTACCTAGATATCGGTGGTCATGAGGTGGCGCAAAATAGTTACGCGGCATCAGCAAAGTCAGCAAGAGAGGGCACCTTACAGGATGGCTTGGTCAGTGCGGCCAACCTGAGGCGGAGTGCGGCGAGTACATATGGCGGAAACATGAAGGGCTTCGGCGACTATGAAGCCAAATCGGCGGTGTGGGAGGCAAAAAATCAGTTTGCTTCTCACGTGTCAGCGATGGCCGGTATCGCTGGTATGAATACCGGAGGTCTTAACCCTGGAGCCAAGCCAGACGATCTGACCGGTATGGCTATGAGCGGTCAGCTCAGTAGTTACCGAGGTCAGGCCGGTTCTGGCGGGGCTAGGCCGCGCGCTACTTTAACCGTAGATTCACATGGAACGGGACACGGAGGTGCGAGATACACCGATTCGAATGGCGGTGGGTTTCTGTCGGAGGTTACATCCCTATCGAACACCCATACTGAAGCGATGTCTCCTAAGAAGGAGGTTCGCGAATTTGACAGACAGAACCCTGGTGGGGTAGTTGTTACCGCCGCTCAGGCACCTTGGGAAAACGTCCAGGAGTTTTTCAGTCCAGAGAAGAAATGAGGGGTTCGGCGAGAGAGTACTGGAGTTGTTGTACTGAGACAGAAAAAGGACGGTGCCCAAGCGGTCGGCAGGAGTCCACGACAGCATTCCTCATTAACAGGAAGAAACGGCCTGAGCTACATAGCTAGGCCCAAGTCGTTAAACCTGCCAGTAGCGTTCTAGAAGGCCGGACGAGGATAAGTGCTCTGGGGCGAGAGAGCGAACGACCTACGCTCAAGCTAAAGCAACTTTTTGCAGATCCAACGCTGGATGAAGTCCCCCGCAGCCCTTATCTAAAAGGGCTTTCCAGCGCGCGCGAGCGAGTGTGCTTGTGGAGAGATTCCGGCTGTGTGTGCGGAGATTGTAGGCGAGATAAGAGGGCTTTTACCTATCTGCTGCAGGAAGTTTCTAAAGGTTCTATCATGAGAAAGGGCCTCAAGTTCGTGCAAAAGGACGAGAGGGGAATCGCTAGCCATTTTCGTGCTAGGTGGTACGAACCGACTCACCGTGGTCGCTGCATGAAGAAGTAAGGTACAACGACCTATCTGGATTGTGTCTCTTAAAGATGATGAAAGCCGCCGCTGACCAGCAGAGGGGATTCTTTGCTGGCGCGGTCTCGAGACCAATCAACGGGAGTCTGGTCATGAGTGTAATTAACTTGAGCATTTGAATCGACTACCACCAGGCATCTGCTCGGGTAAGGGTTCTGGGTCCCGACGGGAATCGAGATCCTTGTTACTCAGTTCAGTCTGTGATTGAGGAAGTTTCTGGGTGTGGTTCGGTGAAAGGCGCGGCGCTGTGGCTGCTCCGGTTAGTGCTCATTTTTCCGACAAGCTTCGAGCGAAAGGTAGTTTGGCGGGTGCGGTATGCCATCCAAGGTACCTTGAGTGGATGCAGTCTTGATAATGGCTAGAAAAACTCTACTACGAACGAGGTCGGTACAGATAAGCACATCTCTTGTGCCCCTAGCACACCAACTACCGACTCTTTCAAAGTAGGTGATGGAATCACGGAGCCGGCTGTGCATACGTGCGTCATCGAAGCTGCTGTTGCCTCTCGCTGGTTGAGGAGCTCTTTTACGACTACGGCGACTTCGAGTCGGGCGCGTGAAGTAAAGGAAGAGACGTCATAGGAGGAGGGAGTAATCGACCGACTGATGCTCAGCGCTTCCCTGAGCCTAGTAGCCGAAGCATGTCCTCCAATCGATGAAAACATCGACCCTGCTCGACAAAATCAAGCGTCTGCGCGGCTTTGCTGCTCGTCGCTGGAGGCGTTTAATACTAACACTTGAAGCAGTAGCTGAGCACCAGCTAGCCGAGAAGAGCTATCGTTGGTAAAGGCGTCGTCATCGTAGCAAAAGGCCTATCGCTTCGATCAGGGAGCCGGCACCTATTAAGCCTGTCAAGGCACCTGCACCCTGGCCGACGCTTCCCAGGAACTTTGGCACCCTCAACCAACGAGCCTCTATCATAGGCAATCCCTTGATGTCCTTGAGTAGCTGGTCAAATTTTTGGTCTTTGAGCTGATTTACCACCTCGACCGATCCATCCTGTCCTTTTTGGAGGCCAAACCGATTCTCATAAGCGTATTTGCCTGCCTTTTGAATCTGTCTGAGAGCGTACGATACGGTGGTCTCCTCAGAATCAGTTCGTAGCAACGTCTGGTCCGGTGCCAGCCCAGTAATAGGGTTCATGTTGCGAATGTTATTAAATAGGATCGCCGTGCGCGCTATGCACTCGAGAAAGTTCTCTCCGGCGAGCGCCTGATCGTACTCTCGGGTTATGTGCAAGTTAAAGCGTTGCACGACGTCCGACGACCGTAAGTACGTATAAGCCCAATTTGCAAGCCCACCCGCGACCCCGACTAACGCCAATGCGCCGGCAGCGAGCGGGTTCTCAGCTAAATTCAGAGCAACGGATCCAAGACAGAGACCGAAAGCTGGGAGCCCCACATACGTGTTAGATTTCAACATCGCAGCCACATCACTACCCCACACGGATGTGATTTGAAAGTTTACAGACGAGGCCTCTGGTTCAAAGTGATCGTTTTTTGCATCCCTCAAAGCTAACGCATACCACTGGTGAGCTTTGACGTCCTTCATATCAGTCTCCGTAAAACAGCTCGGCAGCCCTCCCGGTCGCGCACCAGAACCGTTCGTTTGGTTTTTGGGTTGTTCCGGTTGAAACGAGACGTCGAGCGGATTAAGCCTAAAATCTTGAGCCGGTCTATCCGGATTGCGTTTAAATGGGTCGTATCTCTTATCTTCGAAGGATGACATACACGTCTACAAGCTCCGTAATCCAACGTTTAAATCGTGGTCGAAATAAAAATCACTGCAAACGCAGGATGGGTAAAAAAGGAGCGCAGTGCGCCTATACCCCTCGCGCAGACCGGTCGTTCCTTTGCAGCGGAATGTTAAATCCATAATCATGCGCGTCCTTAACTTACAATCTTCGCTCCAGTGCCAGGTCTGTCTGGCTGTAACCAAAATCGCCCTCTCGAGCGAAGACTATCTCTTTATTCTTGCAGTCAATTGCTACACAGAGGCGGTTGAGTGGAGCGTTCGGATTGAGGGTGCTGTCTGATGTAACTACAGGACCCCTGACCGCTGCAGAGGATGCCGCTGAGTCGGGATCGACGAGATCGGGAAGCGCGCTCAAAATTACAGCCACTGCAGAACCGGCTTCATAGTTTGGATGGTCGCGCTTTAGTCTGTAGAGCTTCGTATCGAGGTCTGCCCCTTTGAACTGCGAATCGGATCTATGAGCAGGTACGGTTGCGTTGCAGAGTAGATGCCACCGGTTGCCTGGTGCGGGGCGGTCTAATACCGGGTCACGACCCATCGGCTCATATCGAAAGCGCACCTTCACGTTGTGCTTGTCTTCGAGAACCTGCAAGAGTCTTCGCAGGGTCAGCCCCTTTGGCTCTAAAACCAATGAATGAGTCCTCCTGACAAGCTCTCCGTTCTGTGCGATCGGGCACTTTTCGACCAGCAGCGATGCCGTAATCGTATCGGGGGGCGGGGGTGGAGAGCTGCCGACTTCAAAACCGTGGGCGTGCAATTCCCGAGGTCCAATCAGGCGCTCCTGAAGGACTTCCTGAGCCTGGTCGGTATTAAGCGGACCCGTTAATGAAGATCCATCCGGCCCGACGACGGTTCCATCATCTGAGAAAAAATCGGATATCTGGCCCTTGCGATTAACAGCGACCGCCCCCACCCCCCCGACAACCACAGTAGCTACTACCGTCTTCATCCACCCCCGACGGTTCGTCTCGCTCCTGTGGGGGGTAGGCTCCTGGAGGATCTCTAGCTCGGCAGGATTAAGAAAGTCGATTTTGACTGCCTCAAGGCCCTCGTCGGGGTTGATAACAACGCGCTTCGGGCCTTCATGAGAGATTTCGTCGCCGGCTCTCACGTCCCTGATTACGCCGTTGCTCTCTTGAATCTGCTTGGTCGGTCTGAGGTTCTTGAAAATCATTACCTCACGGGGGAGGGTCACGCCTTCAGCAAGGGAGACGGTTCCGCCGAGGATAGTGCGCCCCGCCTGCTTCTCATACCCCCGAAATTCTACGATATTAAATCCCGAATCTGTCCACTTCAGTACTCCCACGATCGGTTTATTTGGACTAGCTGTGTACAAAGCATTTGTCTTGGATTGATCATGCGGAGCAAAGCTTAAATGCGCATGACTTTTGTAAGTAACACGCGCCTCCTCCTTTGCTGCCGCCGCCGTGCTGATCAAGTCGATTGGTGCTGGTCCCTGTTGTTTCTTGGGATACGCAACGTCACGGGGTACGAAGATGTAGTTGGCACGCTCAACAAAATCGTCGATAGCCATCCTTTCATGGCCCGTCTCCTGGTCAACGGCGTAACGCTGTGGGCCGTCGTCGTAGATCAGATTTCCCGGGCTTCTCTCCTGCTGTCGATGAGGGTTGCGGAAGAATACTTGCTTCGATTCGCGATCCACTGCAGTGAGCAACACTGCATGATTACTGAAATTGCCTCTTCGGCCCCGCGACCACTTGAGACTGCAAAAAATTCCACGCTGTAGAACCTCAGGTTGAAGCTGACAGTGTCCCCATATGAGTTGTACATATTCCTGTCCCAGAAGGGCATTCAGAGCTTTCTGTTCATTCTGATACTCCATACCAGAAGGTTGTGTCTCTACAACTTCGGTACCGTTCTTTTGGATCGTGATCGGCTCACCCGTAACTTGATTGCAGACCTCGTAGTTGTCGTTTTTATTGCTGTACCTCCACCCGGGATTGGCGTAGGTGGTTTTCACTGCGGCCTGAAGTGTTGCGGCTATAGTGGTTCGCTCAGTCGAGATGTCGTCGTCGTTGAAGTCGTACGGAAGGACCAGGGGCACATTGGTCCCTTTCTCATCAGTTGCATAGGTTTTAGCCTTCCCCGTCGTAAGAAGCTCGCGTGCATAACGCGCCCATTCTGCCGGGTTTTCGAGAAATATTTTGTTTGAGATCGCCTCTGCTGCGCAGGTTCCGTGCCGGTCTTGGGTAGTGGAGAGGGGGCTAGCGAGCTCCTTTATCAACTCGCGCACCTCATAAGGGGCTAGCGTACTGTCATCAGTATGCGTGGAGCGTATGTTAGCGGCAATTGCGGAGATGTGGTCTATCACTCCAGCGCCGTTTCTGTCCCTGTAAGCAAGAAGCCCGAAGGAGAAATACTGGTCGCGACCGATCTCAAGCGCTCGAGATTCAAAATCAAAGGGCTCTGTTTTCTTGTTAGAGGTTTGAATGCCCTGAAATTCGGGCTTTCCTAGCGTTACCATCAGTTCGCCTAGCACCGCCGACTGTTGCGCTATCTGATTAATGTTGGAAGCCCCTTGTGAGTCGCCATCACGAGTAGCCTTTACAGCAGCCTGGTGGAGCCATGTCATCAAAGATTGCCCATTGCCGTCTTGCTGCGTGAGGATGCGCACTCCCTTGGCCGGCACCTTCAAAATATCTACAACGGTCTTCAAGACATTAGCACCGGCTGGCTCCTGTGGGGTCGGCATCCTAGGATCAGCGAGGCTCTGTAAAAGCGCCTTGAAGTCTTGAGCAAGATTATCCTGCCCAGCGGGCAAGGCACGGTGGAAACGGTTGGTTGCCTCGTCTATTTGCTTTTCTAGGGATGGGGATACCATCAGACTGCTCCTATAGCCGCGCGTGTTGATGTAGGGGAGTTATGCCCTCTTAGTTCCCTGTTGTATCATAGGTGTATTTCTTATGCGCGCTGTGCGGCTTGGTAGCGAGCTGCTGGGGTCTGCAGGTAACTCCCTACCTCTATCGACGTTGAGAAGGTGCAGGGGGCTCTGCAGCTCACTGGAGACCGCACTGATGGTCTATATTATTGATTTAACCAGCTATTCTGCTTATTTTTGCGCCTCTGCCGGGGCTCATGTGCTAGCAGGTTGATTTACCCCGAAAACAGAGCCAAGACGGGCTGTAGCCGATCGACAGTGACTGCCTTTCATGTCGTTGCAATGAGAAGAAAATTGTTGTTCCGCATCTGTTCTCCTGCTATTCGGTCACCGAGTCGAAAGCGGGGTGTTCAGGGACTACTGACTCGGCACGGCCACTTGCCGGTAAGAACTTCCGATGAGGCAAAGCCTCTCAAACTCCCCTCAGATATAAAGCATTGGGATGCGCCCGAAAAACAAGCCCCTGTCGCCAAGGCGATCCAAGCAGCGATACTTAACTCCTTTTCAGAGCCGGAGTGGAGATACTCAAACGAAACAGGTCGGTACACACTCCCAGATGGAGAGGAACGACCAAGTGGGATCCCCAAGCCGCATGATCGTCGGGCCTTGGACGCGCTACTTGGAGAGAACCACTTTTACCGGAAAGAGCCTGACGAAGCCTGGTTCAGAAAGCTATCCACAGATCAGGAAAGCGGTGTTTATACCGTTCTTCGTTGGGGAACAGACCCGCGTCGGCAGCCTGTTTATCATGCGGTAAGCGTATTGAGGTACGCTTCCGAGTTGGACCGCGTCATCTTCCGGAACCCTCAAATACAGCATGATACCGAGGACGGCAATGACATCGATAACAGTGGTCCCAACCGAAGGGCGTGGAACTCCCGGCAGGGGCTCGAGACTATGACGTTGCGGGAGTTTGTAAAACGTGTGCAATATGCCCTGCCTAGCCAGAGGATGCTAGATTTCATCGAGCACGGGATAACCCCTACCTTTCAGACGATTGAGGTACCCAAGTGTGTAGCCCCAGAGGTTCGAAAGCCATCGCTACTGATGTGGGGTCTGTTGGGAACGGTTGGGGGGCTTAGCTCTGTTATGGGCTTTACGATGCTGCAATCCTTTCGCTCTGGAGGGGAGTCGGCAGCGACGGCGCCGGGCGCGGCGCTCGAGGAGGCTGCTGCCGCTTCCCCTCGGGTTCCACCAGGCGCCGCGATGTCGGAGGAGATTCTTCGCGAGAGCCTTCCCGGTCAGTTCCTTGGAGTCAAAGAGTGGGAGATGCTATTTTCTGAAAGGGTAATGGCAGCGGAGAAGTTGCCAGCCAGCCTGTCGAGAGAGCTTCTCGCTTCCGATTGTCCGATATCCAAGAGTGGGAACATAGCCTCCTCGCACCAGGCTATCTTGGTACCTGAGGGGCTTACGCTCTCTCGTCTGAAAGAGCTTTGCAAAGCCCAGGGCATAACGTTGAAGTTCGGTCGCGCGGAGTTGAGCGACGACCCCGAATTGAACTCGCGGAATGAGAAGAGCTATTGGGCGCTTACTGTGGATCCAAAGAGCATACCGGATGCCTTCAAATCCGCCTTTTCATCGCGGGATCGGGGTAGTTTGCCCGGCGTTTTACGCGCTCGCTATCCGAACTACAAGGTGAATACGGTACAGGAGGCGGTCTTATCGATCCTTATGTCAGAGATCGATCCTACACAGCTCTGCCCGTCGATGACGGTCCTCTGTTCAAGTCGAGATAGTTCCGGCCAACAACTCTTTATCAAATACGAACCACGAGGACGAACGATTATGATTGACCTCGGCGCGAGCTTCTACACGAAGCAGGTCAGTGTATCGCCTGGCTTCAATCTGAAATAGTTGGAGATTCATCGTATGCAACCACAAGAGAACTCTCGTAGCAAAGATCGGCGGAATAGCGACGGACCAAACCAGATCCATTCCGAAGCACTCAATGTGAGTCTTTGGCGGGATAGCGGCACTACAAGTGCACCAGAAAAGAACAGTGATAAGCGTGATAGCGATTCGGCCTGGATTACCCAACCGATCCGTGATCTGGTAAACGTAAGCCCCCTGTACAACAAAGCGCGGGAGTATGCCTCCAAAATGACAGACGCGGTAGGGAGGCCATATCAGCTCAGGATTGACCGCAATCCGCTGAGAACCGCTCAAGAAAAGCCGACAAACGCCGAGATGCACGGCTTTAAGCAATTTCGGACCACCGACCTGTACGGTCGCTTCAGGTTCGGGGGTATGCTTGTTAGTAACTGGAAGTGGTCTCATAAATACCTAATCGTACAAAAGTGAAAGTAGGCGTCAGGGT
>JBBAUR010000047.1:0-27972 GCA_040398075.1 Bdellovibrionota bacterium | reverse complement strand
GACATCCAATTTTTCATAATCAAGCATACTCCTAGATATCGATCGCCGGGGCAGAGAGTTGCTAGGTCGGGTACGTTCACGTTTACGAGCACGTTCACGCGGAAATACGTGATTTATAACTGAACACCATGGGTTATGCCCCATCAGCAGTCATTGGCACCCACTCGATTCCACGATGAGCCTTTTTAAAAAATCACTCGCGCAGAATTTAGATTACACTTGAAACTAATTGTTTAGCTGGTTGAAAAGCAGTTTGCATTACGCCTCAAGTCGATGAGACGTAGCTCTTATGCCACCATACAGATTGAGCATGATGACGCTTAAGATATGTTCGACGGTAATACACCTCCAGCGTGTCGAGTCGGTAGTTTTTTACTCCCAGTCTGCGACAGAGCGGGCTGTTTTGGCGCATGAAGGCACGAGCAAGGGCCGATAGGCGGGCTGTCTTTTCAGTTGTCACCGCATGACGAGCTGGATAGGTGTGCATAAACGATTCGTTGCGAGTTTTTACCTCAACCACAACAAGGGTTCTCTTTTCAATTGCAATTATATCGGCTTCGAGCTTTCCAGCGAGCCAGTTTCTGCTAAGCACGAAGGCTCCCGTTCGCTGGATGTGTAGCGTGGCTATACGTTCACCCCAGCGGCCGGTCTGACCATACCCGAGACGAGTCAGGAATTCCGTCTTCAGCGCGTAGAGCTCGGTCCGCACAGCGCTAAGTCGAGCTGCTGGAGCTCGATAGAGTGTGCGCAGTCGCTTGGAGAGTCGAGCTGTGAGGCGAGTGGTATGCATACTCCTGCAAAGGTTTTTCTGTGAGCCCGAGAAGGTCCCAACGCGAGCAACGCACGACGGTGTTCGGCGGTGGGGTATCCTGCATGCTTTTCGAGCCCGTATCCTGGATACAGCTTACCAAGCTTGCGCATGAGCCCATCTCGCCACACCTTGGCTATGATAGACGCAGCAGAGATTTGCACGTGCAAGGCGTCGCCTCCGACTACTGTGCGTTGAGGGAGCAAGCACTTGATCGGCTGATTGCCATCAACAAGCACCAGATCAGCTTTTATCCGACTCACTGCCAGCTGCATCGCAAGCTTGGTGGCCTGTAGAATGTTGAGGGCTTCTATTCTTCTTGGCCCGACTGCAACTACCGACCACGAGCACGCGGTGCTCGTTATATAATCGTACAATTTCTCCCGTTGTTGCGCGGAGAGCGCTTTAGAGTCCTTGATGCGTGGATCCTCGAAGCCTTCGTCGAACACTGCTGCTGCGGCTACAACCGGCCCTGCCAAAGGGCCTCTGCCAGCTTCATCCACTCCACAGATCAGCATCGTTTACTCCTTACACGTCGAAAGGGAGGTAGGGCTAAAATTGCGCACAGTGTCTAGCATTTCGCGCACCGGCTGGGAATGTCTATTCCGATGTGAGCTGGCGGGTTGAGTCCCCGTTTATGGCTACTTCACCAACTTGCGCCAACTGATCAATGGGGCTAGGTTTATTAATAGAAGTTAAGGTTTGGAAAGATGTTCAAAGTCGCAACTAGTGCCGGTAGCCGAGCCGTGCGGCAAGTGTGGGCTCACTCCAGAGGGCTCGCCGGGGAGCTAGCTTTGAGGGGTTTAAAATATGGATATTTATCGTTTTTTTCATCCGCACCACAATCCGCGGCTGATCAACACAGCACTGCGGTACACGGAGCTGAGTGAGCTGCTACAAGCAGCCACCGAGCTGCGCAAAGCGCTCGAACGCTCTCAGCAACGGACGTCTCGACGGCCAACGCCACCTATACTCTCTGATCACTTTACTGATGTTATAAAGGCAGCACGCTTCATAGAGGCGTCCATGCAGACTCTGAGCGAGGTTCACCCGGGAGATTCGCATCAGGAGCTCCAGGAGCTTGCTACGGAGCGCTCGTCCTGTTCCGGATGGGAGGCCTGGACCCGTAACGTGCAGACGAGTATCAGCGAAAGCAAATGATCGCCGTTTGCAATTAGAGGTCATATGTCACGCAGTAAAAAGCCGGTCCCATCGAATAGTCGTCCTACAGGTACTCGAGCCAAGCAGAAGAGGCGGGCACAGGGACAGCGAAGTACCCCTGCTCGCGTGATAGGCAAGGGAAGTCGTGGTGAGCGTCGTAAGCACCTCGACGAGCGATTGAGGCTGCTCTATCAGAGAGCGATGTTGATCGAAAATGAGCTACGGAAGCTCGACGAGGACCGTTTCTACCGCGTCTGTATCTTTGGTAGTGCGCGGATCAAACCTGATACAAAGCCGTACGCAGATTGTTTTGCCTTGGCGCGATACTTCGGATGGGAGGGGATCGATGTGCTCACCGGTGGGGGTCCCGGGCTTATGGAGGCTGCCAACAAAGGGGCTCGTCTCGGTCGCGAAGAAAAACAGTCAAAGAGCCTCTCTTACGGGTTATCGATTCAGCTCGAGTTCGAACCGGAACCCAATCGGCATCTGGACATCAAGCGGCATCACCACAAGTTTTCGTCACGCTTGGATGACTTTATCCGCTTGTCCCATTCGGTCGTGTGCACTCCAGGAGGTATCGGTACGCTACTCGAATTTTTCTTCGTGTGGCAGTTGATTCAGGTCAAGCATACGACACCACGCCCGATTGTGCTTCTGGAGCGAGCTTTTTGGGAAGGAATCATAGAGTGGCTCAAGGCGGTGCCTTTGCAACGGGGGTTGATGGGCGAAAAAGACTTCGGTGTAATCCACATCGTCGACACTCCAGAAGAAGTTTTCGAGATTATCTCGGCGCATCATCGGGATTTTAGAGCAAGGGCTGGTAAGGTCGAGGAACCCGCGTAGCTTTCACTCGGCGAACTGACGCGCGCGGTTTTCGGCGGCAGTGCGGATAGCCTCAAGGAATTTCTGACGAATCTCCTCTCTGCGTTGCTCTGCAGCCATCTGGTCTTCGTACTCAGGCTCGTTCATAACCGGGGGTGGATAGCTTTCCGATTCCCCAGTCGTGTTGCCACTCCCTTCCGATTCCTTCGAACTTGCGCCCTGAAGTAATGTAAAAAGATTGCCGGTCGGCGCCTTAGTCGCTGGTATTGGTGCGGCGGCGACTAGTGGTGCTGCGTTCTCGTCTTGGGGGACTATCAAGATACCGCGAGCAGTTTGTAGGAGTGATGTCCTAATTGCTTCAGGGTACTCGTCCAGAAGAAGTTGCTGTTGGCTGGCTTGTTTCGTGTCAGGGTGTAAAGCAGCGGTAGCATACTGGGTCTCTTGATGCCCGTTTGAAGGCGCTTTCTCCGTTCCTTCAAGTTTCGAATTCATATCGGGTGGCTCGGTTGCTGGAACGAGCGGGTCGTTGGTAGGCGTTATTTGACTGGTTACCGGCGACTCGAGTGCAGCCGGGTCTAACGACGCAGTCTGAATGGCCGGGGCGGTGTCTCGCGTCATGTAGACTGACCCTAAAGCTACTGCCACGACGCCGATCCCTCCCACTATCTTGAGTATGAGAAATGACCAAGGGAAGCTAGCTGAGGTGATGTTCGAAACGGTGGTCGCGTCATGCTCGTTGTCGCTCTGCACGCCGGTAGACACTGCACCTAGTGCCGCTGCGGGTAGGGCGTGACGTGATGCATCTGTTTCGATATCGGACTTGGAAGCAGATCCCCCTTGCCCCAAAAGCTCTCGTACCTTCTCCTCGTCACCGAGCATCTGTCGGAGTTGCTCCATGAGTTTGACGGTAGTAGAGCTTCGACCTCGAAAACCGATCGTCCGTTGCGCTGTCTGGCCAACCTCGATTCGAGCGATCGATTCATTGTCGATCCAGCACTCAGGCCTGTGTGAGAGACTGGTGACCACCACCATCCCCTTGCGAGAGCGCGCAAAGGAAATCAAGAGCTCCGCGAATCGCTCGCGCCACGCGGTGGCTATGGGCTCAAACGGTTCGTTGACTATGAGGATTTTTTCCGGTGTGTTGGTGGCAGCGATTAACCGAACTCTACGATCTTCGTCCTGAGAGAGGTCGCCACACTGGACATCTCCGACATGCGCAAGACCGTATGCGACCAGAAGTCCCTCGATGGAGCCGTCGAGAAGCCCTGAATGTTGAAGAAAGCCTCGAACGGTCATACCCAGGTGTGGAGGGGGCTCTCCGAAACCTATCAACGTGTGGTGATCGGACACGAAGTCTTCGCCATCGAGCGAGATAGAAAATCGCTCGCGACCTGCAGAGCCTGTCAGTGCCCGTTGGTATGGGCGAATTTCACTCGGAGAAACCCCTCGAAACACAGAGATCTGCCCTGCAAGGCACGTTACGAGATTCAAAAGCTCGCCGGAGTTCGAAAGTAGTTTGATCTGGAGCTTCTTGAGCATCTCAGCCAGTTGTTTTTTTCAAAGTTCTTGTGGGGAGAACGCCTATGCTGATGTGTGGTAAGATTTGAATTTTGCCGTCACTATCCAGCCCTGACCCACACCCATGAACCCAGCCCCGGTTTTCTTATTACGGGTAGGGTTTGCCTCGCTTCCCCAAGGGGATCATCGGATTAGGGGAGAAATAGCATGAGAGGAATTTCGAGAAAGTAGCAACGTTTTCATCCACATGGCACAGGTCGTGAGCTAACCTCCGCGCCTGTAAGCAGCCAACCACATGAGAATGGCTTTTGCCCATGCGTCGTAGCTTCCGTGTTTTCCCTGTCGACCTCTGCCTACTATTTGGTCCAAGCTGCTCGTATTGTAGTTACCGGAGGAGATGGCGCGTAGTTCGTTTTTTAGGCTCGTGACAGCATCAGTGGCTTCGCAATCTACGAATACCTGGGCAGCTCGCTGATCGTCCCCGGAGCCAGCCGCGTATACCGACATGAATTGTTTTACGTTCGGAAAGAAGCGATTGCCCCCTCCACTTCCATGGTAACTATCCATACCCAAGTACCCTTTTATATGGAGAGAGATATCGGCAGGGCACTCTCTTATATCGAGAGCCTTTTTACTTCGACATCTGAGGACACCTCCCCGTGCACCGGTCTAGAAAAGGATAGGCGGTCGAAGACCTTGCACTTCTCCAGGGGCCGATTAGTGCTACTGCGCGATCCTTTGCGTATGGTGACAAGGCCGTAATGGTCTGGCCCACACACAAGTGTTTCGATTCCTCGGGGCTGTCTGCGAGGTAGAGTCAGAATCCGTATCCCGGATCGTATAGCAGTCCCCTGCTGGAAGACGAAGGCGCTGTACTTAATCCGGTGTTTGTTGAAGCCGAGTAGCTTGTCAAGCTGCCTGGAAAGTGGCGGCTGCTGCCACTCGATCGTTCCGTGGCACCAATCCTCAGCCGAACTTGTGAGCATGGGGCAATCGTCTCTTCGATGGCAGGGGAAGAGTGGGGCGATGTCCTGTCGTTGGCGTAGGATACGGTCACGGATAGACATCAATCGTCGCGTGTGGCCTTGCTGACCCGGTTCCATGAGTAGCAGGAATCCTCCTGGAGCGAGTCGAGCAAGAAAACTCTCAATTCGGTCTAGTTGTTGGGCCTCGTCGAGCTCCGCGAGTACATTCGAGGCGATGATGAGATCCTGAGGCCCTGGGGGTATCTCCTCGAGAATTGAGAGCTTCGTGAGTCGCTCCCGTACTGGAGAAGCACTGAGGAGCGTCTTCGCAACATCGCGCATGTGTGGCGAGGAATCAACGCATGTCAGCTCGGTTGGTTGGTTCGTTTGTAAGAGAAGAGCTAGAGAGGCAGTAGCCGGGCCGCAGCCGAAGTCTAGCAGGCGAAGGGGGGATGGTAGCGGCGCGAGGAGCGGCAACAGCAGCTCTATTTTAGTGGCGTTAATCGGGAGGTAGTAGAGTGCGTAAGCCTTCGCTTGGATGGCCTCCGAAACGCCAGATACCAAACGTTTTCCGACGGTGTGGCTCGTGTATTGCAAAGAGAGCTGCTGTAATGCTGATACATAAACAGCGAGCTCTTTGTTGCCTACGTCACCGAGTTGGTACTGCCGCCACCCCTCCTCGGAGAGGATTAATCGAGCAGCGTGAGATTCTATGGCATTCGTGATTGTCATATCGAAGATGTCCAGTCTAGAGGGCGATAAGCGCCAAAATATCGCAAAGATACTTCGAAGGGCGTTACCAATCAGCAACACTGTAGTATACACCTCTCTTGAGCATCATAGAATGACTACCTAAGTTGAGCGAGGTAGAGGTGAACAGATGAAAAGCAAGATCCTTACGCGTGAGGAGGTCGTCAGATACTGTCACGCACATCGCGCCATCGGAAAACGTATCGGACTCACGTCCGGCGCTTTCGATATCCTTCACGCCGGTCATGTCGAGTATCTCGAGCATGCACGGACCTTGGTAGACATACTTGTCGTAGCAGTCAATTCAGATGAGTCGGTCCGTGGCTACAAGGACCCGGGTCGCCCGATTAACAGTGAAATCGAGCGGGCCGAGGTGGCTGCTGGGCTGCAGTCAGTTGATTATGTGTTCGTGTTTTCCGAGAGGAATAACAACCTGAATGTCGAGCTTCTAAGGCCGGATGTTTATATCAAAGCGGGGGACTATACGGCTAAATCATTGTCCTCGCGCGCGATCGTCGAGTCCTATGGCGGCACAGTCGAGATCGTTCCGTTCAAGCCGGGGTTTTCGACCAGCAAAGTAATCGATAAGATTTCTGCGATGTCGAGAACAGAGGAGGGAGAAAAGATCTCCTACGAGCATCGACCGGCGGTGTTTGTAGATAGAGATGGTACGGTAAATGAGCACATCGAATATCTGAGTGATCCGAACCAATTTCGCGAGATTCCCGGGAGCTTTGCAGCCTTGAAGTCGATTCGTGACCTGGGGTTTCGTGTCGTTATAGTGACGAATCAGCCGGGGATCGGCTTGGGATACTTTTCGAAAGAAGATTTCTTCGTCGTTAATCGTGAAATGCTGCGGCAGGCTTCGTCGGTTGGATGTTTCATCGATAAGGTGTACTTTTGTCCGCACTCTAAGGGCGACAATTGTCGATGCCGCAAGCCCAATCCGTACTTCATCGAGCGCGCAGTGAGAGAGATGAACGTCGATGTTTCCAGGAGTCTCGTCATCGGAGATATGACCTCCGATATCCAGTTCGGTAAAAATGCCGGATGTCGCACTGTTTTAGTCAGAACGGGCAGGGCAGGCGAAGATGGACTGTACACCGTCGCGCCGGATTTTATTATCGCAGACCTGCGCGGGGTCGTTGAACTGGCATCCGAAGTTATGAAGGTTGCAGAGCCCGGGCGATAGGGATGCTGCGCTGCTTGCTCGGATGAATACTCGGTATTTCTTGCTCTCTCGCTTGTGAGGTGATCGCAACCTCTGCTCGTCCTATTTGTGAGTGCGCTTCTTGGTGCTCTTGGCGGCTGTGCTCTTCTTCTTGTTTGTGGCGGGTTTACCGAAGGCTTTGCTGCTCTTATGAGAAGTCTTGCTGCGCGAGGCGGTTCGTTTCTTGGAGGTGCTTACACGCCTATAGGTCGGTTGGTCAGGAAGTGGTGTAACCTTGAAATATCTCTCGAATACCTTGCGACCAAGTCCTGAAGCTTTCCCGGAGTAGGGGGCATCAACGGTGATCACTGCCAAGGAGAGTTCTGGGTTGTTCAAAGGCGCGCTTCCTATGAACCAGTTGTTGAGGCCGACCGGGTTGCTGCCGCGAAGCGTGCCAGTCTTCCCAGCAACTTCGATATTGCCCAACGTTGGTCGCGATCCACGCATGAATTCCCGACGTGAGGTTCCAACCGTGGTTGTGTGGTGCATCATCTCCATAAGAGAAGCTGCGGTGCTGGGTTGTATCACTCGGTTCAACACATCGGGTTTTGCGCGCGTGAGGATCTCTCCGTCACGCGAGACGACCTCCGAGACGATGTGTGGACGAGGAAGAAGGCCGCCATTGGCCACTCCTGACATGATCGCCGCGGCGTGAATTGGACTAATTTTGACGTTTCCGAAGCCGGCGGCTGTTCTACTCACTTCGTACAGGTCTTGGCCTGGGATATCTGCTGCCGAGCTTGTCAAAGGTGCCTCGAATTGCAAGGACCTGTTGAAGCCGAAGAGTCGCGCGTACTTCTGGAGGATATTGCCGTTTAGGTAGCGTGAACCGAGATGCCCGAACACAGGGTTGCACGAGCGTCCGAGCGCTTCTGCTACGCTCATGATGTTGCGATCTCTCTTCGGATCGGGGAGGTAGTTCCACTCGTTCAGTGTGTAGGTCCCACCACGAAACGGGATAAGAGAGCTCGGTTGTATACCTGCCTGCTCAACAGCAGCAGCAGCAGTAACAACTTTGAAGAGGGACGCTGCAGGAAAGTCCGCATGGTATTCGATGTCAGGAATCGAGGCAGATTTGCCGGCTATCGCCAAGACTGCACCGGTACGGGGGTTCATGGCAACTATTGCCACATGCTTAGCCTCAGCCTTGTCGACAAGCTTTGACACAAATTCTTGCAGCTCTGGATCTATCGTATAGAAGACAAAATTGTTCCCTTGCGTGAGGCTTGCGTATCGATCCCCGACTCTGGAAACGATAGCTGGTCGCTCTCCTAGAACAAGTTGCCCGTTTTTGGCACCTTCGACCGAAACTCTCCGAAGCGTCGGCAACGGATAAACCTGGCTCGAGCCCTCGCGCCTCGATGCGCGTGGTGAGTCCACGAGGTCTCCCTGTGCCATGTTGCGTGAGAGCTGTATCTGTTCGATGTCGCCGAGCGAAAGATCCCCCTCTTTCAGAGAGCGAGCAGGGTCTGCGGCTAAGGCGGTGTCGTTCTTTCGAGGGCCTAAAACGATGGCGAGCCCGAGCACTGTGACAACGAGAGTGGCAGCGATTGAGAAATGAGCGCGTGAGGGGGTCTCCTCTCTCGAAAGAGCGTTTGCAACCTGCTTAGTTGAAAAACCTCGCATTCTCCCAAACATCGATTCAACGGTTCCTTGGGCCAAACGTGTTCAACATCCCTATCTTTTATATCGGCCAGAACTCTCTAAATTCTTAGTAGAATTCACAGCTCTTAGCCCGCACCCACATAAAAGTTATGATGCCGAACCGAGCAGGACTATCCTTGAGACAGCCTAAAAACATGAGCCTTCACCCCCAAAACCTTCCTGAGCTGACGCTCCGAAGCCCCGATGAGGTGTTCCATGGACGGCCCTGCACCCCCCTTTTTTACGATACTAGCGCGTGTAAGCTGGAGTGGCACCAAACCGACGTTAGCCTTAAAATGTGACTGAAATTGGGTATTTGGGCAATCCCCGAATATTAATGTAGGCTCTTGCTGAAGCCGCGCGAGTGCAGTACACCGAACCTATGTTTTGGAGAAATAAGAAGCAGACCCCAATCGCTCCTATTGCAACGGTAGGTTTCTCCCTGGGAGAGGTCGCCCGAGGGGGTGCTAACTCGGATACGCTCGGCGAGGCGCCGATTCCGGAAAACTCACACTCCCCAGCAGCGCGGACAGCCTCGCGGTTGTTACAGTCTGGTACATACGTTATTCCAGTGGGTTATAAGATTTCAGGGCCCATCGTCACAACCCGACCTGTGCGCGTAGACGGAGAGCTTGCGGGGCGTGGTCTAGCTGCTCGAGAGGTCTTCGTGAGTGCCTCTGGGCTCCTTAAGCAGTCTGCAGAGGTTGATTCACTGATCGTCGAGGGACGTGTTATGGCCCCGATCAAGGCGCGTGGCTGTGTTGAGGTGCGGACAGGAGGGGAGCTACGGGGTGAGGTCGAAAGCCCCATGTTGGTCGTCAGACCAGGCGGCATCCTTGCTGATTGTCAGTTGGCAATCGGTGAGAAAGGCGGCGTCTAAGGAAGAACGTGTGCGTGATGGGCGATAGCCCCGTAGGCAGTTGCAGAGGTCAAAAGACTAGTCACAGAACGATTTGTTACGAGCTAACGAGTCGCCCTGCGGCCCAACACGATACCAGAGATGCTAAGGAGAGCGCTGTTATGCTCAACCAGTTGAAGTTCGCAGGTACGTGGAGTGCCCAATAAGCGATCGACCAACCCACCCCTAGACCAAACCCGATCCCACACATCGTAGCTAGGACTCCTAGGAGTAAAAATTCGAATCGTACGATGGAGCGCTTGATCGACCGCCGCATACCGATACGGGCGAGAAGCATCAACTCAGGTGCTCGTTCGGCTCGAGCTCCCAGCGCCGTTATCGCCAACAAACCGGTTGCAGTGAATGCGATGATACCGAGTAAGAGTTTCAATCCTATGCCTATTGTTGAAAGGACCGAGAGTACCTCGTTTACGACTAGCGTCAGATCAATCACGGAAACATTCGGTGCCACAGCAGAGATCTCTCTGATGAATGCGCTCCGTGCACCGGGATCTCGCAGACTCAACGACCAAAAAAGAAATTGAGGTGCCTCCTCCAAAACGCCGGACGGAAAGACCACGAAAGAATTGCGTTCGAAACGCTCCCAGAGGATATCACGTATACTCGTGACACGGGTTAGTACCGAAAGCCCCTGAACATCCCATTCGAGGGTATCGCCGATAGAGACTCCAAGGCGTTCAGCAAGTGCATCTTCCAGCGATACGGGTACCGGTTCACCGTTGAGGAGTGGCCCATCGAACCATTGACCACCAGTTATCCGTTCGTTGGGGATGAGATGATCGCGGTAGCTGGTCCAGTACTCGCGCGTAAGCGCCCAACGAGGTGGAGTGTCGGTTCCGTCGGTGCGCAGGATCTCCGAAATGGGCGTGCCTTTGATCGCTTGAAGCCTCATGAGCACCACGGGGAGTTGCTGAAGAGCACGCCCTCCGTGCTTCTCTATGACACGTGTCGCAAGCGTTGTTTGCTCTGGGAATAGTTCGTACAGGAAAACATTTGCTTCTCCATAATCAGTTCCGATACCACGTAAGGTGCCCAGCGTTGATTCCACCACAGAGACGGCGCACAACAGGCTTAAGGCAAGTGCTATGCTCGAAACGACAGCGAGAGTTTGATTTCCAGGTCGATGCAGGTTGCGCAGGGCGCATCGGAGAGGGAAATAGTCCACGTACTCTCCGACCCATTTTGCGCTCCAGCGGGCACCCCAAGCAAGACTAACGGAGGTGGCAATCGTGCTAGCTGCACCTCCGAGGAGTATAGCAGCACTTTTGTCAGCTCCCAGCAGCAGCCAGGCGAGTACCAAGATGGAGAACCCGGATAGAAGGCGTACACAGAGATCAAAACGCCGCTGCAGTGCAGGCTGTGGAGGACCTTCCAGATCGCTCCGTAGGACGGCAAAAGCTGATGTGCTCGAGATGTGGTGAAGAGGTGGAGCAGCAGCCCACAAAAGCGAGAGCACCATGAATCCCACGCTGGCGCCGATTATCATTGGATCGAAGCTTTCGGTGATGCGCAGTTCAGTCGAGGTTCGAGCGATGGAGACAAGCACTTCGTAAAGCGCTAGGCCTCCCAGTACTCCGAGGATAGCTGCGAGAACTCCGAGAAGGGAGGTCTGCAGAAAAAAGCAGAGTCGGATCTGTTGCATGGTAGCGCCCGTGGCCCGCAAGACTGCCGCCACCGGACGCTTGCTTCTCAGGTGGAAACGTATGGCGAGGGTGATTGCGAGTAAGGCTAGGGTCATGGTCGCAAGAGACACGGTAGACGCAAGGCTGCCGATGGAGCTTACGACTAGGCTCAATCTCTCCGTTCTCTTGACAGCGGTGTCGACGGTAAAGGTAGCTGGGTCAAGCTGTGAGCGGAGTTGCGCGGCGGTCTCGTCTACGTGATTGACGCGCTCCAATTTGAGGAATAATGAGTAGTCAACCATACTGCCGCGCGCGGAGAGGATTCCAGAGGGGAGCATGCTTCGCGATATGTAGAGGCGTGGAGCAACCACGTAAGCGGCCGAGATGTCGCCGGGAGCCGATACGAGCTCGGCTGCTACAGTAAGGGATATTCCGAGCACCTCGACCTGATCTCCAACTTTGACTCCGAGCCTATCCATCAGGGTCCGTTCGAGAGCTACCCCTGCCGAGCGCCACGCCGTGCTCTTCGGCACGACTTCGATGCTACCAAAGAGGGGATACTCGTCGTCAACCGCGCGGAGTTGCGCGAGCTGTGCAGCAGTAGAGCTCCGTACCATCGTTCTGAGGCGCTCTTCGAATGCTTTGTGTTGTCCAAATCGACTCGCTATTTCAGCGGGTATCGGCTTCTTGGAGGTAATGACGATGTCGCCACCGACCAGTTCCCGTGCACAGGCGCGTATCGATGCACGCAGGCTCGAAACGGCTCCTTGGCTCGCTATCAAAACTGCGAGACTTGTGCCGAGAAGAACCCCAAACCAGAGGAATCGCGCCCACGCTCCGCGTGTGTCTCGAATGACAAATCGGACTGCGAAGGTAAGCGTGTCCAGAATCCCATTCATGTGAGAATACCATCACGGAGCTGCACCTTCCTCCCCATAGTTGCCGCGACCTCTTCGTCGTGAGTAACCAACACGACTGAAGCACCGTGTCGAGACGAAAGCTCACGCATGAGGCTCAGGACGGTCTGTGTGTTGGCACGATCTAGATTTCCCGTCGGCTCATCCGCCAAAATAAGCTTGGGATGCGTTACAAGAGCGCGAGCAACAGCAACGCGCTGTTGTTCTCCCCCGGAGAGTTGTGCCGGATAGTGGTCGATACGCGCCGAAAGACCTACCTCTTCGAGAGCCGAGAGCGCTCGACGGCGGATGCTCGAAAAGCGCGCCCCACCGAGAATTTCCAGCGGAAGAGCGACATTTTCGAGCGCTGTGAAGGTGGGTAAAAGCTGAAAGTTCTGATACACGAACCCTATGACCCGATTGCGCAAAATAGATCGGTCGTCTTCGTTCAGGCTCGAGAGCTCATTTCCATCGAGAACGATAGTTCCTGTATCAGGGAGCTCTAAACCGGCCCCAAGAGATAGAAGGGTGCTTTTCCCGCTCCCAGAGGGGCCGACCAAGGCCACTGTTTCACCTGCCGCGATCTGGAGACTTACGTTTTTTAAGGCTTGAATGTCGGATTGACCGCTCCGAAAGCTCTTGCCCACGCTATTGAATGAGAGCACGTAATCACACCCTGACATATCTCAACAAACTCCATTAGGCCGACCTTTACGTCGCGGATCGTTATCGTAGGAGTGGTGAAGTTGTGCGAGGCACTCCTTGGGCTACTGTAAGAGCAATGGTCGCCTGGCGCAATTAAGGCTCCTGTGAGAGGTTTCCGGTATGGCTGGTGTGAGTATTACAGAGCGAGTTTTTTCTCGGGCACGGCGGCCGACCATGCTATCCGTTGTGATGAGTAGTGTGGTGGTCTTTGTCGGAGCGCTCGGTGCTGCTCGATGTGGCACAACAGAGGAGCGCAGATCCCGAAAGGTTATCTTTTTCGGGGACAGCTTAACCGCTGGCTACGGGCTCGGTCGGGACGAGGCTTTTCCGGCGCGTGTCAGGGAGTACGCGTCTCTCGAGGGTTTTGCTGTTGATGTAATTAATGCAGGAGTCAGCGGTGACACAACAGCAGGAGGTTTGCGGCGATTGGACTGGGTAACCAAGGAGAGGCCTGACGTGTTCGTGCTGGCACTCGGTGCTAATGATGGTTTGCGCGGGCTGGATGTAGGGAATATGAGGTCGAACCTCTCCGAAATAGTGCATCGTGTTCAGCGCAAGTTCCCAGGGGTGCCTATACTACTGCTCCCGATGGAGCTGCCTCCCACTTTCGGCAAGGAGTACGCGCAGAGCTTTCGAAACGTATATACTGAAGTTGCCCAAGAAAGGTCGACTCACCTGGGGCCCTTTCTGCTGGAGACTGTAGCGGGGCGATCAGAGCTCAATCTCCCTGATGGTCTTCATCCCAATGCACGAGGTCACGAACTAGTCGCTCAGACCGTGTGGCCTGCTCTCAAGACTATAATCGTTTCAGAAGAAGCGCGCAGGACCACTCAGGCTCCGCTTTTGCAGAACTGAAAAAAAAAAGGGCTGCTGCCCTCCTATGCCTAAGCTACCTCGGTGGAGTCCTGTTTCGTGGCAGTGTTCTCTCCGCGATTGGTTTCGAAGATGGTCTTCATACGAGTTGCCTTCCCGCGCAGAGGACGTAGATAAAACAAGCGCGCCCGACGGACCTTTGCACGGCTCACCACCTCAATCTTCTCGACCCGGGGGCTGTGAACGGGGAATGTTCTCTCGACACCGACGTTGTACGATATCTTACGCACCGTGAACGTGGCATCGGCTTTACTTCCTTTGCTACGCTTGATTACGACGCCCTCGAAAACCTGAACACGCTCCTTGGTTCCTTCAATGATCTTGGCGTGAACGCGAACAGAGTCACCGGTGTTGAATACAGGAACACCGGTCTTCTCGAAGCCGCTCGAGAGGCCTTTTATTACGTTCTCTAGGGAAACCTTGGTGGTTTTTCTCGTGGTGGTCTCTTCGCCGGCTGACATGTGCGATCTCCGAATAAGCAAATCGTGACTCATACTTCGTACCAACCGCGGATATCCCACGAGGAACAGAAACGGTACGTTGCCTCAGCAACTATCCTCTTCCGTATCAGTGGTAAAATCTGGAATTCGGGACTTACTAAATCGGATCCCGACTTTCCGCGGCTTGGAGTCTTGCCAAAAGCCACAGTTCAATCAAACAATGATGGGCGGTTGTAGCACATCGCTCTATGTAGTTCAATCAACCTGCCCGCTGGGGTCGAAGAGCTATAGTTTTTAGGACCGGGAGAGCGACGGTGTACAGACCGCATGAGCACAGCCGTTGTTAAGTACCTGATTTTCTTGATCTATGATAGTTAAACGTTCAATTGAGATAATCCGCAAGGCGAAGCGCAGGAGGAATGCCCGCGCTTTTTGGAGTAAGTCGCAGGAGGCTCTCTACAAAGAGTGTGTCGCTCTTCTAGAGCAGGCGGGCTACCTGGTGCGCCGTGAGGAGCTCAAGCGCGGGCATTGTTGGAAGGCGATGAGCGGTTCCTGCCGTTCTCTAACGCACAAATATGTCTTCATCGATAGCCGTTTGACGGCCAATGAGCAGGTCGCATTTCTGAGCGCTAAGTTAAACGAACTGAATGTGACCAGAGGCGCCAACCCCCAGACCGGGCTTGCGATTGAGTCGGCAGCCTAAAGTAGCCCAACCAAGAGCTGTCCGCAAAGAGGTGTTCACAAAGAGATCGCGGAGAATGATGAGAGGGAGAACTATAAGTAAAAGCAGTCTTTTATCGACTGCTGTTCTCAGGGGTCCTCGTGTGTAGAAATTTCGCGGTGGTTTTTTCGAGATTCGGGAAAGAGTCAGTTGCCCTGGAGTGTGATTGAGGGCTTTCGATAAACTCCCGCATAACGGTGTCCGTGCGCGCTTTCTGCCCACCTGATCCTTTCCTTTTTATACGGTTGTTATATCTTGAAAGAGGTCTGGACAATGTGGCTCCGCAACGTTCGAGTTTATCTTTTCCTTAGGTAGTTATGATTTTCGATTCACTCCTCGGACTCTTTTCGAATGACCTCGCAATTGATCTCGGTACAGCCAATACACTCATCTATCAAAAGGGGAGAGGAGTTGTGTGCAACGAGCCATCAGTGGTTGCAGTTCAAAACGATGGAGGTTCAGGGCGCCGTAAGGTAGTCGCCGTGGGCACGGAGGCGAAGAACATGCTCGGACGTACTCCGGAGTCTATTACCGCGATCCGTCCGATGAAGGATGGCGTGATCGCTGATTTCGAAATTACCGAAGAGATGCTGCGGTACCTCATTCGTAAGGTTCACAACCGCCGTACGCTCGTACGTCCGCGTATCATCATCTGTGTTCCACACGGCATCACTGAGGTCGAGAAGCGAGCAGTTCGTGAATCTGCAGAATCTGCCGGAGCTCGAGAGGTCTACCTGATTGAGGAGCCTATGGCTGCGGCGATCGGAGCAGGTTTGCCAGTCACAGAGGCGTGTGGAAGCATGATCCTCGATATCGGGGGCGGAACGACTGAAATCGCTATCATATCGCTCAAAGGGATCGTGTATTCGCGCTCAGTGCGAGTTGGTGGTGACAAGATGGACGAGGCGATCGCCAATTTCGTGCGCAGGCGGCACAATGTGCTGATTGGTGAGCGCACGGCGGAACAGATAAAGATCTCCATCGGGAGCGCCCTCCCAACGGGTGACAACACCCTGCTCGAGGTCAAGGGACGAGATCTATTGCAGGGAATCCCCAAAGCGGTTCTGATCTCGGAGGACGAGATCCGCGAGGCACTTGCCGAGCCACTCAATCAAATTATCGAGGTGGTCAAGATCGCCTTGGAAAAATGCCCTCCGGAGCTATCATCGGATATCGTCGACCGGGGTATTGCAATGGCTGGTGGTGGCGCCTTGCTCCGTAACTTGGACAAGCTCATAGCCCGCGAAACTGGGATATCGACGGTGCTCGTGCAAGATCCCCTTTCCGCAGTAGTCGTAGGATCAGGAGCAGTGCTCGACCAGCTAGAGATTCTCAAGGATGTAGTGATTCAGTAGCATTTCCGTGTGGATGAGCGACGTGCGTGCATCCCGCGGGTACTCTGGTAGTCGTTATCTATGGTGGGCATGTCAGAGGGTATTTCAGCCAGGGCACGGGTTGCTATCACCTCGTTTTCTCTCTTGTGCATGTCGCTGTTCCTAACGGCGTACAGCGCCAAACATCCCGCCCTTGTTTCCGTCGGAAGTGTACTCGTTTCTGAGATAGTTACCCCATTCCAATCATTCTCGGAGTTTCTGAGCCGATCGGGAAGCTCCCTGTGGGAACGATATGTGTATCTGGTCGGTGTGTCCGAGGAGAACGAAGACCTGCTCGTACGCCTCCGCAAGGTGGAGGGTGAGTTGGCGCTCCTTTCGGAGTTTAGAACGGAAAACGAGCGCTTGAGGGCACTCCTCAATTTCGTTTCTGAGTCCGGGCTCGAGGGTGTTGTGGGACGTGTGATAGGTAGCGATCCGAGTGGCTGGGTCAAAGGGGTCATGATCGACAAAGGAAGCTCCAGCGGCGTGGCTGTCGGTATGGCAGCAGTTGTATCACGAGGAGTCGTTGGTCAGGTCGTGGCTACCAGCCTCAGCTCGTCACGGATCCTCCTGATTGCTGACCATGCGAGTGGCGTCGATGCGATCGTTCAAGGTAGTAGGGTTCGTGGGGTTGTCGAAGGTTCGGGCTCGCAGCTGTGTGAATTGCGTTATGTTACGCGCGACTATCAAGTAAAAGCGGGCGAAGTGGTACTCACATCTGGTATGGATGGGGTCTATCCAAAGGGCCTCCTGATAGGCACAGTGTCGGCGGTTCAAACTGGAGGGGCAACACTTTTTCAAACGGTGGAGGTCAAACCAGCCGTCGATTTCTCGCGACTCGAGGAGGTGTTGATAGTTACCGCGAAGCCGGAAGTATCAGCCGAAGCAGGCGAGCCGCTGAGCTCGGTAGTGAAGCGTCTGAGGCAGAAGGAGGAGTAGAAAGATGACTCGGGCGTTGCTCTTTTGCGTGCTCGGTTTGGCAGCCGTGCTGATTCAAGGCGTGCTGCTGCGCTTTGGGCTTCCCGATGCGCTGCTGCCACAGCTTGTCCTGATAATCGTCATATATCTCGGCTTCAACGAAATCAGCGTTCTCGGAACGTTCGTTGCGTTCGTGCTGGGTTTGTTCTTGGATTTCTCATCAGCGTTGCTTTTAGGGCCGTGGGCAGGCGCGTTTGTCACTGTGTACGGGGCCATGGCGGTCCTTTCGTCGCGTCTCTTCATCGAGTCGCCACTCGTTGCTGCTGTCATAGCCTTGCTCGCATCGGTTGGTGCCAACGTCATCTACATGTTGCTCGGCTACGAGTATCGAACGCTTGCCTGGGAAGACCTATCCCGTATCATCGGTCAGGCCTTGTGCACCGCGATTCTTGCGCCGGTAGTTCTCGGCGTGTTAGCACGGCGCTTGAAAAGGCGTACGTCGCCCACACTGGGTCGTTCATTCGCAGCCTCTGTGGCGTCATAACCCATGCCTTCGCTCGATCGTTCATCGCTCAACATCACTTTTCGTATCTGGGTGGCGCTTGGCGTATCATTTTTCTGTTTGTTCGTCCTTATTTTGCGACTCTGGTACCTTCAAATCATAAAGGGGGAGTACTTTAGAGATCGCTCCGAGAACAATCGACTGCGGACGATCTATCTCCCATCGCCGCGAGGTTTGATCTTCGATCGAAATGGAGAACTTCTCGTTCGCAATCGACCCTCGTTCAATGTGGATCTGGTAGTCGAGGACAGCCCAGATCCTAAAAAGACGATTGAGAACTTGGCGGAGATAGTAGGCGAAGATTCTCAGGTGCTCCAAGAGCGCCTCTCGAAGCAAACGAAGAGACGTCGATTCGAGCCGAAACTGCTGCTACGAGATATCTCACGTGACACGGTCGGACGTATCTCGGCCCAGCGTCATCGTCTTCCTGGTGTCATCGTGAGCGTCGTGCCGACACGTGAGTACGTTCACGGAGGACTGGCTTCTCACGTCGTCGGGTACATCCGAGAAATAAATCAGGACCAGCTCAAGAGTCAGACCTACCGAGGATATCGTATGGGCGACGATGTGGGGCATTACGGTGTCGAGGCAACCTTGGAGCGCTATCTACGGGGAGAACGAGGGTCGCAAGCGGTCATAGTAAACGCAATCGGTAACAAGATCGGCGAAGCTTTTTTTCAGCCAGAGATTCCCGGTACGAACGTTACCCTGACGATTGATAAGAAAGTTCAGAGTACGGCAGACAAGCTCCTCGAGGGTAAAAGGGGTGCTATTGTCGCGCTCGATGCTCAGACCGGGGACATCATAGCGATGTCCTCGGGGCCACGATTCGACCCGAATATGTTCACCTCTGAGATCTCCAAGGAGGATTGGAGCGACCTGACCAACTCGAAGGAGGACAAACTCTCGAACCGGGTACTCCAAGGAGCGTATCCACCCGGCTCTGTATTCAAGATATTCGTAGCGGCCGCCGCGCTCTCTGAAGGAGTGGTAACCCCATCTGAGCGAATGACGTGCAGTGGGGCTCTCCAATTCGGGAAGCGATCCTTTCGTTGTCATAAGCACTCGGGACATGGCGCCGTCGATCTCTTCGAGTCGATTGTGCAGTCTTGCGATGTGTATTTCTACACGGTGGGACAACGACTCGGTGTCGATCGTATTTACCATTATGCCCATGATATATTCGGTTTCGGTGAGTCGACGGATCTCGGTTTGGGAGAGGAGGTCCCCGGCTTGATACCTTCGACGAAGTGGAAACAAACCTATTTTCGAGAGCCTGAGGACAAGCGTTGGTATCCTGGTGAAACGCTTCCTGTGGCGATTGGGCAAGGGGCAGTAACCACCACGCCGCTCCAGGTTGCTCGTGCGCTCGCAGCGGTGGTAAACGGCGGAAGGTTGCTCAAGCCGCGCATCGTGAGACAACTCGTAGCAAGCGATGGGCGTGTAATCCAGCAAGCATCGGAGCAACCCGAAGTGGTAGGAACGGTCGACATTGAGCCGTGGATACTTGATAAGGTAAAGCAGGCGATGGTCGGAGTCGTGGAAGACAAACGTGGCACAGGCCATCGGGCTGCGTTACCCAAGGAGCGCGGGATTTCAGTTGGGGGGAAAACGGGCACGGCTCAGGTTGCGTCTCGGGAATCGGGAAGTAAACGCGATGACCACGCTTGGTTTGCGGGTTACGCCCCAGCGGACAAGCCTCGGGTCGTTGTAGTGGCAATATTAGAAAACGCGGGCCATGGAGGAGCTGTAGCAGCGCCGGTAGTTCACGATGTCATGGCTTCGTATTTTGGTGTCGACGATGTCGGGGTAGCTACCGTGGCCGATGATGGAGCTTTGCCAGAAGACTGAGAAGGTCGTTGGATAGGCGAACTTGGAGAGCTTTTGGGAGTGAGGTCCTTCGGTAAGAGATATCGCATATGTTGAGGATCGATAGACGACTACTAACTAATTTTGATTGGGGGCTCTTTGCTCTCTCGCTCATCATCCCGCTGTGTGGCTTGGTAGTCCTGTACAGTGCCGGATACGATGCTGATGCTGCCGTCGATCTGTTTGGTTTGTTGTCGGTAGAGTTCGCAAGTGCAGCGTGCCTCAAGCAGGCGGTGTATCTCGCCGCGGGAATCATAATCATGGTCATCGGGATGAGTATCCCGACACATATGTTTCATCGATACGCCTTCGTTATGTACGGGGCGGCATTACTTCTGCTGTGCGCAGTCGCAGGATTCGGCGTGGTAGTCAATGGTTCTCGCCGATGGCTCAGTTTAGGCGGATTCAATTTGCAACCGGCGGAGTTCATGAAGCTCGGTTTGATAGTGACGATGGCGCGCCTCCTTTCGAAGTCACCGCCGAAAGACGGGCATGCGTACCGGCTCACTGAACTCCTCATACCCGGGCTCTTCATAGCTTTACCGATGGGGCTCATCATGCAACAGCCAGACCTTGGAACTGCATTGTCGTTGGGGATAGTCGGCGTATCGCAGGTGATGTTCGTCGGGGTGCGACCAAAAGTACTTCTGCTCGTTATTCTGAGCGCTGTTGTGCTGGCGTATCCATCGTGGCACATGCTGCATGATTACCAACAGCGGCGTATCCTGGTCTTACTGAACCCGGAGGCCGATCCTCAGGGGAGTGGTTACCATATTACGCAATCAAAGATCGCGGTCGGGTCGGGTGAATTGTTCGGTAAGGGGTATCGGCAAGGTACTCAGACCCAGCTCGAATTCCTGCCGGAGCACACCACTGACTTCGTATTCTCGGTGCTTGCCGAAGAGTGGGGATTTGTAGGTACGGTATTTCTCATCATGCTCTTTTTTGGGCTTCTTTCCTTCATGCTGCGAGTGGCTCATCGTAGCAGGGATCTCTTCGCCTGCCTCCTGGCTTTCGGTATCACGGCGCAGTTCTTTGCGCATATCGTTATCAATATCGGAATGGTCATAGGGTTGATGCCGGTGGTAGGTATACCCCTACCGCTGGTCAGCTACGGAGGATCGGCTATGCTCTCCTTGATGTTTGGTGTAGGAATAGTGCAAGGAGTCAGTATGAGGCGTATGTTGTTTCGAGCAGCGCCTTAATGTGATGCAAAAGGTATGCAGTGCGCGATGAGGGCGAGAGATATGTCCCATTTAAAGGTTCCCATCGTCTGTCTCTTGAGTGTCGTAGTAGCGAGCATGGAGTTTGTCAGTGCTCAAGAGCAGCCTGCTCTCGAAATCACTCCTCTGACGCAGGCTCAGAACGATATCCTGTTAGACAGTCTACGCTCGAGTGCCGTGCTCGAGCTCCCTCCATCACATGTGTCACAGGTCGTAGACCCGAACATTTCGGGGATGTGGGCCGGCAGTAAAACCGTTGCCTCGCTTTCGATGGGCGAGGTTACCCTGCGCTTCCGGCGGAAGTTAGATGAGCTGTTGGCCGCAACGCAGATCGGTCAGGATCTAGCGCGGGAGTCCCTCGAGAGCTTCGAGTTGGTGGTAAACGCTCTTTCATATCGAATGGAGCTGCAGCACAGCCATCCCGCTAGTCCCCAGGATGCCAAGGGGATATGGGTCCCGCTCGATTCACGCAAACAGCAAACGCTCGTCCCTTTTATCTCTGGACAGAAGAATTCGGGAGTGTACGTAGGGGTGCTGCCGACCGAGAGCAGAGATAATCAGTGGGCAGTCTTCGTATGCCCCCGAAAGACCACGGTCGAGCGAAAAAGTGGAGCGATAGTTCTGGGCCCTTCGCTGTACGAGTTATTCGAGGCCAAGGTGAGCGTGGCAGCCCAAGCGGAGGCAGTCATGTCGACAGGTGGGCAGGAAGGAAGCATTAAGGCCGTTCTCAGCCTATCGAAAGATCTACCACCAAGCAGCACGTTCGAGGATGAATCTATATCTGCAGCGCCACGTGTGTTGATTAAGTACAAGCCTGAAAGCCCCTTCGATTACTTCCGCTTCAAGCCGCACATGCATGTTCAGCAAGGGGCTTCGGTGGCAATAGAGATGCAAAACAAGGTTGGATATCGGCGCAAGCAGTACTTCAGCCGATATCTGTATCTGCACCGCACTGAGGAGCCAACCGGTGTTCCGGTCTTCGTAGGCAACAAGCGAGCAGCTTCGGACACAGGCGAGTGTTATGTGGTGGTTGAGCAGGCCAATTCGTGGGCAACGTACGATAAGGTCAATAATACCCCGCGTTGACCTCACTGCCCTAATTATAGCTGCTTGGCCTTTTAACCCTCGACAATCTCCGTTTAGGGCATGCTCGATAGCCTTCTCGCGCAATCGCCTGTTGCTTACCCACTCTAAACCGGGAAGCGCTAACTTATTAAACGGCTTACCTTTGAATAAGTTCCCGGAGTGCGGTAGCCTACCAGGCATCGTTGGGGCCGAGGCGAGCAAGATCCCACCAGAACCGAGCTCGTGCGATCTCTAAAAGCTATTTGCGCTCGGCTACCTGACGGAGCACGTACTCTTGTCCGTGCAACTTCTGGAGGAGGCCGAGTGGCAATAATCATCGACGACGTATCTCATACCTTTCACGAGTACCTGTTGCTTCCGGGTTTGACCACCAAGGAGCATGTGCCGTCGAACGTCTCGCTCAAAACGCCCGTTCAGCGTTTTCGACCTAGTGAGGGGATGAAAGCATCCTTGAATATCCCGTTCGTCTCGTCAGCGATGCAGGCGGTTTCAGGGTCGGAGCTCGCTATTGCACTCGCGCGCAAAGGGGGCTCTGCATTCATATTCTGCTCGCAGTCAATTGAGGCGCAAGTCGAGATGGTTCGGCAGGTCAAAGAGCACAAGGCGGGGTTCGTCGAGTCCGACTCCAACCTATCGCCAGCTGCAACCCTTAGGGACGCCCTAGAACTACGCAAGAAAACGGGTCACTCGACGATTGCGATCACTGAGAATGGAGAGAGACATTCGAGACTGCTCGGGCTCCTCACCAGCAAGGATTTTTGGGAATACAAAGATGATCTTAGCCAGAGGGTGACGAATTTTTGCACTCCCACGGAAAAACTGGTTCTCGCTCGTGAGGGGGTCACACTTCAGGACGCAACCAACTTACTGTGGAAGAACAAGAAAGAGTGTCTACCGGTTGTTGATTCCGAAGGCAATTTGAAATATCTCGTATTCCGGAAGGACTACTATGACCACCACTCATATCCTGACGAGTTGACCGACGGGCGTAAGAGGCTCTTCGTCGGGGCGGCCCTCAATACCCACGATTATATGGAGCGAGCCTCTGCTTTGATCGAAGCGGGGGTTGACTGTTTGTGTCTCGATTCCTCGGACGGATACACGGAGTGGCAAGCACATGCTGCGGTCGAACTCCGTAAGAAGTTCGGTGATGCGATCGTTCTAGGGGGTGGTAACATCGTAGCCGCCGATGCTTTTCGCTATCTCGTCGAGGAGGCGCAGGTAGATTTCGTCAAGGTGGGGATTGGAGGCGGATCTATCTGTATCACTCGTGAACAGAAAGGTATCGGTCGGGGCCAAGCGAGTGCTGTAATGGATGTGGCGCGCGAGCGTGATCGGTACTTGAAAGAGACAGGAGTATACGTCCCGATCTGCTCAGATGGAGGTTTGAACTCCGACACTCAAGTTATCGTCGCTCTAGCTATGGGTGCTGACTTCGTGATGATGGGCAAGTACTTCGCGATGACCGAGGAGAGCCCGACGGCAAAGATTAGCTATCGTGGGCGACTGTACAAGCCTTACTGGGGTGAGGGTTCGAATCGTGCTCGCAACTGGCAGCGCTACAAGCAGAGCGAATCGAATCAATTGGTTTTCGAAGAGGGTGTCGATGCTTATGTGCCATACAGTGGACCATTAGCGGACAAAATGGATGTTTCACTCGTTAAGCTCAAGTCGACCATGTGCAATGTGGGAGTTCTCTCAATCAAGGAGTTTCACGAAAAGGCTCGCTTGACTCGAGTGTCGGAGATGACCGTGGTAGAGGGGGGAACCTCAACGGTAGAGATGCTCGATCGTATGCAGCCAAGCGTGGGGTGAGGACTCTAGGCGCATGTGGTTTTCTCGCATCCAGTTCGAGATATGCAGTGAGCTCAAATCGTGGGGGCTCGAACCGAGGTTCGAGCCGGGAGATCTCGTTGCACGAGGTTTTGCAGACCTTGGTTACGAAGAGTTTCAAGTCCTCCCGGGTATGCGACTTTTGTCTCTCACCGCCGGTACGGCCACACCGCTGCCCGTTGAGCATAGCCATCATTTCTTCTGGATACCCTCGGTTGATGAGAGTGTGGTGCTGTTGGAACGGGTGGGGGTGAAATGCTTGCGCTGCGACAGGGTAGACACACGCGAGTGGAAGGTCGAAGCGCATAGCGATGACCGCATCGAGGTTCAACGTGCACGGTCACTTCACGAGGCGCTGTTGGCGACGGTACGCGAGGTCTACAAAGCACGCTTCAAGAGAACCGTATGAACGAAGAAGTTAAAACCCCGAGAGTTATCCTCGCATCATCATCCCCTCGCCGTAAGGAACTACTAGCGCAAGCAGGGATACAATTCAGTGTCGCTGTTCCCGGATGTGACGAAACGCCTATCCCGCAGGAGTCTGCTCGTGAAATGGTCGAGCGCTTGGCTCTGGCCAAAGCCCAGGCTGTTGCGGAAGCCGAATGCGATGCTGTGGTCATAGGTGCTGATACAACGGTCTTCATAGATGGGGAATCACTCGGGAAGCCCGAGTCGGTAGCAGAGGCTCACGAGATGCTTGCAAAGATAGCCGGGCGCACCCACGAGGTTTGGGGAGGTATAGCAGTAGTCCATAGAGAGCGGGAGATAGTTCGAGTTTGGTCTCATATGACGCGGGTAACAATGGTACATCTGTCCGCCGAAACGATTGCGTGGTACGTGCAGTCTGGCGAGCCTATGGACAAGGCTGGTGCGTATGCGATCCAGGGGCTTGGTTTGCAGTTCGTCGACCAAGTAGAGGGCTCCTATTCGAATGTTGTCGGATTGAACATCTCTGAGCTGGTTCAGGTGCTCCAGGAGCTCGGAGTAAAACGACCATGAATCAACCGAGCACTATCGGTGTGCGCCTCGATGCGATCCTCGAGGCTATCGCTGCTGCCGCAGCTAAAAGCGGACGGGTGCGTGATGATGTAACCTTGGTGGCGGTCACCAAAACTCATCCCGTCAACGTGTTGCGCGATTATACGACATACGCTCGAGAGCGCGGGTTGCCCATTGTTTTTGGCGAAAATTACATTCAGGAGATCAAGGTCAAGCGCCCTGCGATCGAGCCTGCAGCTGAGATTCACTTGATAGGACCGCTCCAGAGTAACAAGATACGAGACGCTGTAAGACTGTGTGATGTGATTCAGTCGGTACATTCACTCAAGGTCATGGAGTACATCACCAGTGAGGCTGCTAGAATTTCCAAGCGCCAACGGATCTATCTCCAAGTAAATATCTCCGCAGACTCAGGTAAGAGCGGGTTTTTGCAGGACGAACTACCTACCGCTATAGAACTGGCGAAACGGTCGAGCTCCACGCTACAGCTCGAAGGGCTCATGACGATAACTGCTTTCTACGAGTACTGTGAAGAAGCGCGCCCGGATTTTAGAAAGATGGCAGCCCTTCGTCGGTATTTGGAGGCCCGGGCCGAATCCTCCGCTTTTCACGAGCATCGCATACGCCTCAGTATGGGCATGTCAGCAGACTACGGTATCGCGATCGAGGAGGGGGCAGACCTCGTTCGAGTTGGAACGGCGCTCTTTGGGGAGCGCTAAAGGCGCGTCGAACTAATCTTGAATTGCTAGTTGCTATGTAGACCGGTGAAGGAATCCCCCTCCGTTCGCAAGTAATCGAAGTGATTGCAACAAGTAATTACTTTGAAAGGAGAGGGATATGAAAATAACCAGGTACGAAGGTAAGCAGGTCTACATGGGGTTGGATGTTCACCGTGAGTTTTTCGTTTCGAGTTGCATCTGTGATGGGGTTGTAAGGATAGTAAACTGGGTATTTGCAGGCGGTTTTGATAGTCGGCGCGTGCTATTTTCGAAGAGGAAAAGAAGGGACGGAAGACTGAGGGCAGGTACTTTAGGCGACTTTTTTGGGGGAGGCCGATGATTTCCCGCTAATGGTGGCACCTAGAGGCGTCCTTAAGGCGCTCAACAGCAATAAAAAGCCTCCAGCGAGACACACAGCTCCTGCTCCGTCGCCAAGGAAGCGGGTTTTAGAAGTCATCAGGAGCTGGTTCGACGTTGCTCACCACAGATGGCTCAAACGAGTCGTAGGAGGGTAGGTCATCGACCGTTCGACAAGCTCACGGCAAGGGCTGTGTGGTGAGCCTGTCGAACCATCCTGTGGTGAGCTTGCCGAACCAAGCCTCCAGGGTTTCGATGAACTTCGGGATTGGAGGAGGAGCCTTAAAAGTCCGGTATACCTTGCGCCTTCATGATGTCCTTAATTGCCCGCCGTCGCTTCGCTATGGCGAGGTCTTCGACATCTGCGATTTGCACTTGCCTTCGAGCCGAGCTCGTCGAAGTCAGGCCGAGGGTGGGCATTCCAGTCGGTTAATCTCATATATGCGCTGTATGCATGCGGCCCAACTACTCTTGCGGAACTCATGGCGATAGTCACTCTCCGTTTCTTCAGCTTGAAGAGGAGCGACCTTGGCGCGGTCACCTCGGCGCCTACAGGAGTATCTTCCATAGTATCTGGTTATAGACTCGTAAGTTTTTGGGATGTGACAGGAGAGTTGAGCAAGGAACTGGAAAGCGTCAAATTCGTGAGCTGCTCCCTCCTTGGTGGTGTAGGTTACGATGTCGTCCTGTAGCCACGTATTGAGCCACACTACCCACTCAATTGCCGAAAGCGCCACCTTTTCTTTGACTAGCTTTGTCAACCTTGAGAACATACCTCTATGGCGTTCTATTCTACCTCTCGATTGCGCTCCTACCCCTTCTCGTTTCAGCTCACCTATCGTGGCAAGGAAAATATGCGCAAAGTCTTCTTCGTGGCGGAGAAGGTAAACCGACTGATAGTAGCTTCACTCCTCTCAGAGCGGCTAAGTAATCGCCTACACGGTATCGAGATCGTGTTCGTGATGAGCAGTAAAGATAAGTGCGCTCAGGCAGTGGATTTCGTCGCGCGTCCTCACGGAGATTTCGCCGTTGTTCGCATTCCAGCCCCTCCCCGGGCTTTCCTTGTTGACTCGAAGGTTTTCGATGCAGCGAGTCTGGAATACGTGATTGAGGTGTTTTCGCATGCCCTCCGAATAGTCAAGGACGAAGTAGCAGATCAATCTCTCTGTCCAACTGACCGCCATAGTGAGGTGTTACAGGAGCTACTCCCGTTTCTCCGCTCTCTCATAGACCTTTCGGAGTACGACGCTGCCGTAAGGATTCGGCAAAAGATCAATTCCCTTCCTCCTCCAAGCGACGCCCTTACCCTTGAGCGACTCGAGTCACGGCGCGGGATGCCGAAGCATTCACGTGTTCAAGGTATACGGATCCTATCAGAGTTTCGCCGCGGAGCTCTGTTCCCCTATGCTGAACTTCTTGAGCTGGCCTACGAGGCCGCTCTGCGCGATGAACTTCTTGTTTCACCGAACTACTCTGAGATCTTTGTGTGTCTCGGCAGTTCCATCACCGCAGCTGTGCAGTGTACTGGACACTTTGAAGGAGCACGAATCGCCCCGCAGATATTTGATCTCACCTCGTTTGAACGACTCTCTCCCGAAGAGCGTTATACGTATCTGCGCAAAGCCGTAGAGCTCGCACTACTCTCGCTCGCTGAGCGCGACGGCTTGAGCGTCGAGACAGCCTCAAGCATCATCGCGAAGGTAGCCCTGTACGATGAAAACTCCTCTGTTCGCTCATTGGCTGCTCAGTACCTGCCATCGGCAGAGGGAACGACGAAAGAGCTTCTCGTGAAGCTCCAGGCTCCAGACGTAGCACGAAGAAATGCATCGCACCGATTAACCGGCATGCCTCGCTTTCGAGAGCGCAAGGTAGCTTAGGGAAGCGTGGCCTATAAACTAGGTAGAAGCCATCTCATAAATAGGGAGTATCTAAGATTTCTGAGTGATGTCATACACTTATGAATGAGCACAAGAGATACG
>JBBAUR010000046.1:0-28214 GCA_040398075.1 Bdellovibrionota bacterium | reverse complement strand
TCTGTGGTTCCAACCCGATCTGTTGGAGTTGCCTAGACAGCTAGCCCGAGCGAAGCTTTGAGGTAGAACAAAACAAGGAGATCGGACCACCTTACGCTGGCGCTCCAGGTGTCCGCTGCTCAAAACGTTCACCTCGACGCTTGGTCAATTGATTACTCTACCGACCAAGGCTACGCAGCGATGCACAGCCCCTTCATATTGTCGAGGTCATCGATCAAGCGCCCTACGCCCCGCACGACACAGGTTAGCGGATCAGAATCCCGGATGAAGGTGATTCCACTCTTTTCAGTCAATTTTTCCGCAAGGCCTCGCAACATGGCTCCGCCACCGGCGAGGTGCACACCGTTTGCGAGGATATCCTGCGCTACCTCAGGGCTGACATTCTCCAGTGCGGTATAGATCGCCCCAACGATGGCGCAGATGGGCTCCTGCAAAGCAGCGCGTATGACCTCGTTGTCGAGCACCATGGCACGCGGCATACCGGTGGTGACGTCTCGGCCGAACACCGTCATGGTGAGGGGCGGGGAGTGCTTGAGGAGGGACCCGATCGTCATCTTGACCCTTTCGGCCTCGAAGATACTGATCTCGAGCCCACAGCGCTGTTTCACGTAGCGCTGAATAGCTTCGTCCATCTCGTCGCCGGCGATACGGATGGCGTGCGAGTACATCGTTCCACCGAGACTGAGGATGGCGATCTCCGTGGTGCCACCCCCAATATCGACAACCATGCTCCCAACGGGCTGAGAGACGGGGAGGCCGCTGCCTACGGCTGCAGCCATAGACTCTTCGACGAGGAATACCTGGCGCATACCCGAGGACAGCGCTGCGTCGAGTACCGCTCTCTTTTCCACCTGCGTAATATCGGATGGAACCCCTATCACGGCTCGCGGGCGCAGTAACGACCAACGACTACGAACCTTTCCGAGCATGTGCTTGATCATCTCCGTGGTCACTTGGAAATCCGCTATGACTCCGTCTTTGATCGGTCGGACGCACTTAATCGCCCGTGAGGTCTTGCCGTACATCTGTTTGGCGGCCGAGCCGACTGCAAGCAGCTCTCCGGTTTCGGCATCGAGAGCTACTACTGAAGGCTCATTTAGTATGATCCCTTCGCCCTTGAGGTACACGAGCGTATTGGCGGTCCCCAGGTCGACTGCAACATCTGCGCTCATGGAAGATGAGACCTTCCTCCACAGGCGTGAATTCGTGAATGAGCTTTTTTCCGGTACTCTAAGCACGTATACCTCCTCGAGCCTTGAGCGGCTCCTGTCTTTCATTGGTCGTTTTCCGTTGAAGTATCGAATCGATATCCACTGAGCGAGCACGGACCCCCTTAGTGGCAAAAACAGCAATTGAAACCCCAAACCCCTTCTGATCGTCGTTGAGGTGTTTCACGAGGGTCTGGATCTTGTTTTGAAAAAAGGCGCTCATCATATTATCAAGAGCGATGAGGATGTCGCCTTGGGGAAGTCGGGTGACCGGAAAGTGCGGAGGTAGGGCTTGCTGTACCAATCGGAAGAACTGGTCGCTTCGCCGAATGGCCCCTGATATCCCGATATCTTGCTCCATCTGAGCGTACGTATCCACCGAAATACGCAAGAATTCGACGGAGTCGTTGCCGATAGCACTGGCGAGGTTTTCGGCGCGCGCGGTGAAGCTGTCCCACGAGCACTCAACTGAGATATCCTCGCGCTTAAAGAGCGCCCAAAAGAGTAGTCGTGAGACCTCAGTTGTGATGTCCTCTAAGTGTTTTACCTGTGGCTTGGTGAAGGGAAGGGGTCGCTTGCTGTCGCACATCAACACCCCGTGGCTCTGTTGCTCGTCTCGATACTCTGCAGGCATCGGTACAGGGAGTGCAATCAAGCTTTTGAGCGGCTCGCTGTCAGCGTATACGCCGAGGCTAGAACTGTCGGACTCAAAGGGAGCTACGTGAATCGGCCGGCCCTGCTCCGCAACCCATCCGAGCAATCCACTGCCAACCTGAACGCGGCAATCTCGAGCCAGGATTGCTGCCTGTGAGTGCGCAGCGACCATCTCGATGCTCCGCAGCCTCGGCATCTCGCTCGAAGATTCAATCACTCGGCGTAGCTCTATCGTTCCCGATGTAGTCGAGGCGATAGGTGATTCCAAGGCTGAGCTCGTTAGAGATTTACAGGGTGCTCCGGAGCGGGAGAGGAGCGCAGTAGGAAGGAACAGGGCGCAGGTGTGTGCTTCTGCAACGCTTGCCGCCAAACGAGTTAATCTTTTGAGGTCTTCCTTGAGTTGACTCGTTAACGTCATCTGTTTATGTCGACTATCTGGAAACGGCTCGACACGAGCTCGGCAGCTTTAAGTGGCCTAAAGTTATCAAAGCTTCGCGTTTGCCACAACCCGTTAAGTGACTATTTGTGCCCTTTTTTAAGCAGTAAGTGCAACATGCGGTGCTTGTGGTACCTGTGAACTCGAGCTCGCCTCAGCCGTCTGACTTGGCTCTTTGAGTCTCTCTCGAAGAGCTTCCGCCACCTCCACGACGAGGTCTGTGAGAGCCGGCAGCACGCGCGCCGCCGTTCCGCCTTCCGTTGTCCGGGGTGTTGTTGGTAACGGGAGCGGGCGGCGGTTGAACAGACGATGCCTGTTGCTGTGCTGGTGTCGCTTCACTTTCGGAGGAGCGCTGAGCCCCTGCTCCTTGTCCGCTATCTCGAACCCCGTCCATCTCGAACTCGTACTCATCCGGTCGCAGGCGGCCATCAGGAAGGATGAGTATCTGTACCCCATGCTCTGCCTCGAGACGAGCGAGGTCGCTGCGCTTGTTGTTGAGAAGAAAAAACGCCGGCACGGAGGACAGCCGCGCGCGTACTTTGGCGACGTGGCCTACGATCACAGCAGCTTGGATCTTGCGGAATGCCTCTAGGGCAACGAGCTCAGGGCTCTTGATTGAGCCGGTGCCGTGACAGTGCTCGCATTTTACGTGGCTCTGACTAGCCAGTGATGCACGCAGGCGCTGGCGTGACATTTCGAGCAGTCCGAACTTTGACAAGCGGCCGAGTTCGATGCGCGCTTTGTCGAAGCGCAGCGCGTCTTGTAGGCGCCGTTCAACCGACGCTCGATGACGCTTGTCGACCATATCGATAAAGTCAATGACGACCAATCCTCCCAGGTCCCGTAGTCGCAGTTGACGAGCTACTTCGTCAGCTGCTTCGAGGTTCGTCTTGAAAGCTGTCTCCTCGATGTTCTCTCCATCGGTAGCCTTGCCTGAGTTGACGTCGATTGCGACGAGGGCCTCGAGTTGCTCAATCACGATAGCCCCGCCAGATTTGAGTTTGACCTCACGCGCGAGGGCGTTCTGAACCTGTTGGTCGATGCCGTGGTAGGTAAAGATGGGCTCCTGCTCCTCGTACAATCGGATACGCGAGCGATAGCGCGGCATGACCTGACCGACGAACTCCTTTACGGTGCGGAAGGTTTCGGGCTCGTCGATGATGATCTCGCGCACATCAGGCGTAAAGTAATCTCGGATTACCCGGGTTGCGAGGTCGTTGTCCTTGTAGAGGAGACAGGGAGCCTGAGCCGTTTGGTTTGCTACTAAGATGCTCTCCCACAACTTGAGCTGAAGTGAGAGATCCCTCGAGAGTTCGCTTTGTGAACGGTCGAGGCCAGCGGTGCGGATGATCATTCCAATCCCGACTGGCATCTCTAACTCGCGCGCAAGTTTCTTGAGGCGAACACGCTGGTCGCTATCGCTGATCTTTCTCGATATTCCTCCGCGATCACTACCAGGCATGATCACGAGGTACCTACCGGGAAGGGAGAGGTACGTGGTGAGGGTTGCACCCTTCATGTCACGCTCCTCTTTGACGACCTGGACAACTAACTCTTGGCCGGGCTCCAGAACATCCTGGATGCGCACTCGGCCGGAGCGCGGCCCGTTCTTGAAGCACGAGGAGTGGACGTCGTTAATTTGCAGGAACCCGTTGCGTTGCGTACCTATGTCGATGAAAGCCGCCTGAAGACTCGGCTCTATTCGAGAGATGCGCCCGCGGTAAATATTCCCTTTGGCTTTCTTGCCGACGTTGGATTCTATCTCGAGTTCAACGAGCGAAGCACCGTCTACGATCGCTATACGGCAATCCTCCGGATGTACCGCATTGATAATCATTCTTTGATCCATGAATCTCCTCCCTTGCTGCTGCTGGGCGAGAAGAGATGCGCAAACATAGAGCGGGTGAAGGCGACGATGCCTCGGATCGTCGTCGACACACAGGAGCTAGGCCCCTCTCGTATGTCCACCCTTGAATATATGGAAAGCTCATATTCCTCTTAGAATCGCGGCCGACTGGTCTGTGTCGGCATCTCCTCTCGCAGCGTGCGGCTTGAAGCCTGCGTGCACGCAGCACTTTTACGAAAATCGTGTGAAAAATCTGTGTGCTAATCTCAAAGCACTCCGAGTGTCTAGCACAGCTGAAGCTGAAGCGGTACCCCTTCCTGAAGAACGTTGTTTGTCTTAGCGACCTAGTAAGCTCTCTATTTGACGGACTAAGTCCCTGGACTTACAAGGCTTAGTCACCACTACATCACATCCAGCCGAGCGTGCCTCGTCGTGGATGATAGGGTCATCGATAGCTGTGAATGCGACGATGGGCACATCAATCCCTTTGCTCCTGATTTGACGTACACACTCCTGGCCACTCATTCGAGGCATCATCAAGTCGATCAGAACGATATCGGGATCAGTTTCTTCGATACACTCGAGCGCCGTTATGCCGTCTGGGCGACGAACGACCTCAAAACCCTGATCCTCGAAGAGTAAATCCACGATGTCGAGAGCGGTCAGATCGTCATCAATAACTAAAATTCGGTTCGTCATGGTAAAAACCTCACCTTATTCGGCGACACAACAGTGAGTAACGATACTCTCGTAGGAATATCTTAAGCTACCACTCAAAGCATGCGGTATACCGGAGGTAGCACCACACCACAGTAGTATGTCCCTTGTATCTGTTGATGCGTTTGAAGGAGCTTTGGATACAAGAGAACGATGTTTAAGCGAAGCTTTACGCAAGCAACCAGAGAGCAAAAACCCTGTTTGAGCGTATCCACTTGAAATCTCTGAGGTATTAGCCGATATGAGGTAGGGGGACAAACTGTAATCCTCGGGAGTACCAGGTAGCTGCAACTTTTCGCAGTCTTCGGTTGTCACACTAGGGAGTCATCAGTTTTAAACGGGATAGGCCACTTCAACGATGTTCGCGCTCGAGATTTCATTTGCGGATGACACCGCCAGTGCGGAGACGATCTTCATTCGTCGCCCAACAGCTATCGTCGGGGCTGAGGAATCCGCGCACGTGCTCGTTGATGACATGGCCCCACTGCGGTACTCCCTCCAGGTCAGCCGGGAAGTAGAGCGCACGTTTAGGCTGCGCCCGGTGGCAACTGACCCACATGTGCAGATTCCAAGTTTTCTCGAGGGCGTTTATGACGGCCAAGCGCTACTTGACCTTGGACCGGTAAAGATGCGCTTTACGGCGCTCGATCTCGATCTCTTGTTGAAAGAAGGTGAAGCCCCCGATCGAGCTGGAATGCGCATTCTGCGGCAGTCAGCCGCAGGAAAAGGGCCGCGGTTCCCAGCGCTTGTTGTGCGCTCGAATCCCAAGGCTACGGTCTCCTTTGCGCCCGATCAGCCGATGTTCATCGGGAGATCTCGGCAATGCCCCTTGCGTCTCGACGTTGCGAGTGTTTCCGGCAAGCACGCGCGCATTGGGTTCGAGTCTGGCGAATTCTGGGTCGAGGATCTCGGATCCACCAACGGCACCTTCGTCAATCAGCAACAGATCTCCGGTCGAGTCAATGTAGCACCCGGCACCCCTATCTTCCTCGGAAAGGAACTTTCGATAGTCGGCGTGGTCTCCCAGGAGCAGTTGTTGAGAGCAGCAGCGACTTCGCAGGGTAAGAGCATCGCCCCCATCGCGCAGGAGAAGAAGTACCCGGTTTTGGTCTCGTTATCGGAGAGCGCCAGGCCGGCCAGGATAGTCCTAACGCCCGGTGCAAAGTTCAGCTTGGGGCGTGATCCATCCAGCGATATGTGGTTGGGTGCGCCGCACATCTCGCGTCGCCACTGCTTGGTCGAGATGACCAAGAGTGGGGTGGTCCGAATCACGGACCAAAGTACGAACGGCACGGCATACGATAAAGGAATACTACGCAAGAACGAGTCGGCAGAAACTACCGAGCGCCCGTTTGTCCTCGATTTTGGAGGAAGCGTGACGGTGGCGGTGTGTTTCACCGAAGGTGAGGAGGGGGAATTCGTGTCATCTGCAGGGGCGGCACATACGTTTTTGCCACAATCGCCCGATTTTTCGGGTCAGACGGGGCGAGGACCTCGCCGCACTACGACCTGGTTACGTGATGTTGCCCCTGAAGATGCAGCGAGGAGTGGTGCTGGTCGGTTGAAGGGGGCTGTCGGTGGAATGTATGCGGAGTTGTCACAGCGTGGTCGCTTGGCGATGACCCTGGTGGGACTGGGGTTTGTAGCAGTGCTCTTCATAGTGGGAGCGTTATTGTTATCTGGGTTGCGCTGGTAGGAGGAGACTCTAGAAGTCATCTAAGTACCCTGCGCGCATGAGATGTAGTTGATAGACGTGAGCAGAGTCGTACAGATGCTCGCGTGATGACGGAAAGGTTTTTTCCTCTTCGCTCACACAACTGAAGCACGAAGCTTCCGAGTCGTGTGATCGAGGAGGGATCGAATAGAAGATAAATTAGGTGGAGTGAAGGTCATGTCAAGTGAGACTACAGAATTGACGTTCGTACGGTGCCCCTCGTGCCGCAGCTTGGTTCCGGCTACTGCGACACGATGCAGGATCTGCAATAACCCGCTCGAAGCAGGCGGCAAGGTTGATGAGAGCGATGCTGCAAAAGCAGCGAGCCGCATCCGGCAAAGGACTATCTCTGCCTCAGCGGACGAGGTGGCCACTGCTTTGGCAGAGGTAAACGGTGACGGTGCACCGGAAGTTGCAGAACCAACACCTCCAACGCCTGCGGCGCAGCCTGCACCTGCCGCTCGGCCGCCCGCCCCACCAGCCGATGAAGATGTTGACTTCGACCCGTTAGGAGCATACCTGCAAGAGCTCGAAGAGGCGGAAGAGTTAGGCCTATCGGATGTTCCGGCTGCAGATGACTCGCCGCTTGGAGCGAGTGGTCAGGCTGCCGCCGAGGAGAGTGAGGAGCTCGATCCGTTTGACCTTGATATCTTCGGTGAGCCAGAGGAGCAGTCCGCGCCCGTTCCTGCCGCGGCTCAACCAGTTCGGAAAGAGCGCGAAGAGCCGGTTCGGCCGGCTGTGATCGCACCCGTTCAGGAGACAGCTGCACCGGCAGAGGTGTCGCGCGAACAGGTACGCGCGCCCGAGCGGGTAGAGCCTTCTCGTCAAAAGGAGCAACCAGAGATGCGCCGTCCGTTTGGAATGCCCGCTGCTGGAGGTCGTACAGCTGGTAGTCCCGAGGGTTCCCGGTCGGAGCGTCAGGTGGAACATCGACCCAATGACCAGCGTCAACGTGACGATCGTGGTCAGGAGCAGCGCCGACCCAAGGATGCGCCTTCGCCGCGGCCGAATAATCAGCACAATCAGCAGCAGTCCAAGCGAGACGTGCGGGGCGAGCAGCGACACGATGCACCGAAGGGAAACAGGGGTGGGCACGAGCAGCGCTCCGAACCGCAGGCAGGAGCGCGACAACCGGAACGAGCACCAGGTGGCTCACCGCGCCCAACCAAGGTCAATTCGGGAAGATTGTTCGGATGGTTCGTGAGCTACGAGAACCCTGATGGCCGGGCGATTGAGCTTCGCGAGGGTAAATTCTTCGTGACAGGGAGTAGTATAAAAACAACCGACCTCGTGATTGAAGACGCAAGTATTTCGACGCCGCATGCGCTGATGTCGATCAGTGCAGAGGGTGGTCTCAAAGTTCAGGACCTGATGAGCGAGCGCGGACTCTTTGTGCGTGCTCGTGAAGGGGGCCAGGGCGGACAGTATCGACGGGAGGAGGGAACGGTCGAGCTCAAGCACGGCGATTGGGTTCGATTCGGAGACGTGGAGTTTCTCGTGACCATCGTACCGACGGGAGTGGGCAGGTGAGAATCTCTTGTTAGCGGGTTGGAGGGGCCCGGGATTGTTCGTACAGTGTCGGAACCTCTCGCTACGAGGCTGCAGCTCCATGAAGGGGTCGCGATAGAGTTCAAGTTCATCGATCACGCTGTATGGGTTGCCAATACGGTAGATCGATTAGGGGTGGTAGGATGAGTTTACGGTCCGTATGCTGGTTGATTGTCTTTGCTCTCGTCCTTCTCGGATGTGGTTCGACGCCTGTTGCGAATGACCTCAGTCAACGAGAGTCGCACGAGATCATAGCAGCCCTGCGCGAGCAAGGTATCGAAGCCACCTCGAGTAAGGAGCGTGGGGGCAAGGGGCAGTACTCTGTTGTAGTGTCTTCGTCGGATTTCGGCCGAGCTGTGTCTCTTTTGCACTCGCTGGGACTGCCCGCCGAACATAAGTCATCATTCTCTGAGCTCGTTGCGCCGAGTGGCATTCTTCCTACCTCGAAAAATGTCGAGGATCTGAGGATTGACCGTGCGCGTGCTGCAGAGATTGAGGACCTCCTCAAAGGATACCCAGTGGTCGTAAAGGCTAATGCCCTCGTACGCTATCAGGCTTTGGACAACACAGCCCCTCCATCAGTTTCGGTTGTGATTCAGAAGCGTCCGGAAGGTGCCCTGGATCTTGCGGAGGTAAAACAGCTGGTCGGACGAGCGGTACCGGGTATCAAGGGCGAGGATGTGGTCGTGTCGGTGACGGATCTACTAAATCCGACCCCTGGTGCTTCCGAGCATGCTGCTCCGACTGCTGGATCGCTGGTGCCCTTCCTCGTCTTTTGGCGGGTGCCGGCGGGAGATTACAACGGTCTTGCCCTCATTTTGATAGGATTACTCGTAGCTGTGTCCCTGATGGCTGGGCTCGCCGGCTACATCTTCGGGCAGTACTCATTTGCCCGTCAAAATGATACGCGGCACTTCGAACCACTCGAAGGCAACCCACGTATGGGGGAGATTGAGGGACCTAAGGGAACAGGGGACAGTGGAGATGCAGTATGAGCAACTTGGTATTCCGATCGCTTACTGCCTCCGAAAGGGCCCTCGTCGCAGTAGCTGTGCTAATCGATGGAAGTGATGCGGCAACATACCTCGAGTACGACGAGCAAAGAGGGGGAGAGCTCAAGGCAGCGGCACAGGAATTAGCTCGCATCGAACTCGATACGAGGTTGCCCTACGTCGGAACGATGTTGAGAATGGCCATCGATGAGCTCGGATGATGTGAATACACAGAGAGAAGAGCTGCTCTCCTATCGGGAGGATGTTCTTCGAGAGTTGGAACGGAGAGCAGGCAGGATAAGGGAGATCGATGCGCAGATGGGCGCGGTACAGTATGAGCTCGAATCCTCCGACAGGAACAGGAGGGTGTTGACGGGGAACACGGCGCGCGTTTTGGCGCAGGTTTCGTATCGAGCACGTTTGAAGAAACAGCTCGAAGCTCAACAGCGTGACCGAGAGGAGGCGCTCGAGGACTTGAGACGAGCTGAGGCGCGTTTGGTGGATGTTGACAGCGAGCTGTCGAGGCTCGATGAAAGTTCGGAGGCTGCCGCTCCGGACGCCGGCGAATCCGGTGAGAGTTAAGGGGTTTTCGGTAGTCCTCGGGGGGGTACCGAGAGCCAGAGTTGGAGATGTAAAGTAGGTGAGTGAAGAGAATCTCAAAGCAGAAGAGGGCGGCGGCGCTGACGTACAGCTCTGGGAGCCGCGCCGGTCTCTGCGTCGAATTGAACCTGCCGAGGCAGCGCTCTCGCGAGGATTCCTGCGTTCTCACCCCGAGAAGTGGTTCCCGGGATTTGCAGCGCATTGGCTTCCTGTCATGCACGCGCTTGGGTGTGAAGCCCGGATATCGGAGGTCAGACCCGCGTTACATCGAGCAACCGAAGGGGAAAACGTCTTCATAGGAACGGTCGATGGTGAGCCGATACTCCTGTGTGTCGATGCTGAGTCCGCGCGTCACATAATCGAGGAAGTTGTTCCGGGCGCTCGCGGGAAGGCGGCAGACACAGTCCTCGAATACCTATTCCGTCGCCTTCTGGCGAGCTTGGCTCTCTCGTGGAGCGGCCCAGAGTCCTCCAAGGTGACCTTTTCAGGAGCCGTGGAACCTTCGGTAGTCGACGCTGTTGTTTCCGTAAAGATCTCCTTCATCATAAACACGATTTCGAGTACGGTTCGAATCGGTTTCGGTATGCGCATGGCCGAACAATTGGATAGATTGTGGCGACGTCAGGTGCACTCCTCAGCGCGAGTGCCACAGGGTCCGGCTACCGTTAGGCTGGAGATCGCCCAGCTTGGGGTTCCGCCGCAGATGCTCTCGGAATACCTCGCAAAAGGGACCGTGATCGACCTCGAAGTGGGAGCCTCGGATGCTCTCATCGTGCGGTACAACACCAAGCCCTGGATGCCTGCTCGTATGGTTGAGGTAGACGGTAAGTTTGGATGCGAGATCGTCGCGGGGGCACTCTCTGCTCCGTCGGTGCCCGAAGGTACGACTCGACTATCGGTAGAGCTCGCCAGCCTCGAACTCGATGGCACACATGTGGCGGAGCTGTCCCAGCCTGGTGCTATCTTGGTTACCGACGTACCGGTCAGCGAGACGGTGAATTTGGTGATCAATGGCGACAAAGTCGGCCAGGCTCGTTTGTGCGTGTACGAGGGTCGTTTTGCCATCGAGGTACAATGAGAGCGAAGGTAGCGAGCTTTCTCAGGGGTAGGTCGCCTGTAAATTCGGGGTAGACCAGCGCTCTCGTCCCCCCTTATCATCCCGGGCATGGCTTCGACAGAATCACTCCTTACCCTGTTCACCACCCTTTTGCTCTTCACATCTTTCATCAAGATAGTAACTGCCCTCACCGTCTTCAGATACGGCGTTGGTCTGACGGGTTTCGAGTTCGGGGTAGTGTGCTTACTTGCGGCCTTCGGGCTAGCAGTAGTGGCCGCGCCTCCCGAGTTGGTCCAGGTTGGATTCCCGCAGGCACTCTTTACCGACAAGGAAAAGCCGAAGACCGACGAGGTCACGAAAGCGCTCCTGCCCTTCATGTCTCAGAGGGTCGATCCGGTGATAGAAAAAGCGCTCGATAGTGCCAGGCAGGCAAAGGGTCAAGCTCCAAATCCACCGCAGGAACTGCATACGATAGCTCCGGCCTTCATCCTCTCTGAGCTAAAAAAAGCGCTCTCTATAGGGTGTCTCCTGCTGGTTCCTTTTATCGCCATTGATCTCGTGGTGGCACATCTGATGGCTCTCGTTGGGATCACTCATCTTGCAACGAGCGTCGTGTCTCTACCTTTGAAGTTACTTCTCTTCCTGGCTGTCGATGGGTGGACACTGCTCGCGAAGAAACTCTTGGACTTTTGAGGGTCGATTATGATGCCTATCGGTAGTGAGATTCTCGAACAGCTTAGTCGAACGCTGCTTCTTGCGTTGGTCCCGAGTCTTTTCGTCTCAGTAGCTTCGTTTGCGTTCTGCTTTTTGCAGGGCATGATCGCCGTGCGCGAGGAGTCAATGCAGTATTCCCTGCGGGTCGTGGCGCTGATAGCGATCGTTGTACTGTTCGGTTTCAGTGTATCGGCATCGTTTGTCGAGTTGATGCGTATGGCGTTGAGGTAGGATTGGGAGCGCTCATAGTCGCATCGGTATGTGTTGGGCCTCTCACCTTTGCCTGCGCGTTGGTGGTTGTAGCCCTCGTGCTGCTCGGTGAAGTGTCTTCGGTAGTCTCGGTCGGTATGTGCGTGGTGGTTGTGTCGAGTGCTCCGCTCGTTTCTGGTTGTGTCGCCTCGGTGCTGTATCGGTGGTGTTTTCCCGCAGCACGTGCGCGGCTCGTGATGAACGCGGCTGGGTTGCTTACCGTACTCGCACTTCTTTCCGACGGGCAGATGCTTTCGGGTCTCGCACGTGTGGCTACGACGATGCCGACTGTGAATCTGCTCGTGAGTACACTCTCAGCGGCGACGGTCGTAGGTATTCTCAGCGCCGCGCTCGTGATGATTGCAGTCCTCATACTCGAGGTACCAGCACGTTGGTTTGTGTTGCGAGAGAACAGCGCTCAGTGGGAAGGCATATTTCACGCTTTAAGGTTGATCGGGACCTTTGGGGTGCTTCTGATAGGTTGGGGAATTCTCGACGAATTCGCCCGCGCACGATTGAAGGAATTCCTTTTGATGTTTTCCTGAGAGAGAGAGAGATGGATGGCAAGCTCATACCGAATCGAGAGGTTCTCCGTTTCTTGAGGCGCCAGGGTAAGGTAGCCTGGAGCCGGGAAGCCACGAGAGCTTTTATTACCGTGGCGATCGTATCGTATCTACTCACGTTCGGGGCTCACTATGCCCAAGAGCTTTGGGATGTGTGTAAGAGGTTACTGGCCGCACGGCCAGAGGAGCTCGACCTCGTATGGGTTTTGGCCAGGGGCGTGGTGGTGGTGATAGTTACTACCAGTGCAATCGCTTTGATCGTGGGTGGGGTGGTATCTCTGGCACAGACCGGCTTCCTGGTTTCGATACGGTTGATGCGGCTCGGATTCGGGCGCGGCGGTGCGTCGCGGCAAAAAAACCTCTCTCACGTTCTACCGATGATGGGTTTTGGTTTGGGCGGTTGGCTCCTCTCGCGGTATCTTCGGGAGCTCCTCCTCGTACTCCGGCAACCCCAAGAACAGGTGCTGCACAGCGTCAGCCTGGTGGTCGGGGAGCTCGCAAAGAGTGTGATTGTTGTAGCGCTCATTTACGCTATACTGTCCCTAGTCGCTACCCGTCTGTCATTTTTGTGGCGCCACCGAATGACGAAGCGGGAGATAATTAGTCAACTACACAGGTGAGTTCTCTCGTATGGCTGGAACGATTGGCGGCCCTCCGGATCCCTTTTCTCTCTCCCCTCTGCTAGCGCTTATCCCACAAAGGGGGCAACTCTCGCGTCTGGAGTCGTTAGTGTCGTCGTTGTTTGCTCGCTACGAAAAGGTCGAGGCATTACGGGCAGAAGCGACCGAAACCGATTCAGAGCGGCGTTATGCCGCTGAGGCCGGGATGCTTCGACAGATATTGGATTGGTTGGCGGTCAAGCCAACGGGAGGGGAGTAGATGGACGTGCCTGCACGCCAGGGAGGTCAGGTTCCACGTCGTAGTTACTCCAGAGAGGAGATAGTAGACATCTTCGAGCTGGGGCGGCTGTGGCTCGAGACCGGACAACATCGGCGAGCCGAAGCGATCATGACAGGATTGAATGAGGTTGCCCCAGATTTCTCACCTGCATGGCTTGCAACATCATTCTTGCGTGGAGTGTCGGGGGACCATGATGGAGCTTTGCAAGCAGCTAAGCTTGCGCTCCGCAACGAGCCAGAGAGTGTCGAGGCGATGCTCTACATAGCGGCTATCTCTCTCACTGTAGCCGATTACAGCACGGCTGGAACCTACTTGGGCGAAGTAGGAGAGCGAATCGAACAGGGCAAGATCGTCAGTCCGCACGTACCACGATTCTTCAAGATGCAGCTCGCTCGCTATCAGTCCCGTGGGGGAGAGCGGTAGAACTGCTCACGTTGATGGGGGATCAGCGTCTGGTGAGCTGCGCATAGATCGAATGTGAGCCAGCACCTTGCGTAAGACCGACCGGATATGAGTCATGCGTCGTGTACGCTGGACCTGGGTAGGTTGCGCAGTGGCGGTGCGGCGTTGTTGTTGATCTTGTCCGAATACATAAGCTGGCGGATCGCTGGCCGGGAATGATTCACGGGAGGCTTCGTCGATCTTTTCGTCATCGGAGAGATACCCCTCTGTCATAGTGCACCTCGAGGAATCACGACGGTCTCTGTACGCCGGTGTCGAAAATAGGCGGGATCTCTTGGCCTGGCAGTCGTTGTTGCTGTTGCTCAAGCTGCCGGAATCCCTCCCAGGGATCCCTGGAGCCGGACTCGATCAGCCGTTTTACCGATGCAAGCGAGAATCCAGCCATGCGTAATTTCGGGGTGACGTCGTCCCACTCCACGGGCATAGCGACGGTTGCTCCTGCCCGTGCGCGCAGAGAGTAATTGACTACAGAGGTCGCGCCGCGGGAATTTCTCAGGTAATCCACGAAGATTTTACCACGTCGTTGCTGCTTCAGAGGATTGAGGGTGAGATCTTCTGGGAACAGGTCTACCAGCCGAACAGCCAGTGAATAGGCGCAGGCATTCACCTCCTGCCACGAGTGAAGTCGTGCGATCGGCACGACCAGGTGCATCCCCTTTCCGCCCGTCACGCGGGGAAAGCTTTCGAGGTCGAAGTCGAGTAGAAGATCGCGGAGAGCCAAAGCCATCTTGACAACCTTGGGCGCTGCCACTGTCTCATCGGGGTCGAGGTCAAACACCAGCTGGTCAGGATGATCGATATCTGGCAAACGCGATGTCCACGTGTGCAGCTCTATGATGTTGCACTGGACGAGTGCCAGGAGGTGAGCCTCGCTCTCGACAAATACGTATTCCCCTTCACCCTCGACCTCTGGAAGCGTGACACGTGGAACGTCTTTGGAGAGCCATGCTCCGGGGTGCTTTTGCACGAAACAATTCCTCTCTATTCCAACAGGGCAGCGAATGAAGGAGAGTGGCCGGTCCTTCAAGTAAGGAAGCATCATGTGGCTGACGGCATGGTAGTACGTCGCCACATCCCATTTGGTAATCCCTAGGTCGGGAAATATCTCTTTCGTGGGGTGTGAAATGGAAACGGAGCCTATTTTTCGGGCAGTGTTATCGGTTGTCATGAGATGTCTCGGGATGGCCGGACAGATGGGTGTTCTCGAGATGCAGATACATGCTTCGACCTCGACATGAGAGAGGCAGTCGGCTCTGCCAGCACGGTACTTCCTCTATGCGAGTTGAAAGTTTAGAAAAGGGAGGGTCTCTCGGATATGAGGCGCCGCAGGAGCGGACCGCTTCCTTAGGGATGAGGATTAGAGCTGGGACAAATCATCACCGAACCGTGGATAGCTGTGCCGGTCACCATGTGATCGGAGATTAAAAAGCACTAAAGGCTGCTTGAGCTCCCTGCACCACTCTTCGCGTTTTCCCCAAAAGGCGGTAATTGCGTTTCCACATTGTGGGGGCTAATCTGCGAGTCTAGTCGCATACGCGTACTATTTGCTGGAGATGCATATGAAAAAGGTGATTGTGTCCTTACTCGGGGCTTTTTCGGTGTGTGGTGTCCAGGTTGCTCTAGCCGAAGACATCAATGCGATATTCAAAAAGGTGAACGACTACGCGCAAGCCAGGAATTATCCGAAGGCTCTCGAAGAGCTCTCCTGGGCGCAGAAGGAGCTCACAAAGCTCCATCAGGCACGCCTTGGGGAATTGCTACCCGCTGATGTCAATGGATACAAGGGAACCGAACCGCAGATCCAGTCTGCAATGGGTTTTACCAGTATCGAGCGTCAGTACTCGCAGGGCGAGAAGGAGATAAAGGTCTCGATATCCGGAGGTTCGGGAGGAGAGGGGGGGCTGGGAAATCTTGCAGGTCTCGCCAAGATGGGCATGATGTTCGGGGGAGCTCAACCTGGAACCGATCAGTTTCGTCTCGATGGTCGCACAGCAACACTGAAGACCGATGGTTCACCGGAGTTGACCGTATTTCTGGAGAGTGGCTCACTTTTGCAGCTAACTGCAAGCGAAGGAGTCGATGCTGCCTCCCTGAAGAAATTCGCCGAAGGGCTCAAGATCGGAGAGCTGGACTCTTATCTAAAGGGCAGTTAGAGAGACGAGTGTAAACGGTCTAACCGAGAAGAGGGTCTCGTATCGCCGGTGTGTTCGTCGTGAACGCCCGTCGTACACATCCGAGGGTTATATCGATCGTGCAGGAGACAGAGGTAGTAATCGTTGGTGCCGGACCGATAGGCATTGAAATGGCGGTTGGTCTTTCTTGCCGTGGGGTATCGTACGTGCATTACGAGGCAGGTTCGATCGGGTGGACTATCGGGTGGTTTGCTCCGGATACCACCTTCTTTTCATCTTCGGAAAGGATCTCCATCGCGGGGGTGCCGTTGCAGGTCCTTGCTCAACGTAAGGCGACGCGTGAGGAGTATCTCAACTACCTGCGTGCAGTAGTGCAGCAGTTCAATCTCTCTATCGAAAGCTACCGGAAGGTGACCGATATAGAGCGGCAGCTTGATGGCTCGTTCATAGTCAGTGCCGAGCGTAGCCTCCAGGGAATAGGGGGGCCCGGATACCGAACTCGCGAGGCCGAATCGCAGCCGTCTCGGATTAAGACTCGTTACGTGGTTTTGGCGATCGGTGACATGCACCGACCCAACGAGTTGGGGATTCCGGGAGAATCCTTACCTCACGTGAGCCACTACCTCGGAGATCCACATACCTACTTCGGTAAGCGGGTCGTTATTTATGGAGGTAGGAACTCTGCGGCCGAGGCGGCCCTACGTCTATATCGGGTCGGGGCCCGCGTTGTCCTGGTGTATCGTGGCGCCGAGCTACCTCGCGAACGCATCAAGTACTGGATCTATCCCGAGCTGATCGGTTTGATAGGAGAGGGTAAGATTGAATTTCAGCCCTCCACGACGATCAGCGCTGTATCATCGCACGAGGTGTTGGTTCGCAGTGGGGAATGTGAGCGTAGCGTCAGTGCTGATTTCGTTTTGCTGCTGGTGGGCTATCGACAGGATCCGTCGTTGTACCAGCAGGCTGGACTTGAGCTTACAGGTCAGGGTCTACAGCCGTGCTACGATCCCGATACCATGGAGACATCAGTTCCCGGTATCTTTGTGGCTGGTACTGGTTCCGCTGGGTCCCAGATCGGAGGGGTAAAGGAATTCATCGAAACGAGCCATGTGCACGTGGAGCGGATTCTTGCCAAGATCCTAGGACTACCGCTGCCGACCTCAAGGCCGCTGCGCGATGTCGAAGGTCGCGAGCTGTAGGAGGCTGCTACCTTATCTACCATCGTGGGCACGTTTGTGCGGGCCGTATGAGCCAAAGACAGAGCGCTGATATGTCTTCCCATCCGCGTTGAGTTAGGAGGCGCTTGCTACATCTACGTCAATTACGATTCCGGCGTCTACTAGGTAGCGGTGGAGATGTTGGTTTACGTTTCGGAGTGCCAAGTTCTTCGCCTTGACGAGGCCGCCTTCTGGATACTCGAGTTTACTCGCATCGAATTTTATCAGATTCAGGTACGACGTGAAGAGCTGAGACTCTACGGGATACACGAGCAGATGAACCTGCTGCTGGAAGAGGCGTGAGGAGGCCTCTAGTACACCGCCTTTGAGGAGCGCGTAACGCTCGTCCTCCAGCAAGAGCGGAAGGAGGGCGACACTGACGATGAATCCGATCGGATCGGAGGAGAAGCGCCGTAGGTATTGCGTCAGGTGGAAAAACTCGGAGTAGTTGCTGACCAGAATGTTGTTACTCTTTTTGCTGAGCTGAGAGACGACGTCCAAGATCTCGTCATCCGTGGATTGTTTGGTTTTGAGGATGTTATTGAGGCTCATCTCCAGCACGTACACAGCGTCCCGAGCCTCCTTGCCCGCGAGCTCTCGCAGGTGCGTGTCGCACGATTGCACGAGGTTGGGGAAGAGGTGGTGTAGTGCGCGAAATGAGCCTCTCTCCAAAAGAATGGGGCGCTTGTGCAGAAATTCCGTGGGCGGAACGGGTGATTGCTCGGCATCAAAGAGGATAGAGTTCGTCAGCCCCTTTCTGAGAAGCGAGATCGCTAGGAGCCGGTGATCAACTTGATCGAGGCCCGGTCCAGAGATCTCCAGGTAATCGACCTCGATTCGGCCGGGAGAGAGTCCGTCGAGCAAGGTGCCGAGCAGCGAGTCTAGGTCATCGATCAGGTAGAACGCTCCAAAGACGAGGTTTACGCCGAGAATGCCCAACGCCTCCTGTTGCCGAACGTTGTCGGTGTCGTTCATATTGACGTGCAGGAGGATTTGAGCTGGCTCGCTCTTTGGCTCTATCTGAAATCGGATCCCCATCCACCCGTGGCATTCGTTAGTCCCCGCATAGTTTCTAGCTGCGACGGTGTCAGCAAATGCGAAAAAACCGGTGGTTTCGCCCCGCGACGATGCGAGTCTATCGATGAGGAGCGAATATTCGTGACCGAGCATCGCGACGAGGCGTTCCTTCGATACGTATCGACCCGCCTTTCCATAAATGCTGTCGCTCACCGTCATGTCGTATGCCGACATCGACTTTGCCACGGTCCCTGAGGATGCGCCTACATGAAAGAACCAGCTCGCTACCTCCTGACCTGCACCGATCTCTGCGAATGTTCCGTACCGTTTTGAGTCAAGGTTGATCTGGAGCGCTTTTTGGCGTGGGTCGTGGGAGGAGTTCGGCGGTGCACTGATCATTGCTCAATCATAAACTATGGAGGGATAGACTGAAACTAACCAAGGGGTAATAATCCTCAGCGCTTCTTGCTCTCTTTTGTCTCGATGAGCGAAGCATCGATCGCCATCTTCACTGCTTGCTCGACCACTTCACGCTGCGATTTCGAGATTACCCCCTGGGCAGCGAGCTTTTCGGCCTCCTCGGTGATGATCGACATGAGCCTTTCACGCTGCTCGATGCTGACAGCTCCGATAGCACCGGTTTTCCCGACGCCTGCGATTCCGGCCACGCCTTTGATCGCGTCGGCACCTTTGACCTTATCCACTTCGGACAGAGATTCGGTCGCCCTGACACCCTTGGTCGAGTCCGACGACCCTATTGCGCCGATCTTTTTTTCGTCATCTTTGTCTGCCATGCCAACCTTTCGCTCTCAGCCTGATTCCTGAAGTACGTTCGAGAATGGACCTTTCTCTCCATTCTTGTTCAATTTGCTGGCCAATTGCTTGAGGCCGGGCCGCACTTTGGGCGTTGCCACGGGTTTTCCTACAGCGATACTCTTTTGGAGGTAGGCCAACAAAACTTTGTGTTCGCGCATGACGTTGAGTCCGTCAGTTTCCCATTCCGCTGCCACCGTCCGTAGTGACAAACCATCCCAGTATACTCGGTACAGGAGCCATTGGTGAATCGGGTCAAGCACTGCCATCACCTTCACCATGCGTTTGTAATCAACCAGGTCATCGGGTAGTGGATCCGAAGCAACGGCCTGGCGTGTGGCAACGATGCTCGCCCCGACGAGGAGCTCGCGCACTGCCGACCGAAAGTCCTGCTCCTCGTTACCCGAGGATTCCTGCACCGGAAGGCGCCCTTCGCGTAATTCGGGAAACACCCCGTACAGCTCTGCAGATAGCTCGCGTGCCTTGGCCTCCGTCGCAGACGAGTTGGCTGAGCCGCGCGACCACCCCTTTGATTTCCGCGCTGCATCGGTCGAAGCCTCGTGGATGCGCTTACGGGCGTACCCTCTGAAGGGGATGCCGCGCGAGGGATCGAACCGGCGCGAGCAGAAGATCAACGCCTCCATGGCGGCTCCATCAAGGCCGTCGAGGCGCCAGTCGAGATTCCAGCCGCGAGCTACCGCTCGAGCGATGCTCTCTGCCCAACCCCTATGCTCCAACACCAGGTTGTTCGCGTCGTCTTCCGAGAGTGTTTGTCGTTCCGTCACTACAGGTATCCTCTCCCTGGGGCCTGCCCTCTATGGCTTATCGGCACGCTAGCCTTGCAAGCTAACACCGAAATACATCCTGTAACGCTCTGATACTAGCGGTGAAATGCACTGTTTCCAATAGTTTATCTTTTTGTGAAGCAAACTGTCCTGGGCTGCAGATAAGGGGGCAGATATTCGCTGATGTTTGTGGGTGCGGGTATCTCAAAAGATCAGTTTACCTCAGGGAGCTACAGGTCATGACCGCCTCAACTACGATCGAGAGCAAGGGTAGAAAGATAAGCGCCGCGGTAGCCGCGCGTGCTTCTAAGATTGCCAAGCGAAAGTCCGAAAAGGTCGTTGATCTGGCGGAGGTAGCGCAGGAGAAAAAGGGCGCTACGACCCCCGCTCAGCAAGAGGCTTTGATCATAAAATATCGCCTCAAAGCTCGTAAACTTGGACGGAGCATTTTACGCGGATGGCATGCTCGTTTGGACCTCGAGGAGGTCGACAGTATCGTTGATCTCTCGCTTTGCGAGGCGGTCAAGCGCTTCAATCCGTACAAGGGCGCTAGCTTCATGACCTTCCTGTATTACCACCTCAAGGGTAATCTGGTTCGTGCGGTTTCGACTGCAGCTGCCTCACATTCCATACCTGTTTTTCAGGTCGAACAATGGGAGATAGAACGCGGAGAGCGAGAGCATTTTGTTGGCCATCAGCTGCGTGGTTTGAGCTCCTCAGAAGTTGCAGAGGCTCTGACAAGTGAGGACGCACCGATGCCTGATGAGGCGTTGTGGCGTAAGGAGCTCCACGACAAGAGTGCTGCGGCATGCGAAAAGCTCGATGCTCTCGAGAGGGAGATTATCAAGCGCATCTTCATCCAAGAGCAGCAGATAATGGATATCGCTTCGTCGCTCGGGTATAGCCGGTGTCACATCTCGCGTGTCAAGAAAAAGGCGCTCGAGACCCTGCACGGGGAGCTGCGCGGTGCGATGAACAGCGAGGACTTAGGACAGCTCCCGCACTTCGAGGAGGAGGAGGAGGAGCTCGAACTTCGTCTCGTCGACCGACGTCCTATCCATCGGCGTCGCCCACGTTCCAAGGTTTCGCGCTCGGAGCGAGTACTTGCAGCGAAGGCCGCGTAGTCTCTCGGGAAGCAGGGCAAACGCTTCCCTGTCGCGAAAAATTAAAGAGCAACCCAAGCGCCACTTTCTCGCTGCGAGTAGGTGTGTGCCTTGATTCCCTAGAGCTTTTTGACAACTATGATAGAGCGCTCGATGTCGGTGCCTGGAAGGACCACAGGGGTGATCTTTTCCACCTTTGCACCAAGGCGCTCGAGGAGCTTTTCGGAGCCCTGCATCTCTTCCTGGTAACCAAGCCCTTTCATCGCAAGTACACGACCTCCGCGTTTAGCCAGGGGCAGGAGCCATTCCATCAATTTGGGATACGCGGCCACTGCGCGCGAAACGACCACGTCATACGCATTACCGTGTTCCGGTGTCTTTGCAAGCAGCTCTGCTCGCCCGTGCATCCCGATGATGTTGGCGATGCCGCAGCTGTGCGCGGTTTCGGTCACGAAACGTATCTTCTTGGCGGTGGAGTCCAAGAGGGTGATGGAGGCTTCCGGCAGGAAGGCAGCAAGCGGCACACCTGGAAATCCTGCTCCGGTTCCTACGTCGATGATGCGCAGACCAGCGCATGATTCGATCTCCAGCAGGCAGGTTAGGGAGTCCAAGAGGTGTAAAGTTACGTAGTCCGAGCGTGGAATGCGGGTGAGGTTGAAGGTTCGGTTGGTTACTTCGAGGGTATCAAGGTACTGCAGTAAAGAGGCCACGCGCGGCTCGGACGCCGAAAGTCCTAGCGCCTTGATCCCACATTCGAAGCTCTCTCGATCACTGCTCACGAAACCTCTCTGCCAGTACTACCCACGTCGCACTCCGCCAACGGAAGAAGAAGAGTACTCCAAAAGCAGCACCGTGAGAATGATCCTCTAAGGGCAGAGCTGCTCGGACCTCCTCTAGCTCGAGCGGGCAGGTGCGCTTCTTGAGCTCTGTTCGACGGCTCCAGCCGCGGGATTTGACGGCCTCTCTGAGCCTTTTGAGGTGATAGGGGAAGGCATCCAGGATTCGAAAACAGGTCAGCAGGGGATCGGCCGTCGGTGCTCCAGAGGTGATGCCGTAGGCGACGTCAGGTGCTACCTGCTGAATGCCCCTCTCTGCGAAGAATCTCCCCAATTCTTGCGAGCGGTTGATGACAGCATGGGCTTCCACGATGAATCCTTGCAGAGATTCAGCGTGCGCGAGTGGTTCGACAGCCGGCGCGGGTGACCATCCCTCGCCGATATCCGCCACGAAGACCGATGAATCTGTCCTCTCGGTACCGTACCACAGAGTTTGCTCGAGGCACTCGGTGCCATAGCCAACAAATTCCCGGCTCCATCCCAGCGATGGAGCATCAATGAAAAGTCCCGGGCTTACCTTGATAGCTCTCTTGCGACCGATGGAGAGACTCATGACAAAGTCCAGCGGGGGCGAGTAATCGGCAGCCTCCTTGATTCGGTCCCCGTCCCGCGAACGCCGAGCGGGATCGGCAAAGAGTCCGTCGAAATCGCCCGCGATGCGTGGCAGGATCTCTTCGGCTGCGCCGACCATGAACGTAACGTTCGAAAAACCACGCAGCTGCAGATTACGCCGGGCAAGCTCGGAAGTCGCTGGATCGGCTTCGAGCGTTGTGACTTTGTGGCATACGGCTGCAAGGGCGGCGGTATCCGACCCGGAGCCTGTGCCGATCTCTAGTACGTGTTTCAAACCCCGAAAGCTCTGCGCGCGATGTTTGGCTATCGCCGACCGACTTGCTTGTTGCAGCACTGCAAGGGAGAAGTATCCGTCGCGCGCCCACTCTCCGAGTTTGTGCGGCGCAGAGCGGCGAGCAACAAAGATCTCTGCAGCCAGGTTCAACGTTTTCGGGTCAATGTCGGGAAATCTCTTTCTGAGGTTCAGGACCAGAGTTGGCAGATCCGCGGAGCTCGAGAGCGTCTCCAAAGCGGCGAGCACTCCGTCCAGAACAGCCAATGAAGGAAAGGGGGTATTCACTGAGGCTCACGCGTAACGCTAGGTTGGTGATGACACGCTCTGTTGTCAACGGTTTGCATCCAGCTGTCAAGAGCGTCTGGGGCGTACTGGATATCCGAGGGGTGGGTCGCAAGGGAGGATTATCGAATGATTTCGAGTTGCAGCCTGCCACGAGCGTGCCAAGCATAAGCGAGGCTGAGGCGAATCTCTTTCGTGTTCGGATCGCTGTCGTGAAGATCGACATTGTTTGACCCGGTCAGCGACTGGCTACAGTTCGATTTGGGCTGGCTCGAAACCTTCGCATCCGCTGAATGCGGTGACTCGCAGATGTAGAGGCGCATGGCTCGGATGTCCGCACTCGTCGACGAAACTCTCCGGAGCAGAGCGAGTCTGTCGGATCTGCACGAGCTCTCGGGTGTTCATGTGATGCTCTCCGAAATGCGCGCATAGGCCGCATTGGCCAGTATGAATGGGTATCATCGTAGAGTTCCTCGTTTCATCTTTGTTTGGGTCGGATTTCGATGATAATGTCGGAAAGAATCGAGGAGGAGCCGTACCTCCTCGGTCTCTCCGCACAGGAAGTATGTTCCCCTTAGAGGAAACGATTACTTCCTGTTTGTGCCCAAGGTTATGTCCTTCGGCGGGGCGCCCCCTTTCGGATACGCTTACCTTGGCTCGTTTTCGACGAGGGTTTCCCGGCTCGCGCAGGAGTCCCGCGTAACGAGCCTGTGCCGCTCAACGGTTTGACGGTTGCAGATGCCACGAGAGTTCGCTCGGAGGGCGTCTTTGTGCTCTGCGACGTCATCCTGCCTCGGGTTCGTGAGGCGCTCTGCGCCAAGTTTCCAGTTGTAGGGCTCCGCTTGGCGGGGGTTGTTTTCCTTCGTGTAGCTGCTCGTGGCATTACTCTTCTCCTCTTTTTGACTCATCGCCTTGATCTGGCGAAGACTCGTTTCATCCGCGAGCTTGTCGAAGCGCGCCGGATACTCACGCGCAGCATGCGGTAGGATGTAACTGGTGGTAATGATGGTGGTCATGGACTATCATTGAGGCTCACGAGCTAGCAAAACGGTCGATTCTGTATGGCGCTTGAAGTACTGCTGTCTGCACACAACATCAGTAAGACGTTTCGAGACGGCATTGTCGTCAGCGAAGTATTACGGGGTGTCTCGTTGGAGCTTGCGGCAGGAGAATTCGTAGCTCTGGTTGGGCCCTCGGGGTGTGGAAAGAGCACACTGCTCAACATTCTGGGGTTGGCAGATAGGCCTATGAGCGGCACCATTTCGGTGGCGGGGGAGCTTTTGCGTGATCCCTCCGAGGCTAAGCTCCGAGCTCTGCGCCGGGCGAAGCTTGGGTATGTTTTCCAACATTTCAACATCCTGTCGACCCTCTCGGCCCAAGAGAACGTGATGGTGCCGCTACTCTTGAATGGTATCGCCGCTCATGAGGCAGAGATGCGAGCTGATGCCGTTCTCGAGAGGGTGGGGATGGCACATAGACGAACAGCTATGCCCTTTTCTCTGTCCGGTGGGGAGCTCCAGCGTGTTGCGATTGCGCGAGCGGTGGTTCATCGCCCGGCGGTGATCTTAGCCGATGAGCCGACCGGTAATCTCGACTCAACAGCAGGCGAGAAGGTTCTGGAGCTTTTGGGATCAATGGTAGCGGAGGGGCTGGCGGTGCTCATGGCCACGCACAGTGAGGCAGCGATGGCTCGCTGCACACGTACGGTGCGGATGAAGGACGGAGTGGTGGTGTGAGAATGTGTGAGCGCTCATGACAGCGTGGCTTTTCCGCCGGTTCGTGGTTCGCAGATGGTTTCGGAATCCTGTTCGCCCTCTCTTGATGCTGGTGGCGGTGATGTTGGCTACCACGCTGTGGAGCGCCGTGTTGCGCACGACATTTTCTGGCGTGCGCTCCTTCGAGCGCTCGTTGGGAATCTCGCCCGATGATTTTCCCGTGATCATCGTACCTCAGGGTGGGCGTCTGCTTGTGGCAGAGCTGGGTACATGCCTTTCGGGGCTCTCATCGGCGTTCGAAATGAGAGCGATTCGTCGTGAAGCCGCGCGTCTGATAACTTCAGCGGGTTCCCTGGCGGTGAGAGTCGTAGGTGTAGGGGGATATGGCGAGAGTTATTCGCCGACCTCCTCGGATATGGGCGACTCAACACCGGTCTTTATCCCGGCACACCTTGCCACTCGCATGGGGTTGGCGGAGAACGAGAGCGTGAGGCTCGATTTCGACGGGTCAACTCTCGTAGGACAAGCGCGCTGCTCCGATGCCGGTGACGGCGAGGCTTCCGGAACCTTTGTCTCGCTCCCGATTGCGGCGCTCGCACACCTTTCTCCGAGCGGAGCGCTCGATGCGGTTCTGGTCAAGCCTCATGTGGCGGGTAATCCCGCCGTGATACGCACACAACTGGCCCGTTGGTTCGAGGGGTGTTACCGGGGCGGAGCGCCGCTCCGAATCGAGACGGCAGAGGGACGCGTAGAGCACGGTGAACGGCTTCTCGGGGCGTATCGGTTCAATGTCCTGGTCATGGCGGCAATGACCCTCTTGGTGTGCGTGTTACTCGTCTCGCAGGCCACTCACGCAAGTTTACTGACGCTGTCGCGAGAGCTGTCGATTCTGCGCACGCTCGGTATCGGCAGAGTAGAGTGCTTGATGGTCGTGGTCGTAGAGGCCGCGCTTTTCGGCATGTTTGGGGCGTTACTGGGAATAACCGTTGGTTACCCACTCACTCTCGAGATATCGAGTTTCCTGTCGGGTACGGCCTCTGAGATTTACAAGCTCGAGATGAATACCCTCGAGGGGGGAGATCTAATACTCAGCGAGCTCGGGGTCGGCGTGACGATCCTTGCAGTTGCGGTGGTCGGAGCTCTCATGGGTGGCATGCAGGCACTGCGAATTTCACCCCATATCGGAACGCGCAGGGAATTCGTTCATATCCGTCCGCTGATGGGTTTGGTGCCAAGCGGCGTCGCTGCAGGGGCATTTCTGATCTTTGTCGTAATATTAGTTGTAGCGCTCTCAACACCGACGTTGTGGGGGAGCTACGGATTGATTTTGGCGTGCGTAGTGTGTGTCATGGGAGCGACTCCTGTTGGCGTTTCAGCAACTCACAGAGTCGTACGACTGTGGAGGTCATCGCTCGTGTCGAGATTGGCATCGGGTGGGGTGCGGATCAGTGGCCGTGCCTACGTGCTTGCCGCCATGGGTGCGGCTGTGGCGATTACTCTCATGGTAGCGCTGACCCTGATGGTGGAGAGTTTCAGGGCAACGTTGGCGAGTTGGGCGGATACTCGGCTGCAGGGAGACCTTTTTGTGTCATCGTTGGTTGAGGGTGCCGGGAATGAGGGACGACTTCCAACTCCGTTTGTTCGTGATGTGGCGGCTCTCAAGGGTGTGAAGTCAGCAGTTCCTTACTACGAGTCAGAGGCCTGGATCGGTGAGCGATCGTTGGTGGTCGGCGGTACCGATCTGAAAACGCAGGCTGGTCAAGATGTTTATCGGCTCATCGACGGCAACCTCGATCTCCAAGCGTTGGCCGGCGGAGAGGCGTGCGTCATTAGTGAGAGCGCCGCACGTAAGCTAGCGCTCGGGATAGGTGATATCCTCGAGATCGAGCATCGGAAATTTTCGGTGCAGGCCGTGCTTCAGGAGTTCGGCACAGAGCGACCAATGGCGCTCGTCGACGATGATGTGTTTCTCTCGCTCTACCCTGGACATAGACCACAGTCCCTGATCATCTACCTCAGCGACAGCTCCACGATCGATAGTGTCAGGATGGCAGTAGAGGAACGGGGACGGAGTGGGATCGTCGTTCGCGATCAGCGGGAGTTGAAGGATCTCGTCATGTACCTTTTCGATAAAACCTTCCGAGTAACCGGAAGTGTACGCTGGATCGTATTCGGAATCGGGGTCTTGGGATTGGTCGTCGCAGGCTTACAGCTTTTGTGGGAGCGGCGTCGTGAGGTGAAAACCCTGGTTGTGATTGGTGTATCTCCGTCGCAGGTGATCGGCTGGAGCGTTCTCGAAGGGGCTCTCGTGAGTACAGCTGCTTTCATACTCGGAGTGGCCATGGGAACCGTTGTTGGGTGGGTGCTGACCACCCTTGTCAATCCGCTCTCGTTTGGGTGGACACTAGAGTTCAAGATATCGAGCGCCCCGGTGCTCTTTGCCGCTGCGTTTGTCGTTTGTGTGAGCCTTGTTCTCGCACTGACATCCTGGTTGGCGATGAGGCGAATCTTGAAGATGACAACCCTGTCGGATGAGTGACGAGGTGCAGAGGATGGTCAGGTTTGTGAGCAAGAGGAGAAACGTGAAGACGTGTAGTATGTCATGGGATGTCGTGGTCAGGCTCATCGGGCTGCTGGGATTTGTATTTTTTGCTCGTGGGAGTGTTGCATACGCGACACCCCCCGCGTTCGCGGTTGCACGAGAGGGGACAGTACTCTCTTTTCCTAGGGATCACGGCGCGCATTCTGAGTATCAGACCGAGTGGTGGTACTATACCGGTCAGCTGTACGCCGATGGCGAGGAGCCTTTCGTTACAGCTCCTCGATACGGTTTTCAACTCACCTTCTTCAGGCGTGCTACCAAAGGATTAGGGGGCCTCACTCAAGAGTACCTTGCCCACGGTGCGCTGACCGACGTGCGTAATCAGAAGACGCTATTCGTATCACGTGTAGGGGGAGGAGGATTAGGTGTTGCGGGAGCGGCGGAAACAACTCTCATGGCGTGGTCCGGCGACTGGGCCGCTGATCTGATTGGGAAGAGCCACATTTTGAGGTATTCGCTCAACGGGAAGGAGCAAGCGCCTGGCGGAGCTACGTCACTTCGATTGATTGCAACTCCCACCACTACGGAGTGGCCGCAGGGCAACAACGGCTTCAGCCGCAAGGGGAGGTGCCCCTCGTGCGCTTCGATGTATTACTCGTTACCGGGTCTACAGCTAACCGCCAACCTCTTTCGCGCAGGTGAAGTCCAGGAGTTGCGGGGGGTAGGCTGGATGGATCACGAGTTCATGAGTCACTCCCTCGAGGATTCTCAGAAAGGGTGGGACTGGATGGGGTTGATGTTCAGAGATGGGCGTCACCTCATGGTTTTTCGCTTGCGCGATGAAAAGGGAGGGGAAAGTTATGTGAGCGGGACGTTGCGTACCCCGTCGGGGTCAATTCAACTCGGTGCGCAGGATCTGACCATGACGCCGCTCGAGCGGTGGCGTAGCCCGCAGACCGGTGCCGAATACCCGATCTCTTGGCGGCTGGAGATCCCTACTCGAGCGATCTCCGTAGTAGTCTCGGCTAGGGTACCAGCCTGTGAGGTGGGAGCAGGAGAGGGGCTTCCGCAGTACTGGGAGGGTCCAGTTGCGGCATCGGATGAATCAGTGCTCGGATATCTGGAGATGACCGGATACGTGGGTAAGATTTCGATGTAGGGCGCCGCTTCGGCGGCTCTGTGCAAGCCGCCGTACGAGATGATTCGTATGTTAACAGGCTGCGGAAAAATGGCTTCGTAGCGAGAAATTCGAGGTTTTGGTGATG
>JBBAUR010000045.1:28049-28534 GCA_040398075.1 Bdellovibrionota bacterium | reverse complement strand
AGGGATTCGAACCCCCGATACCGTTTCCGGTATTCCGGTTTTCAAGACCGGCGCCTTCAACCACTCGGCCACCCTTCCGCTGGCGAAGTAGCAGGTTATCCTAGATCTTTTAAAACAAGCAACGGTTAGCCGACAGAATAGTGCGCTCCGTTGCCTTGATAAAGTTGGTGAATCTGCTACCCTTCCGTGCCTTGTGCGCTCTTAGCTCAGCTGGATAGAGCATCTGACTACGAATCAGAAGGTCGGTGGTTCGAATCCTCCAGGGCGCACCAGTTTCGTTCCAGCAGTACCAATCGGAAGGGTTGTCTCCTTTGAGATGCCCACTGAAGTTCCCCCGCGGAGAGATGGCCGAGTGGCTGAAGGCGGCGGTTTGCTAAATCGTTATACGGCCTAAAAGCTGTATCGGGGGTTCGAATCCCCCTCTCTCCGCCATATTCCTATTCGAACTTGGGCTTCGCCAAGATTCGAATGACGGCCAAGGGGCG
>JBBAUR010000045.1:0-27949 GCA_040398075.1 Bdellovibrionota bacterium | reverse complement strand
GACATATTCCTATTCGAACTTGGGCTTCGCCAAGATTCGAATGACGGCCAAGGGGCGCTGCCCCTGGACCCCTGAGACATATTCCTATTCGAACTTGGGCTTCGCCAAGATTCGAATGACGGCCAAGGGGGAGTTTCCGAGCGTGCTCTCAAAAAATAGTACGTTGTCGCAAATTGGTTCAGGTCTTAATCTCCCCGTACACGTCTTCTGTTGCGCTGACGACTATGAAAACTGGTATCTACCTACTCGCCGCGCTTGCGGCTGGGGTCCTTTCACTTGCTTCTGTGGGACACGCCATCACGATCGATGAATTTAGCCCGATTTCCAAGCTTTCATCACCGGTCGCAAGCGATGTTCCTACTTCTCAGGTGTCAAGCTCTCGTGCCTTGGGTGGGAGAAGACAACTTGCAGTTTCCAAGATTGCGGCACCCGGTGACCCCGGTGAGGCGATCATTGAAACAGCACTGCAGACCATCGCAGGTACCCCCACAGAGGTGTTGGCGTTCACGCTCGGAACTCACGACGGGTTTGCCCGGGTAACGTGGGATGCTGACAACGCTCCCAACAGCCTCTCCCCGCAAGGTCTTGGCTCAATCGATCTGACCGATGACGGGGCGAACGCCTTTCAGACTGGATTGGTATTTTTTGATCACGCCTTCAGTCTCGATGCTACCATCGCTTTACGGCTGTATGATTCGACTTCGAGCAACGGTTCGAAATATTCGGAAGTAACGATAGTTTTGGACAAGGCGTATCCTGGCCCTACTCCATTTCAACTCAATATTCCCTTCGCGCTCTTCACTTCAACAGCAGGGTCGACGATCCCAGCGCCCGCGGGAGTAGCCTTCAAGACCACCACTACATTTGGTCCTAGTGGTGGCGCAGATATCACCAAGATTGGTGCGATGCAGATGACCTTCTCCGGCTATGCATCGGACATTACGATTACGCGTCTTCGTACCAATGGTAAGTGTGCATGGTTTCCAAAGCCTGATGGCGATATCGCAGATCGATGCGGAGTGTGCTTTCTCGACCAAGATCCGAACTATAATTATCAGGCGAACAAAAAATTCGATGGCTGCGGTTTGTGCCCGAGCGAGAGTGGATATCTCTTGCCAGGTGGTTCCCGCGACGACTGTAACGTGTGCCTGAAAGGACCCCCCGGTTATACGTATCAATCCCCGAAAGATTCGTGCGGGCTGTGTCCGAGCGCTCCGAATTACGGGAACTCCAAAGACCCGTGTGGCGTCTGCGGTGGTAACGGACAGTCCTGTGCTGATTGTTCGGGAAAACCGAATGGCACGTCCAAGGTAGACCAGTGTGGTGTGTGTGGAGGTAACGGAACAACCTGTCTCGATTGTCTTGGGGTTCCTTTTGGTACAGCCGGACTAGATCAGTGTGGGGTGTGCAGTGGTGATGGAAAAGGGTGCCTTGACTGTGAGGGTACCCCCTTCGGAGGTAAGATCTTCGATGTGTGCGGAGATTGCGGCGGTTTGGTTACAGACCCGGAGCAGTGCCCCGAGCCTACGCGCTGCATAACCGTCGCGGCAACTGCCAAGGTAAAGAAATTCGAGCACGGCTTGGCCAAGAAAGCGCGAGCGCTCAGGAAGCGCTTCGTTGATGAGAAGAATCGGTCGCAACGTATGAAGTGTGAAATAGACACAGTACGTTCTGAGGCCTTGGTCAGTGATGCGTATGCGCACATCATCGCGCGCAGCAAAGAGATATTCTCCCAGGGTGTGGAGGTATGTGGGGATTCCTGTGTTACCGTCTCGTACGCTGAAGACGTCGAGAATCTCTTGCCATACTTTAAGACCATCGAGAAGGAGGCGAAGTTTCTCGCCCGCCGGGTCAAGAAGTGCTACTCGCGTCTCGGGGTGGTGCGCTCTACGACAGGAACAAATGGTCTCGCCGAGACCGTTGGTACGGTCAACAACGGCCTCAGAGGTCTGATAGCTGAGTGCAGAAAGCAAAAGGCCTGCCCACCCAAGTGATGTGACACGAGTCAATCACTCGAACACAAAGCTGATTGCAGCTCGAAGGTAGGTGAGGGACACTCGTGAGAGAGCACGACGAGTCCACCCTCACGTTCTTGCTTCGGGTCGGTTTTGTCTCGCTTTTTTTAAAAGAGATACCCTCGTCTATCAGGCTCCCGTGTTGCTATGACCAACAATCTTCCGAAGATCTCTGTTATAACGGTCTCCTTCAATCAGGGGGAGTTCATTCGAAAGAACATAGAGTCCGTTCTTGCACAGAGGTACCCTAACTTCGAGCACATCATCGTTGATGGTGGTTCTACCGATTCGACACTAGAGATACTGAAGGAGTATTCGCACCTCAAGTGGACTTCAGCTCCCGATCGTGGGCAGTCAGACGCACTGAACATAGGGTTTGGCCGCGCCACTGGCGATATAATCGCATGGCTCAATTCTGATGACTGGTACGCCGAGGGGGTCTTCCACGACCTTGCTCGGTATATGGCGGACTATCCGGTGCTCATCGGGCGAGCTGCTCAGACAGATCGAGAGGGAAACGTGACCCAAGAGGTCCACAACCCCGCGCGTACCTTCTATGATCTCCTGCGTTACTGGATTCCGTACGCATGGGTCGCTCAAACATCCGTTTTTTTTAAGCGCGCTGTACTCGAAGAGGTGAAGCGCCCAGATGGAACGTACCTCGACGAGGATCTCTATTTTACGATGGATCTCGACTTGTGGTTTCGAATTGCGCTCAAATATCCGTTCATCAAGCATTTGGATCGTGTGTTGTCGTATTTCAGGATTTACGACCAAAATAAGACCGGGGCTCGACCGCATGCTACTCAACGTGAGTGCTGTAGGATCTTTCGGCGCTACGTTAATGGATTGAATCCCTCTGAGCAGCGCCTTAGCTACATCATCCCCATAAACGAACCCACTGAAGCCCTCAAAGCTACTATCATTAGCTTGACGCAGCAGAGCTCAATTGATTTCGATATCTTCATGGTCGATTACGCTGCAACTCGGGAAGTATCCAAGACGGTACACAGCTACGTGCTCGATTTGTGCGAGGCCGTTCCACAGTTGACGATTCGTTACGCCAAATCCGATACAGCCAACGAATATGCGGCGTTCAACACGGGAGTGCGGAAGGCGGTAGCTCCCAACGTAGCTTTTCTGCAGCCCGGTGATATCGTTGCACCGCAGGCAACTCATGAAGCACTCCAACTCTTCGCGCGGGATGTCGTAGGCCTCGTGATACCTGCAATTCAGGGTGGGCCGAAGCTCGAAAGTTTGTTTGCATCGCAAGGAGGGGTAAACATCGTAGAGTTTCTCACAGGCGCCTTCTTTTACCCAAATATCTTTGCACGGAGATTGGCTCTACTGGAACTCGAGACCTTCGCAGATCCTAGCGCTCCAGCGCGCTCAATCAAGGAGCTGTTTGCACGCCTGATCCTCCGAGTGTGGTCGGTGGAGGGGGCTCCTCAGATCCAGATTACACCGGTCAAGCGAGATTACTCAGCCGAGAGTGCTCAAATCGAATTGAACAAGGATGGGGTTTTGCAGAACCTTCTTGCGACGCTGAAAAAGGACTTCGAGAGCGACCCGTTTGCACTGGTGCGGGCAGCAGTGCGGGATCCTCGTCCGTTGTTTCAGGCCATCGGAGTGTAGAGCGGCAACTCAGAACCGCTCTCGGACGCCTGCAAACGGTAGCTTGGAGTCTTTCTCTCTCTACCCTAACCCCTCGAATGGCCGTGGTTTTTTTGTCGCCGAGTCCTCGAACCCTGTCTGCAGCTGGAATCATCCTAACCTCTTAGTACCGATGCGCCCTCGGAGGGCAGCCCGAAGGATACTCCGCACTATGCGTTATGAAGTCGAAAAAGCCCCATTTTATCTCCTCGTCCACAGCGACCATCCGCTCGATCCGTTGGGCCCGAACAGTGGTGCTGAAATGGCAACACTCAATCAGGCGCGCTATCTGGCCGCCTCGGGTAGACGAGTGTGTGTTGCAGCGATTCTCAAGCAACCAGTATCGTTTGACCGTGGAGTTCAATTTTTGGACCTCGGTGCGTCGTATGATGTAGAGCAAGCGTTGGACTTTGCCGATGAGCAAGGGCCATACGTGGTGCTGGCGGCAGGTAAAGCCTTTGCCTTGATGCTCTCACGACGTCGTGACGGGTGCATGAAGCGGATTTTTATCACACACGATAGGTGTGCTGGTGATTCGGGCTTCAAGCCCGAGGTGTTGAACCTGCACTGTGATGCGATCCTTTCGGTATCACATGCTCAGAAGGCAAAGCTCGTCAGTGAAGGAGCTCCGGGCGAAAAGATGATTGTCGTGCACAACGGGGTCGATTTTTCGATCTTCCATCCTGCGCCGCCTGAGGCACATTCGCCGCGTAGATTAGTGTTCTCGGGGGCTTTAGTTCCAGATAAGGGCGTTCATTTTTTGATTCAGGCGTTTTCGAATCTGAAATCGCGCTATCCCGATCTCGAGCTCGAAGTATTTGGAAATTCATCACTCTGGTCACGTGGGGAGTATCTCGATCTTGCAGCCCTGGCCGCAGCTCTACCCGGCTTGACCTTTCATGGAAAGCGGACTCAAGCTGAGATAGCGGAGGGTTTTCGCCGTTCTGGCCTTTGTGTCATACCCTCAATCTGGTTTGACCCATATCCACTCACCTCGCTCGAAGCGCAGGCGTGTGGAACGCCCGTCTTGGCTTTCAGGATGGGAGGCTTGCCTGAAGGGATCGTGCAGGGCGAAACGGGAGTTGTGGTAGATGATATATCGCCAGATGCACTGACACTCGCCTTGGATTCTCTGTTACGCGATCCGGCGCAGGTGCGTTGGATGTCCGAACGTGCCGCGCAGCATGCGGCCAAGACATTTCGCTGGGAGAGCGTTGTAGAGAAGATCGTCGATATATGCGAGACCCAAGCGTCTCCTGCGCGCGCCCGAGATCTATTTCCAGCCGAATCTCTCGGCGTCTATGGATCTTTATCTGACCTTCTTGGATAAGGAACTGGTTGTAGCGCTTCAATTGCGCTCGTGGGGTAGGTCAACGATCAGTACGTCAGGAACCAAAAGATGGCTCCGCGTGGAACAGGGAGGCCCTAGCGCTCTGCAGGGCTCCCAAGTTCCTCAATCTCCTTGGTGTTGAGGTGCACACCGAAACGAGGAAGCCACAGCAGGCCGATAGTGGTTACGGGAATGTACTGGCAAAGATGTATGAGTACCGAGTAGGCGGTAGCTTGTGCGTGATCAGTACCGAAAAACTCGAGGGATTTAACGCAGAAAAACTGAAAAAGTCCCAATCCTCCGGGGCTGCTTGGGATCAACACTCCGAGGTTGACGATACTCATCACGAAAAGGGCACCTCTGAACGAAAGGTCGATGTCGAGAGCGTAAGCACAGAGATAAAACATGAGGCCTTCGACTGTCCAAATGAACAGTGAGGAGCTGAGTACTAGAATTAGTGTGAGGGGAGTTCGCACTGCCAACGCTACTCCCTCGAGGAGACCGTGAGCGAGTTCACCCAGGTGATTTTTCGGGAGTAGGCGGTCCCAGTACTTATGGGTCCACCCCACGAGAAGCACCCCGAGGAGAGCTAGTGAGAAGAGAACAATGCCCAGCGAGCGAGCTTGATCGGCCCAGTCGGGAAGCTCGAGCTCTCCGGCTCCTATGAGGAGCAGCACAACGATGGCAGAACCATCGAAGATGCGTTCTACCAAAACGCTCGAAAATGCGACAGTACGTTTGATTCCAGCACTTTTGCCAACGACGTGGGCACGAACAACCTCGCCGAGCCGAGCTGGTAGGACATTGTTGGCTGCGTAACCAACGAAAACCCCACCGAGTGCCTGACTGAAACGGAGGCCTGGCAGAAGGAAAAGTGAGCGTAATCCTCGCACCTGGTATCCGAAAAGATATACGGCAGCTAGGACCAGAGGCTGCCACCAGGATACAGCGCGCAAGCTGCTCAAGAACTGCTCCCATTCCACCCTGCGGAATACCAGTATGAGAAAGATAGCGCTGATGAGCCAACCGACGTGCTTTTTCCAACCACTCATATGTTTTTTGAACCTGGCACCCTCAACAGGCTGCGGAAAAATGTTCTCCTGCTGCGAAATCCGATCTTCGGCCATCACCAAACCTCGAATTTCTCGCTACGAGGCAATTTTTCCGCCGCGTGGTAACTTCATTATCATGCCTAGTAGAAAACCTACAGCAGCGCCGCCGAGATGCGCAGTAGAGCTTACCTCAGGTACCATAAAGTCGAAGATCGCTTGCAAAACGACGATCTGGGTCATGGCTGCAAGCTGAGCCTTTGCGACGAGGCTCCCCGAACGACGCAGAGCCTTGAGCGCAATAGCTCCTTGAAGACCAACCATTCCAAGAACGCTCGCCGAGGCGCCGAGCATGAGGGTCGCATCATCTGGATACAAAAATTCGGCTAGCGTGAGAGCGATCGCCATACCCCCTACGCCGGATGAGATGTAGGCTACAACGAACCGGAGCCTGCCCAGCACATTCTCGACCAGGGGACCCAAGAACCAGAGCCCCATCATATTGAAAAAAAGGTGCAGCGCACCCCAATGGAGAAACTGAGCCGTGAGGAATCGCCACCACTGCCCCTGCTCAAGAAGGGGGCTGTAGAGGGCTCCTAAAGCGATGAATCCTCGCGCGTTGTCCGTGGCCTGGTAGAAAAATTGAACCCCAAAAGCTAGGATGTTGAAAGCTATGAGCGCCTTGGTAACGGGTGCTGCAAGCGCGACAGCCGAGCTTCGTGAGCGAGCGGAGAGCTTTATACTGCAGATATAGACGACGAGTATCCCGAAGGCGATAAAGCCGGCCCGTTGCGGGACCATAATCCAGGCAATAGCGCATATGGAGAGGGAAAAAAGGTTCAGGATAGGGATCCAACCAGGGAGGCGGGAGCGAAACTTCAGGATACTGTAAAGGTCGCCGATAAGGTTCAGAACGGCGATTAGGAAGAGGATGTAGTTGATATCCATCGGGTAGCAGGCACCATACTGCCTTAGCAGTTTCCGGGCAATGTTGGCAGTAGGTAGATTCGACACTAGGAGTGAGAGGACCTCGAATCATGAATTACATCGTTGTCCTCGTACCGCTCGAACGTGTAAAAATAGCCCTTGATCGATAATTGGAAAAAGCCAAACGGACCCATGTTCCCGGCATAGTAGGTGACTCATGACTCATAATCTCTTCAATACCCTGCAGCGCTTCAAAACCGGTTCGGGGAGAGACTCGCAATTCTATTCCCTTCCAGCCCTTGAGCAGGCCGGTTACAACACGCTCTCGAAGCTGCCGGTCTCAATTCGCATCGTCTTGGAGTCGGTGCTGCGTAACTTTGATGGCTCACGTGTAGAGGAGCGTAACGTACACGAGCTCGCATCATGGAAGCCCAAGGCCGAACGAAATGCGGAGATCCCGTTCGTCGTTGCTCGTGTGCTACTCCAAGACTTCACTGGTGTACCGCTTGGAGTGGATCTTGCTGCGATGCGCTCTGCAGTCCGGAAGCTCGATAAAAATCCGGGTATCATTGAACCCCTTGTACCCGTAGATCTCGTCATTGATCACTCGGTACAGGTCGATTACTCCAATCGAAATGACGCCCTGCAACTCAATATGCAGTCAGAGTTCGAGCGCAACGAGTCTCGGTATCAGTTCCTGAAGTGGTGCAAACAGGCTTTCGAATCGTTCAGTGTGGTTCCGCCTGGATTCGGAATTTGCCACCAGGTAAACCTAGAATATTTAGCGCAAGGTGTTCTGGAGAGAGATGGAGTATATTTTCCCGACACGCTCGTAGGCACTGACTCGCATACTACCATGATCAACGGGCTCGGGGTGGTCGGTTGGGGAGTGGGTGGTATCGAAGCTGAGGCCGCAATGCTCGGTCAACCGGTATACTTTTTGACCCCTGATGTGATCGGGTTCCATCTGCACGGAAAGCTCTCTGCAGGAGTCACTGCAACTGACCTCGTTTTGCACATCACCAATGTACTTCGCAAAGCAAAGGTGGTTGGTAAGTTCGTCGAGTTTTTCGGAGAGGGGGCCGAATCGATAGCAGTGACCGACCGCGCTACTATCGCCAATATGGCGCCCGAGTACGGAGCCACCATGGGCTTCTTCCCAGTCGATGAGCGCACGTGCGAATATCTCCTCGCCACAGGCCGTTCGAAGGAGAAGGTCGATACATTCAGGAATTACTATCGAGCCCAAGGGCTTTTCGGCATCCCCAAGAAGGGACAGTGTGAGTACTCGGAGCTCCTTGACCTCGACCTATCCGTCGTAAGACCGAGCGTTGCAGGTCCGAAACGTCCCCAGGACAAGATAGTGCTCGGTGATGTCAAAGCTGCTTTTTCAGAGCTCTTTTCGCAGGGGCTTCAAGAGGGTGGATACGGCAAAAAAACGGGGGAGCTTTCTCACAAGTTTTCAATCTCGGTTCCAGTAGGTGGGGTCGGAAGTGAAGGGGCATCCACAGCGAACGTCGACGTTGGACACGGCGAGGTGTTCATCGCGGCGATTACCTCGTGTACCAACACATCAAATCCAAGCGTCATGCTCGGAGCTGGAATTCTAGCAAAAAAAGCGGTCGAGCGAGGCTTGAAGGTCAAGCCATTCGTCAAGACCTCTCTCGCTCCAGGATCGCGCGCAGTGAGTGAGTATCTTGCTCGAACTGGATTACAAACCTACCTCGACAAGCTCGGTTTTCAAGTGGTCGGATACGGTTGCACCACCTGTATCGGGAACTCAGGTCCGTTAGACTCTCATGTAGAGGAGTGTATCACGAAGAACGACCTCGTCGGTGCTGCGGTCCTTTCGGGTAATCGAAACTTCGAGGCGCGAGTGCACCAGAACATCAAGGCTAATTTCCTTATGAGCCCTCCCTTGGTAGTAGCGTATGCGTTGGCGGGTTCTGTGCAGGTGAATTTGGAAACCGAACCTCTGGGAGTCGACCAAAATGGCACACCAGTATTTCTCAAAGAGATATGGCCATCAGCCGAGGAGATCCTCGCGCTCATCCCACAGGCTTTTGACCCTGAGATGTATCACCGACTGTACAGCAATGTTGTTGCGGAAAACCCCTTATGGGATAAGGTTCCAACGAGCACAGGCGTCGTGTACGAATGGGATACCTCCTCGACGTACATCCAGGAACCACCATACTTTCAAGGTTTTGATCTTGCATTCAAAGCTGTTGAACCTGTAGCGGGGGCGCGGGCCCTCGCTATATTCGGTGATTCGGTGACCACAGACCACATCAGCCCAGCGGGATCCTTCAAGAAGGACTCACCGGCTGGAAAATACCTCGTCTCCCGCGGGGTAGAAGTAAAGGATTTCAACAGCTATGGCGCTCGACGCGGTACGCACGACGTGATGGTACGGGGTACCTTTGCAAACGTACGTATCAAAAATCTCATGGTACCCGGTGTTGAGGGGGGTGTGACGATCCATCAGCCGAGCGGAGAGAAGATGTCGATATTCGATGCAGCGATGAGGTATGCTGAAAAGAGCACCCCTCTGATCGTATTTGCTGGTCATGAGTACGGGACGGGGAGCTCCCGTGACTGGGCAGCCAAAGGTACACGGTTGTTGGGCGTCAAAGCGGTCATAGCTGAGAGCTTTGAGCGTATTCATCGCAGTAATCTGATCGGGATGGGCGTCCTCCCCTGCCAATTTCTGAATGGGCAAAATGCCAGGAATATCGGTATCAAAGGGGACGAAGTGTTCAGCCTGCGTGGCTTGGAGAATGGAGTGCGACCAGGACAGGATGTCGTACTAGTCGTCGACAGGTCAGATGGCTCCTCTTTTGAAGTTCCACTTCGCCTGCGCGTCGATACGAACATAGAAGTCGAGTATTACAAGCACGGCGGAATTTTGCAGTATGTTCTCCGCCAGCTTCTGACAAAGGGGTAAGATGATGAAATCGTTTCTGATGGGCGCAGCTTGCGCGCTAGGATTCTGTGTATCGTATGCGTGGGCGAATTCCGACAAAGTCGTTGACGTACACTCAGTAAATTCCGAGGGGATAGGAGATTCAATCGGTACCATAACGCTCCGCGATACTGCTCAGGGTTTAGATATACTTCCGAATATCAAAGGGCTCACACCGGGTGATCACGGCTTTCATATCCACGAGAACCCAGACTGCGGACCAAAGGAAAAGGATGGCAAGATGGTTGCAGCTCAAGCAGCAGGGCCGCATTACGATCCACGTGGGACCGGTAAGCATCTAGGGCCCCACGGAGAGGGACACCGCGGAGATCTGCCAAAGCTCATTGTGGGCGAGGATGGTGTTGCATCGAGCACTCTGCACGTAGAGGGTTTGAAGGTCGCTGATGTCCTGAACCGGAGCATCATGATTCATGCTGGGGGTGACAACTACTCTGATGTGCCAGCACCACTGGGCGGGGGGGGAGCCCGCATCGCGTGTGGAGTTATCAAGTAACTCTGACTGCCCCGAGCAAGCGAGGTAAAGTAAAACAGCGCCTTCGCGTTGTTGTGCTAGCTGCCCAGAACATTGCCAGGTAGCTGGTTGAAGTCGATGATCGGTGTCTTGCCTCCTTCTGCCATCCAATCATCATTGACCCGTTGATAATGCTGCTTAATGTCGTTGAGTATCTCCGGCTCGTCAACCGGCACGCCGGTGTATCTCTCAACCGGAGAGATAGTTTTGCCCTGCTTCCCAGGCCTTGAAGATACTCGTGCCGCTCATCCGATGAGCCGCAGCGGCTTTGGCTGATACCCTGCCTCGTAGAATATCTCAGCTGGGTCGACGCCCAGCCACCGAATCGCATCACTGAAGACATCTCGGACGTCTATCCTCGGCCGTAGGGCGTTGTAATCCTCGTCGCTCAACTCCTGATAGTCAGGAGCATCTCCGCATACTCCGGCAGTAACCGGACCTCCGAGCACCAGCGTGTTACTCGCGTGTCCGTGGTCGGTACCGCTCGAGCCAGATCCTGCCGTCCCGTTCTCGAAATTTGTTCTTCCAAACTCGGAGTATACGATCACCAGGCTATCAGCTAGCATCCCAAAGCTATCGAGGTCTCTGTATAAGACCGCTAGATTATCCCCGAGTGACTGAAGCAATGCCGGCAGACCACCGTCTGCTGGATTAGTCGTGCGTTGGTCGCTATGTGTATCGTAACCACTCTGCGCGCAGAGGATTAGGGTATCCCTTCCGCCCATCCCGGAGTCAGGTGCGAGTTTCTTGGCGCGCAGGATCTTTGCTGCGTCGCGTAAATTCCTTCCGAGCTCGGAGTCGGTGTAGTCGCCCGCTAGGTTGTTCCCAACAACCTGTTTGGTGATGTCTCTACGAACTCTGGAGATGACGACATCTGTGGAGCGTTGCACAGCGCGGTAGCGCGCCTCTAGTGCATTTTTGGGTGCATGGACCTCTACAAGTTGCCGACTTACACCGAGCGCCTGCTGAAGGTCATCTTCTGTCTCCCATGCTATCGAGCGCACGTCCAAATTGGATAGATCGCTGACTATGATCGGTGGTTTTTTTTGTGTATTAGTGTCTGGCGGATTCGTGGTGCTGAGTGCCCAGAACTGAAAAGACTCCCAGTCTCTACTATCCATCAACCTGGCCATGAAGCCACTCATATCGCCTGAGCTGAGCTTGCTAGCCCCAAGACTCATGAGTATTTGACATGTGTCGTGGCTACGTTCGAGCTCTCCAGGGATACCGTATCCTTTGATGATTTTGACGTTTTTGCCGGCGTGCTGCGCAAGCTTACCTAGGCTCGGATGAAAACCGATCTTGTCTGGGATTCCACTCTGCCCAGCGACAGGTATGACAAGCTCACTGGGAATAGCCAGAGAACGACGAAGTTTTTCACGTACTAGAGAGGCGACTGGGCCCTCGTAGTAGGGGAACGCCGATAGCCCATCAAGACCACCCAGAAGATTAATGAAGATGAGGTTCTTCCCCGATCCTGCTTGCGGTGACTGTGCCATGAGCAGCGATGGCTCGAGCGCATGAGCAAGCAGTGCCGAGCCGACCATACCCCCAGTTAACTGGAGAAAAGCGCGCCGTGAGAGGTGGTAGTGCATAGAGGGTCCCTTACCGCACATTATTCGTACTCAAGTCAGCAAGCATACAGATCAGGCGCGAGACTTTGCGCCACACGTAGTAATCGGCTCGTGGTTCAACTCGTATTTCGGTGGTAGATCCATTAGCCGCCTGCTCCGTCTTCAAGAAGTCGCTCAGAATATCGAGCTCCTCGGCGGATAGCCTCATCGAAAACACGTCATCGGCTATCGTTCTGATAATTTCGCGAGCATCTCTGTAGTTCGAGATACCAAGTGCTCCCGCTAGGTCAAAATTGAGCCAAGCAAGCATCCCCATCAGGTCGCCGCACGTGTGTGAGCGATTGAGCATTCGTTGCTCTGAAAGCCAGCCTTCGCCGCGAAATCGTGCCCCCGCCCGGTTGATATTGCAGGCGCCTTTCCAACCAAAGACGGAAGGGGGCTCGAAGATGCTCTGCCCCGCGTCACGCGCTGTATCCCGAAGTGTCAGGAGAAGATAGAAGCGCTTCTCCTGATTCTCCCCGTCTTGAGGCAAGGGTTTTCGAATGATCTTACGAGCAAGTTGCACTGTTCGTTCGATGGGTGAGCTGATACAGCTACTCCGGGCCGCCTCCGAAAACATCGCCTCTGAGGTGATAATCCGGCGTACGAAGGGTCGTAATTCGAGGTTGTTCGCGAGAAGTATCTGGGCAAGCTGAGCGACCATATCTTCGTCGAGGGACGGATAAAGCATCTGCCCACCGAACCTCTCTGCAAGAAAGCGTGTGGAGCCTGGGTGCTTGGTCAACACGTGCTCGATCAGCTCTCGAGGCTCAATGGCACCGTATATCTGCGCAGATGAGATGTGGCTGAAAAGTGTGCGCGGCGTTTGATCGTGAAGATCTTGGTCGTAGGCAGAACCGACGACATATCTTCCACTTTCAGGATCGATCTGAGAGCTCTCATGGTAACCACTCACGAATCCTGTGGCGGCAACGACTGACTCTTCGTCGTAGTTTTTACCTCCTGTGATCGGATCAATCGCTCCGAGGATAAAGAGCTCGAGCAACTCGCGGGCGAAATTCTGATTGGGGCTACCTTTATGATTGTCCTCGTTGTCGAGCCACTCATTCATAGCAGGGTCATCCAACATGGCTTTTGAGAGGATGCCGAGGTTTCCCAGGGCGTTCTCCTTGAGGAGGTTCCAATGGAGCAGCAATCCGTAGTGACCGTACTTTGAATACGAAAAGTCGATAGCGTTCAAGTTAGTGGCGAAGTGGCCTGCCAGCATGAGCATCAGCCACTCGTGCATAGGATTTCTGCTGAAGAGAAAGCGGTGAAACTGTGCGGCATGGAGAGCCTCCATGTTCCAGATCCTCACTCCCCGATAATCGGGATCATCATCGTCAAAATAAAATCCTCGGCGTGCCCACACCATCGACTCTTGGTCTAGCTTTTCACGCTCTGCGGGACCACCTAGCCCGTCGAGTAGCGCATCTGCAAGCGCACTCAGCCCCTGCTCCATACCGATCGCTTCGAGTTCCTGAGAGCCACCGAAAGCGACCTTTCTCAAAAGATGGCGTACCTCGTTGCGGGATAATTTTTCGTGGTATGGGGCCAGGGAGTTTGAATCACCTTGAAACTCGTTCGTCGGAGGTGCGGCACAATCGGCTTCGACTAGCAGAGCCTTGCGAGCCAGCAGCTGTAGAGCGTTTCTGCGTCGAACCAGCTGACGATAGATCTTTGAGCTTTTTCTGTTACCGAGGCGCTCGATACGCTGAGACAGGTTAGAAATCAGCTCTTGCGTTTTCGGCATCAGGAATTCGACCCAAACGCTATCATTTTTGAGCCCCTGGGTTTTGACTGTCCCAAGTCTCGGTGTATCACCCGCGGGCCTGTAGCAGACGAAGAAGGGGCGGCTGCTGGAGAGCGGGACGAATTGGCCGCGATTATCAACTGACAACCTCTTGCGCATCTCCGCTAGAAGGTCGCCGTTATCAAAGAGGTTCAAATACACAACTGCGAGGACAAATACTCGTAAACTGATCGAGAAGAGAGTTATCCTCGGTATCATCAAGCGCCCCTGGGGTGTAGAAGGATGTGTCCTGCAAGAGATATGCCGTTCCCGTGCGACCTATTTCGTCGCCTAAGATGAAGCCTAAGACTCTGTCGACACACACGACCCGCCACTTGTTTTTGATTTAACCACCGGAGCCCTATTTCGTCAGCGCCTAGATTCGCAACTATTTGCAGAGACGCTCCCGTCGAGTCTTCTTGTCCTTCTGTTCCCAGTTCAAGTCAGCAAAGCTCTTCTGTGTGATGCGACTCAAATTATCAGTAACTTCTCACTGCCGCATCTAGTAAAGCGGTGCGGTAGCACCGCTACCTGGCAAAAGCACGCTATAGCGGGGTTTTGCCTCTTCTCCCTTGGTATGGGATGGTGGATTGTAATCCCGCACAGGCTTATCTATTTTTGGGGTTTTAGGAAGGAAGCGATGACTGGCGAGCAGGGTGTTGCACAAGAGTTGGTTAACCTGAGCGATACTCTTCGAGGGGCATCGGTAATAGCTGTCGAAGGGCTCGCTGGAGACATGTCGACACGTCGATTCTTTCGGATCGTTTTATCTGGAGCCCCTGTGCCGACCGCAGTTATGATGGTGCTCTCAGCCGCGCCAGGTCCTGTGGGTGGTGGGCCCCGCGGGCTGAGCCAGGATGATACGTATGTCGAAGTCAGCGCTTTCCTGAGTAAGCACGGCGTTCGTGTGCCCCAGATATATCTTGATGCGCGCTCGCGTGGACACCTGCTGGTCGAAGACATCGGTACCCTTTCGCTCCTCGCTTGTGCGCAGGGAGACCCTCGACTGGAAAATAGTGTATCGAACTCAGCTGGAGGTGATGCTCTCGAGGTGCTGTACACGAAGGCGCTCGCTTTCCAAAAGCTCTTTGCAGGTCTACCCAGAGACGAAAATGTCATCATTTATCAGCGCCAATCCACGAATGAGCAACGAGCTGTGCAGATACGCGAATTTTTGGAGCACTATGCACTGCCGCGCGGATTGAGTGCAAAAGATGCCAAGGTCGTCGAAATATTGATGGACGAGGTGTGCGAACGAGTCGCGCGTCATCCGCTTCAACCCTCGCATTTCGATTTCATGGCCTCAAATATTCACGTCCTGTCAAACAGAGAGCTGTGCCTCATCGATTTTCAGGACATGTGTCTCGATTCTCCCGCACGCGATGTCGTCTCACTCTTGAATGACAGGGATTCCGACTCGAGCCTCGGACGGGACCGACAGCGTAAGCTTCTCTCGTTCTTCATGAAGGAGATAAACTCGCACCCTCAATTTCCGCAGCTCTACGACGAATATCTCCTTCTATGGGACTTTCGCGTCTCTGGTCGCTTTGCACTCCTCGCGCAGAAACGGGGGATCCTCCACTACAAAGCCTGGATCCCAGGAACGCTCAGGAGGCTCGGCCGCACGCTGACGAGAGCTCAAAAAGCGATCCCGCATGCGGCAGAGGCTCTTGCCGTGCTTTCGAGCTTTTCGCCCGAAGTCGAAGAGGGGCGGCGGGACCCATGGGATTTCCCAGGGTAAGTCATTGCAAGCTGAGTCATAGACGCGTCTGACGTCTACTTCTAGAGAGTCTTATTGTGGCGCGCTTCGGGCCGATGCTATTCTACAGGAATAGGTTTTCTCGGTAACGGTCACAGGTATTTCGGAGCAGCGCATATGGAAGAGGGTAAGGGGCACGCAATCCTTGATGCACAGACCATAGAGCAGTGCATCATAGAGCAAAACTGGAGCGCATATACTGCCCAGGACCACGGCACGTGGAGGACCCTCTTCAATCGACAGATCGAGACCCTCAAAGGGCGAGTGTGCGAGGAGTACTTTGAGGGGCTCAAAACCCTGCATTTGACCGCCGAGGAGGTGCCCAACTACGAAAAAATGAACAAGTATCTGCGTGCTGCGACGGGGTGGGAGGTGCTTCCTGTTCCGGGACTCATCGCTTCGCGCCCGTTCTTTTCGATGCTCGCGAATCGGCAATTTCCAGCGGGGACCTTCATTCGCACCCCCGAGCAGCTCGATTATCTCGAGGAGCCCGATATCTTCCACGATGTATTTGGCCACGTGCCGCTCCTCACCAACCCAGCCTATGCAAGTTACATGCAGGAGTATGGGCGTGGCGGCTTGAAGGCGATGGACCACAAGGGGGTAAAGTTTCTTGCTCGCTTGAATTGGTACACGATCGAATTCGGCCTGATTCGGAGCGGTGGAGAGATAAAAGCGTACGGAGCCGGAATCATGTCCTCGTATGGAGAGGCTAAGTACGTGATGAATGACCCGTCGTCCAACTTTCTTCAGTTCGACCTGGAGCGAGTGCTACGAACTGGCTACTACATCGACGACTTTCAAGCTACATACTTCACGATCGATAGCTTCGAGGCGCTCTTTAACGAATGTATCGGACGTTCTTTCCTTCCGCTCTATGAGGAATATCGCGCAAAGCCGATGCTTTCACCCTTTGAAATCCTAGAAACCGATATGGTACTGAGGAGAGGCACGGGTGAGTATTGGAAGGATTTCGCAAAGACAAAAACGAAACTCAAGTAAGGGGAGCACATGAGTAAACTTACCGAGAGGAGGTGTGACGCCTGTGCGCCCGGAACTCCACCGCTCAGTCCAGAGCAGCGTGAGATGCTGGGTGCGGAGGTACCTGCATGGGCGGTGGTGGATGGCCAGCGAATTCGGCGTGAATACAGATTCAAAACGTATATGGATGGTATTCACTGGATACAGCTCATCGGGCAGGCAGCTGATGCAGATGATCACCATCCTGACATCCGCGTGCTGTATCGAAAAGTGCTCGTAGAGCTCTGGACGCACACGGTCAACGGGTTGAGTGAGAACGATTATATCCTAGCAGCCAAGTTCGATCAGATATACGATTCGTTCGAGGGGAGACGGTAAAGGAATTCTCTCCCCAATTGTTTTGTGAAGATGTCTATGAGTGGCAGTCCCTCGCAGATCCTTTCATTTCTCTATCTTGGCGATTACCTCGATGCCCGTAACTCCGACAAACTCAAGAGATTGGGAATTTCCCGAATTTTAAATGTATCCGATTCAGCGCGCTACGGCGATGATTCGGAGCTGCAGGTTTACCACATACCGATCTCAGACTTCGGAGATACACACCTACCAGCTGTCTTTGAGCGGTGTTTTGAGTTCATCTCCAGGGCCAAAACGGAAGGTCGAAGCCTTCTCGTGCACTGCCGGCACGGACAGAATCGATCCCCAGCAGTGGTCATCGGATATCTGGTACAACTCGAGTCGTTCTCGCTCAAAGATGCATACGGGCTGGTCGCTCAAGCCCGTCCCCGTATCGGGGTGCATGAGATTTACTTTGAACAGCTCCGGGAGCTCGAGCGACGCAAAAATGGGGATAATACCCTTACGCAGGACGAAATAGGCCCCAGCGTTCAAGAACTTCTGCGCGCTTTGCAACGTGATAGCGAGGGATAGGGGCTTGAGGTCGCCGTTCGGTAAGACGCCCCTCTGCGATATACTACCAAGGGGTCTGATTTGAACCACTTATGACATGGATACCCGAATAAGCCACTCTTTCTAAAGCCTAGCCACCAGCCGGGCGACTGTAGTTATGGTCGCTGAAACATGCTCCCATGGACCTAATTCTAGTCATCGAAGACAACACCTCTCTGCGCGATGTTCTGTGCCAGGTTTTGGCACGAGATGGTTTCTCTGTGCTCGACGCAGAGACTGCAGAAGTTGCCCACAGCATACTGAGTTCTCACGCGGTTTCATGCGTTCTGTGTGACTTCCGGCTTCCGGGAGCTGATGGCATTGAGCTGTTGAAAATTGTACGCGAACTGCACCCGAACCTTCCGTTCGTTATCATGACCGCCTTTGGCTCGGTCGATATCGCCGTGGAGGCGATGAAGTCAGGGGCTACTGACTTCATCAGTAAGCCCTTTGAGCCCAGTTCACTCGCCCCGATGCTTCGTGAGGTCATACAACACGACCGGATCCTCAATCGCGCATCCTTCACCCGAAAAGAGATGACGCATGACATCCTGACGCGTTCACCCAAGATGCAGCGTATCTTGGCCCAGGCGCATCAGGTGGCCAAAGTCGATACATCCGTATTGTTGTTGGGAGAGAGTGGAACCGGAAAAGAGGTTTTGGCCCACTACATTCATGAGCACAGCCCTCGACGCGAAAAACCCTTCATTGCACTCAACTGTGGTGCGATACCTGCGGAGCTCCTCGAGAGCGAGTTTTTTGGACATGAAGCTGGAGCCTTCACGGGTGCAACACAGATGCGACAGGGCGTTTTAGAGGTTGCATCGGAGGGTACAGTTTTCCTCGACGAAGTGGGGGAGATGCCACCGCTGCTGCAGGTCAAGCTCCTACGAGCTCTGCAGGAACACGAAATACGGCGAGTTGGAGGAAACACCACCATAAAAGTCGCGCCGCGCATCGTCGCTGCTACTAACCGATCGATGCAAGAGGCGCTCGAGAGTGGAGAGATTCGGGAAGATTTCTACTTTAGACTCGCCGTAGTGACCTTTGCATTGCCTCCGTTGAGAGATCGAGTCGAAGATATCAGGCCGCTCATGGAGCATTTCATCGATCACTTTCGGAGCAAAATGGGGCGCGAGGATCTCGAGATATCTGAACTCGCGGCGGATATTTTGGAATCGTATTCTTGGCCGGGTAATATACGTGAGCTCGAAAACGTGATCGAGCGCGCAGTTCTCCTGGCAGATGACGAAATTCGGCCTGAGCACCTCGGTATTCAACTGCAGCTTGATCTGAAAGCTCTCGAGGAAGCTACCAGAACTTTGCCGGAGATCGCCGCAAGGGCAGTGCAGCTCGCAGAGGTCGAAGCGATCTCCCGAGCTCTCAAGATCACAAAGGGTAACAAATCCAAAGCTGCCCAGTTTCTAGGTGTCAGCTACAAGACGCTCCTTCACAAGGTTCGGGAGTACAAGCTAGCAGAGGAGGAAACTGCGGGAACATCGAAGGAGTCCTGAGGCAAACCAGTTTCTTGCGCGTATTCACCTCGATTCCACGAAGAGCCTAAAAACCTATACTACTATCTTATCCCTCCGATCTTTGCTCTGGCGTGCAAGCAATGATAACATCCGCCGGCTTATGGCCGACACCAGCGCACAACCTCGAGAAATTACGGTCGACATCACAGCTCTTGCGTCAGGGGGGAGCTGTGTAGGTACCATAGTTGCCCCTGCTGAGCTTGCCGGAAAAAAGGCCTTCGTTCCCTACGCCATTCCCGGTGAGCGCGTTACGGCCAGCGTGGTGCAAGACAAGAAAAGCTTCGTAAATGCCGAGCTGCTCTCGATCCAGCGCGCTGCACCAGAGCGGATCACCGCGCCTTGCCCGGTATACGGGCGGTGTGGCGGGTGTGATCTCCAGCACATAGAGCTTGGTGCTCAGCGCCGATACAAGGCATCGATGGTCGAAGATCTTTTGAAGATCCACGGTGGCATCGTTGCTCACAACGGCGTTTCGGTACTCGGAGCAGAGCTTCCTGGATTTCAGTATCGTCGACGCATGTCGTTTCACATAAACAAAAAGCGTGAGTTCGGGCTGTACCGAAAAAATGGCCGACAGATCGTCGAGCTCGATCACTGCCCGATCTCGACGCCAAGTATCAACACATTTTTGGCAGAGCAGCTCGAGCTCATAAAAGAGTGTGCACCTGAGGTGGAAACCGTCACTGTAGAGGATCACGACAGCACTATCTTCGTTGCTCTCGAGGTGCACCCCAAAAATGGCGAAGCATTGGCGACGTTATTGCCGAAGCCGGCCTTTCAGGAGCTTCAACGCCGTATTCCTAACATTCAGGTAAACTATCGGCATAAGACGATCTACCGACCAGATGCACGAGCAAGTGATGCTCCACCAGTAGGGCACTTTTCTCAGAACAACGATCTCGCTAATTTGCTGATGCTGGAATATCTGGTATCTCTGGTGAACACAGAGCGGGTGACGGACCTCTACGCAGGGGCCGGTAATATCTCTATCCCTCTCGCTAAGGCTGGGCACACCGTCACAGCTGTGGAGGTAGACCCGCACCTGGTAGCCTTTGGAGAAACGCGAGCGATTAGTGCAGGCGTGGCGGAGCGCCTAACGTTCCACACCAAGAGTTGCGAGAAATGGGTCGAAAGGAATACGCCCGACTCAACCGTGGTACTGGATCCACCTCGTGGTGGTGCTCTAGAGGTGTGTCAACGACTTTCGGTGGAGGTATCGCCAAGGCTGCTTTATGTGAGCTGCTATCCTCCCACATTCGCTCGTGATGCTCAGATACTCTACGAGCGAGGATACGAAGTTTTAGACGTGAAGGTATTGGATATGTTTCCTCAGACCTATCACAGTGAGCTAATCGCGGTGATCGAAAAGCGAGCGTAAGTACTACGCTTAGAGGAGGCGCGTGGCTCCCGGATTGAAGAACAGCCTGTTATGCCAAGAGTTTGCCTAAGCGAGCCAGCCGCGATACTGATCCCAAATGTTTTTTCAGGCTCATGGGATTTTCGAGCAGGTAGCACTCGGTGTTATCGGGAGGTTTATGTGCACGAGCACTTTTACGGGGAAAGGCGCGATGTGTCGGTCAAAATAACGAATCATGCTATTCCTGGCCTCGATTCCACGATGAGCCCAAGAACATATGCATTCTCAGAGCTCGTTACTACCGACCCGAGAGCTTTTTCTCTTCGCCGTAAGGTTCGTGACAAGGAGCTGCGCATTCATGAGCGCGGATTGCGGGATGTACAGCGACTCCGCAATCGGTTGCCGATATCGACGAGTAGGAGCAGTGCAAGTCCGATACCAAACCCGAGCGCCACGACCCCAATGAGGTTAAGGGCGCCTTCGATGACCTTTGAGCCAAGGGGAGCATGCGAGCTCGCAAGTTCAGAAGCACGCAGGAGTGTGTGCTCGATTGATGGGATCCCGTGTGCAATTATCTCTCCGCCTACGAGGAACATCGCGATCGTACCCAGTACAGAGAGGAGCTTCATGAGCTTCGGGGCGCCGAGAATGATACCCCTTCCGAGCGCACGTTTGAGGCGAGTGATCGATGAGTTGCCGCGGGAGCGCTGCAGGAAGAAACCTAGATCGTCAGCTTTTACGATGAGCGCTACGGAGCCATAAACCAGAACAGTCATACCCAAGCCGATGGCAGACAACGTAAGAGCCTGAACCAGAACCGTTGCACCCGCCGCTGCACCGAGGGCAATCACTAGAATCTCAGCACTCAAAATGAAGTCTGTCCGAATAGCACCCTTGACGCGCGCGCGTTCGAGCTCTTCGGGAGTACCGTCAGGGGAGGTATCATCGAGAGGGATATCTTCCTTAGCGTGGAAAAATTTGTGGATCACTTTCTCGGCTCCCTCAAAGCACAAGAAAGCTCCTCCGATCATGAGTAGTGGTTTGATTAGGGCGGGGACAAATGCCGTAATCAGTAATGCCGATGGGATTAGTATAAGCTTGTTCAGCAAAGAGCCCTTGGCAACGGCAGCAACAACAGGTAGCTCACGAGCTGCGCTGGAGCCGGTGAGTTGATTGGCATTGAGGGCTAGGTCATCTCCGATCACAGCTGCCGTTTTTTTCGAGGCCACTTTAGTCATCATGGCAACATCATCGAGAAGGGATGTGATGTCGTCGAGGAGTGCGAGCAGGCCAGCAGTCGGCATCTGTGAATCCGGATCAAAAAGGGTAGTTTTCCGCACTGTACGTTGTCAGTTTGGCTCCTGTCACTCTATATTCAATCGGGTATGAGAGTGGCTACACATACGAAGGTAGGGGCGTATCGTATCTGGTGTCTGCTGGGATGGATGTTCGTCATGCCGGCCTTCACCACCGAGGCGCAGCAATGTGAAAGGTCAAGGCAAGGATCTACAATGAATAAAAAAGTAGACGTATCAGATGCGAAGAATGTCTTGGGAACACGCCTCGAGCAGTGTGGTTGTGCCCCGATGACCGGATTCTATCGAGATGGCTACTGTCACACCGAGACGCGCGATGTAGGGCGCCACACTGTGTGTGCCGTAGTGACAGATGAGTTCCTCAGCTTCACGCGAAAGCGGGGTAACGATCTTTCGACCCCGGCTCCTCAACACGGTTTTCCTGGATTGAAAGCTGGAGATCGATGGTGCCTGTGCGTTTCACGTTGGAAAGAGGCGTTCGATGCGGGGTTTGCACCACCAGTGGTACTTGAAGCCACCCACGAGCTAGCGCTCCAGACGGTGAGGCTCGAGGAGTTACGGTTGAAGGGTTTGCAGTAGGCTTTTCGCCTTCCCTTTAGCCAGCTCCCCAGGGGTTAATTTACGAGGGTCTCCCGGACCTTCTGTGTCAGCTAAAAACGTGGTGATTGTGCCGACCATCTCGCGCCACTGCGCTACGCCAAGAGAACGCTCGTCGATTACCAAGTGTTTGAACAGGTCGGACCCGGTTGGTTCCGGCTTTAATTCCACGATCCTCCACGTATCGAGCTGGTTTTTTTCAAGCCATTCTTCCAGACCAGAGAAGGAGATCAGTTCATCATCCTGACTCATGAGGAGCAGTGTTGGAATAGGGCGCAGTTTCTCTGCTTGTGCTAGTGTTCTCGTTTCCTCATATAGATCAATGAGGTTCTCGTACCAAAAAAGTGGGGTTAGCCGAAAGCGTCGATAGTCGGAAGGAGCACGATTTGGGACGCGGAGGTTCAGTGGCCCAAACCATCTGAGTATGTAGGCGGATTGGGGCAAAAATCGCAAAGAAAGAGCGGGTGCTAAAAACACCATCCCTCGCGGGCTGGGTTCGAGGTTTGGGTTCGAATCAAGGAAGTGAGTCGCCAACAGCGCACCAGCTGAAAAGGCGACGATGTAGATCGGCAGCCTTGGCTCAGAAGCATGGGCTGCTCGATACGCTTCGGCAAAATCCTCCATCCACTTGGAGGCAGGGAAGGTCTCTTTCTGTGCGGTATGGTGCCCACTCAGGGAGAGTCTATAGGTGTGAAACCCCCTGGAGTTCAAGGTCGTGCAGAGGTAGTCCATGGCGCTTGGGCGGAGATTCAACCCGTGTGCAACCAGTACGACCCCGCGTGGAGGAGTGCCAGTGCTACGCTGCCAGCGAGGGGCTTCGTAGTCCGGATCGAGTAATTCGATCGAACGGATACAGCAGGCAGAAAGCCCTAGACAGAGCGATAGTGCTAGCAAGCACAGCGAAGCCCTCATTATACGAGGTCTCGATACACGGCCTCCGCTATCTTATCAGAATCGACCGAGTAAGTTCCTCGCGTTATCTTTTGCTTTAGCTCCTTCAAGCGAGCTTCGCGTGATTCGGGTGTCTCCGCGGGGTTTTGCGAAGTGCGATTAAATCTAGGCGAGAGAACCACGGCCTCGCTCTGGGCAACCGGAGCCGAAGACTCCGTGGTTTGACGTTGCCCTGATTGAGAACGGTTACTGACCGAATCGATGTTGGCAGCAAAGAGGCTGCCGATTCGCGATATCCTCATAGTCTTCGTCCATGACGGGAGGCCACCAACACGATAGATGTGCCTCTCTGTTCACTCCTTGGTCGCCCTCCGTGGCCGACTTCGACGAAACTTAAGGAATCCTTTCCCTTCAGCCTTTTCGTCGGAGGGCCCTCAAAAAAACTTTAGATCTTTCGGTTATTTTTTCTTGTTGTCTCTTTTTGGAAATCGCACAGCTCAGTTTAGCTTACTATGGGACCGCGTGTAGCTGAGTATGTTCGCAGTCAACCTCTAATTTGCTTGTCGTTTTAGGGGTATACGACGTACGCTGCTGCTATGAAAGTGACGGTGCTGAGCGTTGGACGGGTTCGACAGGGCTTTATCAAAGAGGGTGAGGGCGAATATTTACAGCGACTGAAGGGCAGCTTACCGGTGGAGGTATGCGAACTAGGGCTCGAAGCACCTGAATCTATGAGCCCTGATGAAGTTCGGGAGCGTGAAGCCATCGAGACCCTTAAGCGAGTTCGAGGCTACGACTACCTTGTGGTCCTGGACGAGCGCGGGAAGAGTATCTCGTCGCTAGACCTGTCAAAGCTACTCGAAGGTCGTATGAATGCAGGCACCCGCTCGCTGTGCTTTGTGATAGGTGGAGCCTTCGGCTTCTCGGAAAAGGTTAGACAGGAGGCGGACTACATTCTATCGTTATCTGCGCTGACGCTCCCTCACCAGCTCACAAGGTTGGTGTTACTGGAACAGATTTATCGAGCTCACACGATTGTGAGGGGAATCCGATACCATAAGTAGGACCATGGGTAAGATTAAGAAATTTGCAGATCTCAATATTCGAAAGATTACCGGGGGCAAGGATCCCGTACGGGTGGTGGAGGAATTCATCACGCGACGAGGTTTCAACCCAGATGAGTGTCAGAAAGAGAAGACCACCGATAACGTTCGATGGATGATCCATTTACGAGACAACGAGGAGCTCGAGATCCTGATAGAGGGGATAAAGAAACCGGCAGAAACTACCGTCTACATGGGGGTAAACATCATTACGGTTCCGATTCGGGGGGCCTCTGATGTGCTGGCAGCCGCACTCGAGATCGCCGATGGGCTCGTGGGAATCAAGGTGAGCTTAGTTGGGCACTATCTCGTACTGAGCTCGAGTTTGGGAGCTTCTGGTGCTACGGTAGACGAACTCGATTACCACTTTCGCTTGATTGAAGCCCAAGAGACCTGGTTTCGTGATGCTTTGGCAGGCGAGCTCCAGTGGGAGCAGTTTCCGCTCGAATAGCCGATACCTACTCCCTAGTCTCTGCCTTCGAGTCGCTAAATTCAGAGAGTCGGTCTCCCTTGAAGGCCGCAATCGAGATGTAGAGCGGTTTTACCGGTGAGACGTTCCGGATTACGTATCGGAAGACCTTTCCAAATTCCGGGTCCTGCTCCTCTTTAAGATCGCGAGTCGATAGCTTCACCTCTTTATCCAAGCGCTTGGGATCCTCACCGTACCGGATTACGAAGCCGTCCACGGGCTCACTTGGGCTCTCCCAGGTGACCTCAGTTCCGTCGACCATCTTGCGAGTTGGGGTAGTAGAGGTTGTAAGGGGGGCCTCCTTTACCTCAGAGGGGCTACCGGGCTCCGCAGCTGGAGCAGTTTGCTGGTTGTCATCGCTCTTGAGAAGGGTACAGGCGTTCAAGGTGAGCGCTAGAAGGAGGGAGAGGGGGAGTTTTCGCATGGTGGCCTCGAACAGTCGTTTCAAAGAGCAGTCTACGACCTCACGGTTAGGGGCTCAAGTGGTGGCTTCTGTAAGCGAGGCGAAGTAGCTAATCGAGGGAACCTTAGATTCACCCGGTAGGAGGAGAGGTTTGTGGGGGCTATTAGGAGGGGCTGGAGGGGAGCGCTAGAAGGAGCTTAGCTTCAGGAAGCGAGGCGCACGCGAACACGGAGGACCCGTCGGGTCCTCCGTGTGAGAGCCGGAACTAACCGGCTGCTGCAGCACACTCTGGATCAACCAATCCGCCGCTTGCGCTATCCCACCTACAGACCCTATCGCTTGCTTGAGCGTGAGACGTAGAAGCTGAAAAGCTGCTACCGTTGGGTGTAAGGGTAAACGTCATGCCAGCGGTCCCCACCCGAAAGCCGGGTAGCCCTGGACACGGAGCGTCAGCAGATCCGGGAGCAACGCATGATGCAATTTCGGTGTAGGCGCCGGTTTGTGAGTAATCGGCCTCAGCAGCTGCTGCGAGGTTACGTAGGTCGCTCTTGGCATTTGCCACGTACGCGCCCTCCTTGTAGCTGGAATAGCGCGGGATTGCGATTGCAGCTAAGATTCCGATGATCGCCACGACCACCAGCAACTCAATCAAAGTAAAACCTCTCTCGTTTCTCATAACCTTACTCTCCCGACGCAACAACTGTAGTCAAAGAACGTTAGGTCTGGCTTTTCGCCCCATCGTTGTATTGCAAATACTACGGGAGGCTATTTGCGCAGTGCCCGACATGTACTTCTTTATTTGCAAGTCGGATGCCACAGAGTTTTTGTTGAGCCATTTCGGTGTCTCAGTCGTGAATTTAATGGGTTAACAAAGAGTTGTGTGTGATGAGCCACGGTCGGGGTATGCAAAAAAGTTCGGGTAGGGATCCGTTGTTCCCACGTACGTGATTGCGAACTCGGCGTCGTTTACCTTGCACGTAGAGTGGTCGGAAGGAGCGATGTGGACAGTGTTCTCCGCTTCGGCAAACGTCGAGGGGCTGCTGGAGCCCGAGGTGCGCCTTTTCAAGTTGTCCTGCTATGCATTAACGGCTACGAGAGTACGCTGCGATTGACTGAGTCCTACTACTTGCTGTCCGCGATTGTGCACGAAGCATGTCGAGGCCGTCGCCAACGCTTTTTATAGTTGATTTGGCAGAAGCTATCCCCAACCGTGTCGAAGTATCATAGGAGCCCTGGAGACCAGAGGAGGAGCTTTGGGTGGACTCAGAGAAGGCTTCGACAAGGATATTTCCCGCACCCGCCCCGGAGAAGCCGACGCTGGTGCCGTTTTGAGCATCGAGCAGGCTGGCGGCTAATTTTATCGTGTCCCCCGCTCCCTTAATCACGTAGTAATCGCGCTTGGCAAGGTCCGTTGGTAGGTATCCGTATGATGGGGTGTTGGGGCTAATACGCACCCGCTGCCCCGTCGTGAGGGTGTTACCAGATATGGTGATGGTATCGGCAGCAGGGTCAAAATTACTTGATCCGAGCATCGTCACCTGGATATTACCCGAGGCAGAGCCGCTAAAGTCTATCGCCGTCCCCACAAGAGCATCAGCGAGTGATGCGGCGATGCGGAAGCTATCTGCATCTACAGCTATTGCGTAGTAATCGACCCCTTGTGAAATCCCTGTGGGCGCTGCCGATCCACTCCCGGAGAATTGGAGGCGCTGTCCCGTTGTGACGTTACTTCCGGCTAGCTGGACGGTATTCGTCGTAGCATCGAACGATGTCGCGGAGGAGAAGCTACTGAGTGTGAGTAATCCAGAGCTCATTGACGTGAAATTTATGGCGGTATTCGCTGCGGCATTGGCCGCAGAGGATGCCAACTTGAACGAGTTGGCATCACCAGTATTGATAACGTAGTAATCCGTATGTTTGCTGAGTCCGGTCGGGGCGGTGCCGTCTCCACTCAAGCGCACCTTCTGACCGGTAACAAATCCGTGCGTCGTAAGCTCAACGGTATCGGTAGTAGGGTCAAATGGACTAGTTGCTGCGCTACCCGTTATTTCGAACACTGAGAGGACCCCGGTACCTTCAGAGGTAAGGTCGATAGCTGTGCCGTTTGATGCATTCTCAGCAGAGGTAGCAAAGCGGAGCTGGTTGGAGTTGTCGACGATCGCGTAATAATCTGTGTTCCGCGAGAGCCCGCCTATGAGGTTATCTGTCGAGGCTACCTGAACCTTGTCACCGGTGGTGAAGCCGTGGTTTGCCATCGTCACCCGGTTGTTCGCTAGGTCAACCTTGAGACGCTCGACAGCGAGGGTGCCGGAGGCGGAGCCGGTGAAATCGATCGCTGTGTTTGCGAGTGAATTGGCATAACTCGTTGCGACCTTGAACGTATTCGCCCCGGTAGAGATCGCGTAGTAATTCGTATCTGCACTCAAACCGGTGGGAAGAGTGCCCGCACCGGTGAAGCGCACTACCTGGCCGCTAGTGAGGCCGTGGGCAGTATGGGTTATTTGATCAGTAGTTGAGTTGAAGGTGCTGCTGCCGAGAAAGTCGTGGATGAAGGCGTCCAATTGGTTGTTGGTGTCTCCGGCTACTAGGTTTGTGGCAAAAGATCCAAACGCAGCAAAGCGGCCATCGGCGGAGAGGGCGTAGACTCGTGAAGAACTACTCCCCTGGTTCCCCGCACTATCAGTCGACACCCGCGTGGTTACCCCGGTCACAGT
>JBBAUR010000044.1:0-28604 GCA_040398075.1 Bdellovibrionota bacterium | reverse complement strand
AGCTGCCGATTGCAGCCATCCGAAGCAGAGGAGCATTTTTGTTACGCACTCTTAAGTCCCAGGCTGGACCGCCCTTTGGTCTCTTGACCTCTGAAGAGGTGTTCGTTTTATACGCAGTAGTTACCGCACTGCGCTCTCAGCGAGCTCTCTCGTGAAGCCACCTCTGCGTTTCGTTCTGCAGAGCATGCAGAACCTGAAGCTGCTCGGTGACGGCGCTGCGGGCGGTGCCCCCCTCGGTGGTGCGGCGGTTAACGACCGTTTCAAGCTCTATGGCTTGATATATATCGGCTTCAAAGAGGGGGGAGATCGCGGTGAATTCTTCGAGCGAGAGCTGGCTTAAGTCTTTGTTGTGTACAATACAGTGCCGTACGAGCTTCCCTACTACTTCGTGGGCTTCGCGGAAGGCGAGTCCTCTCTTTGCGAGGTCAGAGGCTCACTAAAACATGCACACTGCCTTTTTTACAAGGTTCAAACAACTCGCATCGCAGCGGCGAATCATCATCGAGATCTACCCAACCATAAAAACGAGGGACTCTCAGACGGTAATCCAATCGGTCCCCTACCCGTTAAGTCCTTGACTTCGAGAGCAGGCTCGCTCGGTGAAAGCAGAGAAGGGAATCAATTGACAAAACACCTTCATCGCAGCAGATTTCTCCCATGCGCGTTCGCCTAGCCATCGTAGCGTTGAGTCTCGGATTACTCGCTTTCTCGTACTGGCACTTCACCGATCCGTGGAGGCGCAAAGCGGCGCTCGAAACACCGGATCGAATGAATGCGATATCCAACCAGCCTAACACGCTCGAAAACTGGCCTCCCGAGGTCGGACGACCGTTCCCTGCTTTGAAGCTATATCTACACGACGGGTCCCCCTTCGATCTTAACAGCTTGCGGGGAAAGCCTCTGCTCATCGAAATGATCTCAATGACATGCGCTGGATGTCAGGCTTTCTCGGGAGGCAATACCCACGGCGGATTCGGAGGCTTTCCTGCTCAAAGTAATCTGCAATCTATAGAGCGTTACTACGAGCAATACAGCCGCGGGAGGCGTCTGTTCTCGGAGGATCTCAATTTCGTGCAGCTTTTGGTCTATAACCTCGAGCTCAAGCCGGCTACCGTGGCAGATGCAGCGGCTTGGCGAGAACACTTCAAGTTGCTAGCACCCAACACCTTCGTGCTCGTAGGTGAGCCCCGAATAGCAAACGGGACAACTTTCAAGATGATCCCCGGTTTCCTGTTAATGGACAGAGAGCTCACCGTTGTCTTCGATTCGACCGGTCACAGGCCCACGCATAACTTGTTTGACCAACTTCTACCCGGAGTGCGCACGCTCCTGGGGTCGAGACCAGGACATGGGTAAAAGACCGCGCGGCGATTCAGCGGCTTGGCGAGAACACTTGCCTATTGACTTCGGGGAGCCTTATAGCTGTTATTCATTTATCTGACCTGCGATAAGCTTACGACTACCTAAATCCTCGAAAAACCGGAGTAGAAACCCGTCCGGGTCGGCAATAACAAATTGCCGATTGCCCAGCTCAAGTTCGTCCTTGCGATACCACCGTTCTTCTAACTCAATCACGATTGAGCACTGGCTCTCTGAGCAGCGTTGATAGAGCGCATCCACGTTGGTCACCTGTATTTGAAGGTTGATCCCCCGCCCGAAAGGGTACTCTAGCAACGCGGTCCGAAATCGCCGTCCTGGTCCTGCAGCTTCTTCCAACATAAATTGCGCACCTTCGAGATCTAGAAAGGCAAATCGCTCCTCTGGGCGCTCATAAAGGAGCTCGCATCCAATCACTTCGCGATAAAACTGCAACGACCGCACAAGGTCAGATACATCGAGCTCAGGAATTAACCGATTCATTTTCATCTGCTTTATCACCGAGGAATAATGGACAACGCTTGGCTATTTTGTGCGAGCGAAGCGAGCATCAAAACGAGCCGATTGTTCTCTCGATAATAGCCCCTGGTGCCTATCTGAAGCAACTTATGCGGTAGTTTGCTGATAAGATGTATCTGTATTTTAACAAGAGAGCAGCGAAAGCGAAGAGGGGGAAAAAGACCCTCTTACCCAACAGGTCATCGGTTATGCAATTCGAGGTACATCGAACCCTGGGACCCGGATTACTCGAGTTAGCTTACGAGAAATGCCTCGCTCATGAACTGAAAACATACTGGATTCCCTTTTATCAATCAGGCGGCGATGCCGATTGATTACAAAGGCATAACCCTGGATTGTGGTTATCGATTGGACTTTCTGATCGACGATTATCTCGTCGTTGAACTTAAGGCAGTGGAGCAACTATTACCAATTCACCAAGCTCAAGTTATCACCTACATGAAACTCGCCGACGTTCCGGTCGGACCTCTCATCAACTGTAACGCGAAGTTGCTCAGAGACGGTATCAGGCGTCTATTTCCGTCCCCCTCTCTGTCCTGGCTGCTCTCTCTGTAAAATTATCCTTCAAGAAAGATAACCGAGGCGGTTTTTCCCGTCACGAAAATCGAATATCAACCCGCTGCCCACTTCTTGATACGGGTAGGCTTAGCTCCGTTTCCTTAGGGCATGTACGGAACGACCATCTCTCCCAGATCGATTATTCTCAAGATCGGCTTACGAGGGTCGCGCTTGTCAATGAAGTATACATCCGCGTTGACACGTACGCTGCTTGTTACTGGTTGCCCGTTCTCGTCGGTAGGATGCCCCATAGCGGTGAACACCGTGTCGGTGAGATTGAACTGGTCGACGTATCCAATATCGACAAGTGGCATTCCGAGCCAGCCACTGGGGCCGGTATACTCCGAATTGTCGATCTCTAGCGCATGAAGGTGAAATGTGCCGAGACCGTCTATGAGCTTATCGTACTTGTAGCTCGAAAAACTCCTGTTACTCAACGAGGAGGGTTGGTGCTCTCGAAGTGCGGCACGCCCTCCTTGCAGAACTATTGCTCCTCCAAGCTCGGTCGTTTTCGTGCCGATATCTTTGGCAATGAGCGCTCCAAGATGCTTCTGCACGTCCTCTCGTCTGAGCATCTCGTCTATCATGGTGAGCCTCAAGAGCTGCATATTTGAGAGTTCGCCGAGCGGTGGGCGCTCCGTGTAGGCATCAGAGATCGCTTTGCGCTCCTCGATGAGCTTCTGCTTGAGGGTCTCATCTGATGCCTTTGCAGGGTCAGCTATCTCGGATAGCTTGTCCAAATGTCTTCGGGGAAATGCGGTGCGTTGGTATATCACGGTGAGGCCGTCGAGGAGCGTTTGACGATTCGCAAGCCTATCGCGTAGGTTGGGATCCTTGGAGATCTCAGAGAGAAGCACTATATCATTCGAGGAGATCGCCTCTCCTTGCTGCCTCAGCTGTTCTACGAGAATCCCAAATGTTGGTAGGTCGAGGCCTTTACAGACTCGGAGACAGGGCCGCAGAGTCGACGCCTGCTCAGTCGCTACTTGAAATTGCTGGCCAAGAAAACTGGTGAGTTGCCGGAATTCCTCGGAGAAAAGCGCCTCGAGCGCTCCTGGCTCGTCACGCAGCTCTGAGTACAACTCCTCGTACTCCCGTAAACGCGATAGCTGTACCGTCCCTCCGAAAAATCTCTGATCTAGTTCACGTACGAACTTTACGAAGTTTTGATCGCGTAAAGCCTCTTGAACGGCCTGATTATCGTAACACTCCTGGATCAGATATCCGAGCGAGTCTGCGCTGGTGATGCTGCCTTCCGCTGCCTGCGCGCGGCGAATGGTAGATTCGATATCTTCGGCCTCTGCCAAGCGCGTTGCCAGCTCGAACCGCTTTATTGAGGTCAGGGATTCGCGAAAGGACTCTCGCGCACCCGCAGCTCCGACTGAATCCAAAAACGCTCCGTCGAGCTGTTCAAAAAGTCCTGCTACCTGAGGAGACTGTAACCTCTCGAGGAGGCGGTCTATATTTTTAGTGCTGCGTAAAACCTCTCCGGCGTCGCAAGCTTCCATTCGGAATCTCTCCTCGAGCAAGCTCCCCGCAGCTTCGAACTTCGCCGGATGTGAAATGATAGCTGATGCACCTCGCGAGATGCGTACTAGGTCGGAGAGATCCGTATATCTTTCTCCCTTTGGGCCCACCCTGACTGTCGTATCGTCGTAGCGATGTAGATACCTCGCTAGATCTTCACATAAAAGAATAGGTGCCTGCACTATAACATCGGGCCCATTGGTCAAAAGCGCAGTAGGGCTATCCGCAGACTGAGTAGACAGGGGTGGAGCAGGGTAGAGTTTTCGGATAGCAGCAAATGTGCGACTATTTTCGGGGTGGAGGAGAAACTCGTGCTTCTGCTCAGCGTCCGTGAGTGCGTAACAAAAATCGGAGATATCGAATCTCTCGAGTCCCCACTGATTGTGGAGAGCATCGTAGAGCTGCCGAGCTTTGGGTGATCGGAGAGCTGCGATGGATTCGTCGAGCTTGTGGATACCCCACGACTGATCATCTACTTTGCTCACCGTAATCGCATCAAAACCGACCTGATCGAGGGTTTGGAGTAGTTCGTGTTTCAAGGCGCTGAATTTCAGGGAAAGGTCCGGTTGTTCGAGTGCAGCGCGCTTGGATAATTCCGAATTGAGTGACTCATATGCTTCTCGGTGAGCGAATGCTGCCGTCAGTTTGCATATCTGCTCCGCAGTTAGGGTTGCTTGAAGAGAGGGGTATTTTTGGAACTGCTGGTCCAGAAACTCCGAAAAAGCACGATTCCCAATCAGTTGCTCGAGCGGCATCGGGATTTCTTGCACTATGCGGGGGCTGAGACCGGCCAGCCTGACCTCTCCGAGATCCTTTCCGAACAGCGCCAGGAAGTGTCTCATCGTGGGACCATCGGTCTGAAGCTGTTCGAGGATCGGGCGGGCAAAGCCAGCCAAAAATCCGTCGTTATGAATGAGGAATTTTGGTGGCCAACTCCTTCCAACCTCGAGGGATGGGTACGTGGCGACGAGATATCGGGAGAGCTCCTTGACGTCTTCTCTCTGCAGGTAGTACAGCTGGTCGGGGGTGATTAAAAAATCACAAAGCTCCGCGAGCGAATCGACGGTCACTGAGTATTGATTCTTCAGGATATCGAACCCGCTGTGAACCTTCTCCATCCAAGCCTCGAATTTCGCCTGAGTTTGTATCTCTGATTCTTTGTCATCTTCCGGACGGGAATTCATAAATATCGGGCGAAGGTCCGCGATATCTCGCAGCGGCAAGTCTGGTATGTTTGCCCTAAATTGCTGGACCGCTGACTTGAGGCCAGGCCCGATCGCCTCACTCGGGTCAGTGCTATAGTCTGAGTACTGCCACACTACTGTGGGCAACTTGGTTTGGAGATCGACTCCGGTCGCAGCGCTCACGCTGTTCTGATACTCTTTGAATCCCGGGCTTTTGAGAACGTGAAGAAATTGCTCGATATCTGCTTCCGGCCTGTTCCATATGTTAGACATCTCGCCGAGCGGTGTCTTGCAATCGGGATTGGTGTCCTTGATAACGGCCACACCTTGTTGAAAAACCGGTGAGGCCAGCATTGCATCGAGCTCTGCGAGTAGTGTGGTTGCTCGTTTACTGAAACGATCGCCTTTATCCTCTGAGATCTTTTGAAGCAGCGACAGCGCTTCTTTGCCGGAGAGCGTGCGCGCCCAGGCGTAACCGTCCCTTTGCGAATGCGTTGGTTGATGTGCTTCATGGTAATCGTCGAGAAATGCGGTCACGGCTCCCTCAGACCTGTTTGAATTCGTGAAATGAGCAGCTATCGCCGCAGCTTCATCCTCTGAAAGGGTCTGAACTGTCGGGGGTTGCCCAGGATTGACGGGGGCCACCTTGACCGGAACACCGCGCTCCTCCCGCTCGTGTGCGGTTGCGATGCTGGTCATACCGGCTGCGGCAAGGGGCAAGGTGGCAGCAAGCGATAGTTCTGCGATACGGTTACGTACTGATTGCACTAAGTCACCAAGGGCGCCTCCGAAACGAAGCGGTTCGAGACCTGTTTCGCTCGCGGCCTTTATTGAGCTCTTAGCGACGGAATTTTCCTTATGCTGCGGCCCATCCATACAATCACTACAAAGACCCTCTGTGAGGTCACCCGGCACCTGTGTGCAGCATGAGCCTCGACCTCTAGAAGGTAGCTACCCCCCCATAATAGGTATGCACGCGTTGCCGGTAGTGTTGCGTAGGGACGGGGAGCACGTAACGTTTCTTTATCGTGCGTGACATTACGAAGCTCCGATTTGCCGCTTCTTAAGTGCTTAAGCCGCGTGCACCAAGCACTGGCGCGCACGGCCATTTCTAGCTTCTGCAGCTGTCTTGAAGTTGTACAGCGTCGTTAACTACTACAGCCGTGCGGATAAAACTCCATCTGTATTCAATTAGTTACAGACGGCATTCCTCCTGCAAGTACTCAGCTATTAACCCTGCGAAGAACTCTGAAGCAAACTCAGGTTTCAAGCGGATAAATGTTGTAAGGCACTACTCTGCACGGCATGGGTTTTAAAGGATGTAGTAAGCACTTTTCGGAGTATCCTAAGTATGAATTGGTCACAGGGCGGTGAATTTACAAAGAGTCTCTTGAGCCTTCAATTACAACTCCAAACCCTTCTCGAAGGTGTCGGCGGTGAGGGCACGGCAAGTCTGCTCGACGGACTCGCAAAGCTTTCGGAGACTGAGCGCGCGGTAGTCATCCCAGTCATTTCGCAGGTCATCGGTCGAATTGTTAACGGCGAGCAACGCCTCGCAAGTGAGGAAGACAAGCGTCTGAAGGATTTTGAAGACTCTCTCTTCGAGAGCGTCTTAGCAGCGATGGGAAGCGCCCAGCACAAGGACACCCCAGCCAACGTTGACGAGGAAAGGACTGAGAACGCCAAAAAGCTCGCTGTTGTTTCGGGGGGAAAAGCGCCCGCCGAGCGGGTTACCTTCAAGAAGCCGGTCAGAATTCCGACCCTGATAGATCTTGCCAAGGTCAGAGAATCACGTCGTCAAAGAACGTCGCCTCCGCACGAGCCGGCATAGCTGGGAGCTAGCGAGTCCATCGTCGTGGCCAGCTCGGGATGAGAGCCTCTACAACGCGATGTTATCGAGCAGCCTCACTCCATCAACGCGGGCGATCACGAGGAGCCTACACTCTCCGTCGACGTTCTCGGTCTGCTGAAGCGACCGTTCATCCACGAGTGCTACGTAGTCTATCTGTGGATCGGGCATGCAAGAGATCTCCTGTACCACGAGCCCCTCGAGCAGCGCCGAACGCCTCTCTCCCGCCTCGAAAGCAGCTCGTGCCTTAAAGAGGCCGCGACTGATCGCCAAGGCGTGCCCCCTCCCCTGTTCAGACAGCCGCGCGTTGCGCGAGCTCAATGCGAGCCCATCCGCATCCCTCACGAGAGCACCGCGTACTATCTCGATATCGAGTTTGAGGTCTTCGACCATCCGCTCGATCAGCACCAATTGCTGAAAATCCTTCTCTCCGAAGATCGCCACATCGGGTCGCACGATGTTGAACAGTACGGTGACCACCGTTGCAACACCCTCGAAGTGTCCAGGCCGTAATGCCCCTTCGAACGGCTTGCTCACGTCGCGTACGGTCACAGAGGTCTGAAAACCTGTTGGGTAGATCTCTTCAACCGTGGGGGCGAAGAGTAGGTCGACCCCTTCGCGCTCGAGCAGCTCGTGGTCCTTGTCGATGTTGATGACGTAGGCTTGGTAATCTTTGGGGTCATTGAACTGCGTCGGATTGACGAATATCGAACACACCCGAACGTCACAGTGATCGGTCAGTGTGCGGGCCAGGGAGAGGTGCCCGGCGTGCAGCGCCCCCATGGTGGGACCAAACCCAATTCGCTTCCCTGACTGCCGAACGCGGTGCAGTTCATCTCGCACCGTGGACACCGTCGTACACCTCTTCATACGCAACTCCCGACTTACCCCAGCCCCTCTCCCCTGACATTACGGGCCATTTTCGTCAAAATAAAGCCTGCACGAGAGATTTCCTGATTTAACAGGCTGCGATCCTTAGAGCTGCTTTGCGAACATCAAACAGTACCGTTTTGAGAGCCAGGGAAGCGAGGCGAACCCCCGCCCTACTGCGAAAGTAGAGATTGCCTCACTTCTCTCGGTTTACCTACTAACACTCGCGTCATACAGTCCGGTTTGTTAGAGTGCCGGGGGACTCTGGTGGTGAGCACGGCTCTCGGTGCAACGTAGGGATTGCCGGCGAACGCTACCACCGACGGTGTAAATACGGAATCAGCTCCTTTATGCTTATGCGCATGTTTGCTCACCAAGGCCTCCAACTCCAGATACTCCGGCCACGAACGCTTTTTGTGGCGCTCCTTATCGTCCCAACACTACTCTCGACAGGGTGTTGGTTCGGCGGTAGCTCCCCCGAACCGGATGCGCCGGAAGAGCAGCAGGACGCAGAAGCAGAGAGCGAAGCGAAGGAGCTCTCCGCAACGGACACTTCGTCGAAGACATCGAATGAGAAACCACAGACAGAGCTCGCCCGCATCGCAAAGAAGCTCTACCAGTCAAAGATGTACTCTGTGTCGCGGGAATCGTTTCAGTCATTAGGGAGCGAGGGGGCGCCCGGCGCGTACCGAACCTTTGTGGAGATAAAGCTTGCGGACTCGTATTTTTTCAACGGCGAGCACAATGAGGCTTCGAAACGCTACGAGGAATTCGCCAAAAACTACCCCTCCAGCCCAGAGGTGCCGTATGCCAAGCTTCAAGCGGCCCACAGCTACCTAGCGCTTGCGCGTGGGACGGGCCGGGACCGAAAGCCCCTCGAGGCTGCGCTCGCTCTGTTCGATGATCTCGCCAAACGGTATTTAGACTCGGATTACGGAGTGATAGCAAAGCAGGCTAGAATCCCGGTCATCAAGGAGCTCGCCGCATACGATCAAGGTATCATCGACTTCTACGAGCGGCTCGGAAACACCGCTGCAGTAGCGGAGCGTACGCAAGCCTTCGAGGCGCAGTGGGGAACTCGGCTACAGGAGAGTGCATCGGCGCAGGTGCTTGGTGCTGAGAAACGTCTCCTGCCACTCGTTCCTGTTGAACAACAAGCACCCGGGCAGAACGGGCTTGCGCTGGCGGCCTCACCGGAAGTGACAAAGACAGCCCCTTCCAGTATCGGCCAATCCAGTAGCCCCATTACGGTACGACAGGTCACGTGTCGGCGCGGCTCTGATCCATACGTGCTCTTGTACGTGGATAAATTGCCAGATGCGTTCGCTAAGCTCGGTAGCTATGAAGCCACGCCAACGGATGCTGGACTGCTGCGCATGTCAGGCTTCGGATTTCAATCCCCAAGACAGGAATTCAACTGTTTTGGGACGAAGGATCTGCGGATAACACCGCAAGGGGCCATAGAGCTCAAAACGTCCACCGCCATGGCGATCACCGGACTCGACGCCCCTCCCCGATTGCTCCTATCGCGGCTGCGTTATTAGGTAAACCAAGCACCCCCATGCTCGGAAAGCGCCGCGACTTTGCCTCGATTTATCACCGGATAGTGGCGCTTTATGAACTTAAAACCGATACTGGCTCATCTTATCAACGGGGCTTTCTGCTCACATTTGGGACCCGCTGATAAGATAAACACTGTCGCATTTTAGAGTCTGGTCTACTGGGCCCGAGAATGCTACTTAAAGTATCGAAATTATTCTATATACGTACTAGACGTGGCACAAACGACGCTCTCTCTCGCAAGCATCCGCGATTTTGATTATCAGCTGCTGCTGAACAAGCTCGTGCGACGCCAGAACATCGATTACCTGGTTCGCGCAACCAAGGGTCTCTCAGCCCTCGCGATGATCGTGTCTATCTCCATCCTGCTCTATATAGGGGCGCAGGAGACCCTCGAGCGACGCAGCCAACAGGCGGAGTTGGAGGGGCGCATTCAGACTGTGCGTGCGCTGATGAGCGACCGTCCAGCCGGGAGTCAGGAGAGCGAGCGTGACGTTAGCTTAATCGCCAAAAAGAGCGTTTTCGGTGCACTTGGGAAGGTGCCTGTGGAAGCTGCTCAACCGACCCCGCCACCGCAAACCCCACTTTCCCTGACGCTCATCGGTACCTTCCTTACGAAGGGGCAGGCTCCGTACGCTATCATCGAGGACAAAAAGAAACAGAATCAGGATGTCTTTGCGCTCGATCAGTCGATCTTCGGCCAGGCTACGCTCAAACAGATCCTCGAAGATCACGTTGAGATTGAGCGTGACGGCAAGCGCGAAATCCTCAAGCTTGACGACCTGGGAAGCTCTGCGCCGAGTGGCGCGGGCGTAGCCTCCCTCGGAAGCGATGAATTCATCGTCGAAGAGGCTGAGTTGGACAAAGGGCTCGAAAACTTACCCCTTCTCCTGACCCAGGCTCGAGCGGTACCATACTTCAAGGAAGGTCGCTCAATCGGACTCCGTCTCTTCGCCATTAAGAACGGCAGCCTGTACGAAAAGATCGGCCTCAAGAATGGAGACATTTTGAAAGCGATAAATGGCAACAGCCTCGGTGATATCTCGCAAGCGCTCAAACTGTTCGAGCAGTTGAAACAGGAGCGTTCAATTAATTTGGTTCTCGAGCGAGAGAAGCAGGACAGGGAATTTAAGTACACGATAAGGTAATCGATCATGCGGATTCTCCACACAGTGTTGCCAGCCGCCGCCCTTGTGCTCGTGGCACATGCGATTGCAACTCCTGCCAGAGCGCAGAATAACCAACCCGCGCCGGGCGGCGGTGATCAGATCAACGAGGAGGAGTACTCCAAGGACTCCAACACGGAGATCAACGTCAAGAACGCAGACATAGCAGCTATCGTTCGTATCTTTTCCCGCAAGACAAAACGCAACTACATCCTCGACGAGAAGGTCCGTGGAAAAGTCTCGATTTACCTCCCGGGAAAGGTCTCGGCCGAGGAGTCACTCCGGATCCTAGACTCAGTCCTGGCGCTCAAAGGTTTTACCTCGGTGCCGATCGGTGAGAATCTGTGGAAGATCGTGCCATCGCGCGAAGCGCGTCAGTCGACCATCCCCACCCTAACCGAGCAACGCACCGAAAAGCCAACAGCCGCAGTCGTCACCAGGCTCGTGAACCTGAAGTACGTAAGCGCTGAAGACGTGCAACAGATCGTCTCGCAACTGATCTCTGCCGATGGCCTCGTTAACGCGTACACGGGCACCAATTCTCTGATCCTTATCGACGCCGAGGACAACATCAATCGGCTGGTGAGCATCATCGAGGAGCTGGATGTACCGTTTTCAAATCGGGAGATGACGATCATCCCGGTCAAGTTTGCAGATGTCGAAGACGTTGCTCAGAAGCTCTCTGATATTCTCGGTACCTCGGGCAGCGAAAGCAAGCGAGCCCCTTCGCCACTGGAGCAGATTCGCGCCAGTATGGGGGATCCCTCCCTAGCTATGGGTAACCAGATGGGAGGTATGCCTGGTCAACCTCAACGACCCCAGGGCGCCGGGGCTTCATCGAAGACGGTTGCCGCCCGCGGCATGGAGCCCAAGATCATCCCCGATCAACGTACGAATTCGATCATCGTGGTTGCCGACGGAGACACCACTGCACGTGTGCGCGCGCTGATAGCGCAGCTCGACAGTAAGGTGGACCTCTCGGGTAACAAGTTCTACGTGTACCGGTGTCAGCATGCTAACGCCGAGGAGATAGCGCAGGTGCTCGCGGGTCTCGTCGGGGGTGGTGGTGGCGCTGGCGGCGGAGCAGCGGGTGGATTCGGAGCCGCAGGACGGGGAACCGGGGCTGGTGGTGGGCTCGGTGGAGTCTTCGGAGACGATTCGGGCGGCGCATTCGGTGGTAGTCGGAACAACCAACTTCAAAACAGAAATCGCGGCTCTTCCTCTTTCGGAGGCTCCGGTTCATCTTCGGCAGGGGGCGGGCTTGGGGGTGGCGGGCTCGGAGGTTCACGTGGCGGCCGTGGTGGCGCACGTGGCGGGCAGGCCGGTCCTACAACGGCACAACTGGGCGAGAACATCTCGATCACGGCTGACCCAGCGACTAACTCACTCATTATCGCCGCCGGTAAGAGCGACTACGAGAAGATCCGTGGGCTGCTCGCTCAGCTCGACGTCAAACGCCGCCAAGTGTTGGTAGAGGCCACGCTGCTCGAGGTTTCCATAGACGACACGCTGAGTACCAGCATGAGTTTCCTCACCTCCACCGGGGGTGCCGACGGGGGAGCTATAGCTCGCAGCGAATTTGCACCGGACTCAGGCAGCCTCAATAGCCTCTTTAACGACCCTTCCAAGCTCCAAGGCTTTACCCTTGCAGCAGCCAGCGCAGGCTCTCTGAAGCTTCCCGGTATAACGCTACCGACACAGAGCTTGATAGTCTCAGCGGCGCAGAGGAACAACAACGTCAATATCTTGAGCGCGCCCACTATCCTCGCGACTGATAACGAGGAGGCACAGATAGTAGTGGGCCAAAACGTGCCGTTCCTCGCCAGTACCTCGACCAATGCGACGAACTTGAACAACACCTTCAATCAGGTTGAGCGGCAGGATGTCGGTATTACTCTGCGAATCACCCCTCAGATCAGCTCACGCGACTACGTTACACTGCGAGTATTCACGGAAGTTTCAGCGCTTGATTTGGCTACTGTCAATTCTACCCTAGGACCTACCACCCGCAAACGACAGAGCGAGACCACTATTATCGCCAAAGATAGCCAGATGATCGTAACCGGTGGATTGATAGCAGACGATGTGACCGAAGCCGATGAGGGAGTTCCGTATCTGAAGGACGTTCCTGTGCTGGGACACGCCTTCAAATCGAATTCAACTGCCCGTCAGCAGAAAAACCTGCTCATATTTCTGACGCCGCGCATCATCAAGGATCAATTTGATGCTCGCGACGCCACCATCGAAAGCAGGGAGCAGATGGAGGATGTCATCGCATCGTACGATGTGCGACCGTCGAGAAATACGGTGTTGGAGCACAAGCGAATAGACGCTGTCGCCGAATCTACTCAATATGACGGTCCAGCTCCAGGCACCATTCTGGCCCCCGAGCGCAAGAAAACCGAATCGACCGCAAAGGATGCTGCACCAGTTCCCCCAAGTGCCGAGGAGCCGATAATCCTGGACGGCTCAAAGGAGGGCACACTAGAGCTCGACGTGAAGCCTGCACTTCCTAAAAGCGATGATGTCGCTCTGGAACTCGGACAGTCCGATCAAGCACTCAACGAGCAGCCGCGATCCATGGCATCACTCAGTGAAAAGAGCTTAGTCACAGGCCCCACCGCATCGACCGATAGCTTTATCGTCGTAGAGGTCATAGACCCGAACGGTTCTACGACTGAGCTCCCGTTTCTGCTCGGCAATCCAGGAGCCACGGCGGGTATAATCGTACCGCGTGACAGCTCGTTGGAAGCCAAGGGATTCTTCCGCGCAGGTCAGGTGTACACATACACGTGGAACGGGCAGCAGGTGCGCGTGAGATCACGGGCTCTGTATCCGTCCATTCAAGATGCTCAGGCTTCTAACCCTGACCTCCCAGCAGCCTGGTACACCTTGTCTCCTTATGAGATTATGAATCTCGGTCGGGGTCCCTGGTTGAAGGGGGAGTAATCCATGAACAGCAGCGCACAAACTCCAACAGCACCGCCCTCCTCTGCGGAATCGACCTCGTCAGTAGCTCAAGGACGGATGCTGTCGCAGCTGCTCGGACTGGAGTTCGTGGAACGTCTCCCGGATCCATCCCCCCCTCGAAACCCCGCCCGTGGGGATTTCGATCGTATCGCCGGCTCGTGGGGTCGGCAATTTCTAACGGTGCCGATCGGTGGTGATGATAAACACCTCGTTGTTGCCACGGCTGATCCGCTCAACGTGGAAGCGATTGCTCAACTTCGAATCTGCTATGAACGCCCCTTGAAAGTGGTCGTCTCGTCTCCTGACGAAATAACCAAGGCGATAAACGCGATCCGTACCAGCTTGATGAGCGATCGTTCGAGCTCACTTTCCGAATCAGGCAAGAAAGACGACGGAGAGGATTTCAATAACCAGCTCAAGATCGACGTCACGGATGCAGACGATGACGATGCGCCGATTATCCGCTACGTCAACGCAATCATCTTCAAAGCCAGCTCAGAGCGCGCGTCAGATGTACACATCGAGCCCTACGAAGACAGGCTCAAGGTACGCTTCAGAGTAGACGGGGTACTCTACGATGTAGCCTCCGAAGACAAGGCGTTCCAGGCTGCGATCATCTCTCGCGTGAAAGTCATGGCGGGTCTCAATATCGCAGAGAAACGTCTCCCACAAGACGGTCGTATTGGTCTCAAGATCGCCGGAAAAGAGGTCGACATCCGCGTATCAACCGTGCCAACGCAGTTCGGGGAGCGTATCGTCATGCGTCTTCTCGACAAGGGAGCTTCAGTTCTAGATGTTGAACTGTTGGGGGTCGAGCCCAGAAATCTCGAGTTACTCAAACGCCTCCTGCAAAAACCTAATGGAATAGTGCTCGTCACCGGCCCCACAGGGTCTGGTAAGACCACCACGCTTTATTCGTGCCTCACCCACATCAACAAGCCTGACCTCAATATCCTCACCGTCGAGGATCCGATCGAGTACCAGCTCGACGGTATCGGGCAGATGCAGGTAAATCCGAAGATCGACTTCACCTTCGCCAGTGGATTACGCGCGATCCTGCGTCAGGACCCCGATGTAGTCATGGTGGGTGAGATCCGCGACCAAGAGACCGCAGAGATAGCGATTCAAGCATCACTCACGGGACACCTCGTACTATCCACGCTACACACCAACGATTCGGCCGGAGCTGTCACCCGTTTGGTGGATATGGGAGTCGAGCCGTTCCTCGTATCATCGAGTCTCCTGGCGGTTGTTGCGCAACGTCTGGTACGTAAGCTTTGTGCCCAGTGCCGGGTTCCGTACGAGATCTCCGATGAGGAGCTCCGAGAGTTGAACCTGTATCCCGAGGAGGTCACGAATCGGCGTGCCTATCGGCCGGGGACCGGTAGCTGTCCGGCGTGTCAGGGCACAGGGTACACAGGTCGGGTCGGTATTCACGAGCTGCTCCTCATCGACGACGAGGTTCGGAGTCACATCTTACAGCGTCTCGATTCTAACTCGATCAAGAACGCCGCTATCAAGCGCGGATTTGTGAGCCTCAGAACCGACGGTGGTCGTAAGGTGCTCGCAGGCATCACCTCAGTCGAGGAGGTTCTCCTTGCAAGCCACGACGATTTTGCATGAGCCGGAGCGTGTTGACCTGATATGCCCGTGTACGAATACGTAGCATTGAAATCCACCGGCAAGAGCATCAAGGGCTCTGTCGAGGCCGATAGCCTCCGCGCCGCACGTCAAAAGTTGCGTGGCCAGGACATCTTTCCCACCGACATCAAGGAAGCTAGCGAATCATCCAAGACAGCCAAGACACAGGACGTAAAGCGCTTCTTCAAATCGGACCGCGTGTCGTTGAAGGATCTGGCCGTCGCTACTCGGCTGCTTGCCACCCTCTCCAACGCAGGGCTTCCTCTCGTGAGCGCCCTACTCGCCCTCGCCGATCAGGTCGAGTCGGCGAACTTGAAACGGATTGTGGTAGACGTCAAGGAACGCGTGGAGCAAGGAACCTCGTTGGCCAAGGCGTTGGGGGCATATCCCAAGGTCTTTCCGCGCCTGTACATCAACATGGTCGCCTCGGGTGAGGCTTCCGGAACCCTCGACTCAGTTCTCGAGAACCTCGCCGCGTACTACGAGGCGCAGATCGAGTTGCGCCGTAAGATATCTTCGGCCCTCTTTTATCCGATACTCATGTTCGCGTTCTGTACCCTGGTGGTGATCGGCTTGGTTACCTTCGTGGTACCGAACATCGTGGCGATCTTCATCAAGCAACGTATCAGCCTCCCCCTCCCAACCCAGATAGTGATAGGTTTTTCGAATGTGCTCACAGGATATTGGTGGCTGATACTGTTTGTACTCATCGGTGGATTTTACCTGGCTCGCAACTACTATGCGACACCCAAGGGACGCGAGTGGTTCGATGCTCGCTTTTTAAAGCTCCCGCTCTACGGCCCGATTTACAAGAAGATCGCAACCGCACGAGTTGCCACGACCTTAGGGACCCTCCTCTCGAGCGGAGTCGAACTCCTGACAGCCCTTGACATAGTCAGGAACATCGTTGGGAACGTGCACCTGCGGAAGGCGTTGGAAGAGGCGCGAGACGGTGTGCGTGAGGGGCGAAGCCTCGCCAAGGAGCTCTCCAAGAGCGGCTACTTTCCGAGTCTGTTCTCTCAAATGGCGGCAGTCGGCGAGAAGAGCGGCCGTCTCGAGGTGATGCTCTCAAAAGCCGGCAGAGCATTCTCGAGCGAAGTGGACGCTACAATCTCGGGCCTCACGTCGCTCATCGAACCGATCATGATTATCGTACTCGGTGGGATCGTGTTCAGCATTGTTATCGCCGTGCTCCTGCCGATGACCGAGCTGATGAACATGGTTCAGCCGGGAAAATGAGCGGCGCTTCCGGGTTTTTAAGTGGGTAACACCGTGGCGTATTTCACAAGGAGTCTACTGCTTGGCCCCTTCAACGACGAGTTGGCGCTAGCTCGAGCACCTTCAGGTGAACAAAGAGGTCAGCGAAGGGTATAATACCGACTTTCCCATGCCCCTCACCCTCGCAGTGCTCCCCGCTCTCTTTGTAGGGTCTTCGCGGAATCGAGTGGGTAGAAATCGGTGTGATAATGACGTGAACATGCTCGTGCACGTGAACGTGAAAAGACGTGATTTATCGGTCAAAACGAGAGCTTACGTGATCTCTATGCTCGTTATCACCCACTCGAAAACGCGATGAACCTTTTTGTATTTCCCCCCTTTTGTTTGCATAATCCGACCAAGGGCTTCAGCCACACTACGACTCGATTTCCTAAAGCGCCGGTTTTTTATGCTTCTCCCCCTTACTGCACTCCCGCTCTCTTTGTGTTCCCCCCCCTTCTTGTTTGCATACCCCTGCCAAGCGCCGGGCCACACTACCCACCCGATTTCTTGAAGCTCCACATGAGCTTTTCTCTCCGCAGATAACCGCTCTCGAGATGGGGGCCCTGCCTTTGCAGCTCTTACCTTGATTGGTCCCCTCGGTGTCGTAGCGCACCGGCCACGCACGATAGGTCTAAAACGGCCTTGGCGAGAGCTCATTTGAGGTATCAAACTGAAACCTTTACCAATTGCGGACGTCCTATGAACGTGCAATTTTTAGAGGGTATTTTCAAGAGGTATACTATGAAGAATAGCGCCAACTTAGGCAGCACAGGCCGCTCCCTTCGAGCTGCCCTGCGAGAGGAAAAGGGTCTTACCCTCGTTGAGATCATCATCGTTCTCATTATCTTGGCTCTGGTCATGTCGTTCCTCACCAAGAATCTCTTCAAGGCTAGTAGCCAGGCCAAGGCGCAATTGAGCGAGCAGATGCTCAATCGCCTCAAGGAACCTCTACTCATGTTTCAGCTCAAGAACAACCAACTGCCCGCGGATCTTGGGGCTGCTGGAATCGAGCAAGACGACCTCAAGGATTCCTTCGGTAATCCGATCCAGTACCGGCTCCTTGATAACGGTCGCTCATACGAGCTGAAATCCCTGGGGGCCGACGGCCGGGAGGGAGGCTCAGGAGCCGACCTCGACATCGTTGTGAAGGGCCCGTAGCATCCCTTACTTCCAGTGTATGAACCGTTGTCCGCTCCGGCACCTCTCGCTTCAGGACTCAGCGCGAGGCTTCACCCTCATGGAGCTGGTTCTCGTCATTGTCATTGTCGGCCTGACCCTCGGTGTGATGGTTGTCCGTCTCGGCACGTTTGACTTCTGGAAGGAGCAATCGACGGTACGCAGGCTGAGCGAACTGGTTGTATTCCTGAACAACCAGGCGGTCATGGATCAAGCCTTTTACAGAGTAGAGTTCGACCTTGAAGCCAGATCCTACCGCGTAGGGGTCATGCGGGTCGAAAACGCGATGACGAGCACGCCAACGGGTGTCAACCTACCCCCGCTCAAGCTCGAGCTAGCGGCTCTCTTGAGCCCGAGCCTCGACGGCGATTCGACTATGATTCCGCCACCCTCGTTTCCATCGCTAGCAGAGCCAACGCAGCTCCCCTCAACGATGTTCTTCGAGGACATCGTTACTCCGCGTGGCAAGGTGACCCCTGAGGACAAGCGGGAGAATCCCTTCCTGCTCTTCTCTCCGCGCGGAGCGTCCGAATTTGGAGTAATTCACCTCGCGACTCGCGACAACAGGCACGTTACCATTCTCGTCAACCCCTGGACCGGCGTGGCCGAGGTGTTTCCCGAGTACAAGGAGTTTCAGTGGACCCTCGGTAAGGAGAAGAAGTAGTGGCGCGCGAGCGAGGCTTTACCTTCATCGAGGTCATTATCGCAGTTATGCTGCTGGCGGCCGCGACTGGTATTCTGATCGGACTCGAGAGTTCGGCAGTACAGCGATTGATATACGACCGCAATACTCAACAAGCGATGCTCGCTGCGCGACGTATCATGTCGATGATAGAGATCAATCAGGACGATCTGAGTATGGCGAATCAGCTTCAAGGGCCAGTCCTGACTGTGCTGACCCAACTCGGAGCTCCGACCCCCGATAACCAACAGGAACGCGCCGCATTAGAAGCTCTGAACGCCTCCGTACAGGTAGCACCCTGGACCCCGCCGGGTAACAACATCGAGGAGAATTCAATGAACAAGGTAACATTGAATATCGCCTGGGGTCCCTCCCCGGACGAGGCGTTCACGCTCGTGTATTTTATCCCTGCCTCGGAGTCCCCATGAGGCTCACCCGCTGTACGGACAAACGAACTCCGGTCTCAGGTTTCACCCTTATCGAGGTGACGCTGGCTATTGCGATTCTCTCGGTTATGGTGCTCCTCAACTACAAAACCACCCGGGGACTGATCGAAGCCAAACTGCTGCTCGACGACAAACGCGACGGCATGTTCATCGCCAATTCAGTGTTGACCCGTATCGCCCGTGAGATTCAATTGGCAACCTCACAACGTGCCCTCTTACCGGCCTGTGATTCGCTGGGACCGGTACCGGCAAATGCTGCAGGAGCAGGAACGACTCCAGCGCCAAGCGCGGGACCGCGTCTCGTATTCAAAGCCGAGGAGAGCTCCATGGGTCAGGGACCAACCCTCACCTTCCTCGCTAAGGAGGCCGGTCAGTACATCCCCGATGGAGGGACCCACTCCGGCATCGTTCAGATTACATACCGTGTTGCAGAGGATCCGGATCAGAAAGGTGCGCGGGAGCGGACCCTGCTCCTGGTGCGCGAGGAGGTGCCACACCGACTTCCAGCCACCAAGGCCTGCGCAGACGTAATCCGCTTTCCGATCACGAAAAATCTCGTGTCCTTGAGCTTTCAATTTTACGACCAAAAAGCTCAAGAGTGGTCTGCTTCCTGGACCGATCAGAGGTCGGTGCGCCTCCCGAACATCGTACAGTTTAGCCTCACCTTGGCCACCCCTCAGGGACAGGAGACGTACACAACCGCAGTGCCCATAACCCCCTAAAACCCGCGTGCCAGCCCGTTTTTGACTCTCTTAGCCCTCACAGCTACAGTTCCATCATGAACGTATTCTCATTCCTGAGCGAAGCTGCCGAGCGCTGGCCAGATCAGCCAGCGCTGATATCTTCGCGTGAGTGGCTCTCCTTCGGCCAGCTCTACGAACGTGCTCTCGAGGTCAAAAACGCCCTCGAGGCCATCGGAATACGCCCCGGCCTCGGACTCGGTTTGGTTGCTCGTGATAACGCTGAGTTCGTTGTAGGTCTCTTTGCTGGGCTTGGGTGCGGTGCTGTGGTCATGCCGATCTCGCATCAACTCAAGCAGCAGGAGTTTCAACGGATCGTCGAACTGGTCCCAGTTGCAGCTTTCCTGCACGACGGCTCACTCCAGCACGAGGTACGAGGACACACCTCCTTGGATCTTCACGGCCTGACCCTGCTTACTCGACCAAAGGAGTTTTACCATCGGGTCGCCAGCGGTATCCCGCACGCAGCAGTGATCCGTTTTACATCGGGCACTACCGGTACTTCGAAAGGGGTAGTGCTCTCGCACCACAGCGTCGAGCAGCGCAGCGCAGCCGCGGTGCAAGGCTTGCGCTTGTCAGCCGGAGACAGGGTCACATGGGTACTTCCCATGGCCTATCACTTCGTGGTTTCGATCCTCACCTATGTACGCTTCGGAATAACCATCGTCATTCCCGATTCGATTACGGCGACTGCCATAAGCACGAGTGTGCAACACCACGGAAGCTCGCTCATCTACGCCTCACCAGCGATCGTTCAAATGTTGGCGTATGAGCCTCAAAAGGTGACGCTGCCGGCAAATGTTCGTGTTACATCGACTTCCTCGGGCTTGAGCGCGGAGCATGCGCGTGCGTTCTACACGCGCTTTGCAATCTCCATAGAGCAGCTCTATGGATTGATCGAGGTCGGGCTACCTCTCGGCAATCAACCCCTCAACTCTGACTCTAACACCTCCGTAGGAACTCCTCTCCCGGGGTACAACGTAGCGATTTTGTCGGAACACTATCAGCCCCTTCCTGCGGGATGCATCGGTAGCTTGGGGGTTAGAGGACCAGGAATGTTCGACGCGTATCTTGCTCCCTACAGACCGCGCGAAGAGGTGTTAATCAACGGCTGGTTCCTCACCGGAGATGTAGCGATTCAAACCTCTGATGGCTCCATCGTGGTCTGTGGCCGAGAGAAGTCGGTCATCAATTCTGCGGGAAACAAGGTCTTCCCCGAGGAGGTAGAGGGGGTGTTGGTGTCGTTTCCGGGCATCAAATCCGCGCGCGTCTTCGGAGTTCCGCATCAGGCCTTGGGTGAGATCGTCGTCGCTGAGATCGTCACCCACCCAGGGGCGCTAACGCCCGTCGCCGCTGTCACGGAATACTGCAGTGAGCGGTTATCGACTTACAAGGTTCCCAGCACGATCCGCGTGGTTGATTCTTTGCCACTGACCGACAGCGGTAAGATAGTACGCGCTGCTTAGATCTTGGGATTACCCATCGCCAACGGTTGAGACAACCACGCTCCTGTGAGAATGAAGCCATCTGCCATGGAAACGCCAACATCCATATGGATGATACCGCTTGCAAGAGCAGGAAGGCGCACCGCAGCGGAGAATCCGAGCTCGTTATTCTTGGGCGTCAGGTGTGCTACATCGAACGCAAACCACACCCGCCCGAGGGGATAAAGCGCTTTGAAGACGCTCTCTTTTGCCGAGAAGAGCTTCACCGCCCGCTCTGTGCGCCGCGCTGGATCAGACCGCACCCAATCAAACTCGTCCGGATCAGCGAAGCGCGCTATCAATTCGTCGGTGTAGCGATCCTCGACCTCCTGAATGTCGATGCCGAGCGCTGGAAGATCTTGTTGCCACGCGACCGCCGCCACACCGTATCCGCCACTATGTGCGATAGAACCGACTATTCCCACCGGCCACAACGGTTCGCGGTGTTCACCTCTCAAGACTGGTGACACAACCGGGAACCCCGCTGCCTCGAGCGCATGACGAGCTGCGGCACGCCCCAGGGTAAAATCACGACGCCGCTTGGGTGAGACCGCCTCACCGAGCGCCTGCTCTTCGAGGGGATGCAGCACAAAAGGCGCCAGACTGGCTTCGGAAACAGACGAGAACGAAACGACAGAGTTCGAAAACGGAGAGGTCAACACAGACGACCCAAGGACCCCCTCCACTGGCTTATCGGCCACACTTGAACTACTAACCACGCGTACCCCCACTCGGAAATAAGCCCTTACTTGGGGCAAGGATTCGACGAGAAACAGCAATAAGTTAAGGTTTGGAACCCAAACCCTTCCTTACAGAATACCAAACAAGAGCCATAGCTGTAAAACCGCTCTCTGCAGTTCCGTCATCGAGCGGCGGGCGTAAATGCTCCTACGCCCGCTCTCGAGCACGACTCCTGCCCACATACGAAGATCTTGGCATGTACTATCAATAGGTTAGCGCATTCCCTATCGCGCAGAGGAGACTGCCCGCCGCCTATCTCCTCTGCCTGGCTGCGAATGCAGACTTGGTTGACCTTCGATTTGTGCAACCGGTAGGTTTCGCCTCGCCGCTCAGAGAAGAGATACCCGAACGACCTCTGCAATACCCTCTTCCAAGGTGTGTGAGGGATGGTAAGCAAGTGCGTCGCGAGCAAATGAGATGTCAGCCTTCGAGTGCAGTACGTCTCCCTTCCGGAATGGCTCCTGTTTCGGTGGCGGTATCATCTCGACATCAATCCCCTTCTGACGCGCTACCTCATCACGAATCAGCTCAAAGAGCGCTTTGAGTGATGTCGTTGAACCGCAGGCGATATTCACCACACGATTGATAACGGAGTTTCCGCCATCAACGGTAGCTGCCAAGATGTTCGCCTGCACCACATTGGCGACATAACAGAAATCACGCGAAGTCGAGCCATCACCGTACAAAACCGCAGGTTGACGCGTCGACACGGCGGAGAGCCACCGCGGGATCACCGCCGCGTACTGTCCGGTCGGATCCTGACGAGGACCGAACACGTTGAAATATCGTAGCCCCACAGTTTCCAGACCGTACGTACGACCAAACACCTGCGCATACACCTCGTTGATACGTTTGGTTGCCGCATATGGCGAAAGGAGCTCTCCGACTCGACCTTCCACCTTTGGCGAATCCCCGATGTCGCCGTACACCGAGCTCGATGATGCATACACAAAGCGTCGGGTCCCAGCCTTGCGCGCTGCCTCGAGCATGTTCACAAACCCATCAACGTTCGACTCATGTGAGGCAACAGGATCAGCGATAGACCGCGGAACTGAGCCGAGAGCTGCCTGATGCAGCACGACATCAGGCTTAAATGAACCAAACATTTCAAACAACCCGTTGCGATCACGAATATCATGCTCGACAAAGGAAAAGAGCCTCCAGGCATCCTCGGACACCTGTTGCTGAACTGCTTCGAGGTTAGCGCGCTTGCCCGTGGAGAAATTATCGATACCCGTTACAAGTTGACCGAGGGTCAGCAGCCGTTCGACGAGGTGCGAGCCGATGAATCCCGCCGCTCCGGTGACGAACCATCTACGTTGAGACGATGCAGGACTCATCATCACCTACAAACTCCAGTACGCTACGTGAGCAGGAATGTCTTTCGGGTTGAGCATCGACTTGACGTCAACAACCACTCCGCCGTTCACCAACAAGCCCAGGATCTCCTCGACAGGCTTGGCTCTAAAAACATCATGTCCCACCGCGATGACGACCGCATTCAGATCCGAGAGCTTCTCCCATGGATGAAGCTCGATGCCGTATTCCTCGTGGACATCCTCTGCTTGCGCTATCGGATCGCATACAAAAGGTTTGATACCGAACTCCATGAGTTCACAAGCGATATCGGGCACACGGCTATTGCGTGTATCGGTGACGTTCTCTTTGAAGGTAACTCCGAGTATCCCCACTCGCGCGCCTTTCAAGGCAATCCCCGAATGTGTCATCAACTTTACTGCACGCTGAGCGATGTATTTGCCCATGTCGTCGTTGATCCGACGTCCTGCAAGGATCACCTGAGGATGGTACCCGAGTTGTTGCGCCTTGGCTGTGAGGTAATACGGGTCGACTCCGATACAGTGACCACCAACCAACCCGGGAGAGAAGCGCAAGAAGTTCCATTTGGTACCTGCCGCCTCGAGAACATCCTTCGTCCGTAACCCCATCCGATCGAATATGAGCGCTAACTCGTTCATGAGCGCTATGTTGAGGTCTCGCTGGGTGTTCTCGATCACCTTGGCGGCCTCCGCTACCCGGATCGAGCTCGCGCGATAGAGGCCCGCCTTTACGACAGCTCCGTACACCTTGCTAATCCGCTCGGTCGTAGCCTGATCCTCACCAGCTATGACCTTTACGATCCGCTCCAAGGTGTGCTCCTTGTCACCGGGGTTGATGCGCTCGGGGGAGTATCCCAGAAAGAAGTCTTGGCCCCGGAGAAAACCGGATTGAGCTTCGAGCACAGGTCCGCATACATCCTCGGTCACCCCCGGATATACGGTCGATTCGTACACGACAACTGCCCCGCGCTTGAGATGCTTACCTATCAGGGTGCTGGCCTTGATCAGCGGCGTGAGGTCAGGTTGTCGATTGTCGTCAATCGGGGTTGGAACGGCTACTATCACCACGTCGCACCCCTCTAGAGATGTTGGATCGGTAGTAAACTCCACGTTCGACCCCCGAATCTCATCCTCGAGCCCCTCGTTAGTGGGATCACGACCAGCTAGCAGTGCTGAGACCTTGCTTTGATTAACATCGAACCCGACCGTTCCTGGAAAGGCCCTCCCAAGAGCTAGGGTGAGCGGCAGCCCCACATATCCGAGTCCAACCACAGCTATCTTTTCAACTATCATGCTCCCTCTATACCTCGGAATTCCCGCTGGTTGGAGCGGTCGCGCCACCCAGATACGGTGTATACTTAACGAATACGTACAACAAAACAAGGCTCTACGACCAAGTCAAGTAACACAGCCGACCTCGTTAGGGGCTAAAGAAGATCACCCTGAACAGTGCCTGCTCTCTCGGATCCTGTACCAATTACCCTCCGATCCGTGTAGCATGTCCGAAGAGGTGTTTGTGGAAAAATCGCGTTCTCTGTGGGTGCTTGAGCTCGGGACTGTTGCCAGGATACCGATCCGGATACACCTTACATTTCTCATCCTAGTTGTTTGGCTCGCTTTCGGCGCAACCAACACAAAACCTATCTTCGAAGCGTTTTTTGTTGTGATGGTGTTCCTGTGCGTCTTGCTGCATGAGCTTGGCCACGCCTTGGTAGCAAAACGTTTTGGTGTACAAACGCGAGATATCACCTTGTATCCCTTCGGAGGTATTGCCACCCTACTCTCACAACCTGTTCCGAAAGCCGAGCTCCTGATAGCTTTAGCAGGCCCTTTGGTAAACGTGGTCATCGCAGCAAGCCTTTACCCTTTCATCACCCTACCAACTGCACCCCTGACCCCTGAGACACCGATTGGAATGCCGGAGCGCCTCTTCATGACAAATGTTGCGCTGGCAGTTTTCAATCTTCTGCCGGCTCTCCCGATGGATGGTGGTCGCGTCCTTCGGGCGATCCTGAATCTGCTCAAGGTGAAGAATCCCACCCTCATCGCAGCACGCATCAGCCAAGCAATCTGCTTCGTTCTTGCGATCGTAGCCCTTGCGTTCGAGCAACCGATCCTGTTCGTTATATCGTTCGTCATCTTCTTTGCCGCGATTCAGGAATACGTGCGAGCAGAGAGCCGCGTCGTGGCGGTCGCGTTCACCGCTCAAGATGCCATGATCCCGCGTGATAGGCTCGAAACTCTCCAGCACGGAACAACCGTATCCAAAGCTCTCAAGATCGCCCTTACATCGCTCCAGCCACTGTACCCAGTGGTGGTCGGCTCGGAGCTGCTCGGCGTAGCACTGCGTGAAGACATCCTTCAACATGCAGCCACCAAGCCTGAAGCGTATGTATCGGCGATCATGAACCGCTCTATCCCCGCCGTAGAAGGCACGCATTCGCTTTCCGAGGCCTATGCGATGCTAGAGGATACCGGGAGCCCTGCAGTCATGGTACACAATAACGGAGAATTCGCCGGACTCCTTGTACCGGACCGGGTGGCCGAGTTTATCCTCATGTCCGGTATCCGCGAAAATCAGAGAAAAGATGACGACGCCGAATGGTCGATGCCGCTGTAAAGAGCCCCCCTCCGCACCTCGATGACTGTATCGAATCACCGCGCCTTCACACCTCGATGATAGCCCGCGTTACCATCTCCATACTCTCTATTATCGCCGCACTTCCATTTTCGGTGCGTAGCGCTATCGGCTGGGGTTTCGGATTCCTCGCGGGATGCGTACCCACCCGAGAGCTTCGCGTGACCCGGCTCCAACTACGGAGATTTCTGCAGGACAAGAACCCCGGCCCCTTGAGCCGTAGGGTGTTTGCGCACGCGGGACGATATACCCTCCAAATGCTCAATCTGAAGCCGATGACTAAAGCGCCGCTCTCGAACATTACCTGCAGAAATTGGGATGAGATTCAGAGTTGGCTAGCCGAGGAACGGCCGATCGTGGCACTCACCGCACACACGGGAAACTGGGATCTCTTGGCCGCCTACGTCATTGCGCGTGGCGTCTCCTTGACAACGATCGGGCGAGAGGCGCGCAATCCAATTGCTCAGGAGCTTTTAGAGAGGATACGTGATTCATATGGGGTGGAGACCGTCTGGCGCTCCGACCGATCGGGACTCAAGCGTATCGTGAACTGCCTGCGTGACAAGAAACGGGTCCTGGCAGCGCTCATCGATCAAGACACCCGCGTTGAGAGCGACCACATACCGTTCTTTGGTACTCCTGCAAAGACGCCCTCTTCGCTCGTAGCGCTCGGAAAGCGATTCAACGCACGCTTCGTCACAGCATTCATTTTTCAGACTGATTCCTCGAATTTCGAACTGTTCGTGCAAGCTGTACAAAACGATTCCGACAATCAATCAATCCTGACTGAGTACAACGCACGTCTCGAAGCGCTGATCCGACGTTTCCCCGAGCAGTGGGTCTGGTTTCACAAACGCTGGCGGAGCCAGCCCGGCAGAGAAACGATGGGTACCAGGGATTACCTGCGCTGGCTCCAGGAAGGGCCTTAGGGAAACGGGGCAAAACCCCGCTTACGCCATCTTTTGCCTCGCATCGTTAGGGTACAGCGCACGGTGCGAGAGGCGGCAGCGCAGCCCCCGAGATCTCCGAAAAAGCCGCCGCTACGCGCTCTATCTTCTCACGCCACTGGGGATCCGTTTCGAGTCCGAGGGCCCCAAAGATTAGATCCTCGAGAGTTGCGATCTGGTCGCTCCGATAGGCGAGCTCGACCTCTCCCCGTAGCACTCCAGGACAGACGAGTTCGAATCCGCGTACGAATTCCGGGATGTATCTGACCCGTCCATGCCAACGTTTCACTGACTGAGCGATTGCGCTCTCAGGTACGTTCGCTGCTAGCGCTGCCGCACGGAATTGCTCTACCTCTCCTGCACGAAGTGTCCCAGGAAGCTCCCTCGCTACCAGCTGTACCTGCCGAGGATGAGCCGGATTGGCAGCTCGTTGCAACTCGCCGATGATCTGTTGCGCACTGAGCCATGCATCCCACGGTCCACGCTCGCGCGGAGAGAAAAGCCCTCCGTATTGCTCGAGGGTGTGGCGCTGCACCCGTGGCTGACGAAATTTTCCAACGAAGAGCATCTCACTCGCCCCGAGTCTCTCGTACTCGCAGATCCTCTCTATGACCTGGTGTGTATCCTTGCCGGTGTCAGGAACTACGATTTCCACGATCTCTGACGACGATGCGGCGTAGACCAGATAATCCCTGCCGTCTACACTTCCTGTGATGACCTGGTGTGACTTAATCGAGCACGGAGCCAGGAGGCGGCACACAATGCGCAAGTAAACCCCAGAATCGAGTGACTGCGGTCGAACCGGCCTCCCGAGCCTCGACCCAGGTATTCGAACGCTCGACGGATCAAGGAGTACTGAGCCAGCACGTACCTCATAGCGCCACTCAGACATCGGGTCTCTCACCCCGATGACATAGAGGCCTGTGCCGCTCTCCATCTCTACGAACGATATCTCCACGTCCGAGAGGCACACCGCGCCCTCCTGCCGAGCAGCGAGCACGGTTTCCCGGATGGCTGCCTTTCCGTCACAGTCAGGGAGCTCTCCTGCCGGCACCGGCTGCGCACCGCGGCACAGTTTCCACACCCAGCGATCCACGAGTGCCGCTCGCGCCTTCGTCATACACAGGGACCTCGCCAGATGGGTCGGAAAAAGATCTACTGTAGCACCGACCTTTCGCGCACCCGTCAATCGGCACAGCAGCGGCGCCCTGAAGAGATCTCGGTATCCGATACTCCACAGCTGCGCGGTGCTTCCGAAGAAGCTTTCGTGAAGCATCAGTACCCGCATACCGAGCAACGACGCCTGATGAGCTGTGACGGCACCCGTGAGACCTCCTCCGAGCACCACCAGGTCATAACCCTTGGCCTGAGCTACACGCTCAAAACATTGTGCGCGGTCAGAGAGATTTGCAAAAAGCCGCTCAACCGCTTCTCCCTCTGCGGTCGATGATCCGTACAGCGACAGGAGCGAGCTATTCATATATCTGCGCACGCCAATGGGCTGATCCGGGAACCTTCACTTGCCAGGATCCGGCAGATAGTTTTTCGAATGAGCACTCGGCATTTGACGAAATAGGTGCTCGACGCTCTGCTGCCAAGCCGTCGAGATTGGTCGCCACGCACTCTCCTGCTTGCACCGACTCAGATCGATCGAGAGAGATGGTTATGTTTCCCGATTCCGCAACGACCTTGGTAGCCCGAATCAGTCCCGAAGCATCAAGTATGCGCAGCTGCGGACCGCCCATCTGTTGCGCCACGAGCAGATGCGGAGACAACGCCAACGCGAAGGCACAGGCCACTGAGAGCATCCCGAGCCTCCTCACCGAGACAGTTTCCATCATATGGGACCCCCCCACTCGCTCTTCTCGAAGATATTTAACTTAGAGTGCGTAACAAAAATGCTCCTCTGCTTCGGATGGCTGCAATCGGCAG
>JBBAUR010000043.1:0-28914 GCA_040398075.1 Bdellovibrionota bacterium | reverse complement strand
TGACGCCTACTTTTACTTTTGTACGATTAGGTATTTATGAGACCACTTCTAGTTAAAAACCGATTCACCCATCAATAGTCCCACGTGTATCAGCAACTAGATAGTCTCTTTCTGCAGCTAGAGTTTTTTGTCTTCTACGGCGCGACTTGGGCAAGCCAAGACTGCGCTCGCCCTGCTATTGCGAGTAATTTTTTTCAAAAATCACTCGCGCAGGGTTCATTTAAATACACGACTCTATAATCTATACCAAGCCAGCTCGCGTGAGTAGCGCATTCATATCTGGGCCGCGTCCCATGAAGTCGCGGAAGAGCTCCTCGGGATCCTTGGTATCGCCCCGACTGAGGATCTTGCTGCGAAATTCGAGACCCGTCGAGCTGTTCATGATTCCTTCGTGCTGAAAGCGAGAGAAAGCGTCTGCATCCAGCACCTCCGCCCACTGATACGAGTAGTATCCGGCGGCATACCCGACAGGTGAGCTGAACAGGTGTGTGAAGCCAGCAATCATCCCATAGTCCGCAGGCAGCGGAAGTGGGGAGTGTAGTTCGACTATCCGGCGACAGTACTCGAGGATCTCTCCGTCTCGCGCCTGCTCGTAAGATCGGTGAAGTGCCAAATCAACAGACGAAAATCCCACTTGGCGCATGAGAAACGAAGCACTTCTGAAGTTTCGCGCGCGGTACATTTTTTGGAAGAGCTGCTCCGGTAGTCGTTCCCCGGTATCGACATGCGAGGCGAAGATGTCGAGTGCCTCCCGCTCCCAGCACCAGTTCTCGAGGATCTGTGATGGGAGTTCGATGAAGTCCCACGCCACGCCGTTCATCGACTGACTCCGAAGGCTCGTTTGCGAACAGAGTAAATGCATCAGATGTCCGAACTCGTGAAAGAGTGTGGTGACCTCGTCGTGCGTCAAGAGTGAGGGTTTGTCGCCTTGGGGTGGAGTGAAGTTGCCCGCGATAAGTCCAACGTGAGGTAGGTCATCTCGGCCGCTGGATACATGAGTGACGAATTCGTTCATCCACGCCCCACCACGCTTGTTCTCTCGTGGGAAGAGGTCCGAGTAGAAGTAGCCTAACAGCGCGCCGCTTGCGGCGTCATGCGCAGAGTAAGTCGTCACTTCAGGGCACCATGTCGCTAGCTCCCTCGTTTCACGGACGGCAATACCGAAGGTCTTTTCGACGATTGTGAAGAGTCCCTGCAGTACCTTCGGTAGGGGGAAGTATGGACGTAGCTCCTCCTCGTCGAACTCATAGTGAGCGTGACGCATCTTCTCTGCGTAGTAGGCAACATCCCAGGGAGCCATCGCACTCGCATCAAGCTTGAGCTCATCGCGAACAAAGGCGGCCAAGAACTCCTGATCTTTCCTGACGTGAGCCGCGATACGAGTACGTAGTTGATCCACGAACGACTGGGCCTGCTCTCCACTCTTGGCCATGCGATCAGCAAGAACAAGATCAGAGAAGTCTTTGAATCCCAGCAGCGTAGCTTTCTGATGACGTAATGCGAGAATTCTGTACAAAAGGGATACATTATCGAGCTCTCCCGAGGTGCACCGTGTATTGTAAGCTCGATAAAACTTCTCGCGGAGTTCGCGCTTGTCTGCATAGGTCATGATAGCCAGGAAGCTTGGTCCCTGGAGGGTAAAGCGCCAGCCCGGAAGGCCCTTGGCCTGAGCGAGGCCACGTCCCATGGCTCGGGCACTCTCGGGTAAACCGGAGAGATCGGTTTCCGACTCCGTGACGTACTCGAACGCGTTGGTTGCGTCGAGGGTGTGCTGAGAAAAGCGATTGGTTATTTCAGCCAATTCGGTGTTGATCTTCGAGAGGATCTCCTTTTTGTCTGGGGGAAGATCAGCACCGTTTCGACGAAAGTCATCGACCGTCTTGGTAAGAAAGCGGAGCCTCTCGCCCGTAAGATTTCGAGCCTCCTCAGAGGCCGCAAAACCCTTGATCGCAAACCACAGATCAGGGTCGAGGCCGATCTTCGAGGAAAATTCACTCACACGCGGAAGCACCGTGTTGTACGCTTGTCGCCATTCAGGGGTCGTCGCGACCGATTCGAGGTGAGATATGATGCCCATCGCGAAGTTGAGATTGAGGGCGAGATCGTCGAGTGCCTGCAGGGTGTTCTCGAAGGTTCGCGGCCCAGTGATGTGCTTGATGGCTTCGAGCTCAGCAGTACTGGATTCGAGCAGCTGATTGATAGCCGGTTCTATCTGTTCTGCCCGAAAAAGATCAAAGGGGATCGCCGAGGTTCGATTGAGAAGAGGGTTGGATACTTTCGTTGTCTGATCTTTGTTCAGTTGTGTGGTCATGAGGAAATAGTAAACCCAAGCCTGCAGGTTAGCCAGCCTCGGACAGCCTAGATTCGATCCAAAGCTGCAATGACCGGGTATCGTGTGTTGAACAGCGGATGAGTTCGGAGGTATCGTAGGAACCATGCGACGATTTGATTTTCTCGTGGTTGGGGGAGGTATTGCGGGCTTGACGTACGCCCTCAAGGTCGCCGAGCAGGGCTCGGTAGCAGTGCTCTTCAAGAAAGACTTAGCCGCTTCGTCCACCCTCTGGGCGCAAGGAGGTATCGCTGCTGTCACCCAGCCAGACGACGCAGTCGAGCTCCATGTCCAGGATACTCTGACGAGCGGAGCAGGGCTCTGCAAGCGTGAGATAGTCGAGCTCGTGGTTCGTGAAGGGCCAGCTCGCGTACGTGAGCTGGTCGAGCTTGGTGCCTCCTTCGACAAGGAGCAGGGTGGAGAGTTTCATCTGCACAGAGAGGGGGGACATTCCCGCAGACGTATCTTTCACGCAGGGGATGCAACGGGCTCGGAGATTCAACGTGCGCTTTTGCACGCTGTACAGGTGCACCGAAATATAGAGCTCTTCCACCATTCGAATGCAATTGATCTGATCACAACACACAAGCTCAAAGTCGGCCTATCGCAGCCGAACAAAGTCTTGGGCGCATATGTGCTGCTCCAGGAAGGAATTATCCAACCCTTTCTGGCAGACAAGGTTTTGGTGGCGACTGGCGGTGCCGGAAAGATCTATCTGTATACTTCGAATCCTGATGTGGCTACGGGTGACGGTATCGCCATGTGCTATCGCGCAGGGGCGCGGGTGGCAAACATGGAGTTTTTTCAGTTTCACCCGACCTGCTTGTATCACCCACAAGCTAAAAGCTTCCTGATTACAGAGGCTATGCGCGGAGAAGGGGCGCGGCTGCTCCGTGTAACCGGCGAGCCTTTCATGCACAAGTATCACGAGCTTGGAGAGCTTGCGCCGCGCGATGTCGTGGCGCGTGCCATTGATTATGAAATGAAGACACATGGAGACGAGTACGTTTTGCTCGACATCACCCACAGAGATACAGCCTTCGTGAGAGAACACTTTCCTACGATCTACCAGCGCTGCTTATCCTTCGGATTCGATGTCACCACGACGCCTATCCCGGTTGTGCCGGCCGCTCACTATCTTTGTGGCGGAGTGCTGAGCGACGAAAATGGTGGAACAGACATCGTCGATCTCTACGTGGCCGGGGAGTGTGCCTGTACGGGCCTTCATGGAGCTAATCGGCTTGCGTCCAACTCACTTTTGGAAGGTGTAGTATTCGGGCATCGGGCCGCCATGCATTCGCTCGAAAACAGGCGAAAACACGAGGTCAATGTCGTCCCGCCGGCCTGGGACCCGGGTGCCGCAGTCGAAAGTGACGAGCAGGTGGTTATTACCCAAAACTGGGACGAAATTCGTCGCACCATGTGGAACTATGTGGGTATAGTGCGGACAACCAAGCGTTTGGAGCGCGCTTTGCATCGTATGGAGCTCATGCACCGCGAAATTCAGGAATACTATGCTAGCTCGACAGTTACCTCCGACCTTCTCGAGTTACGAAACCTGTGCTTGGTTGCCGAGCTCGTTATTCGGTCTGCCCTCGAGCGTAAGGAGAGCCGTGGCTTGCACTACACGCTGGACTATAAGTACACGCGCAGCGTTACCACGGATACGATCCTCGAACGCTAACGCGCTCACGTGGCGATACGGGCAGAAGGCCCTATTTGTAATCGACTATCTGCGAATAAATCCACAGGGTCTCTCTGAGTAGAGCAAATTCATCGCTATCTCCGAGCAGTTCATGGAGACGTTCAACGTTGGCGATCGTCTGTGTGTGCTCGGTCATAGGTAAGGCGTTCTGAAAAACTTCCGTGTCCACAATTGGCTCCTTAATTACAACTAAAGTTAACGTGCCTCTTCTTGAAGAGGCAGTTACACAGGTAGCACGCAGGGAGCGTCGAGTTGTCACCGATAGGTCAAGGGCTTGTAAATTTTTTGTACCGCTCCACAGGTGTCATTGAGACTCCACTGTGTCGCGCTGAAAGAGGTATATTTTCCACACGCAGTTTTTAAAGACTGCGTTTGACCATCTTTCATTCGTTTGGGATATTTCCTTATTTCCTGTTTCGATCTAAATCTTACCCCGAAAGCTTGCCGCGTAGATGCTTAACGGGAAGCGAAGCTCGACAAATATATTTAGTTATTTCAAGCACTCAGCCTCTGTGGTTTTAAAGGGGGCTGGGGCGGGTGTCGTAGCTTCCTGGAGCCGTACAGCGTTTTGGGGCTAGCTTTGCCTTGCGTGAACCGTTGGGCAGCACAAGCTCTGTTCCTTCTAAAGAGGGGATGCAGCAGGTGGCAGTTGTCTAGTATCTGCACTATCCATGGTAAACAAACTTCGATTCGTATTTTCTGGGGCCTTGATCGTGGTCCTAGCGGCGTTTTGCCCCGTCTCCGAGCGGGGGTGCGTGAGTCAGGTAGCGCTGGCTCAAGCTGGAGTTCCACCAGTTCCGACGCCCCCTCCCTACCCGACGGTGGGAGTCCGCACCGGTGTGTACAACGATGGGCAGGCTGCGCTGTGGGATCTCAACATCACGGATCACTTCCACTACTTCGGGCCACCCCAACGGGCACGAGGCTACAAACCGGAACAGCCGATCAAGTTTAGTCACGTTATTCACGTTCAACAAAACCGCATGGAGTGTCAGTATTGTCACTGGTCGGTTGCTAAGGCGTCGTATGCGGCTATCCCTGAGGTCGAGACGTGTATCGGCTGTCACAAGCTCGTGAACGGGAAGGATGATGCTGCTAAGGCGGAGATCCAAAAGATCAAGGATTACTACGACAAGGGGCAGCCTATCCCGTGGGTAAAGGTCCACGTGATGCCGGACTATCTCAAGTTCAATCACAAACGTCACGTGAAGGCTGGGGTATCGTGTCAAGAGTGTCACGGGCAGATTCCAGAGATGGAGGAGGTTCAACGTGTATCTTCTATGAAGATGGGGTGGTGCATAAGCTGTCACCGCGAGCGTGGTGCGAGCATCGACTGTCTCGTGTGCCACGGGCACAAGTAAGGCGTAGCCGTCTGTTCAGAAGTTTTTATTGAGGTCCAACATGGAAGGTCAAATCGTTCAGCTCAAGGGGCGTAAGGAGAGGTCGGAGAAGGCTGAAGGCTCCGGACTCGTATCGATCTCACGACGCAGATTTCTCCAAGCTCTTGGCGCATCTACGGCAGTCGGCGCGGCAGCATGTGCCTCCCCCGCTCAACAGGAGATCCTCCCGTATGTGAAGCCGGATCCCGAACAGATCCCGGGAGTGGCGACCTGGTACAGCTCAACGTGTACGGAATGTTCGGCCAACTGCGGTATCCGCGTGCGTACTCGAGAGGGTCGCGCGGTAAAGGTCGAGGGGAATCCCAACAGCCCCGTTAATCGGGGTAGCCTGTGTGCACTAGGTCAATCTTCACTCCAGTCGCTCTACGATCCAGACCGCATCAGGACTCCGCTCAAGAGGAAAGCAAGTACTCCGACCGGACCACAGTTTGAGCCGGTAGGTTGGGATGAAGTTCTCTCAAAGATTGGCGACGCACTCACCAAGGCAACTAACAAAAAGATGCTCATTACGGGAGAGTTGACATCCGGGTATTCCGACCTCGTGGAAGGCTTCACTTCGCAACTCGGATTCAGTCATGTTGTGTGGGACCCCATTCAGCCGGTGGCCGTTGCACAGGCTGCCAAGATGACCTTCGGCACGTACGGTGTTCCGACATTTGCGATCGACAAAGCTCAAGTAGTCGTTAATTTTGGGGCTGACTTCCTGGAGACATGGGTGAATCCGGTAGGGTACGCTCGCCAGTGGTCCGATTCACGCCGCTCTGATCATCCACTGCGGCTCGTGCACGTAGAGCCGAGGCTCTCGCTCACTGGAGCTAATGCCGACCTATGGCTCAAGGCTGCGCCGGGGTCAGAGACCTCGATAGTGCTCTTCCTGATCAAAGAGATGCTCGCCAGAGGTCGTGGAGAGGAACTATCCGGGGATATCCGTGCAAAGCTCAAGGCCCTGACAGCTGAGGTAGACGCCGATAAGGCCGAACATTTGACCGGGGTTTCCAAGGAGAAGATCCTGCTGGTGGCGGAGTATCTCGCCAGTGCGCCCAGTTCACTCGTGCTTGCGGGCGGAACTGCTTCGGCAACTGCAGATCCGCTTCCGCTACTCGTGGCCGTGAATTTCCTCAACATTGTCCTCGGCAATGTCGGTAAGACCGTCAACATCGCACAGATGAAGCAACCTGCTTCGTCGGCCAAGAACCTCGCTGGTGCCATTGATGAGATGCAGAAGGGCAAAGTTGACGTTCTGTTCGTGTACGGCACCAACCCTGCTTTCACATTCCCGGACAGTTTTGGCTTTGACCACGCGGTCAATCAGGTTGGTGTGTACGGAGAGGGTTCTGGCAAGGGCGCAGGCCTCGTTGTCGCACTCGCCAGCCACCTCGATGAGACAGCGCAGTTGGCGGACTACATCTTGCCGGTCAACACCAATCTGGAAGATTGGGGTTATGCAACGACTCCAGGCGGTGCCATAAGCCTTATTCAACCTTCCATGAGGCCGATTTTTGATACGCGCTCTGCCGGAGACGTATTGCTAAGCGTTGCTTCAAGCGCCGGAAAGAGCATTAGCGGGGATTTAAAGACCTTCGACGCCTTCGTCAAATCGAACTTCTTGAAAGCAACAGCGGGCAAAGCTAGTGGAAATGTCGATAAATTCTGGATCACGAGCCTCGAGAAAGGAGGGTACTTCCCTGAGGCGCAGGCCGCCGCAAGCTCTTTGAGCGGGGGAGTCGACGCTGCAGCGTACAGCCTCAATTTCAAAGGCAAGGCGCACACGACGCATGGTGATGAACTCGTTCTTTACCCGTTTCCTTCCGTGAAGAGCTTCGATGGGCGTGCAGCAAACCGACCGTGGATGCAGGAGCTGCCCGATCCTATCACCCAAGCTGTGTGGGGGGCATGGGCAGAGGTGCATTCCAAGACGGCAAAGCGTCTAGGACTTGCGCACGGTGATGCGCTGATACTGCGAACCGATGACGGTGAAGTACACGTTCCCGTGTACGTATCAGACTACGTGCATGAAGAGATAGTCGCCGTGCCGTTGGGTCAGGGGCACTCCGCCTATGGGCGCTATGCAAAGAGCGCCGGCCAGGGAAGCGTTTATTCCCTCCTACCGAAACAGTTGGCGAAGGATGTAGACACGCTCCCGCTCCTCGGAGTCCACGTTCACGCTATCCGAGGTCTCGGGGATGGTGGGCTCGTCGTGACTCAGGAGTTCAGCTCACAGATGGGACGTGATCTAGCTAAGACAACGCTTCTGTCGGCGGCAGGTGCTGCTGCAACGCACGCAGCGTCCTCGCATGGCGAGGGGCATGGTTCGTATGGCGCACACGAAGGTGGTGGTCATGGCGAGCACGGCGAAGTGAAGCAGATGTATGTGCAGCGGGAGCACCCGTTGTACCAGTGGGGTATGACGATCGACCTAGCTGCCTGCACAGGTTGTTCGGCGTGTGTCGTAGCGTGCTATGCAGAGAACAATATCCCCGTAGTTGGTAAAAAGATCGTCAGTCAGGGACGTGAGATGAGCTGGATCCGCATTGAGCGGTACTACGACTCGCTACCGACGGAGAGTGGCGGAGAGGAGCTCAAGGTTAGTTTCTTGCCGATGATGTGTCAGCACTGCCAGAACGCCCCGTGCGAACCGGTTTGTCCGGTCTATGCAACGTATCACAACGAAGAGGGTATGAATGCGATGGTTTACAATCGTTGCGTCGGTACTCGTTACTGCTCGAACAACTGTTCCTATAAGGTGCGTCGCTTCAACTGGTTCCATTACGAGTGGCCTGAGCTTTTAGACTGGCAGGTAAATCCTGATGTCACCAAGCGTACCGTGGGTGTAATGGAGAAGTGCACATTCTGCGTCCAGCGGATCGCTGAGGCCAAAGATATAGCAAAGGACCTCGGACGGTCGGTAGAGGACGGTGAGATTACGCCGGCTTGCGTGCAGACGTGTCCTACCCAGGCCATTACCTTCGGAAACTTAAAGGATCCAAAGAGCCGCGTAAGCAAGCTTGCCAAGAATGAGCGTGCGTACAAGGTTCTAGACCATCACCTCAACACTCAACCGTCGATTTCGTACCTGGAGGACATTCGGTACAAGGCTTAGTTTGTAAACGTTACTCCTATGGAACACACGCACAACGACCACGACCACAAACATGAGCCTCCGGTATCGTACGCGGAGGTAAACGACACGGTGCTCAAGATGTTAGAGCCCCCCGGAACCGGTTGGTTCCTCTTGCTGTTCACCTGTCTGTTCTTCCTGGCCATCGGTGCCTCTTGTTGGTTCTATCAGATGTGGGCGGGCTTTGGTGAGTCTGGTAAGAGCCATCCGATCGGTTGGGGAACTTACATCACGAACTTCGTATTCTGGGTAGGTATCGCGCATTCAGGCACTTTGATATCCGCGGTACTGTATCTTTTTCGTGCGAATTTCCGCCAACCGATCTACCGTTTGGCTGAGGCGATGACGGTGTTCGCAGTCATGACGGCTGGTTTATTCCCGATTATCCACCTTGGTCGTCCATGGTACGCACTGTGGTTGATTCCATACCCGAATGAGCGTGCTCTGTGGCCGAACTTTCGCTCGCCGCTCTTGTGGGATGTGTTCGCGGTATCAACCTACTTTACCATCTCAGCGACATTTTTCTTCGTTGGACTGATCCCCGATATCGCTGCAGCGCGCGATCGAGCAACAACCCGCTTCAGGAAGGTTCTCTACGGTGTTACTTCGCTCGGCTGGCGTGGTAGCCATGCGCAGTGGAAACACTACACTTCGGCGTATCTCATCTTCGCTGCGTTCGCGACTCCACTGGTAGTTTCCGTTCACTCAGTGGTGTCATGGGACTTTGCGATGAGTATCGTCCCAGGTTGGCACGCAACGATATTCCCGCCTTACTTCGTGGCGGGTGCCATCTTCTCGGGTGTGGCGATGGTGATAACGCTCATTATTCCCCTCCGCAAAGCGTTTAACCTGCATCGCTTGATTACGCCCGTTCACTTCGACGCGATGAGCAAACTCATCTTATTGACGTCGGGGGTCGTGTCGTACTCGTACATTACTGAGTTCTACACCGCGTGGTTCAGTAACAACACCTTCGAGCGCTTTCAGTTCTGGTTCCGTCCTTTCGGCGAGTACTGGACAGCCTTCTGGGGGATGACTTTCTGTAATTGTATCTTCCCGCAGCTGCTGTGGTTCAAGTCATTGCGCACAAACATCACCTTCCTGTTCATACTCTCGATCTTCATCAACATCGGGATGTGGCTCGAGCGTTTTAACATCATATTCCAGTCGCTCACGAGGGAGTTCATTCCAGCGGCGTGGGGTGGCTACAACTTTTCGTGGATCGAGATTGGTATCACCGTCGGGGCTTTCGGCTGGTTCGGTATGTGGATGACACTTTTCATAAAGTACTTCCCATCCGTCGCCATTACGGAGATCAAGGAGGTATTACCTCCGCCGATGCGGAATTCGAACTCGGGTGCTCATCACTAATAAGGAGATAGAGATGTCAGAGTCTTCAAGCAGAGCAGTGGTAGGGATCTTCACCTACATGGACGATGCCCTCGAAGCAGTGAAGAATATCAAATCAGCCAAGCTGGATTATCGTATGTACTCGCCCGTTCCGAGGCATGAGATAGAGGAGGTTACCTATCCGGAAAAGAGCCCAGTGCGAATCGTGTCGCTCACGGCAGCAATCACTGGGTGTACCTTCGGTTTTGCGCTGGCGATCCTCTGTTCGCTCGATTGGCCGATGCGCACGAGCGCCAAGAATATCGCCTCTATACCGGCGTTCTTCGTGCCGGGTTATGAGTGCACTATCCTTTTCGGCGGAGTCGCAACCCTGTTGGCGATCCTTGTTTTCTGTCGTTTGCCGAATGTTCTCAGGACGGCGGGCTATGACCCTCGATTTTCGCACGATAAATTCGGCGTGGTGGTGGCATGTACAGGGACCCAAGTCGACGACGTCAAAAGGCGTATGTTGGACTCGGGAGCAGATGAGGTTGATGTTCGGGACAGTTTGTAGAGGGAGTGAGGGGCTGATGAAGGTGGCTCATGGTTTGAGGACAAAGGTCGCGCTGTGTGCCGGCCTCGTTGCACTGTCTCTCAGCGGGGATGGTGCGGCGTTGCCGTTCAACGACGACATGGTCGATGTGCAGAAACGCACCGGCGTAATGATGCGACAGAAGGCGCCTGGGTCGGTCGCTGTCGGTATGTCGGACTACTACGTGGCGACCAAGGCGGAGGCGGAGAACCTGACCAACCCTGTCGAGGCCGATGAAAGGTCCATCGACAATGGTAAAAGGCTCTTTGCGGTCAACTGTACGCCGTGCCACGGTGACATAAGTAAGAAGCCGTGGGCTCCGGGTTACGTTGCGGCGAAGTTGCCGCTCGTACCGCCAGACCCGACAACAGACGCATACAAGGCGCGCAGTGACGGCTTTTTTTACGGTACCATTCACTTTGGCGGCGCGGCGCTCATGCCGGCACTTGGATGGAAGATATCGCCGAATGAACATTGGGATATCGTAAATTATATTCGCAGTCAGCAGGGTAAGTAGTAGGTAGCAAGGGGATTCAAGATGTCGCACGTGCACGTTGTTCCTGTGAACATCGACAAGGTTGTCGAAGCTGGTCCGATCGAGGTCAGCAGCGCGACCCATACCAAGCTTTGGGTGATGGTGTTTATCGGTGTGGCGGTCTTTGCTTGGGGATTGCTCTCCGGCGATGCGGCGCACACATGGGGCGCTTTCTACGTCAACGCGGTCTATTTTCAAGGCTTGGCGTTAGGCGGAGTCATGACGACAGTAATCATGCAGATAGTCCGCGCCGACTGGGGTGCTCCCATACGAAGGATAGCCGAGGCGAACGTTGCGTACCTACCCGTGGCTTTTTTGGTGTTTCTAACTACCTTCTTTGGTCGGGAGTACCTTTTCTACTGGGGGCGTAATCCGATGCCAGGCCGCGAATGGTGGATGCAGCCAGAGTTCGTCTATCTGCGTTTCTCTGTGTTGTTCCTAGGGCTCTATTTCTTGATGGCTCGTTTCGTCGGGATGTCGGTGCGCGGAGACGTTGGTCTCGCGCGAGATCGTGCCAAGAACAAGAGCCGGTGGTCACTCCCGATTCATCGGTTCCTGCTGGGCGGGTGGAAGGGAGCAGAGCGTGAGGTTATACCCCTGCAGCGAAAGATGTCGATGAACGGTCCAGTAGTGGTTTTGTGCTATGCCGTCGTAGTCTCTCTCTTCGCGTTTGAGATGATCATGGGCCAGAATCCAACCTGGTATTCCAATCTTTTTGGAGCTTTCATATTCGTTAGTCAGATATATATCGGGTGGGCATGTCTTGCGCTCATGACGATGTTTTTCTCTAAGGAGAAACCCGAGTTCGGAGCACAGATTCATACGCAGCAATACTGGGATATCGGAAAGCTCACCTTTGGTTTCTGTATGCTGTGGGGCTACATGTTCTGGTCGCAGTTCCTTCCCCAATGGTACGGAAATCTGCCTGAGGAGACCCAGTGGCTCATCCTGCGTACACGCGAGTTCCCATGGAAGGGGCTCGCATGGGTGGCTTTCCCGATGGCCTTCATCATTCCGTTCGTTACCCTCCTCAGCCGAGATCTGAAGAAGACCAAGGTAACGTACGCCATAGTCTGTCTAACTCTGATGACCGGGGTGTGGCTCGACCGGTACCTGATAATTATGCCTGAGGTGAGCCCTCACCATATTCCGTTTGGTTTGGCAGAGATCGGTACTTTTGTAGGATTTCTAGGTGCTTACCTGCTGTGTATTAGGACCTTCTTGAGTAAGTTCCCGTACGTGCCGGTTTCCCACCCGCTTATGCACGGAAGTGCTGAGTGGTAGGGTTGAGTCTAGGCGCTGTTACGTGGTAGAACCTGCTCCTCTTTAGTAAGAGTTTTTAGCTGAGTTATTTATGGCAGTTCCAAAGAAACGAACTTCGGCTTCTAAGCGAGATATGCGCAGGTCGCACCATGCGCTCAAGCCTACGTACTCGATCGTATGTCCTAATTGTGGTGAGGCAGTTCTTCGCCATCGCGCATGCACGGCGTGTGGTTCGTACCGTGGTAAAGAGGTTGTCGCCAATAAGGCTTCCGCGTAACTCAAGAGCTGAGATAGCTACGTGAGCGTCCAACCCGAGAGTGCACCCTCTGGTATCCTCCCTATAGCGGTAGACGCGATGGGGGGAGACCTCGGTCCAAAGGTGGTTGTAGAGGGCGCAGTCCATGCCGCCCAGCGTGCCGGCATACCGTGTATTCTAGTCGGAGATGAGGCGCAGGTCTCTCCTATCCTAAAAGCATTCCCCGAGGCATCATCATTACCGGTCTCCGTTCGGCATGCCTCACAGGTGGTGGGGATGGACGAGACCCCGGGGCTCGCTATCAGAAAAAAGCCGGACTCCTCGATTCGTGTGGCGTTTGAGTTGGTTGCCGAGGGTAAGGCGTCGGCAGTAGTGAGCGCTGGCAACACCGGGGCTATTATGGCCGCCGGGGTGTTTGTAGGTGGAACGCTACCTGGTATCGCAAGGCCGGCTATTGCATCGCTCATCCCCAGAGCTGTAGGTGGAACCCCAACCGTTCTTCTCGACTCCGGCGCTAATACGGGGTGCCAAGCTTTCCAGCTCGTTCAGTTTGCGTTAATGGGCCACCAGTACGCTTTTGCTGCGCTTGGAGTGCCTAAGCCGCGCATCGCGCTTCTGTCAAACGGTACAGAAATGTCCAAGGGAAACGACATCATTCGCTCTGCAGCGATGATGCTCTCAGAGATAGAAGGGTTAAACTTCATCGGTTATGTTGAGGGTCGTGACGTAGCGCGAGATGTAGTTGATGTGGTGGTGTGTGATGGCTTTGTTGGAAACATAGTCCTCAAGGCCATGGAGGGCAGCGTTCGCTTGGTAGTTGATTCTATCAAGTCGACGATGGAATCGAGTCTACGTGCAAAGATCGGTTTGTGGCTCGCCAAGCCGGTCTTGAGGACTGTCTTCAAGGATAAGCTTGATCCTTCGGCCTACGGAGGCGCGCCACTGCTCGGATTGGCAGATATCGCCATTAAGTGTCACGGCTCTTCTTCTAGTCGAGCGATCAAAAATGGTATCAAAGTCGCGCGTACCTTCGTCGAACAATCTGTCCTTGCGGATCTACGAACTGCGTTGAGTCAACTCGACGTTAAGGTCGGAGCGGCAGATACCGAAAGCGGTAACGGTTGGTCGAAGGTGTTCGAGAAGAGATCGAAACGAGAAAACGGGGATGAGAAAACCCCGAAGGGTACAAATGGAGTTGAACATGACAGAGATTAAGCGAAAGATAGCCTTGGTCACGGGGGCATCCCGTGGAATTGGGCGTGCTATCGCGATAGAGCTTGCTCGACACGGCGCCTACGTCATCGTCAACTACTCGTCCTCGCCAGAAGCTGCTCAAGAGACCCTCAATGCAATTCGTGAAGCCGGAAGTGACGGTGAGGTTCTGAAGTTTGCCGTCCAGGACAGTCAGCAGGTCGAGAACGCCTTTGATGGAATCAAAGCTCGCCACGGCCAGCTCGATATCCTCGTCAACAACGCCGGCATATCACGAGATGGCCTAGTGTTGCGCATGAAGGACGAAGAGTGGCTCACAACGCTCGCAGTCAATTTGAACGGCTCGTTCTTCTGTGCGCGAGCTGCGGCACGTTTGATGCTCAAGGCAAAAAAGGGTCGGATCATCAATATCAGTTCGGTAGTAGGCGAAATGGGTAACGCAGGTCAAGTGCCGTACGTGTCCTCTAAGTCCGGCGTGATCGGTATGACCAAAGCGCTCGCGCGCGAGCTCGCTTCTAGGAATGTCACTGTGAACGCAGTAACCCCAGGATTCATAGAGACAGATATGACGAGTGCGCTCGACGATAAGCTGAAAGAAGAACATCTCAAATCGATTCCGCTCTCCCGGTACGGGCATTCAGAAGAGGTGGCTCAGCTCGTGGCATTTCTTGCCTCTGACAATGCCGCCTACATCACCGGACAGGTGATCGGTATAAATGGTGGTATGTATATGTAGCCCTGTAGCGAGGAGTCTCGGCTGTGTTGGCGAGGTTTTCGGCGAGAAGGAAGTTAGAAGGCTGACGCTTGACAGTTCGTGTAGTAGGTTTACCGCGCAAAGCACAAGCCTAGCGCTTCGTCATGAGCGCCTGAAACATTTCATCGCTTCCCTTTCGAATCGGCTCTATCCAACGAAGAAAAGCTTGCACACTGTAGCGAGGGCCGTCTTGAGCAGGAATCGCCCGGTTCAGAAAATCTCTGGCCAACTCGTCATCAAAGTACGCGATGGTTTGCGCCTGCGCGATCTTGCGTTTTAAGTAATCGGCGTATGCAAGTTCAGTAAGAAAGCCATAGCGATCGAGGATCGCCAAAAACTCAGTGCGCTCTTTGGAAGTCAGAGGCTGCTGCTCAAGTTGCCGGAGCTTGTTTTTCCCCAGTACACGAAAGCTCTGTTCGGGAGGGTCGTCATCGCCATCCGGAAATTGGAAGACGTGGTGTGATAGGGGCCCGGAGAAGCTATACGCAGCCTCTTCGACACACAGTAGAACTGTAGCCTCGATTAAGAAGCCCAGCTCTAAAGTCGACTCCTCGAATTGCTGGAGGTTTTTGGGTCGCAAGTCTGCAGCAAGCTCAAAAAAATTGCGCGTCGAGCTGAAGCGAGAAACCAATTTCAACGGGGCACCAATATCAGGCATATCAACCTGAAGGGCCTTATTTCGACTCTCGATAATCGGAAGGAGGAATTGCATCTGCTCAGGTCCTATTTCCGCAGTCCTGAAAAGCAGGCCTGTTCCAAAGCTTCTCTGCAAGTCAGCGGATGCTCGAGGAATGGCAAGCCAGTTACGAATGTAGGAGTCAACACACTTCATCAACACGGCCACGCCAAACGGACTTCCCAAATCGCGTGGGCGAGCGGAGTGACTTAGGTCGAGAAAGAGCGTGGGATGCTCGAGTTTTAGCTCGTCTAGCAGCCGAAATGTTGCACGCCAGAGTTTATACTCACGCCGGAGGTGCGTGAAGGTTACTTGATCAATTGCTAACTATGCGACCGCATACGTAGGGATTTGGTAAAGGTCAGGAGTTGTGCGAAGAACAGTATCAAGCGCCTTTAAAGCTGGATAATGTTTGAGTACGTCCTCTCGCTTGGGGAGGTAATCCTCCAGTGGCGCATGAAAAAGGCTCGCGCATTTCGCGCGGACTTCAGGAGAGAAACGCGGATGTAAAGCTAGATGTAAAGCTAGCGGATGTAGAGCGTCTTTAATACGTTTTCTCATCTCCTCCACGTGCATGTGAGTGATTTTACGAAAGTAAGCAGAGCTCTCCGAAAGCTTTCTAAGCTCTGAGGGAATTTGCCGATGTAGCTTTGATGGTAAGCGAAGCTGTTTGGCGGCGTTCAAAAGATTTTCGGTTTGGTTGCTTATCACAGGCGTGGAATAAATCGCCTCGAGCATTTGCCTTAGTGGAGAGAGCTCAAGACCCTCCTCTTTGGTGAGGCGTTCCCAACGAGAGCCGAGCGTGAGCGCATACGCGTAACGTTGCTCCGCCTGTCGAGCACGAACCAGGTCATAGGCACGCACAACCTCTTGTTCCTCGGACGAGCGAGAGCCTGTGCCATTGATCCGTGCACGTACTTCCTGCTCCTGATCAGCTAGGTGGTCAAGGAGAAGCTCCTGAAATCTGTGGGGTTGTTGTGAGGCGCAGTCCTCTAGAGTTTGGAGGATCTCCGCCGAGAGGGCTGTGGGGGTAACTTGTTCAGTTAGTCGAGCGTAGAGCTGGCAGAGAATTTTAGTGCGGTAGGCAGAAAGTTGCTGATGTATAATGCGGACTCGCCGATTCTGAGATGCCACCTCATCGCTTGACTATTCCTTAGGCTCTCCAAATAGGCGAGATGCAAGTTGAGCGTCGGACATCCGCCCTTCTCGCAGTTGAGTCAAAAGGAGCTCCAGTTTTGTAGGAATATTTTCAGTGCTTGCGGTGATTTGATCCAGGCTGCGCGTAAGGTATTGAAGCTCGTTGATAGTGATTGAATCCCAGTGCTGCCTGAAAACCGAAAGGGCACTCGTAAAATGGTGTCCAAAGCAGACATCACGGGCAAAGAGGTCGTGAGCTGATACGTACTCAATGGCATCCTGAATCCGTCGTTCGGCGAAGCTGAGCGTTTGAAGCCCGAGGGTATTTGCGTCATCAATAAGGAGGAGGTTTTGATCGTAGGCGATCTGAAAGTGAGGACATGGTTCTCCATATACGATCGTGAGCCGGATGCTCCTCCCGGTGCAGGCCTCAAACGCGGCAAGCTGTGACAGCGCAGACTTCATGATATTCCTGTAGTCGTTTCTTAGTTTGGTCTCAAAGATCAGAAATTCAATCCTAAAGTCGAGATACACCTCCTTGTGCGGATGACCCTCAAAGTCGGTGTATGTAATAGGCATACGAACTTGGCGTTCCACCCGTGAATCTCGATAGTGGTGAGCGAGAAATGCTCCCACGAGCCCCTCAAAGATGAGTCCCTTGAGAAAAACCGTAGGGGAGAATTGAAGTCCGAGTTCCGACCTGAGAGTGTCGATCTGTTGGGTAATTTTCCGCACTCGCTCATCGAGAGAATCCGCTTTGGAAGGTTCTATTTTACAAGGTTGCCGAAAGTAGGTCCTCTGTTGGCTCTCACTCAGTTGAATTTTGAAATCATCTCGAAGGCTCTGGACCGCTTCGGGGATACTGATCTCTGCTGAGTCAACAAGTTGCTGAAAGACGCGTATGACGTCTCGCGCATCGGCCGAAAGTTTGCGGTATGGGGCAATGGAGCGTTTTGAATCAAGGATAGAAAGTCCCGCTGCCTCGAGGCGGGAATTAAGCTCCTCGATGAAGCTATTCCAGCCTTTTGGAAAGCGTTTGCAGGCCCATTTAGGAACATTTTCACGGGGGAACGCAGCGGAATAAAAGAGAGCAAAATCGCCGCCGAGTTGGAGCAACGTGGTCGGTCGAATTTCGTCCAGGAGCTCTCGTGAGCGAAATTTTTCTACGAGCGCGCACATGACCCGTTCTACGGCATCGGACTGCTCGGGATTCCACTGGGTGCGAGGCCTTTGCTCCCGACTCTGAGGATTTCCTAGAAGGTTGTGGCTCTCTCCTGACCCCATATGTATGCCCGTTACCGAAACTGCTTGTTCTTCTCCATTATGGTGGGAAACAGGACCGTCCGTGCGCTGAAAGGAGCGTTACGGCTGTGAGCACGGAAATGTGTTCGTGACCCACCCGCAGAAAGAGAGGGTAAGTGGCTTAGAATACAGCGTTTATTTTGCAGGTGTCGCCAGCTTAAACCTACCGTTGCGATGTCATTCACCGCGGGTTTTGCTTGGTGCGCTTGCGCTCTGCCTTGCATGGTAAAGAACGGGCGCAACCTCTTGACTATTGGCAGTGAACCTAATTAGATCGGGGCCTGTTCGACGTTGCACGTCAGGGCTCTACTCGGAGAAGCTCTTGTGAGGTCGGTGGCTTGGCACACGCGGAGCGAAAGCAACTGCAGGAGCCGCCGTCCCCACAGGAGAAGAGAGGGTAGGTTCCTTAGGCACTGCTTGAAAAGGTGCCGAGACGGTTAAGGGAGAGCTCTTCGCCCAAGACGGACGTGGTGTATCAGTCGTAATTTTGTAGACCCAATTTGGAGACGTGTTTCATGGCAACACCTGAGGAGATATCAGAGCGAGTTAAATCGATTATCGTAGAGCAGCTTGGTGTCAGCTTAGAGGAAGTTACTCCTCAGGCATCCTTCATCGAGGATCTTGGTGCAGATTCGCTCGACATCGTCGAGCTGATTATGGCCCTCGAAGAGGAATACGATATGGAGATTCCGGATGAGGATGCCGAGAAGATCCAGACAGTCGATGATGTAACCAAGTACATCCAAGGCAAGCAATCGTAAGCACAGTGTGAACTTCTTCCCCTCGTTGGGAGGGTTTCTGCTATGCTAGAAGGGCCCCAACGAGGGCCCTTTTTTGTTCGTATTTCCCGGAGCTGCTTTCATGGCCACTTCTGACTCGACCTATGAATCTCGTCGTCGCACTCTCCTCGATGTTGACCCTGACACCTTCAATCTGATCCAGAAAGAGACAGAGCGTCAGGAATACGGACTCGAGATGATCCCTAGCGAAAACTTCGTGAGTGAGGCGGTTCTCGAGGCGATGGGGTCGGTTCTCACCAACAAGTACGCCGAGGGACAGCCAGGAAAGCGTTATTACGGCGGCTGTCATGTCGTTGATGAGGTCGAGAATCTTGCGAGTGCGCGTGCATGCGAACTCTTCGGAACTGAATTTGCCAACGTGCAGCCGCATTCCGGAGTTCAGGCCAATCAGGCTGTATTTGAGGCTTTCCTGAAGCCTGGAGACACCTTTATGGGACTACGGCTCGATCACGGCGGGCACCTCTCGCACGGAAGTCCGGTGAACTTTTCAGGGCGGCACTACAAAGTTGTCGGTTACGGGGTACGAGAGTCGGATTGCATGATTGATCCAGATCAGGTTCGTGCTCTCGCGCGTGAACACAGACCCAAGCTCATCATCGCGGGAGCTACTGCGTATTCGCGTCGTATCGATTGGAAGCTGTTTCGCGAAGTAGCAGACGAGGTTGGAGCAGTGCTCATGGCTGATATCGCGCACTACTCTGGTCTCGTGGCCGGAGGAGCGTATCCTTCGCCAGTCTCGTATGCGGATATTGTGACAACAACGACTCACAAGACGCTGCGTGGTCCTCGCTCTGGGATGGTGATGGGAAGAGAGGCACACCGCAAAGCTATCAACAAAGCTGTATTCCCTGGACTCCAGGGCGGACCTCACATGCACACCATCGCAGCGAAGGCCGTAATGCTCAAAGAGGCTTTGAGTCCTGATTTTAAGGTCTACGCAGCCGCGGTAGTAGAGAACGCACAAGCTCTGGCACAGGGACTCATCAAGAGAGGATTGCAGATTGTATCGGGAGGCACTGACAGTCACCTCCTGATTGTCGATCTCCGTCCGATCGGTGTGACCGGCGCAGCTGGGGAGGTGTGCCTCGACAAGGTAGGAATAACGGGAAACAAGAATACCGTTCCATTCGACCCTCAGCCTCCAACAGTGTGCAGTGGAGTCCGACTCGGTACTCCAGCTCTCACAACTCGTGGAATGGGAGTGCAGGAGATGGAGCAGGTCGCCGAGTTGATTTACGAGGCGCTCTCAAATATCAATAATGAGGCTAAAATAGCTGCGATTGCGGATCGAGTTTGCGAACTCAGTAAGCGCTTCCCGCTCTACAAGCATCGTTTGGTTGGATAAAAGGAGTCAATTCTGGAGATATGTTCTGTCCGAAGTGTAACTCCGATAAGACCTCAGTGACCGACTCGCGAAGCGACGCCGGTGCAATACGTCGCCGGCGCGAGTGCCAGGAGTGTGGATATCGTTTCACAACATACGAACGGATTGAGTTGGCGCTGCCCATGGTCACGAAGAAGGACGGGCGGCGAGAGCCTTTTGACCGTGAAAAAATACGCGGAGGTATTCGAAGGGCGTGCGAGAAGCGACCGGTCAGTGTAGAGGCGATCGAGGCCGCTGTTGAATCTATCGAGAAGCGAGTTCAGGAGCTTTGCGTCAAGGAGCTCGAGAGTCGCGCTGTTGGTGAGTTCGTCATGGACGAGCTGCGGAAGATGGACAAGATAGCTTACGTGAGGTTTGCGTCGGTGTACCGGGAATTTTCCGATGTCAGTCAATTCGTGGACGCTCTCAAGAGTTTGGGTAGTCAGGGATCAGCCGGTACTACTCAGCCTACAAAACTAGGACGTGACAGCTAGCTATTGATTTGATGCGGCAGGTTGAGCCGTGGGAGACGTATTATGTCTACCAGTGATGAGAGAGAGGGATTGCATTTGGATCCCTTTCAAGAGGTCTTATCTGATTTTCGGCTTGGTAAGCCGGTGATCGTCGTTGACGACGCGGATAGGGAAAATGAGGGAGATATCTGTATAGCCGCAGAGGCAGTAACGAGTGAAGCGATCTCGTTTTTGATGAGAGAGGCACGCGGGCTCATATGCATCAGTATCTCGAGACAGCTTGCGTCAGTGCTCAACCTTCCGCTTCAGGTGTATAACAACAATTCTCCATTCCAGACGCCCTTTGCAATCAGTATCGATCACAAAGATGTAGTGCCATTCGGCGTAACGGCTTCGTCGCGTGCGCATACGGTTCGAAAGTTACTCGACCCTGATGCCCATGCAGGTGATTTCGTCAGTCCTGGTCATATATTCCCCTTGCTGGCAAACGATGCGGGTGTTCTGGCTCGCCAAGGTCACACAGAAGGAGTGTTCGATCTTGCCCGTCTAGCAGGGCTCTCTCCCGCAGGGATCTTGTGCGAAATTCTCAATCCTGACGGAACGATGGCGCGTGGTGCGCAGCTCGAAGAGTTTGCAAAGCGCTACAACTTGCGGCTCACCAGTATCGAGGAGATCCGCAGGTATCGCGCTTTGAATGAGATCTCGGTGAGGCCCCTCAGTACGCGCATAGTAGAGACCGACTTCGGTGTTTTTACCGCCACGGTATATGCCGATGACGCAGGAGGTAAGGAGCATGTCGCTATGGTACGTGGTGATGTGAGTGCCATGCCAGCTTCGTACGCTCCTTTGGTACGCATGCACTCCGAATGTCTCACAGGTGACGTGTTCGGTAGTAGACGGTGTGATTGTGGACAACAGTTGGCAGGGGCTATGAATCTTGTAGTGAGTGAAGGAATTGGCGTGATCCTTTATTTACGACAGGAGGGACGAGGCATCGGCCTCGAGAACAAGGTCCGCGCGTACAAGCTGCAAGATGAAGGGCTGGACACGGTAGAGGCAAACGTAAAGCTGGGATTTCGTCCTGATGAGCGGGATTTTGCGGTAGGCGCGCACATGTTGTTGTCGATGGGGATTCGGTCGATTCGGCTGATAACCAACAATCCCGAGAAGGGGGAATCGTTGACGCGCTTCGGGATCACCGTAACCGAGAGGATTCCGATGCTCGTCGCAGACGATCCGGTCCGGGCCGAATATCTCAAGACCAAGAAGGAGAAGATGGGGCACCTGTTATGATTCGGTGCTGTTCGCACGGAGTGTGGAGTTAGGTCAGATAGGCTGTAAGTAGTTGAAGGCAAATATATTTCAAATGCTACTTCAAGCTTTGAACGCTCCATAACAGACGGGAATCAAGGTCCACAGGGGCATAGCCATGAGAATGGGTTGGGAGGATAGAGGATGAAGTCTAGGCGCGCCGGCCGGGAGGCCGCTTTGCAGGTTCTCTATCATTGCGATCTGACCGGGGACTACTCACCTATCGCCGTCAATTTTTGTTTTACGCACTTCTGTACTCGTCGAGAGGAGAGTGACCAGGAGCTGCATGAGGTTCAATCCGATGAGCAGGAACTAGCCTTTAGTCGAGGTATGGTTCTGGGCGTGATTGAGCACATGCAAAGTATCGATGATCAGATCGGACTCTCCTCGACGCATTGGAGTATCGCAAGGATGCCTGTAGTGGACAGAAATCTCTTGCGGCTAGCGGTATACGAACTCATGTTTCGTATCGATATCCCTCCTAAAGTGAGTATCAACGAAGCAATAGAGATCGCCAAGCGATTCTGTGCTGATGACTCGCCGATGTTCATCAATGGAGTGCTCGACAGGGTGTGCTCTTCACTTCCGTCTCGTCAATCTGATACTACTCAGCAAAAAGTAGTCAATCAGTAACTCTGTAACACCGGTTTTGTTAGGGTATCATCCGAGCTTCGGCAACCGACCACGCAAAAGGAGCTGTTGATATTTGTCGTATGAAGACGCACTCGACGAGCTCCTCTCTCTCGAACAGTATGCGCACGTCATTTTGGCTGCCAAAGAAGGGAAATCCATTGGGGGTAAAGGAGAGCGCCCCCTGCCACGAGGGAAAATATCCGAGGAGTCGTGCCTCTTCCTCACGACAGGGGCCACCCCGAACGGCGAGTCCGCGCGGAAAATCGGTTGTGTATTCACCGGGGTCTAGTTCGAGGCCTCTCATCGGTGTGGAGTGTAAAAAACGGAGAGTTAGTAATTCGTCTCCTAGCTGTTGATTGCGGTTGCTCGTCCAGCGCGTATGACCACTCTGATCTGCGACCCGATCGAGCCCACGACCATTGCCGACAGGTTCTGTTTCGAGCCTAGCCTCGGAGGAGCTGATGCTTCGCATCCTTTGCTGCGAAAGGGTCTTGAAGGTCTCGAGGTCCGAGTAGAGGGTTGGAATCGAGCTTTCAAACGTTCGGATCGTTCCGAGCGAGGGGGAGATGGCGACCTTTCGAAGTGATTCGTCTTCGAGAAGTGCCGAGACGGGTTTTTTCCAGATTTCAGGGTGTAGCCAGGCTGATTGAGTAGCTACACAAAAGCCGAGAGCTACACTACATGCCACAACTATACGGATACTAGAGGACACCATCCAGGTACTGGCCCCCATGCACAAAAACCATGCGCCGAGACCAAGCGCCCAGGGTGTCAGGGAGAGGGAGGTTCCCCACGGCAGTAGGCGAGAAGCGCTCATGAGCGGCGCGATAACTGCAAAGCGCTCAGGTAAAGCAGTATCGAGAGATGCGACAGCGCCGAGAATAAAGGCACCGACGAGCAGGTGACGGGAAGCCCTGGGGCTGCTCCCCCATGCCATGAAGAAGCAGCAGCCAACCAAGAGCATCAGCGCGATGGATGGGCCAATGTAAAGACGCTGTACCGCGCCTCTATCAACGACTTGTAGTGGATAATCTAGCCCCACAAGTGGGCGAATAATTCCCTCGAGCCCATCATCGGGAACGACGTGTGCTAGCTGCGGATAATCCGGGAACGGGGCTGGAGGAGCAGAAAACGAGGAGTAGAGAGCAGGCACCCAAACCAGCACGAGGATCGTACAAAGCCCGCGTCGAGAGAGCGTTCGATCATCATTCGGTGGCAAAAGGGCTAGGCCCAGGAAGCAAGCTGCCAAGGCTGAGAGTGGCGCCAACTGATTTGCAGCGACGCTTGTCTCTACAGAGACGAAGAGCGCAAGTAGCCAAAGAGGAGCTGCGCCGAGCGCAAGGCCAGCACGTGAAACCGTTGCTAGCACCGTAATACTGACAGAGAGTAGAGGTAGCCACGCGAGAGAGCTCAAGGTAACGGCGTCGGGGCCCGTAATAGCCAGTACCGTGAGCGTACCCCCGATACTCACGAGCCAGCCAGTTAAAGGCGAAATGGTGTATGAGAGAGCCGAAAGGGACAATAAGCGCACAAGACGGTACGTGCCGAGGCAGAATATGACCAAACTGAACGAGATAAAGGTGTGAGCACTCCATGCAGATAGTGATTGTGCGAAGAGTCCGGCAACGTGGTCGATGCGCCACATGTGGTATGCGTTGAAGTAGGTGTTCACAACTGGGAACCACATGCGTGGATCGTCGCCGATACTAAGCTCACAGAAGGGGATATGCCACCCGAGCAGGATGAAGCTCGCTGTCACAAAGCTGAAGACAACGGTAGAGATGGCAGCTCTCAGTGTCATGGGCTGTGTGCTCCTCCAAACAGGCGCTCCTTGGGTGTTATGCTCTGAATAGTGACCTGTTTACCCAGCGGGCAGCCGGTCAATTCTATCAAATCGAGCTCCGGAGCCGCCGGATAGGGGCGAATCGAACACTCCGGGATATCGGTTGTGAGGAAGGGAAAATAGCGAAACTTGAGGACCACACGGGTGCTTTCGGGTGTCAAAGAGACCGAGTTGTGGTCTTGAATCAGGGAAGAGGTCTGTCCCTCGAGAACATACGACGCCTTGTATCCAAGACGCTCAAACAGCACAAAGCGACCTCCTCTCCATAGCTCTGTATACCGGGAGGGTCGCGAGGCGAGTTCACGGCGATGTTCAGGCTCGTGTGCAAGAACAAGGGTGACGTTCATATCGTCGAAGAAATCCTGAATTCCCTGCTCGCCGAGGCTCAGGTAGCTCTTGGGGACCGGTTGTTCGTATCTCCAGATGTTGTGAGCATAGCTTGATGCAACCAGGGGAGTTTCCGACCACAGCGCGAGTGGGGCGAGGTGTCCCCCGCTCAATTCGTGCATGACGCAACCTGTAAAGAGAGCCCTTCCACCCTGTGCATTGCGCTTGATTACCTCACTTAGTTCGTCGACCGAAGCTTCTGCGAAATGGAAATGATCAAAGGAGCGATTATGGAGGATAGCGGATGTAGAGAGTGGGCCGGTGAAGAGAAAAGCTCCTGCTATACTACTTGCGAATGCATGAGAACGGCTGTGGTGTGACAGGCGAAACAGATTCATGAGGAATTGTCCTACGGGGATACATACGATCACCGCTGCCATGACGATCATGCGGTCGAGCTCTAGTTGTGGTTTGAGTGAGACTCCTACCGTTCCTAAAAGAACGAGCCATGTCGTTACGGCTGCAAATCCCCGGCGCAGTAGTCCATGGAGTGAGATAAGTGCCGGAATGGCAAATACCAGGATGAGAGGGTTGAGGGCGCCAGCACTCTGCTGCCATGCGTCGAGGCTCTTCCGAATACTCAGCTCACCCTTTTTGTGCCGAAATGTAGAGCCTTGGGAAAGTGTGGCCTGTGAAGCCTCAGAGGTGGCTCGAGGGTTTGATTCGACTTGTACCGACGTTTCAACCTTCGCATCAGAGCTCAAGAAACGACTCACGCTCGAGACCTTCCACAGCATAAGCACCCACGGGAGGTTGATGGCAATCACGACGAGGATGGTGAGAATATGTCTGCGAGAGCGGAGTATTCGGCTAGCATACGGGAGGGCTACTATTACTAGGGGAGCGAGTGCGATACCCGAAAGCGACCAGAGTAGCATCAGCGTAACTACTACAACTAGTAATATGAGGTCTCTGATTCGAGGAGCTTCGTCAGATATGAAACGCAGAGAGAGACCTACCGCCAATGGAAAGAGAGCGGTGCTTACCAGGAAGCCCATTGTGCCGTAGGTTAAAGCCCAACGATACCATGTGAGACCGGTGCACATCACCAATAGTGCCGCCACGGCGGACTCTTCTCGAGGTCGGTGTAGCATCCTGGCAGCCGAATATGTGCAGGCGGGAGTGAGTAACCAGATGAAAATGGCCACAATAATGTTGTAGACCTTTTCGATGTCGAATAGATAGACCAGGGGTGAAGCGATCAGAAAAGCGTTGAGCGCTCCGGTTGCAAAGAAATCCCTGGCGTCGAATCCGGCATTCCATAATGGGGACCAAAAGGGAATCGAAGGAAAATTCTCTTTGAGCAAGCGAAGCCTGAAGAGAAACATAGCGTGATCATCTGAAATCAACACGCGCCCTCGAGAGAGCCAGATGAAGGTAGAGAAGAGAAAAAGCGCTGTTGCTACAGCAGCAAGCGGCATTACGGCGTAGCTTTGTCGTTTCAGGAATACATACGCCACGATAGCCAACAGGATAAGTTCGCCGCGAATACTCGGCCCCTGAAAAAATGCGTATGGTCTACAGATCCAATCCGTTACGAACAACACTAGGAGGCCAAGCATCCACACGCGAGGTTCGCTCAATTCCTCCCTGGAGGGAAACTTCCTTTTGCGAATACTGAACAGTAGGTATGTAACACCCGTGAGTATCGCTATTCCCATAGCGTAGCGACCTGCCGGGATGAGCTCTGGTCCGTTCAGGTCCCACAGCCTTAGCGTCCCCGTGGAGAGCGCAATGAGAGCGAGAAGCAGAGTAACGGGGGCTAAAAAGTACATGGCAGCATACTAGGATTCTTGGGGATTCCCGTCAAAAGGGAGCGTGGCGGGGCCCAAGGGAGCCTATAAGCGCCGGGACGCTTGCTGTTGTGCCCTCAAAGAGTCGCCGCCTGAGAGCGAGATCCGGCGATAGCTGAACGGTCCAGCGAAGGAATAGGGAGGGTACAAGGGATGGGTAGCCTAAAGCCTGGAGGTGTTAGTGCCCCGTTTTTCCAAAAGACGACAGGGCAGAACCTTTCGCCTTGCTACTTTAGCGCTCCTTTGGGAGGCTCTGCACACCGTACTGTGCATAAAACGGATCGAAGTTGAAAACTGCCTCCGAGAAGTGCGTCAATGCCCGGTCGTTGTCGCGCTTGTTGAGGGCGTTAAGTCCGTCGACTAGCTGCGAGTTTATCACCTCTAGGTTATTCGGTTTGAACGAGAGGTAGTGCTTCCCATCATCCTTTTTGCGAGCCTCATAGCATTGGAGGCTCGAGACGAAATTAGCCACAGCTCCCAAGGTCTCCCCCTGGGCCTGTTGAATCAATCCGAGCAGAGCAAAGAAACGGGGGCTTTCTTCGAGCCGCTCGCTGCACTGTAGGCTCTGTATCGCTGCGTCCGGATCGCCGAAGCGCAAGAACAGGGCAGCAAGGGAGTGATATGCAGCGGCTGCGCTCTCCTGGCTGAACTCTCTCCATGCATGTTGAGGGAAGAGCTCTTCTATGTTCATCGCCTCAACGGTCGACCGAAGAAGATTCGCTCGCGAGCCGTCAGAAAGCTCAGCTATCCCGCGACACGTAGCGCTACTTATGAATGGCGTGATCGAGGACGAAGCTCGAATGTCATCCCCGTCGCCCATCGATGTGATGAGTGCTTGGGTCAACAATTCGATGTAAGTCGAAGCTGGACTGTCTTTGAGATCACTGAGGGTGACGCGCGTTGTTGCAACACATAGAAGCGGCCATTGCTCGAAGTTCGAGAGAGATGCGATGATACCGTCAGGGCTCATCTGAGGAAGCTCGAGCTCTCCCAATTCAGAGTGCGGGCACACGATCGTGTGCTGTACCATGGGGCTCGTTTCGATTTCAGCGACGAGTCGAGAGAGATCCTGTGATTCTACCTGTAAGGCAGAGCTCATCACGAGCACCCGCTTGCTTGCTGCCAGCGAGACCGCTTTATGGAAGGCATCGACGAGAGTGTCGCCTTTGACCCAAATCGCAGAGGGTAGCGACGATGGTTGCTCGTCCTTGCTGACCACGATGATTTCAGCGATGGAGCCCACGTCGGTCAGCGACTGAACCTTATCCGAGACGGCTGATTGGGAAGATATATCGTCAATTACTAATGCGGTTAGCATGGTAAACCTCAACAAACCCTTTTCCATCCTTTCATCACGCTGGGCCGGTATTTCCGAAGCCAGAGCATCATTGCAATGGCGGCATCAGCGCTAACGTTTGATATGATGCGGGGTGCTGAAAAAGGGTTGCAGATAGTTCGAAGCAGCACGATAGGGACAGCGGAAAACCGTAAAAACAGGCCTTATCTCAATTACTTAGACTGATTGACAATTCCTGGTGGTTGCGACCCTGGTGCCCTCTAATTTGACGTAATTGAGTATCACAGGGGCTAGGATCATACCTGGGATGCCCATGAGGCGCTCTCCAGCTAGGAGGCCGAGTAGGGTAATCCACATCGGGTTTTTGATGCGACCACCTATGATTTTGCTGTTCAAGAAGTATTCGAATTTGTGGAGGACGATCAAATAAAGCAGTGAGATGATAGCCAGCTGTGCAGATTGTGTGAGACCTATGCTGAAGATGACGGTGTTGCTGATGAGGTTACCAACGATCGGTAAAATACCGCACAGAAATGTCATGACCACTATGACAAACGAGTAGGGAAGAGGTGTCCCGAAAAGAGACAGAGCAACGACGAAGAGTCCCGTGAAAAGGGTATTTACGGCCGAGATGACTAACTGTGCCCCCATGACGGTCCGGAAGCTCTGGAAGAAAAGAGAGAATCGTTCCGTGAGCTTTTGAGCATACACTGAGTACAAATTGTCCCGGATAGCATAACTGTCTCGACCGAGATCGAGATGCGGGGTGGTAAAGAGACCGCATGCAGCGACTATTCCGATGATAACATACACTGATTCTTTCGTGAAAATCTCGGCGAACTTAGCTACTTCTTGGAGCTGTTCTTTAATCCCCGTCAAAGCGAATTCCTTGAGGCTTTCAGGATTTGTGAACGGCAAATTGATACCGTATGAATTGGCCCATTCGACCACAATTGGTACTGATTTCATCGCTGCCGCCGGTAAGGCTCGTACGGCTTCTCCCAGAAAATGCACGAAAAGATAGAAAAGAAGGAGATTGAGTGCCGCGAAAGCCACAATCGCCATCGGCTTCGAAAAAAACTTACCCAAAAAATACAAGGTGAGACTCGAGAAGAGAATGGTTATGAAGGGAGTTGCTAAGCCGTAATGGCCAACCACGAATAAGACCAGAACAACGCTCGCATAGGAGGCACGTACGATGGTGCGCTCTGATACCGCAGTGGCAGAAATAGGCTCAGTATTCATGGAAGAATGACCCTTATGGCAGAAACTTACTACGACGCATCTGAAATCGAAAGGTGATGATCCACAGACAAGACGAAAGCAGACTCTTCGTGGAATCGAGACGGCGTTAACAGGCTACGGAAAAATGCTCTTCTGCTGCGAAATCCGATCTTTTGGCGCTG
>JBBAUR010000042.1:0-29264 GCA_040398075.1 Bdellovibrionota bacterium | reverse complement strand
CCCCTCGCTGCGCTCCCGCTCTCTTTGTATTTCTCCCCTCTTGTTTGCATAATCCGCCTAGGGGATTGGGACACACTACCCACTCGATTTCACGAAGAGCCAAAATTCTTTGGATGCTGAAAGCACGAGCAATCAAAATCAATTTGATGACGGCATCACGGCGATCAAGCCGGTTCAATAGCACAGAGGGCATCCAGGCGTTTTTTTGCACGTTTGGGTGCCCGACTTCGACGAATACTGGAGAATAAATCCGCGCATTGCTTCCCTAGGGAGCAGCTTTCTTGAAGGTCTTCTCGAGCGCTGCAGCTACTGTGTGCGACGGTACGTAACCCAAGTCGTTTCTCGCCCGCGAGATATCGAAATAATGGCTCGTACACATCTCAGACACCAAGAATCGAGTAAGTAGGGGTTTGGTCTCGATTCCGAGCAGCAACAAGACACGACAGGCACCTTCGACAACAGACGCCAGAATCATCGCTGTGCGCGCACCGAGCGCTTTTGTAACCGGCTCAAGGCCGTTTGCAATCAACACGTCATCGATCCAGCTCCACATCTTTACCGGATCACCCTGGCTGATGAAGTAGGATTTTCCTCCCACTCGGTCGGGTGTCTGCTCCAAGGCCTTCATCGCCAGAAGATGGGCAGTTACACAATCGTCTATGTAAGTAAGGTCGATGAGGTTCTGACCATCACCAATCCGCGTAAGACGTCCTCGACGGGCACGTTCGAGTATCGTGGGTAGGAGATTGGTATCACCTGGCCCCCAGATAAGATGAGGGCGGAGAGCAGTTGTTCGCAGAACCCCCTCCTCGTCGCCGGCTAAAACCTCTTGCTCAGCTTGTGCCTTTGTTTGGGGATAAAAGGCGTCGAATTGCCGAGGATACGGGTAGGACTCATCGATTCCGCACAGCGGACTTCCATCGTGCACGACACTCGGCGAGCTCGTAAATACGAGGTTTCGAACGCCAGCTCTTTTGCACGCCTTGATGATGTTACGCGTTCCCTTGACGTTCGTGCGGAAGAAGTCATCGTAACGACCCCACATATCCACCTTCGCGGCGGTATGGAAGACCCCGTCTACCCCGTCAAAGAGCCCCCACCACGAGGTATCGTCGCTACCGAGGTCGACCTGCGCAGAGGCAATACCGAGATTGGCTAATTCAGGATATCTGCTCCTGGACAGTGAGAGCACCTCATGTCCAGCATGTTTGAGCGCTGTAGCGAGGGCCTTGCCGACGAAACCTCCCCCTCCAGTTACGATGTAACGACGTGCCATTACCACTACGCGGCCCGCTTCATCACTAGGAGCTTGTCTGCCCAATCGCCGAGCTGATCGCGAAATATCTTCGCATTGTGTCGTGCATCGACCGGGAATGATCGGTGGAAGAAAAACAGCTCTATTCCTCTGGTCAAGTCACTCTTGTCACCCAGGGCTCTGAGCTCTGCGCGGAATGTTTCCTCCAGCTCGGAGCTCTCTGGCCAGTGCTCGGGATATGGTTCCACGACGAGCGCTGGCTCACGGCCTCCTCGTACGCCTACGAGAGCGGAGCGTCGAATTTTCGGCAGCGTATTGAATATCTCCTCGATAGGAACGCTGTGGTAGGCACGTACATCCGTGTACACCGAATGTGACTTGCGTCCGCAATAATAAAGAGAGCCGTGGCTATCGAGATAACCGAGGTCACCCATACGGTGCCAGAAGCCCTCCCCATCACGGATCTTCCCGACCTTATTTGCATCGGGACGGTGCAGGTATTCCGGGCTCACATTTGCACCGCGAACTATCACTTCCCCGATCTCGCCAACACCCAATATTCGGCACTGTTCTATTGACCAAATGGGTTCCGAGGAACTCTCGATAATTCGTATCTCGAGCCCTGCAATAGGAGACCCAACCAAGGTTCCGAGCTCTCCGGTGCTCGCTGCCTGGCGTTCGTATTGAGCGAGCGCGGTGGCCGTGATGAAGGTCATGGGGAGCGCCTCTGTTGCTCCGTACGGTGTCGAAGCTTCCCCGTTCGGAATCACCCGCTTCACAAGATCGAGGGTCGCTTGCGGCACGGCTGCTCCTGCCATGAATACCCGCTTCATTGTCGGTAATGTGGCTCTCGTGCGAAGTGCATACTCCGCAATCTTATTCCATAGCGAAGGCGATCCGAAGGAAGACTGAATCCCCAAATCACCGACCAACTTGATCACTTGCGCCGGGTCGAGACCCAACGGCTTACCTGGCGGCATTGTAGGAAACACACTCGCTATCCCGAGTGCGACATTATAAAGCGAAAATATCGGCAGGAGGGTCAGATCACGTGCTCCGCACTCCTGTCCGAGCACTTCCCGGATAATACGCAACTGCTCTGCAAGCATGGAGTTCGTGAATACGACACCTTTGGGAGTACCCGTGGCCCCAGAGGTAAATGCTATCAAGGCTGCATCGGTCGCTCGGAGCGACCCGTCCCTGTGTAGAATAGGCAGAGGCACCGGTGCAATCGGTGCATTAGCAAACCGCTTGAAATAGCCGAGCGAGTATCCACGCGAGAACGCCCATTCCGAGGCTGTCACGTAAAACTTCACTCTGTGAAACAGGGAGCGTCTCAGAAATCGCAAGAGCTGTGCGCGTGGAGAACCTATGAATACGTGTGGATCAATGTCTTTGATACAGCGGATGAGCTTTTCGAAACCTATTCCAGGGTCCACGAATACAGGGGTAGCCCCTCGACCTGCAACGGCCAGAGATAACGCAAGAAAGTCCGCTCCCGGCGTTACCAACATCAACACCCTATCTCCCGCAGTCAATCCCAGGTCATTGAGACCCCGTTGATACTGATTACTGAGTTTGCTCAACTCGCCGTAGGTGGTGTGGGAATAGTGTAGCGAGCTTCCGTTTATTGGGTCACGTACCCAGCGTGGGGTGATAACTGCCGAAGTAGTCGGTATCTCCTCTGCGAGCGTGACAAAACGCTCGTACATCACATGAGTACTACCCTGCTCACGGTCTGGAACATCGGGGACAGAACCAAGCGTTTTGGACGCGATCTCACGCGGCCGTGAAAGAAACTCGCGAATCGCCGGAATAGCGAGCTGTGGCGCGTCGTCCAAGACCAGATGAGAGGCCTCCGGGATTTCGAGTATCTCGGCCTTCGGAAAGTGTGCTGCAACCTTGCTGAGCATTTCTCGGTGAAAACAAGGGTCGTGAAGCCCCCAGATAATTTTTACCGGTTTCTCAGCGACCTTAGGCAAACCTTCTGCGATCTGCACCATCTGAGTATAGGTCGGATGATCGCTGTCGAAAGGTATATCATCCACAAAATCCCAGATTGCATCCCTACGCTGCCGCGTCGTGTACGGAGACAGATAGCCACGGGCGAGATCAGGGGTCATTTTTCGATATACGCCCACTGATGTGGTCAAGCGCACAAATGATGCTGTGTGCCGCGTTAGGAATTTTCCTACCACCGGAGTCGCTGCCAGCTTGATGAACGATGGAAGCGTTTCTGTTTCCGTCAGTGTGGTATTTAGATAGATGACGCGCTCTACGCTATCAAGCCGTCTGAGCATGAAGCCTGTACCGAGCGGACCTCCCCAGTCGTGCATGACGAGCGAGAACGACGTGAGACCCAGAGCATCGACGAATTCCTCGAGCTGATTTATTCGGTCAACGGCTCGAAACCTCTTACCTGGCGTCCTGTCCGAGAGCCCCATTCCCAAGAAATCCGGCGCTATGAGACGAAACGAGTCTTTCAGCTCACGGATTACGTTGCGGTACAGGTAGCACCACGTTGGATTACCGTGCAGCAGCAGTATGACAGGCCCGCACCCTTCGTCTACATAATGCATGCGGTAGCCCGCTACCGATACGAACCGCGACTGAAATGGAAGCACCTGAACAGACAACGCCTCGTCCCTCTCGGCTTACCACTCGATGCCTAGGAAGAGCGCATTTAGGCCCGAGCCGAACCCGGTAAGCACTACCTTGTCACCTTTCTTGGTGCCCTTCTGCTCGCATCCTATTGCGAATGCCGTGGGAAGCGCCGCTGATACGAGATTCCCCCGAGTCTGGTAGATGGTGAATTCCTTGGAGTAATCGAGCCCAAGCGTGGTGTAGAAGGCCTCATTCACCTGCCTTCCTACCTGATGGCAGTAGACGTGGTCGACATCGTTTCTGCTCCAACCCAACACCTCGGAGGCATCCGACCATGTCCGAGCTCCGAGCAAAGCGGCGGCGGCTATGAGCTTCGACGACTCAGTTTCCATTATCGGGCCCATCTCAGGACCGTCGACAAGGTGATAGTCGACATTGCCACAGCAAAGATCGCTGTGTTGGGTCGCAGAGCGAGTAGCGCCCCCAACGATACGGTGCTTGGTCTTGGAGATACTTTCGTGACACAGCACGTAAGCCACAGCGCCCGACCCAATCGTAAAGGTTGGAAGGATTCTCAACAGCTGATCCCTGGTGAACTTGGCATCATTTGTAAGCAGATTCTTGAAGGTCGATTCGAGGATGATTCGGGTGTGCTCTGCTGACACGACGACGCCTGCTTTTACCATGCCAGCTTCGATTAGGTTCGACAGAAAAAATATTCCGTCCATGAAGCCCAAGCACGCATTACTGACATCCAGGGCGATTCCAGCCTCGTCGAGCCCTAAGTTTCGATGAATCAGACACCCCGTAGCAGGTTCGAAGTAATCTCGCGTTACCGAGCAGCTCAGGAGGGCCCTAATCTCGCTGTCTGGAAGACCAGACTTGTCGATCGCATCCCTAGCGACTTCAGTTCCTAGGGCACTCGGACGCTCCTTGAGATCCCACAAGAGACGAGAACTTATTCCCGTGAGACGCTCCAACGTACCGAAGGGAATTCCCAAGCTTTGATACACTCCAGCGAGTCTATCTTCGACCTCCACAGAGGTCAGTTCGTGCGGGGGAACAGTTATCGCCATCGATTCGAGGCAGACATGCTTGTAACGGAATGCGACCATAGAAACTAATCTCACCTACATCCTGAACGGGCGCTTTGGAGGCTTAAAGGGGAATTACCACATCCCAGGACGGGTTACAAATATGCGTAGGAGACCGCGGCGCAAACTCTGCCGTTAATCAACCCCCCGCACACACTCGAGATAACCCGAACGGAACTGGTCCGATTTCGACAGTTTTGGCGCGAATCGCTCATGCAGTGCGAAAGCGCGGGCTAGCGGATAAATTGCGCTTTTAGAGATAATGCGGCACTGACACTGCAGTTTTAGGGGCTAAGGACGGCCCCTAAAAGGGGGCCGTCAGAATCTGTTTTAGTCACTCAAGCGTGGGCTACGAGAGGAAGCGCTGAACCGCTTCACGTGAGAGCATTGCATCGTGAGCCTCACGTGCAAGACGCTCATTCTCCAGTATCCGCCCGTAGAGCTCATCAGCCAACTTTGCAGCCGCTTCCACGTCCTTCACGCTAACATCGGCAGCATCACTCATAGCCTGCTCCACCTCTTTCGTAGAGCTAGTGATGTACTCAAGTGCCTTTGAGGACTCAGAAAGGTTGTCAACAGCCGACTCTAACGCTCTCAGAGCCACCCGCTGCGGAGGCGCCTCATCGGCCGGCCTATCTGCGGCGGGGCTACTGAACTCGTTAAATATCTCTCGGGCAGGCGGCGCCGGACTCGCCTCCCCGTTCGGTTGCACACCACCTTCGCCAACCTTCACCGATGCTAACCGGTTGAATGCTGCGGTACGTGGTGGCGCCAAAGGGTCAAATGAGAAGCCACTCATACTACTAACCTCACTGTCAGAACGACAACATATTGATATTATTTAAAATATCAGAATGCTGCCGTGGTCCATTCCATAACCTGGCTATCTCCTTTCAGAGACTGCTGCAGCCTCCACAGACTCATGCGTCTGTCTTGACCACATGGCCAATCTCATAGCCAAGCTGTGACCACATCTTTTTCTGCTACATGATGTATCGACCCCATCGAGCACACCTGTACGATCTGGCGCGTAATTAATCTGGGGGAGCAGGACACCTATTACCGTGTTGCACCCCACGACGTTCTATTCAGCGACACGCGGTTTACAGACATAGGGGCTTTAAGCTTTTGTTTCCCTTGCCTAATCAATATCCCCGTGCTCACCTCGGCAGCCTAAGGCTATACTTTGTAGCTCAGATAACGCAGCTCGACGTGCGGTGGCTTGAATTCCCGAGTCCTGAGGCTGTTGTTCGAAAAAGATCTCAATCGCCGATAGGGGAATTGAGGCTAAAACCTCAAACGGACACCGCATGAACAACGATGTAAGTGCTCAAGTATTCACGGACCAATTTATACACGATGTACAGAGATCCCTCAGTCCACAACTGCAGGCGACCTTCGAACACCTCCGCATTCCGCAAACCGGTCGCGCAGGCATCTCACTGAAGGATTTCCTTCTGAGACTCTTTGCACGTGCCCCACACGAGTTCCTTGTCTCTCGCTCAACCTCCCAAGTAGCAACAATCGTCGCGGGGTGTATTGAAACGATTGAAGCTATGACCAAGTCCTCTGATGGCGTCGGGGTATCGGTGAAACAGGAAGGCGGTACCCTGTCCCTCTTCACCGCGCTCCACGATTGCCCCTTTATTGTAAGTTCACTCGCTGAACGTTTATCGGATGCACAGGTGCGGGTTAACGCTTTTCTACACCCCATATTTGTTTACAAAGGCAGCCCCGTAGCAATGTCTTATGTAGACATCGACCCAGCCTGTCATGATGCCGTGACAAAGCTCCTACCCCGCCTCTCTGAAACTATCGAAGTGTTGAAATCGGTAGTCGAGGATTTCGAGCCGATGTCGTCTTTCATCGCCAAGTGGGCTGGCTCGATACGCATGCCCGAGTTAATCGCCGAGTTCGGGGCGATTGAGACGCAAGAGGCTTCGGAGCTTCTCTCTTGGCTCGTTGACGGAAGCTTCTTCCTTCTGGGTACCGCCTTATTTGGCCAGCCAGGGAAAGCGATCCCCGAGGGGGCACTCGGACTTTGGCGAGTACCCGGACCCTACAGGGAAGCGATCCTGCGGGAAGTAGGAGAGGATCTGGGAGCATTAGAGAGCATGCACCTTGACCTATCCATTAGAAAGCTTCGACACTGCTCCGCTGTACATCGTCCCGCCACCCTGATTCACGTACTCATTCGCACCTCACGAGGCTCTGGCGAAATCCTCTCTTTGTGTGGCTACCTAACGTCAAAGGCCTGGACCAAAGAGGCTCAAGATATCCCTCTTGTTCGTCGGAAGGTCAGTCGTATCCTCCAAGAAGATGTTGCCCTACCAGGCTCTCACGATTTCAAGTACATGGTTGAAGTCGTCGACAACATGCCGACCGACGATGCTCTCTGCGCATCACTTGCAGAACTCCGCTCGTACATCAATCTAGCGCTCGGAGTCTTCAGCCGTGAGGTCACGCGCTCACACACCTCCATTGATGACCTGCGCCGCAGAGCTTTCACCATGGTTGTGCTGCCCCCTGAACGCTACAGCGCCCGTGTTCAAGCTGAAATCCAAGAGCGAATCGAGCATACGCTTGGCGCAGTTTCGAATTCGAGCGAGATACACCTCGACTCTAGCAAACGTCGCCAACTTCGCCTGTATATAAGTACCCCACTGCCGCAAAATCACCCGGGCTCGGTTCCGAGTGAAACGTTAGCCGAAGCGATCATGCAAGCGACCTTGACCTGGGAAAATCAGTTGGAGGAACTGATTGCCGAAACAGGGCTCAACCTCGCATTTTCCCCAGCACAAGTATTTCCCGAAGAGTACCAAGTAGCTACTGAAGCAATCGAGGCACTCTTTGATCTCAAAATTTTGGCGCACATAAACGCCGAAAATCCGACCGGTGTATCGATGTACACACCCCGGCCTGAACAAGGACTAACGGTAGTGTCAATTTTTTCTCTGAGCCCAGATCTCTCAATTAGTAGCGCCATCCCAATCCTCGAAAACGTGGGTCTTGAAGTACGAAGTGCCAACTCTTACAACTGCCGCGCCCCTCAGGGTATGGTGTATCTCCTGAAACTTGCGACGCGCGCCTACGATGGGGAGGCTCTCGAACAAGACTCATTCAATTCATCGGTTTCTCCGGGCCTTACTGCCGTCATGCGGGGCGAGGCACATAATGACATCCTGAATCTGCTGCTACGCAAAGCATCCCTCTCAGTTCGACAGATCTCACTGCTTCGCGCGTATTGTGCCCTGCTCTGGCAAGTCAATAAATTTACTACGAAGAGGTCAATGTGGGAGGCCCTTGCGTTTGCTCCCGGCGTAGCCGCTGCCCTGTGTCGCATCTTCGACGTCAAGTTCAATCCGAATCGGAACCTGTCCCTCGATGAGCGCAGAGCTTCTGTCATCAGGGAGGAAGGGATGCTCACTGAGGCACTCAGAAAGGTCCCTGATATCAGCCACGATCGAGTACTCAAAGCAATCGTCTCACTTCTTCGAAGCACGGTGAGAACAAATTTCTACTCGAAGAGCGACACGATCGCCTTCAAGCTTCGCTCAGGCGAAGTGGAACTGATGCCCCACCCTCGGCCGCTCTTCGAAATTTTCGTGTTTTCTCCGCGTATCGAAGGCACTCACCTGCGAAGCGCTCGGGTGGCTCGCGGTGGAATACGCTGGAGTGAGCGTCTCGATGACTATCGCTCTGAAGTCTTGGGACTCATGAAGACCCAGAAGGTCAAGAATGTCATCATCGTACCGAGCGGCGCAAAGGGCGGTTTTGTGCTCAAAGCCCCTATTAAGGAGGGGGAGTCCTTGAGCGCAGCGGTCGAAAAGAGCTACCGTGAATACATCTCTGCCTTACTCACACTAGCTGATAATAATGTACACGGAGTTGTGACCCACCCAAGTGACGCGGTCGTGTATGATGAACCCGACCCCTACTTCGTCGTGGCAGCCGACAAGGGAACAGCAACCTTCAGCGACGTTGCAAACTCTATCGCTCAGAATGAATTCGGTTTTTGGTTGGGCGATGCGTTCGCATCGGGCGGGTCGGCGGGCTATGACCACAAGAAATACGGGATTACAGCCAGGGGCGGTTGGGAGTGCGTTTGCCGTCACTTTCGCGATCTCGGAATCGATTATCAGACCCATCCTTTCACGGTGATAGGAATCGGAGATATGTCCGGTGATGTATTCGGGAACGGATTACTGTCGAGCCAAAATATGGCGCTCGTGGGGGCCTTCAACCACAAACACGTATTTGTGGACCCAAACCCCGATCCTGAGGTCTCCTTCAAAGAACGAGAGCGTCTATTCAAGCTTCCGCGCTCCCAGTGGTCGGATTATTCGTCATCTCTCATCTCGAAGGGAGGCGGCGTATTCAATCGCCTCGACAAGGAGATACACCTGAGCCCAGAGATACGCTCTGCACTCTCGGTACCGGAGGAGATTCCCGACGTAGTCGATGGGGAGACCCTAGTGACGCTCGTACTCGGAGCAAAGGTGGACCTGTTGTGGAACGGCGGAATAGGCACCTATGTCAAAGCGAGAACAGAGTCTCACAGCGACGTCAACGATGGAGCTAACGACCGCGTTCGTGTCAACGCCGAACAACTGAGGGTGCGGGTAGTCGGAGAGGGGGGCAACCTTGGGCTCACACAAAGGGCTCGTGTTGAGTTTTCGCTTCGCGGTGGTCGAATAAATACTGACGCCATCGACAACTCGGGTGGAGTTGATCTCTCTGATCACGAGGTAAACCTCAAATTACTTCTCGCCCCCCTGGTACAAGCTAGCTCGATTACCGTGACCGAGAGAAATGCCCTCCTCAAAGATATCGACAACGAAGTAGTGGGTGCCGTTTTACGGCACAATCAAGATCAATCATTGATGTTGTCGGTCTCACACCTTCTCTCGAAAACGACGACTGAACAGTACAAGCTACTCATCCGACTCATGGACCGGTTGGGATACCTCGATCGACAGCGTGACAACCTGCCAGACGAATCTGAACTCGATCAGCGAACCGAGAAAAAGCTTGGACTGTGCAGACCCGAGTTGGCGCTTTGCAGCGCTGCAGTCAAGATGTGGATCAAGGAAGAGTTGCGAACGTCAGCTCTGTGTACAGATGACAACCTCGTACCGTTTCTCCTAAACTACTTCCCGCACAAGATTCAACAGGAGCACCGTGAATCTGTACTATCACACCCCCTCAAAATCGACATCATAGCCAGTGAGGTCGTGAATACGCTTTTACCGGCGGTAGGGATCGCATACGTCAATTCGATCGTGAGCATGCGGGGCGCTCCAGTCTCGACAGTGATGAAATGCCTGCTCGCTGGCGACCGAATCCTCAATACGGATAGTCTGAGAGAAAAGATACGTCGTCTCGATACGACGGAGGGATGCGGCGACTTTACCCAATTGTGGCTCGAGATCGGGGTAGCTCTGCGGGAGGCATCCGAGTGGCTGCTTCACTACCACGGAGCCTCACTCTCTCTCGGAGAGATGGTGAAGCTATACTCAGATGCTTTTGATACCCTCGCACAGCACGCTGTGCGGGTATTTTCAGGTGAGGAACTTGTCCGATTTGAGCGAAGAGTTGGGCGGTACAGACAGCTTGGAGCTTCGCATGAGGAGGCGGTCTTGTTGTCGTTGTATCGCCGCATCCTCCCTGTACTTGAAATCCTGTGGGCTGCTCGTGAGTTCAGGCAGGACGTTCAGACCGTTGCCTCGGTGTTTTCGCAGGTCTTTGACGACCTCGGAGTGAACAACCTGTTCAAGTTCGAATCCATGATTGAGGCGGGTAACAAATGGGAACAAGAGCTGGTAAATGGCTCGTACCAAGAGATCAGGCGCAACATCTCGCTCATCACCGGCCAATTGCTCGCGAAGTCCGTTACCACCACGGAGGATGTGCGCAAGGCTCTCTATGCGTCCGAGGGGTTCGAAGCTATTCGCTCCACTATGCACGACGTTAACGAGACTGCTCGTCAGCGGAAGCCTTTTCAGATCGCCGTACTACCGGTAGTCTCTCGACAATTACGATTGTTGAAAGTTTGAGCCAATCGGGCCTCTCACATTATAGGCCGAGAGACTGTCTCCGTATCTTGGATTATCTTCTGCAGCTCGAGAGCACGCTCATTCTGTGGCTCGAAAAGCAGGATCTTCTCCACTTCGAGTCGAGCCTGTGAGACCTTACCTTGCTTGAACAGAACACCGGCAAGCGAATAGAGCATGTCTATACTAGCTGGATGGAGTTCTAGGTACGCATTGAGCAGGTCCTCTATCTCGCTGAACCGTTGAAGAGGGTACCCGAGCTGCAGAACTCCGAATATCGCTCTGTGGTTTTCCGGGTTTTTCCGAGCTGCCTGCATGAAGAAGTCGAAAGCGGTCTCCTCCTGATTCCCTACCATGGCACACAACCCCAAACCCGCTAGCGCGACATCGTATCCAGGCTCCACCCTCAACGCCTCTTCGAACAACGCTTTGGCCTCTGGCCATCGTTGAGCGTCTGCAACGAGAGCGCCCTGTCCACACAGTGCCCTCGGACACCTGCGATCTTCGTCGAGGAGTCGTTCGTAGATCTCTGCAGCACCGGCAAGGTTGCCCTCCAACACCAGAAACTCAGCCTCCAAGCACTTGGTTCGTTGATGCTGCAGTACGTTCATACTGACAGCCGAGGGAATCTGCTCGAGTTCGCGCTTAGCCTCCTCGAACAGACGCTGCCGCTTGAGGTCCTCGACCTTTTCTAACATACCATCTACATAGCTGCTTCCCTCGGTTGTAGGAGATGCAAGCGGGATGGTGGTGGCCGAGTGGTTGAGCGAATTGGGCACTTCAGGAAGCGCTACGTTTTCGGACTCTCTGACAGAGGTCTCCTTTTCAGGGCTATCTGCATGTACCTTCCATGCGGTAATTCTCTGAGAAAGCTCAGCCAAAGATTGTTGGAGAGGGCTAATGGGCTTTTCAAGGGGTGTTGACCTTTCCTCCTGACCAGCGGCTGCTGCCGTAACTTCTCTGACTACAGCTACCTCGCTTGAGGACTTGGCTGATGCTTCTGCGAAATCTATCTCCGGGGTGCGTTCATCAAGGAGCTTGTGCAACTCAAGAGCCGCACCGTGAGTAGGCATCTCTTTTAACACCTTTGCAAGCTCGTCTCTCGATTGCGCCAGACGCTCTTGCTTGAATAGGCACCCTGCATAGCAGTAGCGAATCTCGTGATCGCCTGGTTTGACAGCCAGGTAGCGCTCGAGAACCTGTCTCAATTCTTCCAGAGAGCCCAGTCTATAAGCACACTCCATGAACTGATGAACAGCCACGATGTGATCCGGGGCAACGTTGAGCGCGTTACGTAGATATGGCAGGGCTTCAGAGTGCTTCCGCTCTGCAAGCTCGCACATTCCTCGTCCTGTCAGTGATTTGGGGTCACGAGGATCCACAGCCAGAGCTCGTTCGAACATTACTTTAGCTTCTTCTATCCTGGATTGAGCCAGATACACAGCCCCGATCGCCTTGAGAACACGAACGGATCGCGGATCCATTTTTTCGGCCTTCTGAAGAAGTTCGAGCGCACGCTCAAAATCCATACTCTTAGCAGCTAGCTCACCCGCCTCGAGGCTATCCTGGAACTCTCCCGGATTCATGCTCATATCATAGACCCCCGTGCTTTTCTGACTGGAGTCCTGCATCGAGATTCCGAGCACCCGCTCGTATGCCGATATCGTAGAGTCGACTGCCTTGTGCCACGTGTGCGAACGAGCCATATCCACCAGACCTGATTTGACGGGGGCATAGTATGCAGCCATAACCGCCGAGGCGATTGAATCTTCGCTACCCGGTAGGCAGTAGAAAGCTTTATCACCGATGTAGTCAGCTGTCGTGCCCGTGCGAGTCACGACTATATTCTTACCGTGAGCTGCTGCCTCCAGCGAGACCAAGCCCGGGAGCTCATACCAGCTCGGAAGAACGTGTACTCGTGCAGCCGCATAAGCGGAAGAGAGCATTTCGGGTGAGAGCCGATCGAGGATCAGAGTCTTTCCCTTGCGCTTGAACGAGCGCACTGCATGATCATACTCTGGCTGATAGGAGAACCCTCCTGCTGCTAGCACAACCGTAAGATCGCTGTCCTCTAGAGCCTTGAGCAACATCAACTGATTCTTTCGGCTTTCGATGCGACCTACACACAACACGAAGTCCTTGACCTTGTATTCCCTCTCGAAGGCTTCCGCGCTCGAAAGAGCTCCAACTTCGTGCCCGAGTGGCACCTCGATAATACTTTTTACCCCAGAGTAGTCACGACGGAGAGCCCGAGCTTCCCCTGCGCCATTTGGAAAGAGCGCTGCCGCATTCAAGGCAGTCCAATCACTCTGGAAACGAGGAGCTTTTTGGACCGCATTCTGGTCGACACTCGCACTTTGCCACCATGCCCGGTCCTGCCCGCGTCGGACGTACTCGACGAGCCGAGATGCCACGAGATGTGACTGGTTGTGGAACTCGGGGAGATCCTCGTAGAGCGTCGTGACTACATAGGGAACTCCGGCTGTGTGCGCTCGTTGCGCTAGCTCGCGAGTGTAGTCAACGGTGGCGAAATTGAACAGATGTACGAGGTCGAATTGCTTCGGGTCTTGGGCTGCGTTGACGTCAACGGTCACTTCCCAACCTCGACTCGTCAAGCCATCCCGTAGTTTCTCGAGAACTACAGTGTCTCCGCCTCTTTGAGTGAAGGTGCTTGGACGGTTCTGCATCAACACTCGGGTCTTTTTTGGCGATGTGCTTGCGTTGGTTGTCACGGTCTTCTCCTTACTATGCGCTGCCCCCTCGAGCTCTCGGGGAGCTACAGAGAAGCCAAGCGATCGGTAGATATCTGTTACGCGTTCGGCGATACGGGGCCATGAATGCCTCTGGCAATACTCCCGGGCGGTGCGCTGGAGCTCTTCACGGAGATGCGGATTGCCGAGAATCAATTCAGCAGCTAATCCAGGACCGTACCCAGCAGTTAGGTGCCAGACTGAATCACCAAAACCCATCATAGCTGGAGCGAGCGAGGCTATGACGATGGAACCTGCCCCTAGGGCCAAGGCACATGCACCTGAGGCCTCGAAGTGCTGTGAACGATAATTCATGACCACTAAGTCCGACGCCGCAAGATATTGGCCCACCTGCTCATCTGTGACGAAGGATGTGACGAACCTAATGGAATCATTCAGCCCACTGGAGTGAACGAGCGACTCTAGCGCCTGTGCATAGGCAAGACTTTGGGGATCGTCGGTACGGGTCTGCCCTACAATGAGGCCCTGCGCGGCGATTCCTCTCTGCTTCAGATGAAGGACCGCCTCGATAACCGCCTCCATTCCCTTGTGCGGCTGAACGAACCCGAATGCCGTAATGATCGGCTTGTCCTGACAGAGCCCTAACGTACTCCTCAAGGACCGCTTCGTCTCTCCTGCCTCCGGAGTGCGAATTACCACACCGTGCGGAACAACCTCCACGCACGAAGGGTGACAACCATTCGCTATCGCCTCCAGGCGATTTTCTGGGGTATGAACCAGTACTTTATCCACATGGGTAAGGAGATGGCGAAGGTCTGCTGACGAAGTAAACAAATTGTGCACTTGCGCAACTACCTTGGTTCCACTCGCTCTGATGTCTTCGAGAAATCTACTGAAATTCGGCTGGACGAAGAAACGGGCTTGGCAATTGAGGTGTAGAACCCCTATTCCTTCCCGAACTACCGTCTCCTTCAACTCTGAGTAGTCTCCCGACGAGGCGCCAGCACCGGCTCGAGTCCAGCAGCGCCGCACAAAAGGCTCATCGGATTGCGTGGCGTCCGAAACATGCTCGGCCAGTACTACGATATTGCGCGCGGTAAACTGCTCTACGAGGAAGCGACCGTACGTAGCTAGCCCGCATCTCTGATTCCACGGAGACACGAAACCTACCTTGGTGGGCACCAAGGGGTCGGCCGCTTGCTCGCGATGCCGGGTGGAGAGGTTTTTGTCGACACAGTCAGACTTCATAGCAATCTTCGTACTTCTCCCTCTGGGGGGATTAGTGGTTATGATGCGAGGTGGCTGCCGTTAGTCCCGGAAATTTACTCAGCGAGCACATCTGACCTCGAGAACGCTGTTCTAGCTTGCAAGAAATAATTCCAGTTCTTTTTCCGGTCTGCCGACATCCAAAGGAGAGCGATAGGGGTAGGGTAGAGGATCACCACTCTGTTGACGCAAGGAGATACCTTGCTTGAGCAGAGGGATTGAAGTCGTAGAAGGTTAGCCAGGACTTTTCACGTTTTAGGAGAGGCTCAAGCGCTCCCCTACCTTGTTTTTTTGGTTTTTCGGTTTTGTCTCTTTATTTTCGTTCGCCAGTCTTCATTTCTCTCTGCTCTCCTCTTCCTTTGTCTCTCCTTCCCTGAGGAAGCGAGGCGAAACCCCTTCCTACTGCGAAAGTACATCCTCGGCCATCACCAAAACCCCGAATTGTTTGCTTCACAGCTATTTTCCGCAGCCCGATAAATGCAAAAGGCCGAGTAGCGTTAAAGCGCTACTCGGCCCCGGTCGTCTCTCCCCTCTGGTGTACTACACAGAGGTCGAGGGCATCTGAATGTCGCGAGCGACTCGCCGACAAACATCTTCCAGCTTATCTAATTTTGGTTCGAGGTCCTTCTCCAGGCTCTCACCGAGCGCCCACCACGACTGATACAGCTGCTGTTGGCATATCTTTTTGCAAGTCTCGGATATATCTTGTACCTGCGGAGAGATATCGAGCCTATCGCGCTTCATGTCAGGAACTAGCTGCAAGAGCGTACCGTACCACTCGAAGAAAGCACGCAGCGTATCTACTGCTACTTTCAAGCGCTTGTTACCGGCTTGCATGTCCCCGTCCTGGAAGCCCTTTCGAGCATCTCTGAACTCGAGAAAACACGAGCGCACAACCGTCGAAGCATCCTGAATACGCTCGGCGACATATTCCTCTGGGTTACCCGTCTTCACATCGAGTACTTCTCCCGCTATCTGAGAAACACTCTTGACCCACTCGTCATCTGCTAGCTCACGGCCGTCAATCTGAATGAAAGTGATCATGTGCTCAGGGTCAATTGAGGCTTTGATGAGCTCAATTAGATCCGCGAAACGCTGCACCTCAGTTGCATCGATATCCGAAAGCTCGCCGTTAATCCGTATCTTCAACATAGCCACTCCTGTTCCTCAGAAAACCTGTGTTAGGTGCTCTCTACTGTTCTTCGAACCCTGCCTGCGAATCCTATCCTCGATCACGAGCCAATGTAGTAAGTTTCGAACTTCCTACATCTTCGTTCTAGGTCCTGGTAGACTCTTTTCATTTGAGATGCGAGATCGAGCGCATCGGTTCCTTGTAAATTTTCCTTGGCGAAAACAAACATACGTGAAAGTGGTCCCAGAGACCCGTAATGGAAGCCCAACTCTTCAATATCTCTATCTAATTCACTCAAAGCTTTATTAACAGTACCGAGTTGCACCGCGGGTGCTGAAACGTCTTGCACCAGGCGCACGAGCTCAGTAATCAGCCCCTGCCCCTTCTCCGCACAGTCTGCGATCTTTTTAAGTCCCTCTACATGCGGCTCGACTATCTTGAGAGCAGACTCCGCCGTGGCTCCAACGGGCATCTCATATCCTCCGAGCTCATCGAGCCACAACTTACGGTATGCACTGCGGTAGCGCATGAAAGCATCCTTGCCCGGTTGGTTTATCGGAGTGAGGTCGCAGAAACCCAGTTCATCGAAACAAGAGCGATATACTATAACCTGATGAGGATCGGCCACATCGGGTGACACCGAGCTAACATCTCCATGCAGACGTTGGATAGTCAGGTGAGCCATCAACTCTGGAGTGATGTTTTCGTGGCAATCCGGTCGAGCACACGATTTATTCGGATTACACGGGCCACATCCGATCACAGGCTGCAGAACGAGATTACCCTCGCTATAGGGGCCCGTCTCAAAGCCGAACGCGGAAGCCAGAAACATCGCTACTACAGGGGTATCGACGGCCACGGCCATGTGCATCGTTCCCGTATCACCCGTAACGAGAATCTCGGCACGCTCGAGGAGTGCGGCCAACTGAGGAACCGAGGTCTTACCAGCGAAGGAGACCACGTTGGGAGATGCACAGCCTGCTACAATCGGATCAATGATATTAGATTCCTTGGCAGATCCGGTCAGAACCACCCTGGCGTTGTGCTGATTTACCAGTATTTTTGCGAGTTGAACGAATTTCAAGGGATCCCACTGCCGCTTGCCTTGGCTGGCTCCCGCCTGAAGCGCGATTAATGGGCCAGTATTCGTGAACCCGACATCGCTAAGTAGGGAGTCACAATATTCTCGTGCTGCCGGTTCGACGTTGATGAGTAACTTGCGCGGATGGTCCTCCACATCAGCCGAACACCGAAATATATCCACCAGGTTCAGAGAGTTGAAATTCCTGTTCTGATGAAAGACGGAGGTAGCAAACAGCCGCGCCCACTCCGACTCGATGACTCTGTATCCCTCTTCATCCGATGTCCATCCGCCGCTACGCGTAATACCGACAAGATTCAATAAAAGCGCGGTGTAAGCTGACGATGACATATTGAGACAGTAGTCAAAGTCCTGCTTACGAAGATTTTCGACAACCTCGGTGATATACTCGAATGCGTCAATGATTCCATCCTGCTCTCGCGCAATCGAGCGGCACGTGAAAGCGAGGTCGATTCCTACGACCTCGTCAATGTTAGGAATGACGGAACATACCTCAGCGAATTGCTTCTCTACTAATACAGTGATGTGACAATCGGGGTTCTCTGCCTTCATACCCGCTATAGTAGGAGTAGCCTGCAACATGTCTCCCAAGCGAGTTATATTGACGAGAAGTATTTTCTTCTTGTGCGGATGACGCTTCTTCATATTGCTATCCCTTCAAACCAGCTTCTTCCCTCGTCATGCGGATAATCTGCTTACGAACGTGGAAGAGAAACAGCAACTTCTGCTCGGTTTCGCTGAGTTTACCGTTTCCAGTGACTATGTCGGAAATGAGAGCATCGAGCGTTGCCTCCTCTCCCCGCGCTGCAGCCACCCGACAACGCGTTTGTAGCTCAGGATATTTTTCACTCCTCTGATTCATCTTGCTCCACGGGCTCGCATCCTCGCGTGCTCTCAGGTGCTCGTACTTAGATGCGTAAATCACCGAGAGCATCTGCTCTATACGCTTGTCGTACGTGTGATCTCTCAAGACTCGCTCTCTTGCTTTTTTGTTTACCTCTTCGCGCTCCTCAGGATGGGCAAGGTAGTAATTAATCTTCTCCTTCAAGTCCGGTAGGTCTTCGAAGGTAACTATCTCCTTTCCTACGTCAAAAGCCTCGGGCAGCAAAACGCGTTTGTCGACAAGCTGAAAAGCTCCGCAGCTTGCCAGCTCGAACGTGCGCGGATTGAGGAAATCTCCATTCGGCTCAACACCATCTCGCTCCATACTCGAGTGCAGATTGAGATTTATCTCGGATGCGTTGAAGATTTTTATGTATTCCTCTGGTGCGATTCGACGCGATTCTTCCTGAACCATGCGGTCGAATGGCTTACAGAGTGGCCACTCACTACCCCAAATCTTGAAGGGATAGCTGGCTAGTGAGGCGAACATCTGTTGTCTGTTGTGATAGCCCGCTCCGACGAAGGAGACTGGTGAGCCCCACTTTTCGCGCTCCTCCGCACTGAGCTGCATCGGTATATGAAGATAGGGATCGCAGGCTGTTGGAAGATAGTGAACCTCTCCTGCTCCAGCCTTCTTGATGGCATCTATGCACTCTCCCTTTTGAATCGTGAAAATGAAGTCGTAGAATTGCGCCATGTCTCGCCAGTAGGTGAAACGCAGGTAGTCCTCGACGAACCACAGTACGGTGATGACGCCTCGGCGGCGGAGCTCCAGCAACACCCGTGGAGTTATGGGAGATTGAGCCATACAGATGAGGATATCGATCGGCTTTTCGGTGAAGCTCTCGAGGAGCAACTGAGAGAGCATTTCTACGTAAGCATTACGCATCGCACCCTTACGGAGGTCAGCCGATAGAAACTGATCCATGAGGTTGAAACCATCGTTGAACCCGCTCATGTCGAACCGCCGGACACGCTGTCCCCAACGTAGCAACGCGTTGTACGTGTAAAGTCCTGTAGGTATCGTTCCCCCCTGAATCGGCCCTAATACGCCGATTTTCGGGTGTAAGGCAGAGATGCCTCGTTTCCCGTAAAACGCACCCTTCCACTGCTCTACAAGCTTGCTATCGAGAACCACATTTTGTGGCCTAACGACAAGCTCTGTTCCAACCTCGATCTTGAGCCCCTCGGGCGGAGTGCCAACGTACAGAGAACGGAGCTTTGCCAGAACGTCTCGAAGGTCTCTACTCGAAAGTGCCGCACGCAACGCATCGATGCTCGGTTCTACACACGACACGGGGATCTTCGATTTCTCGAGAAACTTCTCTACATGGTAGCCTGAACCGAACCCTACCAGGAGAACCCCGGTTGCTTTCTCCAGTCTCGATTCTCGCAACGAGCGTCCAACCCACGTTTCCGCAGCTGCTATTGGCTTCTCTGCGTGGTCAAGGCAGGTTGCGCGACGCCAGAGAGCCGGGCCCTGGCTCGTGCTGCGGAGCTCTATGCTCTGTTCCCCGGCCGTGGTGGTTTCAATGAGCTTTGAGTGTAGCTCAGGAAAACGCTCTTCAACCACTCGCATATTGAGCTCGAATACGAGGGCATCTCCTGCGATCCTCATCGGCTCTGCCTTCGGAGAGACAGGCACCTCACCCTGAGTTTTGCTCAATATTCGTTCTAAGATATCACTGATATCGATGGTGGTACTTCGGCAATTGGCAACCACGTAATCGAGCGCTTGCCGTGCACGTCTGTGTTCACCTGCATCGGCTAGCTCCTCTGCATAACGCAGGGTCATCCAGGCCTCTAAATCCAAGGGAGCATGCTCGGCGGTATCATCGGACTCCCCCTCTGGGAGCAGCGCCTGAGCTATACTTTCTGCTGATTGAGCCGCACTTTGAGTTGGTTCGAGCGTTACAATGATCGCCTCTACACCGCATTCCTTGAACGATACCGGTATCGGCAAGACAAGTTCGCGCGACGCAACCATTCGCAATCCAGCTCGCTCAACCGCAGCTCCAAAATTCTCGCGGCTATAGCATCGAAGGTGAAGAGTATCATTCTCTGATACTCCCAGGTACTGTCCGAGGTACACTTGCAGCCGTACTACACCTCCCGGCTTCAAGACACGTTTCATCTCGATGAGATAGGATGCGATGACCGCCGTAGGCATGCTGGTCAATGCTGCATAGCTCCATACGAAATCGACCGATTGGGTCTCAACGGGCTGTAGATCAAAGCCTGACCCCACTACCAACTCAATCCGCGAATGAGGACCTATTAGTTCACGCGCTTTGTCGATAGCACGCTGCGACACGTCGAGGCCTACAACTCGGCCAAACTGCTTGGAGGCTGCTCTGAGCATCCGGCCGACGCCGCAACCTATCTCAAGCGCTGTGCGCCCCTCACCATACTCAATACCTTCACTGACTATGGCGAAATCACGCTCCCCAGTGGACCACATCTGCGCATCATCTTGGTATCCATCGCTCATCCAGAACCGATAATCGTGACTCACACGTCGATCCCAGTCCTTACGCATCTGTTCTGCGAGCTTCGTCAAGTTACTCATCGCCTACTGTCCTCTGGACCGACACCACCTTGCAGATGACGTCATGCCTCTTCATTGCGTTACTCCACCACCGATGGTGGCATCAGGCGTACAAGTTCGACCCACCCTATCCGGTCTAAACCACTGGATTTAAACGCACAGAAGTATGAATCCTCTGAAGGCACCAGGGGTACTTCGCGTTCGATGGGTACGAGGATACGCAAGAGTTTGGATGCAGCAGAGGGCGTTAGCGCTGCGAAAATAAGCACCTGAGACCTAAGCCTTCGATGCTACTCGATAGGAAGGAATCCAAATAGAATTCAGAATGTTAGCGAAGCGGGGCTAGAGCCAGCCCCGTTCATTGAGTACTCCGCTTGTGCTCGGGCAGAGTCGTAGACGACTAGAGAGATATCTGCACTCGACGAATAGCCTCTCCGATCTTTTCGGCTTCTTCCGGCGTGGAAAGCGGCTTTTCACTCTTGGCGCCCTCTATAATCTCCTTGTACGCAGAGTAAATGGTATCGATGAGCGCTATAACCTTAGCAATGCGCTCGGCATCGCGGTACAGGTTAGCCTCGGTCAGATAGAAGAGCATGAAATCGTAGAGTCTATCGAGATCGCGGGCGATAGTTCCGCCTTTTTCGAAGTCTAGGGTATTCATCAGCTCGGCGATGATTGCTTGGCCCTTGCTGAGGAAACGACAGAACTTGGCTATGTCGTTCGCCTCGAGGCCGGCCTTCGCCTGTTTCAGGAATTTGATGGCCCCTTCATACATCATGAGGAGCAACCGACCCCGATCAGTGGTTGTTACTTGAACAGCTTGATACGTGGCATGTGGGTTTTTCCCGTACATAGCGTCCTATTATCCTTAACGTTCTCTTTCGCTACGCTTTCGCCAACTACTGCTCTTGACGCCTGCGACCTTCAAGTACTGCTTCCGCCGATATATGAGCTATCGGAAACGCTCAAAAATCGCTTGAGATGAAAGTTGGAAAATGAAAATGGCAAGGCAAATCAGCTGGTTACGGCCATACACTGGGGAGACGTGGCGCTGCAATTGTTCTCCCTGCTGCGCTTACGCCAGCCCACAGCAAGGCAAACTGCCAAGTCAAACCTATCCTCGCAAGGGCATGAGATTACTGACCTAGCTCCTGCGCTCGATGAAACGCAGCTCTAATTGCGTTCTGTACGATTGTACCGGCGCCGTATTGGTCAAGAATCCCCAGTGCAGCCGCTGTTGTGCCGGCCGGTGAAGTTACTCGCGTTCGAAGCTCCGCGAATGATTGACCAGAACTCTCCAGATACGAGCACGTAGCTTTGAGAGTTTGTAACACTAGAGCTCCTGCTTTCTCCGCGGGAATCTGTAACTCGCGTGCGACGATCTCCATCTGCTCCGCAAGCCAACACACATACGCAGGTCCACTCCCTGCTACTGCGGTCGCGGCGTCTACGAGCCGCTCATCCTGAACACGCCATGCTGACCCGATACTCGCTAGGAAATCCTCGACCACGACACAGGCTCGGAGATCAATTTGAGAAGACACACAATACACCGTGGCACTTTGGCCTACTACCGCTCCGAGATTGGGCATCGCTCTCACAATCTTCGTATGTCCGAGCAGGTCGGAGAGTCGCGCCAGCGACACCCCAGCCATCACAGAAACGACGATTGTATCAGAGTTCAAGATCTCACGGACACTTGCACACGCCTCCTCGGCATCTTGAGGCTTGACGGCTAATACCAGTAGATCGCTCGCTCCAAAATGAAAATTTTCTGGTATCTGCTCCCCTACGCGGCACCCATGAATACCGGCAAGGCCCTCGGTCTCAACTGACTTCCTGTCGATGAGCAGTAGTTGAGAGGGTTGAACGCCTGACAGGATTACTCTCTCCGCAAGTGCCGAACCGAGTTGCCCAATCCCGAGTATGACGATCCTCATCACTGCTTGCGGCCCCGCTCGGAATTCTCAACCTCCGCCACTGCACCTTCCTCCAATCCTAGAAACCTCATCATCTGGTCCACCAGAACCTGATAATCCTTGGGATCAGCCATGTTCAGCCGGTATTCGTTCAATACCTTTATCTGAACGTCCTTACTCCACTGGTTCCAGGCTTCCGCAGAAACCCGCTCGAAGATCATCTTTCCAGTCTCTCCCGAGAAGGGCGGCTTCTCCAGGCCTGGAAGCTCGCGTTTGAATTTCGCGCACATCACGACTCTCGACATAGGACCTCTCAACATACAGAAAATACGTATTCTTCCCAAATTCTCGCACGCTTCTACAATTCTGTCATGTCTTTGAGGTGCTGGGGCTCCTAGCCGAGAGCTCAAAACAGAGCTATCTTTGTCAGCTTGAACCGAAACAATACGAGGTTCGTACATGTTCGTACCGATAGGTGATGACAATACACGGCGCCAACGCTTCCCTTTCGTGGTCTATCTGCTTCTCGCGCTCAATTGTTACGTGTGGTTCCTGGAACTGGGACATGGAGAGGAGTTCTTGGCCATGTATGCCGCTGTTCCATTCGAGATTTCACACGGGATTGACCTCGTGACCACGCAATACCTCTCCATAAGAGGGGAATCTATCCCTATCGTGCAGGCGCCTGGCCCCTCTCCGATCTACCTGACCCTTGTAACCTCGATGTTCATGCACGCCTCATGGATGCACATCATCGGAAATATGGCGTATCTGTTGATCTTTGGGGACCAAATAGAGGATCGACTGGGCCACTTTAAATTTCTCGTCTTTTACCTAATTGCAGGAGTGGTCGCGGCACTCGCGCAGATAGTTACGGCACCGAATTCGATATTACCGACCGTAGGAGCGTCAGGTGCGATCGCAGGAGTACTGGGTGCTTACCTGATTCTCTACCCAGGGAATGCCGTTCGCGTGCTGCTTTTCAACACCATTGTAGCGCTGCCTGCTTACACCGTCCTCGGTATCTGGGTACTCATGCAGGTGTTCGGACAGCTAGGCTCTGTAGGCGCACACGCGCCAGGTGTCGCATACATGGCCCACTTAGGCGGCTTTGCTGTAGGTTTTGTGGTAAGCTGGTTTGTTCGCGAGCGCTACCCGCGCAGGGCCGGCCGCTAGGCATTTCCGCAGAGCTACACCTACTGGGGCCGCCCGGGCCCACCTCACATGGCAAGATAGCCGGGAAGGTATGTACCAACTTTGTAAAAGCCGAGGGAGGCAACCCCTACATTTTACAATTCCGTGACAACTCTCCTGAAACCCCGTGGCAGAGTCCTTTTCATCGGGTAACGGTTTTGGAAGGGGGAACCATGGCCACACGAAAAACTGACGTAGAACTTGTTAAAGGCGTTACCGCTCGAGAAGAGAGTTGCTTCGAGGAGCTTGTCGAAAGATACGGCTCCAAGGTCCTCAACTTAGCACTGAGGATTACCCGCAACCAGGAAGACTCAGAGGAGATCCTTCAAGACGTATTTATCACTGTTTTCACGAAAGTTGGGAGCTTCGAGCACAAATCCCAGTTCTCCAGTTGGCTGTATCGGGTCACCATGAACGCTAGCTTCATGAAGATTCGGGCTCGCAATCGTCGTCGCTCTGTATCACTGGAAGACCTCGAACCCGCTACCCTCAATAATTGGGTAGGCAACCGCACCGAGATGTTCGACGTCGATTTCATGTCCTCGAAGCATGAAATTCGCGACGCCATCGAAGCAGCTGTCGACAAACTTCCGGAAGACTACCGAGCGATCTTTATCCTTCGTGATATTGATGGTCTCTCGAACGAGTCGGTGAGCAAGATATTACAGCTCTCCGTTCCAGCCGTTAAGAGTCGCCTTCATCGGTCGCGAGTAATCATGCGTCAGCAGCTCAAGAAGTACTACGAGGGGTACCGTAACGGTGATGCATCGCTGGAGCTAGAGCCGATGCACGTGGTGTAACTTCTATAAGAAGGAACGGTATCAGTTGCTGCTCCTGCGACTGACACCCTCCTGTACCTGTCTATCCGCTTTGACTGGGAGGCTCTTCGGCGCTATAGGTGCCTAGGGAAGCGAGGCAAAACCCGGGTTTTGCCTCGCTTCCCTAGGAGCACTATGTCTTTCGCCGTGGCTTTCTACAACTTTACTCTCGAGCTGAACCACGTAGATCGGCAGATCTTTACTCGCTTCAGAACCAAGACGGCTCTCCATCCCAACGAGAGCCTACCGCATCTCTACGCCCGCATGATCGCATACGCCCACTGTTACACACCTGAACAATGCTTTTCGCAGGGATTATTCGAGCCTAAGGAACCCACTATCTGGAAAAAAGATGTGACCGGAGAGGTTCTCCTGTGGGTACAGCTTGGGGTACCCGAGAGGCGTAAGCTCGAGGTTACCCTTCGCTCTGCCCCTTTGGCAGAGCACCTAGTCTATTTCTACGAGCACCAGCAGATCCCCGAGTTCTGCCACATGTTGCGAGGGAGTAAGACGAACTGGGTAAGAGAAATAAGATTCTTCAAGATCTCTGAGGAGCTACTAGCCGACCTCGTTCCCCTTGACCACAGCAGTCCGACCTGGAATATCACCTTCGTGGACAATCATGTATATCTCACCAGTGACGGAATGGAACTGGAAGGGGAGATAACTCCTATACAGATCTGGGATGAGTACCAATCTTCACTCGGAGAACTTCAGTAAAGCTGTTCCGCCTGGCAGTTGCCAATGATAACCATGCGGCACATGGTGCATGGAGCAGATGCGAGATAGTTATGATCCAGCACGAACCACCTAGGCACCGGTACCAGGGGATTTTCATCTCGCTAGTGAGCCTATTAGTTTCGGCGGCGTTGTGTGAAGTAGTACTGCGATTGTTCGACATTCCATCGCAGCCGTTCCTCGAGGAGGTCCAGTTCGGTTGGCCGGATCCACAGACGGTACGAGATCGATACACGCGCGATCGTGAACTCTTTTGGATTCCAAAGCACTATGCGACTACTATTGCTGCCGCGCAACACAATCGCCCACATATTGTGTTCCTTGGGGACTCTTGCACTGAATTCAGTAGTTATCCCGCCAAGGTTGTCGAGGGAATCCGCCGACGCACGGAAGATAAGAATGTTCGAGGCTTATCTGTCGGTGTTGGGGGTTGGAGCTCTGCACAGGGGTTACGGCAGCTCGAGCGGGATATCATTCCTCTCAGCCCCAAGATAGTTACCGTCTTCTTCGGATGGAATGATCACTGGAAGCATTTTGGCGCAAGCGATCTCGATGTTGCTTGGGTCGGAGCACCCGTATTTTTTGCGCCTCTCAGGCTCAGCACAGTTGAGCTCGTGAAGCGTGCCTACGTAACACATTACTCTGATCCTCACGGTGTTCGTGTCCCTCTGCCAGACTTCACGCGCATCCTCCAACGCATGGTAGCCACATCAAGACGAAATGGCATAAAAACTCTCTTAGTCACTGCTCCCACCTCGCACGTCCCGGGAAAAGAGCCAGCTTATCTCGCGAAACGCTGGGTATACGATCTGCGGGACCTCGTACCAACCCACAAATTATACGTTAATGCAATCCGAGAGGTTGCAGCCTCTACCGGAGCTCACCTCTGCGACGTAGCAGACTATTTCGAAAAACTTCCCGCTCATCAGCGTGAAAAAGACTATATGAGCAACGACGGCATTCATCTGACACCCACCGGAAACAACCTCCTTGCGGACCTGCTGACCGACTGTTTCATTCGCGAGCGCCTCACGAAGCTGCTAACCGATTAGAAGCACGGCAGGATCATGTCTGCCATATTCCCCTCCAAAATGAAGAGCACACGAGAATTACTGCGCCTCGGTGGCTTGTCCACTTTGCGAGGCAGCTGTATCACTCATTTCGACATCTTCCTCTGAAGAGAAGGACTGGGGATAACGCTCCCTGACGTTGCTGGCCTTGATCCGCCCGATGATGTGCCCTGGAATTGCACCAATGGCACCCGCTACAGGACCAATCACGGGTACACCTCTGAGGGCCTCAGAGCCTACATAGGTCCCATAGGCGGGATAGAGCATCTTGTACCCAGACTCAAGAAGCTTTGGATCAGTCTCGAGCGAGTATCCCAGCGCATCATTACTGGCGCGCGCCTCCATGAAGAGCGGCGCGATCGGAAGTATGTATAATGCTGCTCGGCTTCCTTTCCACGTACGCACCGCGAAATCTTTCGCATGTCCACCTTCGTGCAGAGCAACAACTGGGATATCTGAATACAGATAGATCGAATTCGTGTAAGGATTATATGCATCGCCCCCAAGTATGCGCCCCGGAAGTATCGTGTACATGAGCCACGAAAGGACCCCCAGCGTGTAGCGCCAGCCTGCACCTACGCCCTCATTGTTGGTAAGACGTTTCCATTCTCCCAGGGGTGCATACTCATTGAGGCGCACCTTCACCGCATCGAGTCCGTTTCTCTCGAGATATGCTCTTATCGACGCTTCCGTCTCAGGTGATATGTCGTGGTTTCCCATCTTCCAGTTCCAGAGCACGAGCTTCTCCGGAAGCGAGAATAAGTAGTGACCGAGTCCATCAGCTATCGTGTTAGGTTCACCCCGAGAGATCTGCGGCTCGTCCACTGAGCGCTCCGAGCTTCTGTATACATCGCCGCGAGGTATGTATGGGGCCTTGGCGCATGCGCTAAGCAGAAGCAGGCCAACCAATATTGGTACTCGTATCGCGCTCATAAGTCACCTCTGTTTAGCTGCCCTACTTTACATTCAATCCGAAACTCTACAGATTGGTCCAAAGCGGTCGGCGTAGAGTCTACACCTGAAAAAGCTCGAGCTCGGCTTGGTAATTTCTACCAATTCACCGCTCTGCAAGCCAGCGTCAAGTAATCGCTCGACGTAAGGACGAAAAGCCGTGGGGCGTGGTAGGTGAATTTCATGAAAGAGACAACGTACGGGACTCGCAATAAGTCGCTACGAGTCCTCAAACTGGTACAGGGCCTGGTATAGGGGGAGCACCTCGCTCATAAGTAGGTATTCCCCCTCAAAACATCTCTCCGGGGGGCTCTCTTCTGGGTCATATTTCTGAGTTTTCCTCCGGCGCTCAGGTGTCTGTGTTGCGGTAGGATGTGCAGATTGTTCCAAGGGGTACGCCATGCAATTCGAATCAGCTACCAACATCTCCGCTTCTCTAGAGCATCACTCTCACCCGACCCTCCCAGCGCAGGCAGTCGAATGTGTGTTCGGCTCGACTCGGCGTGAAGCACTTGCTGCACTACGCACCGCACGTGTGGGCCAATGGGACTACACAAACGACCCGGTACCGCAGATCCGGATCCAGGATGAGCGGGGCAGCGCACTGGTTTTCCAGTATAGCCTCACGAAGACGCCCAACTGGACGAAGACCTTGCAGGCTGTGCATCTCTCATCGGAACGGGGCAACCTACACATGGATGGAGGGTGTGAGCTCGCTCAACGACTCCTACGCCGCACTACTCGCCAAGCTGCGGTGTTGTTACGAAGGGAGGCTAGGAACTGTTTCGAGCAGTTGAAAATGTTCGTCGCTGGAAAGCTCGAATCCGAATCCTTTTACGAGCACAAATATGCGCATCAACACCTCGGGGAGGAACGCTCCTCTCGTCGAAATGATGCATTTGCCACAATTGAGCTTCCATCGGGTAAGCTCAAAATCAACTGGTACAAACATGAATTCAACTTATCCATGCAGGAACGATTGGAATCGTACAACCTCTCCATGCAGCGTTTTACAGCCCAGCTCCCCCCACCCCACATCAAGCAGGTAGCGTTCCCGGTCAGCGATTTCGTGATACCAGGTTGTGCGAGCTCGATGAGCACAGCAACGCTGATACCACCGCTTCCGCCCTTCCCGGAGGCACACCAAGTTGAGGAATTCATCAGCGCTCAACTTTCTCAGCCAAAGCTCGATAAAATCGCCAACTGGTTGGGAGCACCGCCGCTTCAGGAACATTTTCACGAACTGCGCGGTGTACTCTCCGAACATAAAAAGAGGGTCTTGTTCCAAGCCTTGCAGAGAGCAGCGTCACTCCAAAGGGCGCATTAGTCGCCGCTTAGTCGAAAGCACCTTCTCTTTCTAACGGAGCTCACACCCTTAGACGACTACTTACAGGAGACGAGATGATTACGTATAAAGCAGTCATCTCGTTTCTTGCACATAGTCGAACGAGGATCCTAAACGCACGCTCCGGACGGTGGGTGCACGTGTTGCACGGTGTGATCTGCGTCCTTGTGAGGAACACGTCTCAGGAGGAGGCCGATCAAGCATTCCGCCTCCATGCGCCTGTCCGATGCCATAAGGCGATTGAGTGTGTCCTACGCCTGTCCAAATCTGCCAGTAGTAGTTTAAATCGAGTGGGTGGCAGCGAGGTCAGGAACAACGTAAACTCCGTCCAAAATAAGGCGCTTCTGGGTTTTTAAGTGGGTGACATGCGATGTTTTTCACAAGCAGCCTGGAGATTGGGCCTTTGAGCGGGGAGTTGAGCCTGGCTCAAGCGCTTGAAGTGAGCAAACAGGACAGAGAGGTAGCCGAGGGGGTATCATATAAGTTTTGCTATATCTCTCCCCCTCGCTGTGCTCCCGCTCTCTTTGTAAACCCAGCCTCATTCATTTTTGAAAAAAATGAATGAGAATTGCTGGGCGAGCG
>JBBAUR010000041.1:0-29999 GCA_040398075.1 Bdellovibrionota bacterium | reverse complement strand
TGCTTACACGGATCGGTGCCATGCATGCTTTCTAAACTTTGCCTTTAAGGGCGTGTGACCACACTTCTTCGGGTACGCTCACGTTTACGTGCACCTGCATGTTCACGTCCGGAAACGCCAATTCTACCCACTTGATTCACCGATGAGCCCTCCTTTCATATACCGGCGACCGTGGCAGCCATAGTCTCCTTCTTAGATACCGTCCGTGCCCTCCCTCTCTTATTCCGTTGTGCCTCCCCAAGAACGAGTCGATTTTCTCTGACAATCGTACTCCTCAAAAGAGTTCACGCTCGTCCGCGAAGAACGCTTCGATATAGGATTCGCTTTGAGTCTTACCTGGCAGCAGCACATAGTTGCCTCGCGGGTGCTTAGTAATCTTTCCCTCGTCCGTCACCCAGAAAAAGGATGGAAAGCTGCGTATATTGAGTGCTCCTCTAATCGCACCATCCGTGTCGAGATGGGTACGCGCGCTGTATTTACGGGCGAATTCCTGAAGGTTTGGGAGTTCATCGATTCCTATGACCACCTTGAACCCGACGTTTAAGTTGCTCTTGAGCCGCTCATGAAGCTCGTTTACGAACGACACATCTCCTCTACACGCACCGCACCACGGTGCGACATATATCACCAAGCAGCGTTTCTTCCTAAAACACGCATCTCCATAGGTTGAAAAACCTTGGCTGATTACACTCGGTGCGTCGTAAGGAAAACGGAAGAGTAGTTTCGGTAACACGAAGGCGCAGACGAAGACCGCAACAATAAACGCACCTGGCCGATCGCGAAAGAAGGAAAAAAAGTCGCCTGCAAGCGACATACGGGTGCTCTCCCTGGCCTCAAAGGCGATGAGTCGCTTTTTTGTCTCTGGCGAAAGCTTCTCGAGGCACGGCTTACAAGCGCGCTTATGTGGGTCTCTAATTGGTGCGCCGCAGTACATACACTCCACATGACTATAATCGTATGGGTCTAGATTGATCTTGAGAGTATCTCCCTCACGGCTTGATTCTACCTTGCGACCAAGCCGGTGCGCCCTCTTAAATCTCGGCGAAGGATCTCTGCCCGAAGCTTAGGGCCTCACAGGCGATGGCCTACCGCTGGCGGAAGAGCTTGGTTGGAATGAACATATCGGACGTGCTTCAGCTTAAGCAGCTTCTGAAGGAGAATTTCCAGCTGAAGAGAGTAGTGGCAGTCTTTCTTGCACAGATGGAGCCAACCACGCGTAACTGGCGACGCGACTACAACCACGTTAGACAGCTCAAGTTACCGGGAGGAGTCCGGCCGAACGACAGAGACAAACAGCTAGCCAACGGAATGCTGAACTCAGATTTCCTTATCTGATGGGTATACAAAGAGGGGCTGAGGTCATTTTTACGGTTAGGCGCTTCGTACTGTAGTCCCGAGTATCGATCAAAGTCGCCCTGTGCAGAGCTGCGGAAATTGCCTATCAGGTTTCATACCCAAACCTTTGTAGCACCTCGCCAAGTGTCTTCAAGAAGACCTCGTGTATGACTGGGGACAATTCGGACTTCCATCGGCCTACCGACTGTGCTTCTGACTCCGAGGTCTTGTGATCTTCAAGCTCGGGGGTCGTCATATTGATCATATCTCGATCGAATTGCACGTCGAGAAACTGCTCCGAAAACCCTCCCCCTAAAACACCTCACGTTTTGAGCCAGGAAATCTCCTCTGACTTTATCCGAGTAATTTTACTTGTATCACGACACTCGCGCACTATTCTCCCCTTTATAAGGAACGAGCTACCTGAACTATCTGGCCCCCTATTTTTGGTAAAATCCACACAGGACGCAGAAATGACTACCAGCGATATGAAACATGAACCTAAAGCCGTATCACTGCGTTCCGACCACGTAGTGGACCTAGCCCAAGAGCTCATCCGCTTAAAGACTATCTCGACGCATCCCGACCAATTGTACAGGGGTCTCGAATTGTGTCGAGCACGGATAACTACCGGGACGGTAGAGCTTTTCGATTGTAACGGCTGCAGAAGTCTTCTTGCGTACAATAGACAGACCCGACCAGAGCGTTTCAAGGTGATCCTAAACGGACATCTGGATGTGATTCCGGGCAAAGATAGTCAGTATCTCCCTGAGATCCGAGATGGCAAGCTCTTTGGAGTTGGCGCGACCGATATGAAGGCTAATGTGGCGTGCATTATTGATGTCTTCAATAATATGGCGACGAGAGTCACCTACCCCCTAGCACTACAACTCGTAACAGATGAGGAGCTCGGGGGTTTTTGGGGAACCAAACATCAGATTGAACAGGGTGTTCGAGCGGATTTTGTGATCGCCGCGGAGAGCACCAACTTTGACATCGTACATCAGGCCAAAGGGATTCTGTGGATCAAGGTCCTCGCTCACGGCCAAGCAGCACATGGAGCCTATCCATGGCGGGGCGACAACGCCGTAATGAAGATGGTTCGATTCCTCGAGACATTGGAACACGAGTACCCTACTCCCTCTGAGCAGGTATGGCGAACAACCATCAACGTGGGATCGATCAACTGCCAAAATCAAGCGTACAACAAGATCCCTGATAGCTGTGAGGCGCACCTCGACATTCGATTCCTCCCAGGTGAGGCAAGTGAAACACGTGCGCGCCTAGAGGCTCTGATTCCGCACGATCTCTCGTACGAAATCGTGGCCGATGAGCCAGCTCTATTCGTGCCGGATACCAATCCCTTCTTGCAGGAGCTTCAACGCGTCACGTACGAGGTGCGCCAGCAGAGACCCTCTCTGTATTGCGCACAAGGTTCTTCCGATGCTCGCCACTATACCCGGGCGGGAGATGCCGGAGTGGAATTCGGTCCGATTGGGGGCGGAATCGGTTCAGATGAGGAGTGGATCGATATTGCAAGTTTACACGTCTATCGTGAGATTTTGAGGGGTTTTCTGACAAAGGTGGCGCTCGTATAGCATCCCGTAGACGTAGTAGATTTCAACTTGGGAGAAGTCCGTGTTTCGGCCGGCTGAATACACACCTGCGCCGCTCTGACAAGTGGAACGGTAGTGCGCTGGCATCTCACTCACAATGGTTGCAAAGGATTCAGAACAGCGCAGCCTTACGCGCTTTTGAGTTGCTCAAGTTCTGAATCCTGCTATCAATGAGCACTTGAAATTCAGTGAGCAGGGAATACCTCCAATGTGGAATTTTTCTCCGATTAAACGTTACCCCAAGATCACCGATAACTGCGGGTGGGCTCAACGGCTCCTCGATGACTCGCGTATCGTGAGGGACTACCAGCTTCTCAATAGGCACTACGATGAGCCGTTTCATTTTTCGTACGGCATAAACGTGAATCTCGACGAAGCCGTTGCCTCGAGCAAGGGCCTAGGAAGTGCCGGTGGCCTTTCATTTGATCCCGCTGTCGCACTCATGAAGTCAGCCGGGGAGGCAGCAGAAAGGTTTTCACTCATCCGTGATCCAGGAGAGATATTGACGCGCGGAACCTTTCCGAACATCAGTCCTGAACTACCGGTCGAGGAATTCCGCTTCTTCTCTCAGCAGCAACTCTCTACGCAGACCTTCGAGTGCTTCAACTGGCCGGATGATGAACTGTTTTCCTGGACCTCTGGTAGCAACCTGGTTACTGGACGACCCACCAAGCTTCCCGCTCAGCTGGTCTACATGAACGAAGGCAGTAAGACTTCTGAGTCAACTATATTCCCGATAACGAGCACCGGAACCGCTTGTGGTTGGAGCACAGAAGATAGCTCACTATCGGCGATCCTCGAGCTCCTCGAGCGTGACGCCTTCATGGTGCATTATCTGAGCCGCACGGAAGGGATCCGTATTGATCTACGGAGTCACCCATTACTTTCAGAACTCCAAGATTATATCCAGCGGTTCAAACTTTCCTTGAAGGTGTACCTTTTACAGACCGACTTCCCGGTGTATCCAGTGCTAGCTCTCCTCACCGAGGAGTTCCAGGAAGGGAGCCCCTCCCCGTGGATGGCTGCAGGCCTCAAGTGTAGCTTGGACCCCACTCGAGCGATAATCGGTGCGATAGAGGAAGCGTGTCAAACTCGCCTCTTTATTCGCACCCTGATGCTCGATTTACTCCGGAGTGGTGGGACGATAACCCCAGAAATGACGAGCGACACCCTAGCTGATCGTGCCTTCTACTGGAATCGCCGTGACCGTATTCAGGACCTTTCATTCCTGACTGAATCAAGGCGTGTCGTTGCTTTTGACGAAGTTGCTCTTCCGGAAGTAGCCAATCCTCGGGATGGCCTCGATAGAGTGCTCGAGTTCTGTAGTGAGCGAGGTCACTCCGTTTACCAAGCAGACATCACCGCTTCGGAGGTACGCGAGCATGGGCTCGTAGTCTCTAGGATCCTCATGCCCACGCTACAGCAATTCTATCTGACCGAGCCTTATATCCCATTAGCATCGTCTCGTTGGAAAGATATCCCCTATAACCTCGGACTGTGCGAGCAACGGCAACAGCACCCGAATGGCGTACCACACTTTTTCCTGTGAGAGCGTGACATGAACAAAACTCAGCCTAAATTCCTGGACTACCACCACAGCACAGTATTCCATGCCGATACCACGACCCTTCCTGGGGAGTCTTGGCCTGATGAGTGGCTCAAGATTGTTTTCAAGGGATACCCTCGTTTTGATAGGCTTCCATTACCAACTCCCCAGTTCTTGGGCACCCTCCCCGTACACAATATCATGCAAAGCCGGCGCTCCCAGCGCGACTTTGCCGAAGGCGAGGCTCTTACATTAGAAGAGCTTTCTCGGGTTATGTCCGCTCTTCGAATGACCGATGGCCAGGATGATGCAGCTCACGGATCAGTCCGAGCTTATGCTTCGGCAGGGGGTCGATACCCGATAGAGGCGTATGTTCTACCCTTGAACGTAGAGAGCCTCAATCGCTGTGTGCATCATTACCACGTACGTAGCCACAGCCTCGAAAAACTCTGGTCCTTTTCTGCAGAGCAATTTGACGAGTGCTTTCCTGGCGATCGATGGTGCCTAGAGTCGGGGGCAGCAATCATTCTCACTGCATGCCACAAGCGAATTTCGGGCAAGTACGGGGAGCGTGCTTATCGTTACTGCCTCCTCGAGGCCGGACAGATAGCACAAAATATCCAGATGCTCTGTACCGGTGAGGGGTTGGCGTGCTGTAGCTATGGGGCATTCGTCGATGACGCAGTGATGCGTCTGATTGATGTCAGTCCACAGGAGGAGTTGGTGATGCATGCGTTGTTCTTCGGCAAGCCAAGCCGACCGACGACTTGAACTCTGTGGCGGGAAACCGCGGAGGTATCTGCGACTTGACTGAGACTTCGGCGATATCTTGTGGGTCTTTCCACGCTGCGAAAATTGAAGAGTAACCCGAGATCCGCTTTCGAAGCAGTAAGGAGTGTTGCCCTGCTTACCCGGGCATACTCTTGCTGCCCACCTCGATCTGGCCCGCCTACAACATCTGAGAAGGGCTAACTGTCGGACATAGTAAGACGGCCTCGTAAGCATCTGAACAACCGTGCGCTCGATACGGTGGTGTGGGAGGCCCGTAGCAGTGGATAGTTTTCGAGAGGTTATTGAGCGCCTCCCCTGCCGAGACATTAACAGAACGTGAGGAAAAATTGAACAACACACACTCCGGAGACGAGGGCATTACACCAGCTGCTTGGGCTACAAATTCCGCAAGACTCGCCGGGGGGTTCGCTATTCTGTGAGCCGGACGCCCGGGGCCGTGTGGTCCGACAAGTCCTGCCATCATTTCAAAGCCGAGCGTGCGGTAGGCATCACCGAGTACTCGTGATATGTGATAGCCCAAAGTGGTGTAGTGTGTGGATTGTTCCCGAGAAAGGTAGATATTTCGCCATCGACCGACGTGAAAATCGTGCGCCCAGAGAGCGGCTCTCTCACACCCGGGCAGGTCATTGAGGAGCAGAAGAACCATCTCTGCGTTCAACCTCTCGGCTTTGTTCACCCAGTCCTCCCCGTTGTCGAAGAGTCTCTCGACTCCCGCTCGTAGCGCCAAGGTGAACGTGGCCAACGAAATGCCATCGAGCTGTTCTGCCAGTGATGATGATTCAGCCCGCTCTCGAATCAGCGCGATGTCATCCAAAAGCTCCTCTCTGTCAGGGCCGGGGGTGAGGGGACGCGTCATCTGCCGGGAACTCTCGAAGAACTGACCGAGACGGGCAACGGGATCTGTAAGCTGCTCTGAGAGCCCGGCGAGCTCCAGAAATTCGGCAAAGTGACATAGGGCGAAAGCTGGGAAGGTCGTATCGTATCCAACTAATCGAATCATCGGAACATTCGACGCCTCAGCTTGCCGGCTTACGTTGACCGCTCTGAGAGTTTCTACGAACTCGAGCATCTCCCGCGTGTGAAATAGATCGTATGGATTCGAGACAATAGCCTCTCGAGCCGTGCCGATCCCCCTCGTTACGTACCGGTTGATTGAACAACAACTGCCGAAAGGTACTTCAAAGATGATGAGGGTGAAGGCGGGGTCCTCTGCCAAGGCTTGAACTATCTCGTGTTTCCATCGAATGTGCTCGCTCGCACCGTGGCTTGCCTCTCCAACTCCGAACAAACGCGCGCCCGCCGAGAGCTGCGTGACTATTGCCTTGACCTCAGCGCGAGCTGCTCTTAGCTCGAAGGTCGTGGTGGTATCTGTACCGTCGCACCGTAGCGGACGACAGGCTGGCAATAGCGATACGGCATCACTCGCCGCTACTCTCTCTGCTCCTACGGTACGAAGCGTATCAGGCTCCGGCTCGGATACTGTTTGTTCTTCTTCGGCTCTATACGGCTTCATGCGCCGGATCCTCGTACTTGGTAGCTTTCAAAATTAGATATCTCTCTCGATCTACCGAGGCTCCGAAGTTACCATTTGGCCTGATAGCAAAGCAAAGTATTGGCTTCCGAGAGACGAAACAACTCGAGTCAGTCGAGAAATCAGATTTCGCATTTTTACTTGCTGTTTTGGTCACCAAGATGGATATACAGCGCAGCGTTGGCAAGTTGACCTCAGCAAGCCAGCCACACTCACATTCGACTACTAAGGAGTCTGTATATGGCGAATCTTACTGCGCTCGAGGGCACATCCACCTCAGAGCCAATTACTTTGCAGTTTTCCCCGGTTGAGGCTACGTCTTTGCACCAAGGCAGAGCCCGCTTCGACACAGCGCGTTGGGAGGAGGGCCTGGAACCCGCCAATAACGGCTCAGTGATTCATGCTGGTCCGACCAGCGGATGCTGTTGCTGTTCAGCGGGACCAGGTGGGCCATGCAAAAACTCCGTGTTCCCAGACCTGGCACCCATCCGCCTGTGCGCATAGCCACAGGTACTTGTCTCGTCGCGTCTGGTGTGGTCGGTAGTCGCTTCTGCGAGCAAATACTGTAACCACACCAGACGCAATACCTTGCGTGCGTCTTCCTCACCTATGTGAGTACCTATCATTGCACCACACGATTATATTCTATCACCGCCACGACATGCGACCGCGTCCCATTTGGTTGTAGTCTGCGGAGTATGACACCATCAGGCGGCAGGCATTGAACATCTCCTTCCCTGGCAAATACGACGTAACGTCCACCCTGGCTGAGCTCCTCATGCTTTTTGACGACCGTTAGGTGCGGTTTGAGCATCTCGCGATAGATCCCCTCTACATTGAAGCGCCCACGGATCGGCTGGCTTCGTCCACTCAAGGCATTTCCGCACACTACAAAGCGCTCATGGCTTCTCTTGAGTTGCTCAACCACTACATCGATATCCAGACGTGTTGTCGACCTCGAAATGTGTACGAGGGCACGATCAAGTGCCCGGCTGTAAGCAGGTATAGCTAGTATCACGACCACAACGCCGAGACACATCTGAACGAGATTAGACCAAGCTTGCTCCACGGCCCAGCGCGCTCCGAAAATCGCGATGATCGATGCATACGAAGCAAATGGGCTCAGATACCAAGGAACGCGAGAGCTCGAAACCGAATAGAGGACGATCGGTAGTACTACCCAGGGGAGGAGAAAGCGAAACTGAGGATTCGATCGTGCTGCAATCAGAGAGGAGCCGAGACCGAGAACAAGAATATAGACCGGAGCCAATCCTCCTCGATGAAACACGTATCTGAGATAAAACCAAGGATCCCCGATGTTGTGCCCATCGAAACCGTTCATGACCCGATCGAGTATCTCTACCCCGACAAACACCCGTACTGCAGAATATCCGCCGATAAGTGCTAGAAGCCCGACGTACAGTGCAAGTATGAGCGCTGGTAAAACGAGGGGCCACAGCTCTCTGTAACGACGCCTTGCTGATTCAACCGTACACAATGCGCACACTGCGCACGCCACTGGTACCAAACCCCCGACACTCTTCGTGAGGACAGCAAGGCTTCCCAACAGGCTCAACATCCAGAGCGGAGCATTTAAGGGCTCGCGGCGAGACAAACGACTGATGAGTGACCAGGCTGCTAACGCGATCCCAAGCGACAAAACCGTGAGTAGGCTATCGAGGACCGCCCTGCGGAAACTGTGGTGGAACAGAAGCCACTCGGGGGCTGCCAAGACGAGAAATCCGGCGCACAGAGCACCTATCCCCGAAGCGAAAAGCTTGTAAGCCAACAGCACTGTAAGTAACACTGCAGTGAGCCCCAATAGACCGTCCATGAGACGAAAGGATAAGTTGCTCTCCCCCAACAGCCAGGGAAAAACCGCGCTTAACCAGAGCTTTAGGGGGGGCTTTTCGAAGGCCAGAGTGTTGCCATGATAGAGAGGAAATATATGGTCATCATGCAGGATCCCTTGAACCATCCTGACATAAATCACCTCATCTGAGGCACCTGATATTGAAGATGCCCCCAGATTCAACAGAAAAAGAACCGCAGAGAAAACGCCTAGTACGAGGGCTCCTCCGATGAACAGCAAGGCGTCACCACCTCGAAATCTCTCGCTTGTTTCTCGGTAACTTGCACATCTGTTCATGAACCCACCCCTGTGCATCCAAAAGGATCCTACTCGACAGCGCTTCAAGTCCGGGGATCGGGAAAGGCGTCCTCTCTGCCAAATCAACCCTTCCTAACTGGTATGCTCGAATACCTTGTAAAGTTCCCATAACCTAGAGCTGAACAAAAGGCTCAGATACAATTCATTGCCGACCGTGGTTATCTGGTTCAAAGATGCTGGCTCTTTTATTGGGCGCTTCAGGAAATCAAGTGGATAGTGTGGCCCAGCGCTTGGGCGGGGTTATGCCAAAAAAATAACGGGCAACACAAAGAGAACGGGGGTGCCGCGCGGGTGAGGAGCATACAAAACCCGGAATGATATCCCCTCGCTGACCTCACGGTGCTCTTTGTTCGCTTGGACGCTCGAGCAATTGGTCACTCTTCGTTCAAAGGCCAAATCAGGAGCTTCCTTCTGAAATACACTACGCGTTACCCACTCAAAACTCAGAGGTGCCCTTTATTTTTCATGTTCCGCAACTTTTCGCGGGCGGTGCCGATTACTGTGTAGTCGATATCCGGCATCAACGGGAGCTAGCGGATTATGATAAAAGCCGTTGTAAGGGGGCCAGGTGGAACCCCCCTCTTACCCATGGACTGGTGCAGGTCACTCGTTCAGATCGCCCGCTCTGAGGCCGATGCGCTCTCTCGAGCAGTTCGCCGTCGAGCCCTTCATTCGGCGCGCCGCATTCGGGAGCGTGCTCGCAGACGCGGATACGAGGATGGCCTTCGGGCAGCACAAAATGAGGTTACGCAGGTGTTAGACGGACTTCGGTCACGCTACTCAGACGCCGTTTCCAGAGCCGAACAGGATACATCCTCAATGGCCTTTCATCTCGCTGAAGTGATAATCCAGCAAACATTCGAAAGACAACCTGAAACCTTGTTGCCGCTGCTCTCGAGGGCCCTACAGATACTGAAACGCGGCAGGTCTTTTCACCTTGCGTATCACCCACGCTACGAAAAAAGCATCCAACTCCTTACCTCGTCTTTACCTCCTGGAATTCACCTGCAAGCTGACGCAACTTTGGACCGCACCGATTTCAAGATGTGGTGCGAAGAGGGAGGAGTCGAATCTGCATGGCGAGAGGCTCTGTCAGAGCTTCTCACCTCAGCGTCGTCATCGCTTTTGGGCACGGAGAAGACGTGAAGTACCCTGCAGACGCCTCCAAGTCACTGACCATCGTCGGAGAGATCGTCTCAGCTCGGGGATCGTCAATCATGGCGCGCATTCCCCAAGCGGCAGTCGGAGACCTGTGCTGGATCGATAGCCGAGACGGTGCCCAGAAGTGGGGACAGATAGTATCTTTCCACGACAATCTCTTTTCTATCGCGCTATTTGAGGACCCAGAGGGAATCTGCCCTGGCACTCAGGTTCGTACTCGTGGGACTCAGATGCTGGTAAAGGTGGGAGCTGGGCTACTCGGACGCACCGTAAATCCGTTAGGTATGCCGATCGACGAGCTTCCTGACGAGGTGGTCATCGCTGAGAGAAGAAGCTTGTACTCGCGACCTCCAGCTGCCTCCTCACGACCGATGATTGACGAGAAAATGACCACCGGCGTCCGCGCAATCGACGGATTTTGCACCATCGGATTCGGCCAAAAAATCGGAATCTTTGCGAGCGCTGGAGTTGGAAAATCGACTTTGCTGGCGATGATGGCGCGTGGAGCAGCGGTCGATGTGATCGTGGTTGCTCTCGTTGGAGAGCGTAGCCGGGAGGTTCGTGAATTTATCGAAGATACTCTGGGAAGTGAAGGGCTGGCCCGCAGCATACTCGTGGTTGCTACGAGCGACGATTCATCACTCATGCGACAAACAGCTCCCTACACAGCTACTGCCATCGCCGAATATTTTCGAGATTGCGGCAAAAAAGTACTCTTGATCGTAGACTCCTTGACCCGCATGGCTCGAGCTATCCGAGAAACCAGTCTAGCTGCTGGAGAGATGCCCGTACGGCACGGGTACACCAACTCCGTCTACACCGAACTTCCCAAACTCCTCGAGAGGGCCGGAACATCCGCTCGAGGCTCAATAACCGCCATCTATACGGTGCTCACCAACCAAGATGAGGACATTGATCCCTTGGCAGACGAGATAAAAAGCCTCCTCGATGGTCATGTGGTCCTTCGAAAGGAGCTAGCCACGATGGGCATGCTCCCAGCTATCGATATCACTCAGAGCATCTCACGGCTCTTCACTAAACTTCAGGACTCTTCGTATCGTCGCTCAGCTCAGACAGTGGCGCATGCAATGTTCCGATTACTCAAGGAGCGTGAAATAGTCCTTTTGGGAGGAAGTCCGGATCCGGAACTGCAGCGCATTCTGAGCAACCAACATCGACTCATAGATCTTGTCTCTCAGTCTTTGAATGACCCCTGTTCTCGAGTGCAATCCGAGCAACTCGTCGTCCAGCTCGCTACTGAACTGACCTGAGATAGCACCGTGCTGTAAGGGAGCACGGCCGCGGTTAACCTACCTAGTTTCTGTCCGCCAGGACAGAAACCAAGGAAAACAAGACCTTTTTCGCTTCTCGAAATGATTCAAGGCTCAGCGGTGAATCAAGTGGGTAGAGTTGGCGTTTCCGGACAGAAACTACCTATGGTAGAGTCAGGTACTCGTGCCTGCGCTCCACGCGAGCCCCGCTGGCATATTCTCTCCCAATAATCTCGATACCTGTTTATGCTCTAGTTCAATCATCCTATTGAGACCTTCGATGTTTGCCTGCGACGCCCCGAGCGCAGAGAGCTTTCGTGTTAGAACGACCTTGAGAGCCGTATCGATATCCCGTCGTGGGTCACCTGTCATAGCAGCAGCTGTAAGCAGTATTCCCTGTAGATCTCCTGAGGCGAGCTTCAGTTTTTGATCATCGAGAATCTCACCAATCCAGACCTCCGCCACCCGTGCTGGAACGACTGAATCGATCTCCCCGCACAAGGGCACTCGCGAGAACAATCTCTCGAGCGCCCAGCCTGGCGCATTGCCAAAGGTGCGACCCCTCCCTGCCGAAACGGTCTGGATTAGGGCGCGAAATAGTCGCTCTTTGTGCTCAACATCGAGCCGCTCCAGGGAAGCAAGCATCCTCAGGAGCTCCGGGGCATATGGGGGAGACTTGGCCACTTGCGGAAAATAGTGGCGGAACAAGACCGCCTGCCGCTCAGCCGATAACCCCGCTGCAACCCTGCGCCAATAAATACACGCTGCCGCATGCGACCCCGTTTCCTTGGGGAATGCAAGGCCGGTCTGTTGTACCCGCCACGCCTCGTCGATGCGAACCGTATCAAGTGGAGCACCGAATCCGGGCCGAAGAATAAATCCTGCAAGGTTGAGCCAATTGACCTCGTGATCGAGCGATCTACCCCGGCGAGTCAGTCCGCGCTCACACGCGGGCCACATCGATCGCATGAGCGCAATACTCCAATCCTCACGTTTCATTCGGCTAGCCTCTTCGAGGGCTTTAAATAAGCCTTTCGGCCGCTCCTCCACGTCTCCAGGCTTACGACGACCGTAGTAGCGATCGATCACCTCGATGCATCTTTGGACGGAAGCAGGATCGATTTCACTGGCCTGCCCGCCGGGCACACTGCCTTCTTTTTCGTCGTCGTCCCCTTCTTCCTTGCGAATATTGAAGGTAAGCCTCCACGAAATATCGCGAGAACCCCCTCCTGTGAGGGGCACACAACCTCTACACTCGAGAGCGAGTAATCCAGTCTCTGTAAGCCGCACCACGAGAGAGATAGGAAGGCGCGCCCCCGGCTGTAGCACGTGTCCGCTAGGGGGGGAGAGCTTTGTTACGGCACTTGCTAGAGGCTTTATGTCTTTTGTCTTGGACACGATCGTGCCCGGCACATCATCTGTTCGGGTGAGCGAACTCCACACATCGAACCTAACCGGCCTCTCTACCAGAGCGGAAAGGGCCTGCGATTCTACTATCAGAGATCGCTCGCCAGAGAAGCCTTTCGGGACGACGCACATGAGCTTGGGTTGCTCGTTACGCTTCTCACGATATAGCTCCACATACAATGCCCGAGGGTAACCGGCGAAGATGAGAGCCTGAGATTGCTGTCGTTGCATGAATGCGTACCATGCAGCACCTCGGGCGACGGCGGAATCCAGCTCGGCATTCTGCAACTCGTCGACAGGATCAGTTTGCCACGATCGAAGGCTCTGGAGGAGCCTCTCACGGACAGCAGAATTACGCAGAGTGCCCCCATTGAACAACACCGCGCCCACACTACGGCCGCGAAGAAATTCGGCCACATGCGCCGTGATGCGCGGATCTCGGGCATACGGCAGCCCTCTCTCACGCAATCCTCCTCGAGATGACACTGGTCGCTCAATCGCAGAGCAAGCAGGAAAAAATCCTTCTATTACGATATCGTGAAGTCTAGATCGAGACACCTCGAGTGAAATCGAACCTGCGAATAATGAGGAACCCGAGCCAGGGACAGAAACGAGAAGGGTCTCCTGTGGCTTCGGGGAATCAGAGAGCACCTGCTCCTTGATATCCCTGGCAATTGCTCGAAGCGCAAGCTTTTGCGAGAAAGAAGGGTCAGCTCCTTGCCTTTCTCGCACTAAAGCTTGGAGGTGTTCAGCAAGGGCAGCATCGATGTTATCACCACCTAACAAGAGGTGGTCACTCACGTCTATTCGAGCAATACGTGGAAGAGCCGCTCCCTGCTCCGAGATCTCGAAGATACTCAGATCTGTAGTGCCACCCCCCACATCACACACCAAGATCAACTGACCCGATCTCGGCTGAATACCAGACGATTCGAGCCATCGATAAAATACGCTCTGTGGCTCCTCCAACAGGCGCACGCACTTTAGACCACAGTCGTGCGCTGCTCGAACAGTAAGCTCTTGGGCGACCTCGTCAAAAGAGGCGGGAACCGTGATAACGACCTCTTGCTCCTCCAAGCGATATTCCGTACTACCACCCGACATCTCTCGATTCCATGCATCGCGAATTGCGGAGAGTATCAGCGAGGATGCGTTGACTGGAGAGAGGTGTGCTTCGACGGGGATCTCAGTCGATCCCCAAGGTAAAATAGCAGCCTCACGATTTACTGCTCCATGACTGAGCCACGACTTAGCGGACATTACAACCTTCTGCGGCTGGTAGCGCGCCTGATCAGAGGCATATTGACCAACCGTCCAGATGGGGTCCGAACTCGGATCGTAGAGTAACGCGGAGGGGATGTGATCTAATGTCTGCTCCGCAGCGGGGCCAACCTTCTGTTCGATGGCACATACACGCGAGCACTCCGTATCCCTGTGTGCACGCAGAGTATCAACATAAGCGACCACGGAGTTCGTAGTGCCGAGATCGATACCCACGCAATATCGGCTCTTCCCACTCATTGATACCGCACCGTTTCACTGCTCATCGGGTAGCCCTACATCTCACCACGAACATCGAACTCGAAGCGCCATGTGCCCTCTCCACTACTTTGGCGCAACAAGATCTCCAAGGCACCAACCTCGGAAAGACGGCTGTGAAGCACCACAGGCACATAGAGCTCAGTTGATTCAACCCTTGTCTTGATCGTCCCTGCTTCCTGCAGGGCAGACTCTGCATCGGAAACCTCGCTACCTGCAATGTCGCTCGATCGCTCCTTCGATGTGAAGAGCTTGAATTCGATTGATTCCCCCGAAGCGAGCAAGAACTCACGTCCTGGAATCCCACATTCAGTCCCCTCCTCCAGACCTTGTGGGGCAACACATACCCCCCTCATACGACTCTGGACGCCAGGTATGGCGAGTTCACTCGGCTCCACTCCGATGTAATACGAACGACTGAGACCAGCGCGAATTCGAAGTGCGTTACCGTGCGATACCACACCACCATAGTAGGCAGCACCGTGCGCAACCGCATATTCGAAATCTTTCTGTGCCAGCACCTCGAAAGAGTTTGGCGAAACCCATTGGTTCACCTGTTCTACGATCCGACCACGAAATCGCTCGCTCTTGAATACACCACCGTTGAACAGGATCTTCGTAGGGCGAACAATTCCATCACGAACGAAGATCGACAGATCCTCGGATTGAAGAGCCGCCCGCGCGCTACGAGTCAAAAATGAGGCGAGGTGCTTTGTAGTTGCTGGTTCGCTTGCATACGGTAACCCGAACTCCCGTAGCCCAGTGCCTCTTCGCTCGCTCGGGTGATCTGCTAGAGCGACTATCGGAAAAAATCCCTCTAATACGACTTCATCTACATCGTGTCGAAGGACCTCGACGCTCGAGGATCCAGAGAACAAGCCGGACCCGCGTGATGGTACTGAAACCGTATAGCTCTCGAGATCAGCGTCGGAGCAGAGTGCCTCCTTCGCCGCCCTTGCCCCTTGGATCAGGCTGGCGAATTGCCACCTATCGAGCTCTTGCCCCCGGTCGAGCAACCGCTGGCTTAGGAGGTGCGCCAACGCAAGATCCATGTTGTCACCTCCGAGAAGGATATGATCGCCTACGCTTATTCGCTCGAAGGCCATCGCTCCGTTTCCTTCGGTAACCGCAACGAGAGTAAAGTCGGAGGTCCCACCGCCGACGTCACATACCAATATGATATCGCCTACCGATACCGTGTTCCTCCAGGACTGGGCATGCGCTTCGAGCCACGCATACAGGGCTGCCAGGGGCTCCTCCAAGAGGACCACATTTCGCCATCCAGCTTGATACGCCGCCTCGACGGTAAGCGCTCGAGCAGATTCCTCAAAGGAGGCGGGAATGGTGATGATCACCTGTGCATCGGCGACGGCTTCGTCACCAGCCTGCAGGGCCACGCTGTGTTTGATGTGCGAGAGAAGCCTGACGGCTGCATCGACAGGAGATATTCGCTTCACGGTCTCCTCGGCCTGCCACGGGAGTAGCGGCCCGCGCCGGTCGATCGTACGATTGCAAAGCCAGGATTTCGAAGAGGCTATCAAGCGTCCAGGTAGGCTTGCACCTCTCTGACGGGCGCTTTCACCGATAATCCACGCGCCCTTACTGGGAACGAACCAGGGTACCATACCTGAGCTATCGCTGGGCTCGTGCTCTGGCGGTGAAAACAACATGGACGGCAAGAGAGTCCTCTCGGCCCGGCCATCCGAAGAGATCGTCTGAAGGATGGGGACGATCTCGGTTTTTGTACCGTCAGAGCACATCGCAACAGCACAGTTGGATGTACCGAGATCAATTCCAAAAACGAGCGCTGCTGAACTCATATCAAACTCGACTTACATCAGCTCTACTTGCGCGGGAGCGATGACGTCTGTCACCTCTGCATATTCTCCCGAGATACTCAGATGTGGAAGCCGTGAGGTCACTACCTTCCATCCACGATGTACCAGCCGCCCTGTTGCTGGGAATGCTGAAGCGCTCTTACCAAGAAACTGCAGCTCTGCCGGATGCCGTGGTTGAGAAACCGTTATGGATGAACCTTCATCACCTGATTCCACCGGCGCGAGGTCGAGATATTCCCGCACTACCGAGCGACACCCGTCATGCACGAAGCGCGCTGCAGTGCCGACCTGCTGGTCAGAGTACCCACCAATATCCTCCATCACAAAATCCACGAATCTCCCCTTTTCCTGGAGTCGAGATAACAAGTGGATGAGCTCTCGTCCATTATTCCGCTGCTCACGGCGCTCCTGGTCGCGGCTCGCTGCTGCCAGCTCGAGCGCTTTGTGCAAACTCTCATTCTCAGCCTCTATGTCAGGCAATCTTTGCAACCGCGCAGCCCGCTCCTGCAGACTCTCCTCCAGCCGTTTTGTCAACTCTCTCTGCTGTGTGAGCTCGTCCTCGAGTCTCTGAACTGCACGAGTTGTTGCACCTTCGCGGCGCACACGCCACACCGAGACGGCAAACAGGGCAGCAGCTGTCACCACGAGAGAGAGCACTGCCGACTCCATCGCCAGCGGGCTCTCTAGGGATAAAGTTCCCGGCGGTAGGGTTATCCACAGAACGAGTAATGAAAGGAGAAGAACGACAGCGTTCCCAAAAACGGATACCATAATCACCTCAAGGAGAGCGAACCAAGTCCAGTAAGGTCTTTCGCACCCAGTTACCGGAGTTGGCAAAAGAGCAATAACGAATATCACTCGGCATATCGAAGCTGCCCGCAATCAAACGAAGCTCTATACGCGCTTACCTCTGTTTGCGAAGACCCCTAGTGTTTATCATATTTAGAGGTTGAGCACCAAAAGGCCATGATCCCGCTTGGTACGAGCCGTTGAAGATGCTACTCAGCAATCGTCCTGGAGCGCTGATAAACATGCAGTCTCTTCGTTGACTACCCTCAATCCTCGTCGGGGAAAGCGAGGCAAAACCTACCCGTCGCAAGAAAGTGGAGGCCAGGATGATCTCTGAATTTTGAGTGCAAAAAAAGCAGCTGTATCAGCGACTCGACTGAGACTGCGACGTGCGTTTGACTGAGCTCACTCCGAAGTCTGCAGTACATTCAGGCTTTTTCTTGGTTGCGAAAATCGAAGCGCAACTTGAGGGTCCGCTTTCGCAGCAGGACGCGGTTTTTCCTTGCTTCCCCGGGCACCTCTACTATCGGATCAGCTGAATCGTGCCTTGGAGCAATTCGTTGGCAGCCGAGAGTACCTGTGAGTTTGCCTGGTAGCCGCGTTGGTAAATAACGAGATCGACGAACTGTTTCGCAATGTCTACCGTCGAGCGTTCGAGCGTCTTTCCCTCTATGCTACCCCGAAGACCGCCGCCGGCTCTACCGACCTCCAGCTCACCAGCATCTTGACCTTGAGAATAGGTAGAGGTGCCTGTTCGTTGCAAACCATCTGAACTTTTGAAGAGCGCCAGAGGTATCGTTCCGACTTGTGACCGCTCTCCGGAATCGAGTCGAGCAAAAATACGCCCGTCAGATTCGAATTCATATCCAGAGATGTTGCCCGCCCCGCGCCCATCTTGAGTTATATTATTTATGAGCGAACTGCCGGCAAACTGGGTAAAGTTATTCAGTTCAACCGTAACATTGCTAGGGGCGGCTCCATTACCCCAATTGGCAGTCAGAGTGAGTTGTGCTGCTTGACTCTCAGCCTCTCCGATAAACCCGTTACTGTTGAAGGTCAAGGTCGATTGTCCGATTAAGCTCGGAACCCCGGCTGTACCACCCACTTCACCGCCATCAACGTAGGCCTGCACTTGCCAAGTGTTCGGCGCCGTCCGAGAAAATCCCACTAAAACCTCATGCCGTGCACCTTGCGAATCGTAGATCGTCTGAGAGGCGCTGAAAGAGAGGGATTTATTGAGGTCACGAAACGTCTGCGGATTGGTAGGTGGCTGGACTGTGATTGCGGCCCCGTCCAAGTTACCGTACATCTGGACCTGCGTAGTAGCGGTACCTACCGTATTCACGTCGAACATGTTGATAGGACCCAGATTCACCAGATCTACGCCGGAGTATCCGAGTATTTCCGCTCCGAATGAAGTGCTCAGATTCCCATCGCCATTTATTTCAAAGTTACCAGCTCGAGTGAATTGAGGTGCGGCAGCATCCCCTATGAGGAAGAAGCCACCTCCCGAGATCGCCACGTCGAGCTCGCGTCCGGTAACTTCGACCGGACCCGACTCCTGGATAACCCTCACTCGACTCACTTGCACTCCGTCCCCTGCACCGCCGACGGTTGATGCATTCCTGGCTCCCACTGACTCGCCGAGAATATCGGTGAACTCTGGGCGTGCAGTCTTGTACGCAGTAGTACTGACGTTGGATATATTATCGCCGACCACTGCGATCGCCTGCCCGTGCGCGGTAATACCCTCTCGGCTGGTCAAGAGTGCTGACTCGAGTCTCATGGCTTCCTTTCTCAGTGAGCACGACTCTGACCCTGGGCAAGAAATGCCCGAAGGAAGTGCTCCTCGAATATCTTGTGCAAGACAACTGCCAAACCGGTGGCCTCGATACATCTCCAGCCAACTAGCCTTGGCAACCGGGGAGTTACGCTGGCAAGTTCGCGGTCTGCTCTCGAGGGAAGGAGCTGATAAGAGCCTGAAAGGGCATATTTTTCCCGGGTAAGTTAGGGCTCCTCGTCTAATCTCAATGCTCCAACTGCGGCGTCGCTCGTATATCCTGCTCTCGTGATTTTTGTCTGGGAAACAGCTACCAGTCGGACTATAAGGAGGCCATGAGGATCCTCCTTTCCGGTGCGTCAGGACTCTTGGGGAGTGCTGTTGTTCAGTACCTGTCTCATCACTCGGAGATCGAGCTTACAGTTGTCAGGTCTTCGCGGGTCGAGTGTACCCTGCCGCTCGGCTCCTCGGAGATCTTCGTAGAGGATGTCTCGAAGGCGAGCACCCTCGAGAAGGAGCTAGGCTGGCGTCCTCCCACTCACATCCTACACCTGGCAGCGCTCTCCTCTCCGGCAGCCTGTGAAAACGATCCGCCGAGAGCCCACATCGCTAACGTGGCGTTTACGCGGATGCTTGGCGAGGTTGCCCGACGTTTCCATGCGCATATGCTAGTAACATCCACTGACCTCGTATTCGAGGGAGCGCGAGCTGCAGAGCAGGGATTCGACGAATATGCCCTACCGTGCCCCCTATCGGTGTACGCGCGTACGAAACGACAGGCGGAGAGAGAGGTCCTTGAAAATTTCGGAGGCGCTGTGGTGCGCCTTTCGCTTCTTTACGGCCACACGCTCTCGGCTTCCACAGGAGTTCTCGGGTGGATTGAAGCGGCATTGCGGGAGGGTCGACAGCTGGTACTGTTCAAGGATGAATTTCGAACCCCGATTCACCTTCACGATGCGGCTCGCGCTCTCGTAACGGTGTGCGAGCGCGGATTGACCGGAGTGTGGCACTGTGGGGGCCCACAGAGGATCTCCCGAGTCGACTTTGGCCGCTTAGTTGCACGGCTGGGAGGATTCTCTGCTCAACCCATTCGGGAAGCTACTCGAAGCGAGGTCGACTCTGTACCGCTACGCGCTGAGGATGTGTCGCTCAACTCGAGCCGTCTCTTCTCTGCTCTGGGCTTCGTGCCGCAAGCTCCCCAAGCGGCGCTCGAGGTGGAATATGCTGCGCGTGACAAATTTACTGATTCGATGTCGTGACAGTTGCGACAAAAGGTCGTTTGTTCAATGACTTACAGGACACCATGCAGTCTAGAGAGCGCCCGGTAGGGTTGAGACGGCGCTTTAGTACGGTGCAGGAATCGCGTATACTCGTCCGCAGGCGAACTTATGGAGCATGCCATGAAACGAATTTTCTTAGTTGCTATTTTCACAATCGCACCGACTGTGAGCTCCTTTGCAGACTGCTACAGTTCGGGCAGCGTTTTCGACGGCCGCGGAAATTACGGCGAGGGGGAGTTGTGCCGATTTGGATCGAGTGAAGATGCCCCGGTTCTTCCATATTATCAAAAAAACAAGCGCAACTACATGGACTACCTCTTCTCGGAGAGAGAGGAGTTGTCGATGCTGAAGTCCATAGTGGTACGCGGCAGGCAGGGGAATGACCAGACTCTCAGGCAGAGCGTGTCGAACTCGGCACGCCCACTCCGGCCTTTTCGCGGCTCAGGGATTACTCAAGTGAGCGGTTTCTGAGGTCCGTTTGTTCGAATCACGCGCGAAAGGTTGTACGGTCCATCAGACACAGGTGTCGCCAGTTCTAGGTCGAGGAGCAGCTCTTTCGGAAGAGAGATACTTTGACTCGTCAAGACCCCGGAGGCCGGGGTGCTCCCTTTCAAGGCCGCTCGGAGCTACACAGTTTACTGTAAGAACATCATGAGTGGGCGAAGAGCAGGAACACCAGGTTTGGGAGACCTTCAGCGCTCTATGGAGCGATTTGAAACGTACAACGACGGGTTCATTTTACCCGATAGTCGGCTCGTGATCCGACTTGACGCTCATCGTTTCGGAGACTGGAGCGAACTCGAAGATGAGTATCCGTGTGGCCCCCGCATCACGAAGTTTTTCCACGAAACAGCAATCAACCTTATGACATCTTCGTTTCGGGTCAGGGTAGCATTCGTCCACGGTGATGAGATCTCCCTATTTCTTGACCCGGCCGAGAACACCAATCCGCTGCGCAGGAGCAACATCATATCGTCTTTTTCCTCCGCTGCCGCGGTGCATTTTCTCAGGATCAGCGGGTTGGCCGCAACATTCGTTGCGCGACTGAGTGAACTTCCCTCGACAGACCGATTGATTGAGTACTTCTTGTGGCAAAGACGTTACTGCTATCGAAATGCAATCACCATCGCGCTACGCCGCGCGCTGCTGTCAGCCGGACACTCCCCCTCCCAGGCGGAGCAAGCACTCCACGGCGTACCGGAAGAGCAGCGCATTGCGCACCTCGAGCAGCTGGGGGTACCGCTCAATTCCATCCCGAGCACAACACTCAAGGGAGCTCTCTTTGGGTGGAAATCTTCCAAGGGTAGCGACGACCACCTCACTATCTCGAGCTTTACCGACCTCTCGAACGATGACGAGGAATTTATCGCGCTGGTATCTCGTTTCAGTGGTTTCAGCAGCCCACACCGAGCGAAGAGTCCTCCGTCTCAAACTCCGAACAGCCACTCGAAGGTCGCACCTGTTTCACACAAAGCCCCTGCTGAACAGAGAGTGAATCGCAAGAATAATGTATCTGTCTTCAAGGTCACACCCCCTCACCGTCAATGAGATGGGCGTGTGCTCATCCAGGCATACACCAAGGTAAGAGTGCGCGCCAGGATTCAGCCTTCATATGAGCTACCCTCGCGGCTCGAAGATAGCCCTGAAGAACATCCCTCGATGTCGAGATGTAGGGACATCGAACAGAGAGACATCTTGCACGTTGATATACTTCGAAACGAATGCATGATCCGCCGGCAATCTGGGAAAATAGCTCTGCATATCCCACGTATTTCGAAACCCACGCCCGAACATAACCGAGCGGAGCCTTCCCTGCCGCGTATAGAGGGAAACGATCTTCGAGAAAGGAGAGTCAAAGAAACTGCCTACGACTATTCGATGTCGGGAGCTATTTCTGACGAGAGTTACTATCCTCCGAGCTGTTACCTTATTGTCCTCGAATGCATCTTGGTCCACGCTTGGAGAAAGCAGCAACGCACCTAATTCCAAGATACTTCCGTCTGGTAGCTGCAATTCCTCGTACATCGACGGCAAAGCGCCAAAACCGACTCCGCGTGCGCTCTCCCCCCGAAATGGGAATTTCGAGAAGATCGCAACTCCTCGACCGCTCGGCGCAGCCTGCTTGTGCACGAAGGGAAATACGTGGGACTCCTCACTGCGTCGCAAAGCGCCACCATCACTCATCATCACCATGATATCCGGCTGATACTCACGAATCAGCACAGCCAACCTATCGACCGCTGCGTCACCATCGAGGAATGGGGCTATCAAAACCCCCACCTGCGACACCTGCTTGTCGGCCATCGAATGCCAGCCTCGGAAATACACGTAGGGGCGCGCACGGTCGAAGGTGATCAGTAGAATAGAGATCTGTAGCGCCGAGATAAGCAGAGGCCACGGCATCCTCCTCGAGCCACGTGTGTATTTGAAGAGCGTGATGAGTAACCCGATACCGATGAGGGGCACCCAGTAGAGGGTCAAACTACAGACCTGCTCCTGCCACCAGAAGCGCCCGTGACTGAGGTGACAAAAGAGTACGAGGCACAGGACAGAAATCCACGCCCAACGGCCCGCGTGCGCTACCACTGCCGAAAGCTTCACGAGAAACTCCACAACGAATATTTGGCCTTCACAGACTATCGACGAAAGGTCGACTTTCCGGCGACGACGCTTTGTTCAGAAACCTCTTGAGGTGCGAGAACGAGGCGAGCGAATACTCGTCAGCTATCCTACTCGTTCCAGTTCAAGACCCCTCGGCGCCACACATAGATGAGGCCGACAAACAACACCGCCATAAATGACAGCATCTGCCAGAGCGCGGCTGCCCCCATCTTTTCCAGTACCACCGCCCAGGGATACATGAATATCACCTCGATATCGAAGAGGATGAACAGCATTGCAACCAGGTAAAACCGCACGTTGAAACGTTGATCCTTCACCGACCCGACCGGAATAGCCCCACATTCCCACGGCATCTGTTTCGTCTTTGTGGGATTCTTAGGGCCTAGAACAGAAGCAAGAATCACCATCGTGGCCAAGAAGCCACCCGCTGCGATCGTCAATAAGAGAATACCGAGATACGGATCGAGCTCGCCCATTACTAGCCTCTACCTAATAACCGTCTGTAACCGCATTGATTGTCAGCCTACCAGCACCCGCTTGGCGATATCTGCCCAAACAAAGGCTTGCAAAAACGCACCCGAGAGGATTCGAACCTCTGACCACCCGCTTAGAAGGCGGGTGCTCTATCCAACTGAGCTACGGGTGCACCAGTCCAACATGCTAGGCTATTGCAATCACAGAAAATATTCAACTGTACATACAGACACAGACTGCGAGGCAGTGTAGCGCAGTAACTGCGAGGAAAGGAGACTAAAAGCTTCCTGAGCACAAGACCTATGCACCACCGGACAGGACTACGGACCATAAAGGTATGAGATATCACATGTTTAACAATACCCACTGACTGAAACAGATCCGGACTGAAGCACTTTTGTAAAACTTAGGATTATAGGATAGAACAGATAGACGTATATCCGCTCCCTGTTGTCCACCAAGCTCTCCCTTAGAGAAGCTTTCAGGCCTGCAGCGCGGGTTTGCATCAGCTGACACGAAACGCGTCATAACATAAGCTGACCAGCTCCAGGTGCGAGTTGTCAGTTGTAAGGCAGGTTCATGGCACTTCCGAGTGGCAAAAAACGGAAGATATTCGATGGTCGATACGAAGTTATCGAGATCGTCGGTCGCGGGTCCGACAGCGTCGTGTACCATGCCAAGCACATCGGGTCTTCAACCCAGGAAGTAGCTCTCAAGGTTCTGGTCAACCACAAGGGGAAGAGCTCTCTGACGGTACGCCTTCGAAAGGAGGCACTGACGTTAGTCTCGTGCCGACACAGGTACGTTGTACGGCTCGATGACTTTCACTCGGTAGACGATCTCTGCTATCTCTCAATGGAATATGCCCCGCTCGGGGATCTTCGGAAGTACGCGGCCTTGCGTGGAGGCACGATCGATGCCGATACAGCTGCACGCTTCCTCCATCAGGTCCTCGAAGCGCTCGACTTTGTTCACGCCACCGGGGTCATCCATCGTGATGTGAAGCCCGATAATATCCTCGTTGCTCACGACAACGAGATACGTTTGGCTGATTTTGGTCTCGCACTCCTCCCGGGAGATGACATAACAGTAGATGACCTCAAAACCGGGGTCGGCTCGTTCTCCTACTTACCACCGGAGTCACTCGAGGGAGTCCGGTACGATAGCCGCTCTGATCTCTACGCTCTTGGGCTCTGTTTCTACGAACTTTTGAGTGGGTTGCATCCCTTCGAATCACTGCCATTGGCGGAGCAACTCGATAGAAGAAGGGACGGGGCGATTACTCCGCTTCATGTGCTTGACTCCAGGATCCCCTCGAATCTCTCAGCAGTGATTTCAACACTCATGAAATTCGACCCCAACGCGCGCTTTCAATCGGCCTTGGAAGCTGTCCAAGCGCTTGCGACCCCGGATTTCAGAGAGGAGATGATCGAGCATCGAATGGTCGCGAATGCCGCACCTGTTGACGTGCAGGGGCCGCAACCGAAGAAGCTCGAACAGCCCGTATCTGTGGTCGGTGCGGTTGCCAACGCCGACACTCCGGTAGCCGTTGGGTCCGCGGGACATACGAGTGCGGCAGGTACAGCCAAAGTTTTTGAACCCGCACCTGTGGAGCCAGAGCCTCTCGACTCGCTCCCCTTTGATGACGATTTCTCAGAACCCGTCGAAACTGCGCCGAAGGAAGTAGTAACTCACGTCCACGATGGATCAGAGTCGGAAGTGGCTGTACGCGTCGAACATCAAGGCGAAAGAATTCCGCAGCCGACAGAACGTATAGACCTCGAGCGTATCAAGGAGATAATCGCTAAAGACACGCAGAAAAAAGCCGAAGTGGCAGCACGCAAGAGCTCTGTAGAGCGGGAGCGGGAGATCTCACAAGCAGTGCGAGACGTGCGCGAATCGCGAAAGAAGGACCAGCTTTCCGAAAAGCAGTCTGAGCAGTATTCAATGAAGGATCGAAGTTCCGTCGCGAAGGCCTCTGGCAATACCCTACTCGCGAAACTTCAAAACATCCCCCCTATGCTCAGGCCAGCAGTTGTTGGATTAGCTGCTGCACTGCTGACGATCGTCAGTGTTGCTATCTACCAGATGTTGCCTTTTGGTGGTCAGAGAGACGTCAAGGATCAGAACCTGAGCTCCAACACCGGTAACTCAACGAGCGAGCAGAGTGCGCCTCTGGCTCCGAAGGAAGCCACCTCTCCGACATCGTTTAAATTTCCACACATCCCGGAGGGTACCTACGTTGGCCATATCGATGACCTTGTACCGGGAGTACGAGCCCCGGTAACAATCATTTCTAAACCGCTCAATCGTCAGCTCGTCGTTATCGTAGGGATTGCCGGTTGGACACCAGCCTTAGTTTCGACCGAGCCGGAACCGAATGCCCCCTCTTCGACCCTCGTGATTCGTTCGAATGGGATGATTTTATACGTTACGGGAGAGCTGTCATCCGATACAATAGACGGAGCCTTCAATAACGCCGTGACCGGGGAATCCGGTATCTGGCGAGTGTCGAAACTTTCGTAGGGAGAATATGGGTCGTAGCGGGTTGACATCGGTGCTTGTTTGCCTCCTCGCTACCTTTTCGTCGATAGTGCCCGCTGCTGTGCCTGTTGCTCGTGCACAAGACTCAAAACCCGCTATCCAGATCGTGCATCGACCGCCCGACCTGAAGAACCTCCCCACATCGGCCCCGTGGCTCCCCATCGTCCTCGAGCTGCGAAATACTAAGAATGTGGCCCTCAAGATCCGCCTGGTTGGGTCTCGCGACGGACGACTCCTGGACATTAGCTTCCCTAAAGGCAACCTCAACACTCAAGACTACCCCGAGTATAAAGTCGAGATCCCCGCTCCATTGGCAGCCATGTCTTATCAGTTTGTCGTGCATCAAGCGGACGCTAGCCTAGTGACCTCCCAGCGTTACGCGATCCGACGCTCCTGTATTCAAAACTACCGAATCGAGATACCCGATGACGGCGGCGACGCTGAATTCAAACGAACGGTCGGAGAGCTCATTTCGAGGGCCAAGGTTCTCGAGCGAGAGACTCTTCAGTTAGACGCCTCCGCGAAGGTTCTCGAGGAACTCAAGAAAATCATCCCTGGGTCATAACACCATGACTATGCCACGCAACCACCCTCCCATCCGTAATCTTGCAGCCCTGGCACTCCTCCTCAGTGGCCTCGTGCTCCTACTCCCGTATCGCTTGTGTTCGGCTGCTGACGGGGAAAAACGTGGGCCTGTAGAGGTAAGAGTTCGGGTCGAGGCAAAGCCGGAACCAACCAAGGCTGTCGGCATTCTCCTATCGACCGCCGGGGTAAAAGAGGTGAGTGAAACTTCGATCCAGAAGGTAGGAGAAAGGCTCTACGATATCGCCTTCCAGGTAGACAGAGCTGGTCTAACCGAAGACACAGTAGCCACCGCGATGGCCACGAGCGAAGATGGGCAAGTCACGTTTGCGAATGTAACGCCCCCGTTGCTCTCAGAGAGCCACGCGACTACGGGCAGCGTGCCCGAGTGCCCAGGTGAAGACCCGACCTCTGTTGCGGTTCTCAACCAACTTGGCCCCTTGCGGCAACTGGTGGATGTGAGAACAGAACGATCGAAGTTCGCGCGTGAGAAGATCCGACGTGTACTCGACGACGCGATGGTAGCCAAGCTTTCTCGCTATGAAAAGCACTTCGGTCTCAACCAATCCGGTGAGACTCTTAGCGCAGACCTACCAGCGGAGCAGCTTCTTGATAGACTATCCCGAATCAATTTCGCTCTGGCGGAATTCAAGACATTCAAAAAATCTGGACAAGCTTCGGCCAAGGGCTCGAACTAGTTCACTCTCATGAGCTATATTTCAAAAGGCATGCCACCCGCTCGAGCCTACCCCTCTAGCCTCTGCAAGGACCCGGCACGTGTCGAGGAGACACTTCGCACGCGATATTGGTGCTGGACCTTATTTGAGGGGAAGTCGGCATATATGACCGTGTGTGAGCTTCTATGTGAGAACCTACCGCACATCAACGAGACTTCCTGGGCACAACGCTTTGATTTTGGTGGAATCTACATGAACGGCCGAGAGGCTCGGGCTGATACGCCTCTCTCTTATCCGTGTAAGATTGAATACTACGAACCGAAATTCGATATATCTGATGCACACAGCGTTTTCCCCAGCTTTGAGTCGAACTATCTCCTGTATGTGGATGATGACATTGCAGTGGCGTACAAACCTCCGAAACTACCGAGCATGCCCGCGAAGGAGCAGCGGCATTTCAGCTTGAAAGCCTCGCTCGAAAAGGCTCTCGGGCTTACTATTCACATGCCGTCGCGATTGGATGTATCGGCGCGAGGCCTCGTTGTCGTGAGCCTCTCACAGCGAGCACATGCGCCACTCCAGCGTGCTTTCGAATCGCGTCGCGTGCAAAAGGGCTATCGACTCGCGACCACCTCTCCGTGCTGCTCGAACTCGTTTACCATTGATCTCAATATTGCGCGCGACCGGTCGCACCCTGTTTTGCGCACAGTTTCTGATACAGAGGGTCAATCTGCCCTGACTCACTTCGAGTTTTGTCATGCGACGCATTCAGGCGAGCACCAGGTGGCTGTCCTACGAGCATACCCCGTGTCAGGCCGGACTCATCAGATTAGGGTTCATGCTGCGGCAGCAGGCGTGCCGATTCTCGGGGACAATTTCTATGGAGAGGTCGAGGCGGACAGCCTTCATCTGGTGAGCTACGAGCTCGCACTAGAGCACCCCCACAGCGGCAGCTCTCTCTCTTTTTCCCTGCCGAGCACACTCTGCCCAGCTTGGATAGGTGTGACCCCGAATGAACCTGACTGATGTCATATCCCGCACTCTCTCCGCCGAATTGATCCCTCTCAGTCGTTTTGAGTTACAACGCGATACTCTACTATGGCTCATACGGTAGCTGATCTTCCCCCGATCCGGCTCACGTTTGGGCGATACGGAATTACCGTGTGCCCGAATACTGCGTGACGCAGACGAGAAAAAGATGTATCGGCTAATCAACTGAGACTAGCAAGGAGAAGGTATGCCAACGAAGGTATTGGTCGTCGAAGATGAAGGTGTAGTCGCTCTCGATATCATGCAAGAACTGGAGTCTTCGGGGTATTCGGTCGTTGGTCACGTAACCAACGGGGAAGACGCCGTCAGCCAGGCAGTAGCTCTACGACCAGATGTGATACTCATGGATGTCAATATCCAGGGCGACATGGACGGAATCACCGCCGCCGAACAGATCAGTGGTAAGATAGGTACTCCCGTTATCTTCGTCACGGCGCATGCCGACGAGGTAACCCTCCAGCGCGCCAAGCTTACCCGCCCGTTCGGCTATATCATCAAACCGTTTGAGCCCAACGAATTGCGCGCCAATATCGAGATTACGATGCATCGCGCCAAAACGTCTGCTCAAACGGCTGAAGAGACCGATGTCGTCATCGGCTCACTTGAAGAGGGCGTACCGTTACCGGGCGGAATTGACGAGTACAAGTATGAAGCGATTCGATCGATCGCACTCTTTGAAGGTATGCCACTCAAGGATCTCCAGGACCTGGCGAGTTGCGCGGTAGTACAAGACGTGGCAGCCGGCGAATTTGTCTCGATGGATGGAGAGCGACCAGACTTCGGCTTCATGGTTCTCTCGGGACGATTGGCTGTCGTCAAATCAACTGCTCAAGGCAAGGAGCTCACACTGGATTTACTCATCCCCGGTGATTGTACCGGGATGCTACGCGCCCTCGAACCCATGGATATGGACACCTCAGTTCGAGGACAGGTCGATGCAAAGGTGCTTGCAATTCCCGCACCCCAGCTCCGTGCAGCAGTTGAGAAAAACCCCACCGTCTACAGACGAGTGGCTGTAGAGTTGATGCAGCGGAGCCGCAGAGCGAACGATCTGGCGCTTGGTTTAGCTCATTCTCGGGTAGAAAGTCGAATTGTAGCCGCTCTCCTTGCGCTTGCACCACGTTTTGGACGTCCAGCCGCATCCAACGATCAGACCCGCATCTTTCTTACACGTAAGGAATTAGCAGATCTCACAGGCACAACTCCTGAGACAGCAATCCGCGTGACGAAGAACTTGGAGCGGGAGGGATTACTCGATCTCACCAAACCTGGTGTCATAAAGATCCTTTCACTCAAGCAGCTACGAGAGGCTGTGGAATAGCTCCTCTACACTTGAGTATTTTTGAAGTTACGTGCGCGAGTAAAACCCACCCGCAGAGAGAAAAGCGCTTGGACCCGTGTTCACTGTGGATGCAGTATCTGTTGCGCGCGCGTAAGGTGTGCCCGTCACAGTTGGAGGTCGCGTGGTTGTGATTAATCTCATCGATTGGAGCGTCTGAGAGGTACGACCTTCGAGCACTACCTCGCACTCCGCATGACCTGGCGCAGAGGGCGCTTACGCATCTCTATCCGTCACCCCGCCGCCCCTGTTACGATCCCGATGTTTACTTGGAACTCAGGGGAAGCAGTATGAAAAAGAGTGACTACATCGAACGAATCTGTCGTGAAATTTCGAATCGGAGCCCTCACGAGGAGTCCGCGCACAGCGCATATCTCCTCACCATCTTCGACCATGTAAGGAACCTTCCTAGCCCCGAAAAAGAGGATACCTTCGTGCGCATGCTGACTGGTTCACGGTGCGAGCTCCGAAGTCCGGATGCCCCAAAGGCCGCGGCTTAGGGAACAAGCGACCGCGGGCATACGGATTCCTACAACGTCGAGGATTAACAGGCTACGGAAAAATGGTCTTCTGCTGCGAAATCCGATCTTTCGGCGCTGGTCGAAGATGAGAGCACGAAAAAATCCTCAATGTATCGCAGACTTCGGCGAGCTGTA
>JBBAUR010000040.1:0-30164 GCA_040398075.1 Bdellovibrionota bacterium | reverse complement strand
ATCGCAGACTTCGGCGAGCTGTAGTCGAGTCGTGGATACACCTGCGGTTTTTTTTTCGCGCTCTCATCTTCACCCATCACCAAAACCTCGAATTTCTCGCTACGAAGCCATTTTTCCGCAGCCTGTCAAAAGCAGGGATTCGCCGGCACCATTTAGGATACTAAAATCTCCTGTAGTTTCACATGATTATGACCACAGCACGCCTTGCGCAACGCGCTCTCATCTTCGGCCAGCGCCCAGAAGATCGGATTTCGCAGCAGAAGAGCATTTTTCCGCAGCCTGTTAAGGCCCGATATCAAGCCTCAAGACACCCTCGCTAATCGCGGCGTTCGCGATCCGCCCCGAGCTCTCCTGATGCGAGGAGTCTCCTCCTTTACTCGCTCTCGAGGAGCTCAAAAGCGCACTTTCAACAGCACCACCCACGAACCATCCCGCCTGACTCAAGAAGTCGCCCTCAAGTGACTTACCGTTGAGGGACAACTCGTCGAATGTGATCTTCAAGTGCCCCTCCTGCACCCCAAGCCTCGCCACCGCCGAGCCATTGAAGAAGCGCTGCGTCAGATCTTTCGACAGTATGAGGTCGAGCGCGGGGTTGCGAAAATCCGCCAAGGCGAACGAAAAGGTAGCGTGTACTGCATCGTCTTTGATGCTCAGAGAGACCCGCTTACCAAGCAGATCACTGGAGCAGAGCGCCTGAAGCTCTGGCCCTGAGAACGAGAAGCTCCCACTCCCGCCCGGAGACCCCAACACCTCCCAGAGATCCGCCGCCTTCTTTTCGGCCGCGCTGCGAGTTGCATCGTCTACCTCGGTGGTCGGTACAGCTACCCCGCTGTCCGCGCTGTAGCTTCTCACCGCTTGACGGGTGCTGCTGACCATGAACCAGGTCAATCCACCGCCAACCAACACAGCGATGATAGACGCCACCAGACACCCCAATCCGAGGCAACCACACCCTGAGCGCTTTGGCCGCGCTTGTACCGCTGCTTGATTCATGTGCCGCCCCTTCTACTTGAGGTTCAAGAGCTCTGCGCCGTCGAGTCCGAGTGCACACCCCCGAATAGCGTCTTTGTTGCTAGAACCGAGCTTCTTGACGCATGTGATACACGCTTCAGGGGTCGAAAACATATACCCCTCCTTCTGCCACACCTCACACTGTTGACGAGCTGTGGAACATCCTGAAAGGAGTAGGACAATTGCTACAATACAGATAAATCTCATAAAGCTGAGCACTAACACACCCTGGATTCTGTCGGTAGAGGGAATCGAACCACTGAAGTTTCCACGCTAGTCCCCCTCGAGCGCTTCCAAGAGCTCGGCGCGCGACGGCCCGCCCAGCTCTTCGTTCCAGCTCCGTTTTTCATCTCCCAAAACCTCGGCCTGCGTCCGTTCCTTGCGGCGGAGATTCCAGTGGATGATCTCGTCTACCTTGCACCCCAACAGCGAAACGATGTTGACAGTACCCCGTTGGCCGATGCGGTGAATCCGGTCGACCGACTGCATCCAGTGTTCGGCGTTCCACGTCTTGTCGATGTATACCGCGGTCTGAGCAGCCGTGAGGGTGATCCCCACACCACCAGCAGCCGGGACCGCTACGAGGATCCGCGGGGCCGCCTGCTCCTGGAAGGCTCGAACCGTGATTTCGCGCTCGGATGCCGATACCTCTCCGCTGAACGGCGCAGCACCGAGATCCCGGTAGCGCTCTGTCAACTCGCGGATATTTCCTAGGTAGTTTGTCCATACTACGAGCTTCTGCCCCTGCTCTCGTACGACCTCGTTGACGATCTCGTCGAGCTCGATGAACTTGGCTGGCTCCCCTTTCCACTGCGGATCTATCAAGCGCGGATTGGATGCAACTTGTACCGCACGCAGGTACTCCTCGAGGATATTGGTAATCTCGCGGACGAACTGCTCGCCTGATAGCGCGCGCATGCGCAGGATAAGCCCCTCACGAATCTCATCGTATCGTTCACGCTGAGTTCCCGAGAGGGAGATCTCCCGAAGCGTGAAGGTCTTTTCGGGCAGGTTAACGACACGCTCCTTGCGCCTGCGCAGCATGATCTCGTGTACGCGCAGGATACTCTCGTTGACCGCTTCTTCGTGAAATTTCTTTACTGCGAAATCGCTGTACTTCGTTCCTAACTCCGCCACGGAATTGAGCCACTTGTAGAAGCTCTTTCCGAATCGTTCGCCCCCATCCAGGATCCGCATCTGCGCCCACAGATCGCTTACGTCCTTGGGTGTCGGGGTTCCGCTCAGAAGCACCCGTCGGCTACACCGGGGCGCGAGATCCACCAGCGCCTTGAAAGTCTTAGCCTGCGGATTCTTCACCCGCTGCGACTCATCGAGACACAGGAGGGTTGTGCGCTGCTCGACCAGCTTCTCCAGCTCGGGAATAACGTAATCGAGCCGCACCGCCTCGTAATTGACTACCAGTACCTCATAGTCGATAGCCCCGCTCGTCAAGAGCCGCAGAGCCCACGCCTTGGAGCTCTTGTCACCAGCGAGCACGGTAGCCCGAAGCTCAGGAAACCACATCTTTGCTTCACGCAGCCAGTTACGGGTGAGTGAGTTCGGACACACCACGAGCAGCAGCTGAAACGCTGCAGAGCGTCGTAATGCGGCGAAGTACGAGAGCACCGAGAGGGTCTTGCCCAAACCCATATCGTCGCCCAAGAAGGCGTGCGGGACCTGCGAGAGCCACTGCACGGCAACCCGTTGGTGTGGAAAGAGCCGCGCGGCTTGCGCGAGATCGAGTCCTGAGACATTTTCAGCGGCAATATCATCGAGCGACGCGTAATACGCCCCTGCTTCACGAAGCGCACTGCGTTTACTCACCTCGACCTCGAGCTTGGCAAAGCTCTCGCTTTTCGGGATTAGTGAGAGTGCGTGCACCTCGCATAGATGCGTCACCTCGGCAACTACCGATGCGAGCTTCGAATCAGGTATCTCTACGATCAGACACTTGGCTTCGCGGTCGTAGCGCGTCCCGAGTAGCTCCATGCAGCGCGAAACAACCAGCTCTCGCACCTCACTGTGCGGCGGCAGATGAATAACGAGAGAGCCGCGTCCCGATGCAGAGATACGCCACATGAGCGGTAGCGAGAGCACCTCGAGCGCCGAATCCTCGAGCGGCCCCTCGACGTTACTCACCTCAGCCAGCAGGTCAGCGCGCTTTCGAGCGAGAAAGTCGTGCACATCGCGGGTCAACCACACCGTGAACGGCAGTGCATCCAAGCGCGCACTGAGCTTCAGCAGCCCCTTCTCGTCGAGCTCAAAGGGCTTTTGTGCGCCCTTGCGTTGCACACCCGGAAAGGCGAGCTTGAGCTGCTCGGATGTAAAGTAACACGGCCGAAAGGTTCGATCTTCTCGGTGAACCTGGGTAACAAACGGCGTCAAGAGGGCCGCAGCAAACTGCTCCGAGCCGAAGAGGTTCGGGGCTGCCACGATCTCGTTACGTAACGCGGCCGAGCGCGCCAGCTCCTCTCCCGCGCCCTGATCGACCGCGAAAGATACCCGCGCATCGCGGAGCCTCTTCAGGAGAGCTCCGAGCTTATCGGTCGGCAGCACGTAACAGCGATCAAACGCGGAGAAAAGCGCTCCCGAACTCTTCATGATGACCTTGTGCCCAGTCGAACCCAAGCGCGGAACCAGGCGTAATCGTCGTTTCTCGGGGTGCAGTCGTACCACCACCTCCGGGCAGACCGCTGCAATTACCCCCTCGGACACCTTGAACGGATTCTCGCGCAACGCTGCCATAGCCTGCTCGAGCGCCTCTGGCACAACCTCGGGTTCCCCAAGGCCATCGAGAGATTGCGTTGCAGGAAACTCCTTGGAGGTGAGGAGGCCCTCTACCGCTGTGAAGGGAACCGACCAGCTCTTGTCGTCGGGATGAAACCGAGCCCCCTTGATCCCCTTGACCACCTTTACTCGGCTCGGGGAATAAGCGAAATCGACCCGCACGCGAGCCCCCTCGCGCAGATACGAGACAAGCGGGGTGCCGGCACTCTGCCAGGCTGGCTTTTGACGAAACGAACGACGCGCAGGCATACCTCTCCGATGCTGCCACACTACCCGAAGGGAAGAAATACGCTGGGAGGTATCGGCAGTGACGATTGAGTGTTGCGCCCTTTAGCGTCTTGATGGAACGCGGGTGGCCCGTTATACCAAACTTGTGAGCTCGCTCTCTCTCCGCAACATCTCGAAAAGTTTCGGCCTAACGTCCGTGTTGCACGACGTATCACTGGAGATCTCCTCGGGGGAGTTCTTCTTTATTTTGGGCCCCTCGGGGTGCGGAAAATCGACCCTGCTGCGCATCATCGCCGGGCTCGAACGCGCCGATACAGGTTCGCTGCTGATGGATGGGAGCCCACTCGACCGCATTGCACCCCAAGAGCGCGGAATCGGGATGGTGTTTCAAAACTACGCCTTGTGGCCACACATGACGGTGGCTCAAAACATAAGCTTCGGACTGGAGGTCAAGCGACTCTCGAAGACCGAGAGCTCAGCGCGCGTCGCGGAGGTCCTGGACTTGGTGCGGCTCGAAGGCTTCGAACACCGCTATCCGCACGAGCTGTCGGGCGGACAACAGCAGCGGGTTGCACTCGCCCGCGCACTCGCTATCCGCCCCTCTGTAGTTCTGCTCGATGAGCCCCTGTCGAACCTCGATGCCAGGCTACGTGACGAGATCCGTCAGGAGCTCTCGGCACTACACGCTCGGCTCGGTCTCACGATGGTGTATGTCACCCACGACCAAGAGGACGCCCTGACCCTCGGTAGTCGGATAGCGCTCCTCAACCGCGGCGGGGTAGCGCAGGTTGGTTCTCCGCGCGAGCTGTACGGAGCTCCCTCTTCGGTCTTTGTCGCCCAATTTTTGGGCGACACAAACCTCGTTCCCTGCAACCTCGAGGTAGGACCTGACGGTGCCAAGATTGTGGCCCGCTTGCGACGGGCCCCACACGCGCACTACACCATACCCCCACAGGCTTCCAGGCAGGTATCCACGGGCCCGGCGCTCCTGTGTATCCGTCCCGAGTCCGTCACCGTGTGCCCTCCGGGGAGCACTAACACAGCGGTAGCCCTGGAGGCCGAAATTCACCAGCTTACCTACCGTGGTGGATGGTGTGATCTCGTAGTGGCAGGGCTTGAAGGAATTTCACTGCGCATCAGGGCACTTTCTGCATCAAAAGAGGTAGGGGAGCCACGGATCGGTGATCGAATACGGGTGGGATGGCGGGCAGAAGATGCCGTAATCATCCCCGACACCCCTGCTGAGAACACGGAAGGTTATGGTTGAGTCCTTGAGGAAGGGTCTGAGTCTCTTTGTGATCCTAGCGCTGATGTGCGCGGTCGGTACGATCGGATTCGTTGGTTTCGGATACGCAAGCTTCCGGTCAATTCTGAAGTCGATGGATACCGAACCCCAGCCGTTACCGATACCCGAGGTCTCAGAGGAGCACGAGCGCACTATCGAGCAGATCGACTCTCGAATCCGGGAGATCACGGCAGGCGCGGCTGGGGAGGTGGTGGTGCCGGCCGAGATCTTCAACGCTTGGATTCGTTTGAGCTCCTACCGCGCTTTGAGGGATATCGCAGAGCACGCGTGGTTTGCTCTCGAGGAGGATTCGGTAAGAGCAGACCTCACCGTTCCCCTCGATTCATTCGGAGCGCCTGGACGGTTCTTCAACGGCTCTGTAGCATTCTCGGGAGCGCTTCAGGACGGCTCTTTGCAATTCGCGTTAGCTGATATCAAGGCAGAGGGTGACCGAGGAAGAGCCTTCTCCTGGCTCGCAAAGCTGATCTCCTCGCAAAACATAGCTGATGCTATCGGAGTCGACGAACTTCTCTCCGAGGACATCGTCGAACGCTGCTCGATCCGCACCAGCCAAGCCCGTTTGCACCTTGTATGTAGGGAGCGCTCTCAGGTGCCTTGAGATGCCGGTGTTAAACTCATTTGCCGCGTCGAGAAATCGAGTGGTCATGTGGCCCGGCGCTTGGGCTGGGGCATGCAAACAAGAAGGGGGAACGCAGCAGTGAACAAAGAGCTTCAGTAAGCCCAGCGAGGGGATATCATACTGGGGTTTCCATGCTTCTCACCCTTGCGGTACTCCCACTCTCTTTGTATCTCCCCCTTTTTGTTTACATTGTCCGGCTAAGGGTTGAGCCATACTACCCACTCGATTTCAGGAAGAGCCCATAAATTGGAGTCCTCACGCAAATCAGTGGGTAGCTTACGTGGTAGGAACCTGAACGACCTAAACGTCCCCGAACGGTGCGTGTAAAGGAAGCTCAGTTTATTCGATACCGCACTCTGAGGAGATAGCCGCGGCCGGGATCTCTCCGTAACTTTTGTGCGCAACGAGGAATAGCTCTGCTTGAGCCACTTTGCGGCCCCGCACCGTAATGACGGGAGGGGAGATCTGGAGTCCATCGGAATTCACCGCTCCAGCGTCAAAGGACACCTTGTACCGACCGCGCTGAAGGAGCCGAGCGGAGAAGTCTCCGTTCTTGTCGACAGATACCGTGACAGACCTAGCCTTGCGCACCCCGATTCTGTGAAACTTGATCGCTCCCTCGACACCCACCACGACCTGCGTGCACACCTCTGCTCGCGCCTTATCGTACAGATGGCAAGGGGTCGGGCTCAACACCTGGCCCTCGAGGCGAGTTTGGGCTAGGCAGGGTGATACCGCCGCGATAGAAAAGAAGCAAAGAGCAATGAAACCGTTTTTCAACATATCCCTTCCGAGGTCCGATGGTATTCGATCTAGGCGGAACTCACAAACCACTCGAGCGATCTCACGCACTACTATCCTATGAAGACCCTGCGAGCTGCACCCATCATTTTGGGCGCTTTCTTTCTGATCTTTATGGGCTTCCCCTTGAGTCATGTGCTCTTACAGGCCTTTTTTGTCAATGGCTCGTTCTCGCTCCACTTCTTTTCGGTAATGGCAAGCACCCAGTTTTTTCGCGAGGTTATTTGTAACTCGCTGAATATCGCACTAGCCGTTACTGCTCTATGCTCCATCATAGCCTACCCTTTGGCTCTGCTACTGGCCCGTTTTAAAATACCTTTTGGGTCAATCCTCCATCCACTTCTCCTGATCCCCTTGGTTGTTCCCCCCTTCGTGGGGGTGTTGGGGGTGCGCCAACTCTTCGGGCGCTTCGGAAGCGTCAACATGGCGCTCCTGGAGGCAGGGATCATCGAACACCCAATTTCATGGCTCGGCGGTGGCAACGTGCTTGGAATTATCGCGCTGCAAACCATCCACCTCACCCCGGTGCTCTACCTCAGCCTCAGAGCCTCCCTGGCAACATCGCACGTAGCGCTCGAGGAGGCCGCTGTTATGAGTGGTGCTTCACGCTGGAAGACGTTGTGGCGCATCACGATACCGCTTTCTTATCCCGGGTGGTTTGCGGGAGCGGTGATGGTGTTCATCTCGAGCTTCACCGACCTCGGCACCCCACTTGTATTCGAATACCGAAACGTACTCTCGGTGCAGATATTCAACATGCTCGCCGACCTCAACGAAAATCCGGTGGGCTACTCCTTCATCGTGTTCGTATGCCTCATCTCGATAACCCTCTTTTACCTCTCGAAGGCTTCGCTGCTGCAAGGAGCGTATGCAGGTTCGGGGAGGTCGCGCGAATCGCGCGAGCAACGGACCCTCGGCATGCTAGCAGCTGGCTGTGCTGCTGGATGTATAGCTACCTATGTCGCGCTCTCCTCGATCCCTCAAGTCGCAGTATTCCTGGTTGCCCTCAGTGACGATTGGTTCATGTCTGTGCTTCCTCGACGTTGGACAGTGATGCACTTCGTTGAGGTTGTGCGACACCCGCTCTCCGCCCACAGCCTCCTTACGAGTCTGTGGCTGAGCGCTGTTGCAAGCGGGCTCACAGTCGTGATTGGATTCTCGAGCGCTTACCTGGTTGCACGCGGCAGCGCAAAGGTTGGGGCATTATTCGAAGTTGTTACGGTCCTTCCGCTGGCGATACCCGGCATAGTTTTCGCTTTTGGTTACATCGGCGCCTTCTCGGGGACCCCTCTCGATAACCGCATCAATCCGTTTCCGCTGCTCATTGCAGCCTACATCGTTCGACGGGTACCGGCTGTAGTCCGCTCCGCGTATGCCGGCCTGCAAGAAGCGAGCGTATCCCTAGAGGAAGCAGCCCTCATGGTCGGTGCACGCCCCCGACGTATCGCCTGGCGCATACTCTTTCCGCTGATGAGTCGACACCTTGCAGTAGGAGCGGTTCTCACCTTCGCGTACTCTATGATTGAGGTAAGTGACGGAATACTTCTAGCCATGGAGGAGCGATTTTACCCGATCAGCAAGGCGATTTACGCATTGATGGGCCGCCCTGACGGTCTCGAACTGGCATCAGCTCTGGGATCTCTGGTCATGCTCGTTCTGCTTTTCGCTTTCTACCTCGCGGAGCGGCTCTCTTCGAAGACCCCAGTGCGAAGCATTTCGCGCATGGTCGCCGTCTGTGCCCTGCTGTGTATCGCGCGTGTTGGTCATGCCGAACAACGCGAGATCATCGCAGTATCTCCTCACTGGGAGGGAATACGCCGCGAATTCGAACGAGCGTTCTCTGAACACTGGCACGAGCGCACTGGCGACACCGTGCGTATTCGCTGGTACGACGTAGGGGGCTCCTCGGATATTGCAAAGTACCTCAAAGCCAATTTCCGAAAGAGCCCGTCAGGAGTTGGTATCGATATGCTGTTCGGAGGGGGGCTCGACAATTTCTTCGAACTTGCTCGCGATGGAAGCCTACAAACGATCGACCTTGCCCCCGATGTCATCGACCGAATCCCGCGTGACCTCTCGGGGGTACCCCTGGTTTCGCCCTCCCACGATTGGTTTGCGGCAGCCCTGAACACCTTCGGCATCCTCTACAATAAAATAGCTATTGAAACTTTGAACCTCCCAACACCGCGAACCTGGCACGACCTTGCTCAGCCCGAGTACTTCGACCTGATTGGAGCTGGGGATCCGCGCAAGAGCGGAAGCATGCACGCTATGTACGAGATTATCTTGCAGGGAGCCGGTTGGGACGAAGGATGGAAGCTACTACGACAGATCGGAGGTAATGTACGGAACTTCTCCGGCGGAGGCACGCAGGTCGGAAAGGAGATCGCTACCGCTGAGGTCGTATACGGATTGGCGATCGATACATATGCGAGCGATATCATACGCCGGATCGGTACCGAGCGGATCGGATTCGTGGTACCCGAAGACTATGCTACCGTCAACGGTGATGGTATCGCCGTCCTCAAAGGAGCCCCCAATCTCGAACTCGCCCGAGCATTCGTTGAGTTTGTACTCTCAGAGAAGGGGCAACGACTCTTTTACGCGGCGAAGGGCACGTCAGGTGGACCGCAGGGATACGAACTCGGGAAGCTTCCCGTGCTTCCATCCCTTTATGGTACGACCCCCACGAACTCCGTGGTCTCGCAGAACCCCTTTTCCTGGCGCGGGATTATGAAGTACGACGCACAACGCGCAGGCGCGCGCTGGAACCTCGTCAACGACCTCTTCGGTGTATTCATCCTCGATATGCACGAACGGCTGGTGCTGCACGCCAGGGTGAATAAACACCACGTTGATACGCGCGCTCCCGCACATTATCCCGCGCTGCCCGTGACCGAGGCAGAGTCGCTCGTTTTGAGCGATAATGGTCGCTGGGGAAGCGATTCTGCTCGACGCAGTACGGCGCTGCGCACATGGGCCATGCAAGCGCGCACTGCGCTTCCTGCGCCTCCCAGCGCACTTAATGCGCTCCGATTTGTCCCTGCTATCGTGTTTGGCCTCCTGCTCGTAGGGGCTCTTGTACAGCGCATGACGAGGAAACTTCGAGGAAAGACCCAGCGCTTTGCTGGGCACTAGCAACATCTTGGCTCTGCTGCCGAACACCTCTAGGGAAGCGAGGCAAGAACCCTCCTTGCTGCGGGTAGGTTTTCCCTCGCTCCCCTCGCAAAACCTGCTTCCCGAGCATATCAAACCCTGGAGTATCTTCTTATGAGACCAAACCTTAGTTTCTTCGTTCCGCTCCCTCAGGCCCCAGCGAATACCGATACAGGCGCATTCAAGTCGGCTCGGCGAGCACCAACACCCCCTGCTGCCTTCGGTAGGGACACCTTTGAGGCCGAGATCGGCAGGGAAGGAACGCGCTATTTCAGCCGCATCATCCACTGGCCGAGCGGTCGCGGAAGCGGTGTTACCCTCGGGCCTGGCTACGACATGGGGCAACGCTCGGCAAAATCAATCGTGCATGATCTTACCCGTGCCGGAGTACCTTCCAGAGACGCACTCTTCTTCTCGTACGCTGCTGGCTTACGCGGCCCCGCCGCTCAGTCCTTTGTCGCACAACATCGTAACGCTTCCCCGACGATCAGTGCTGAGGCACAGCAGCGTATCTTCGGTGAGATACTCACACCGGTGCTCGTTGAAGACATCAAACGGATACTGAACAAGCCCGACACCGTACGCGCCTACGGAGCAGTATCATGGGACCACCTGCCCAAGGCAGCCCAGGAGCTGCTCTTCGACCTGCGCTATCGGGGTGACTATACTCCAGCGACGAGAAAACTCCTCCAACCTGCGCTGGTGGCGGGAGACTTCCCCGCTCTGGTAAATCTCATGGAACAAAGAGCGCTGTGGCGCAGTTTCGGAGTTCCCGAGCAACGCATCGAGACTCGCATCAAGATAGCGCGCCGCATACTGACGGATTCCGGCGTGGGGTGAGGCAGAATTGTGGTGGGAGGGATGCTCGATCTTTACGACGCAGCGAAACGCGCATGTGCGCTCCGATGCCTCACGATTCATCTCCACCGTTAAACACCCCCTCCAGCAATCTGGAGAGCTCTTTGTCACGCTTTATGTTCTTCAGGCGTGAGTTGAAGAGCGACCAGAAAAGCGGTTGTGGTAAGCGTTCTCTATCCTTGGCCAAACGCAGGATCGTCGTGCGGAGATCGTCTATCTCTTCGGCGATGCGCGAGCGCTCGAGCTCTCCCTCACACTTATCTTCGAGCGTATCGTTTCTTCCCTTCATAGTTACAGAGTGTAGCGTGAAGGCTCCAAAAGAGTCGAGAAGAAAGCACGCAATCCACCCCTTTGAGCTCTCGAAGCGGGGGCGCTTCAGCCTGTGCGGATAGCTACCCTGCTAAGGACCCCAAGACCTCGATAATCAGAGAGCTTCCCGTCGCCAGCGTCGATAGTCGTTGAGAATTTTGATGGCATACGTCATGACCTCAGGTGGAACTCGACGCAATCCATCAGCCGCAGATTCGACCCGTCCTGGCCCCCAATTGTAGGCGATCAGCGTAAACACACGATCTCCACCATAACCGCGCTCGAGTTGTTTGAGGTATGTGATACCCAACTTGAGGTTGTAGCCAGCATCCGTCAGATCTCCTCGTGGCATCTTTTCTATGCTCGCAAGCCACGCACCTGTCTTGGGCATTATCTGCATCAAACCCTGCGCGCCGACATGCGAACGAGCCAGGGAGTTAAAGGTGCTCTCGGATTTGATTACCGCTGCGACGAACAGCGGATCGTACCCCTGCTCCGTACTTGCCTGTACGATTGCTTCTGCCAATGAGCGTGCATCTCGATTTCGCGGCGAGTGCGTCTGGATGATCTGAAACACTTTTTTCACGAGAGCGTTTCGCGAGAGCGCTGGTGCTATCTCCTGATACGTAGCAACTGATTCCTCCTCCGCATTTGGTGCAACGCTCACGACCTCGACAGGCGCCGGCACATCAGGGCCAACGTAAGGCTCAGGCTCGATACGCAAGCGCTTATACGAGTGTGCGATCGCGTCGACAGCTTTTGAAAGCTCTGCATTGTGAGGTCTGATCGCGAGCACATCTTCCTGTTCCGGAACGAATGCCATATAGGTTGCACCAGCGCTGAAACACACGACTGCCAACAACGACGGGAACAGTCTACTAAAGTGTGCGTGCACACCAGCTCGCCGGAGCGGCGTGCTTGAGCCGTGTTGTTCGACACTCTGATGTGTCGGCAGAGCACGACGTACGAGCCGCCCTCGCGGCACGCCAACTGGGTGTCCGGAGATGCCCTTAGCCTCCGTATATGTGCGTGGGTGAGCTCCTTCCATGCTCCCCTCTATCGCTGTAAGGTGTGATTATGCTTCATTTTTTCGGGGAGATTCGCCTATTTCAAACACTTAGCGACAGATAATAACAGGCCCGCCGACTTTTCCGGTCGCAACAAAACAAGCTCTCTAGGCCAAAAGCTCCAACACATCCTCGCGAGAAAGTGACACCTCCCCCTGCTCTCCAAGAGCTGCCGAGAGTAATGCGCGCTTGCGCTGCTGCAGCTCAAGGATGCGCTCTTCGATGCAATCCTGAGCAACCAAGCGGTGCACGATCACGGGATTCTCCTGGCCGATGCGGTAGGCTCGATCGGTAGCCTGATCCTCTACGGCGGGGTTCCACCACGGATCGAGGATATATACATGGTCCGCTGCCGTGAGTGTGAGCCCCAAGCCACCTGCTTTGAGCGACAACAACATGACCCGTGGCCCATCCAGCCGCTGGAACTGCTCGACGATTTCGGCTCTATTTGTCGTAGAGCCGTCGATACGCGAAAACGACACGCTCCTCGCGAGTAGATGCGGCTCCACCAGATCGAGCAGAGATGTCCACTGCGAAAATACGAGCGCACGGTGTTCCTGTTCAATCGATGAATTGAGGGACTCCATGAGCATCTCGATCTTACTCGATGATTCAGCACTCTGACCCGGTAACAACGCCGGATGGCAACATGCCTGTCGCAAGCGTAGCAGGATCTCGAGCACCGAAAAGATATTCTCTCCCTGCTCGAGGCGCTGCATGAGCTCTGAACGCGAAGCCCCGAGCACCGCCTCGTACAAAGTTCGCTCCTCTGTGCTCAGCTCACACGCCAATACGACCTCGGTCTTGGGTGGAAGCTCCTTGGCGACATCACGCTTGAGGCGCCTCAGGATAAATGGGGTCACGCGCTTCCGTAGTCGAATCGCCGCTTGTGTATCACCTGACCGCACCGCACGTGATATCCCCTCCTCGAATTCGTGACGGATACCCAGTAGCCCCGGGTTGAGAAAGTGAAACTGACTCCAGAGATCCTCGAGCGAGTTCTCGATCGGAGTACCACTGAGGCTCAACTTGAAAGGTGCCTCGAGACGGTATGCAGCTCGTGCAACCTGACTGTCAGGATTCCTGATGGTCTGCGCCTCGTCGAGGACGATCATCTCCCATCCGCCATCGAACAGCTTTTCGATGTCAAGACGCATGATGGCATACGTGGTAATCGTCACTCCAGCCTCCCGGTCAAGCGTGCGATTGAGCCCGTGATACAGAGAGACCCTGATTCCGGGACGGAATCGTTGGATCTGCTCACGCCAACTGTGAATAACTGAGGTCGGAGCAACAACTAATGTTCGTCCCCTCATGAGGCAGATCGCCTGCAAGGTCTTCCCGAGGCCCATATCGTCTGCAAGCAGGGCGTTTAGACCGTGATCACGCAAAAACGAGAGCCAATTGACCCCCTGGCGTTGGTAAGGCCGCAGCGTAGCGGTCAGATCGGAGGGTAACTCGACCTCCGGAAGCGACGAGACCCGATCGAGGCCGTCGCGCAGGCGCTTGAAGTACTCCGGAGGAGATACCCCAATTGAGTCGCACAGCTCAGTAACCTCTGAGAGCAGGTGAGCAGACATCTCTCGTGCGCCCGATTGTGCCCACAGGATTCGTTCGATCGCTTCTCGGTGCTGCGTCAACCACGCCTTCGGAAGCGCACCCCAGCCACCCCCAGCCAAGGGTGCAAAATTCCCCCCTTCCCTCCAGGCTGCGATGACCGACCCTAGTTCGGCCCGCCTACCATCTTCAGTGGTGAAAAAGACAGAGAGCCCCTTTCCATCAGCAACTACGTGCGGAGTGAGCCCGGTGGCTGGAGTAAAAACGGTTTGCCCTCCGCCCCGCGTCTCCCAACCCTTAAGCTGCGCAGAGAACGCGATCGCCCCCTCGCCTGAAAAGACCTTTGCCTCATCGAATTTGAGGAATAGCCTGCTCTGAACATCCCTTACGAGCCGGGCCTCCTCGAGCGGATCGCGTATCGGAACCTCTCGCTTCGATAGATATCGCACGCTAGTCCCGTATATCTCGGCGATCGGTGGCTCCCCGTACACGAGATGGGGCACTACGGTCATTCGCTCGCCACGCTCGTCGGCGAGCGTCTCTATCACGACCCGCGGCGCCACGCGCCGAGCTCGCGGAAGCTCTCGAGTTCGGAGCTCGACCCTGACCTTGCCTTCGAGGATCGGCAGGACCCGCGCCGCCAGGTCGGCTGCTCGCGAATACGGAAAGAGGGTCCCCTCCCCTTGAACCATAGCGAGCTCATCAGCACTCAAGCTCGAGTCTTCGACACCACACAGCTTGCCGGCGCGAATGGCGACACCATTCTCGAACACCTCGCTTACCTGCGTATCGAGCTCTCTCCGGAGACGGAATCCATCCGGCTCGTCGGTCACAACTATCGTCGGTACGATCGGCTCTCGTTGCGCCTCAATCGGTACTCCATCCAGCTCTACGGAGCGGAGCTCTGTCAACGCAGGCACCAAAAGGCGCATCGTCTTGGGTTCGAGTATCCCCTCTTTTCTGGTCACCAGGATGTGATCGAGCTGCAGCTCTTCCTTCGATGTCGCCACACCGGGGGAACCCGCCGGAAGAGCTTGCAGCGCCTGGTACGCAGAGCCACTCACGGGAATTCGCTCCCCATCCCATACGAAAAAACGAGTGAACGACAAGCGCCGTCCCTGGCGTGTAAAGGAGTAGGATATGTATCCTGGAGGCACTCGTGAGGATCGAACGAGCGCTCTCCCCTGTAGCCCCTGACGTAACGCGATGATCGTAGCGACGACGTGCCGACACGGATCATCGCCATCCTCGCAATCACACTGCCACAGCTCGTTGCGCTCCGAGAGCGATACCGTCACCAGGCGGTCTCGTGGGCCCTGAATCAAGCGAAACACTCTTTCGTGTTCATCGAGACTCCGCCGCTCCTGAAAATCAGCGTTGCGCGCTAGCTCTACACCTGCAGACCACGTCCTCGGAGAGGCCAACTCTCGGGCTAGCGAAAACAGGGCCTCCATTCAACTCCTCACCTCGGCTATGGATTGACGGTGACGCTCCAACTGGTACCGCGTTTCTTCGGAGTCGCACAGATTCCCCAGAGCTTCCCGGAAGCCCTGCACACTCGTTACTCGCTTGACCGTATCGAACCACGATATGACCCTACGCCGGTGCGCATACCCCAACCACTGCTTGAGCCTCGCCAGGAGCTGCGCTTCCTTCGCCCCACTCTCCACACCAACGCTCACGAGTAGATCAAGAACAGCAAGCCACCTCTGCGGGTCGTTGCCACAACAGCTCACTCCTTTCTCTGCATCTGCTAACCCCAGAAACGCCGCACACTCGCGCGCTAAACCCGGCTCTGCGAGAGCACCACGACCTATCATGAAGTGCAGTGCACCAGTTTGCTCCTGGCACCGCTTGAGATCCTCCAGCGACCAGATCTCTCCATTGGCGATTACGGGGATATCGAGTGCCCTTCTTACCTCTCCGATCGGTCGCCAATAGGCTGGGGGCGTGTATCCCTGCATCTTGGTGCGGCCGTGGATGGTAATCCAGCTCGCACCACCCCGCGCCACCCGCTCCGCGTTGACTATAATGGCGCCTGGATCGTCCCATCCAAGCCTGAGCTTGGCGGACACTGGAATGTGCGCCGCGACAGCACACCTGACGGTGCGCACGATCTCCTCGATGCGTTCAGGATATTTCAGTAAGGTTGCTCCCCCGTCATGACGATTGACTGTCGGGGCTGGACATCCGAAATTGATGTCGATCGCCCGCGCTCCGAGCGATACCGCCCGCGCTGCGGTAGCTGCCATCCTCTCGGGATCACCACCGAGTATCTGCAATGATATCGGCGTGCCGCGAGGCGTGATCATCCCACGCCCCAGCTCTGGAACCTCTCGCAGTAGGACATGATCGGGAGGAACGAGGGCTGATACGCGAACGAACTCGGTAACACACAGGGAAAACGGCATGAGTGAGGTCAAGACCGTACGCATGAGGTGGTCTGTCACGCCGTCCATGGGCGCGAGAACGAGCGCGGGTGAGCGTGGATCGATAAAATTATGCACTTCTCGCCCCCGGTTACCGCGGTGACTCGGGTGAGTCAAAGAGGTGCGCTACGCGGAGCGTTCCATCTTTCAACAGGGGTGCTATCACCTCTCGCGGAAGAAGTACCTTGGTCTCCCCCATAACGTAGGGTCCAATCTCGTACGGATTGTAGTGTAACAGAATTCCGTCTGCTACCACGCCGAAATTGTCGGTGACCTTGAACGGCTCCCCAGGAGCCACGAAAAATCCTTCGTCCTCCAGCGATCGATCAACGGGTATTTGGCGCACCCTGCGGAATTCCGCCTCCGCTACCTCCTGCAGTATCCCTTTGGACTGATCGTTGACGATCTCAGCCAGCGTCAAGCGCTTACCGTCGTGAAGGTCGAAGCACAGCAGTGTGCGTTCATCGAATCCGTGTGCACCGCCGAAGTATCCGGTGTTGGTAACATCGACAGTCAAAATATCGTCGTTGGAGAAGAGCACGGTTGCCGTACGCTCGAGCATCCACTCGAGCGGCGCGCTCGAAAGCCCCTGAGTCACGTACTCCTTTTGCCTAGCTTCTACCTGAGCCTTCAACGACTCGCGCGAAAACTCACTGGCCGTCTCATCTAATGGCGCATAAAGCACCTCAGCAACATGGGTAGCGACCCGTTCCCGTACCGCTGCAGAAATAGATTCTGGCAACTCCGGCACCTGTGCAACCTTGATGCGAGCACACGGAGATGGATTACACGCGCCGACCGTGATCTCTTGATCTGCAGGCGGCTCGGAATCACGAAAGAAGCACCCCGACAGAGAAAAAGCCAGCGTTGCGGCGATGCTTAGGGAAGCAAGAGCAACCCACGATCTACTTTCACAGCCAGGAGGGGTTTTGCCTTGTTTGCTCAAAGTGAGCTCGTGCCTCGTCATACCGGTCTCCCTCGAAGGTAATAGCCAGACGCTATTGAGCCTCCATCTTACCGCGAAGCGAGAGACCGCGCTTGATGTTTGCGACGATATAGTCCCGGTTCATGCGAGTGATGTACTTGATACTGATCCCCTTCGGACAGGCGTCTTGGCACTCCCCGTGGTTGGTACATCCGCCGAACATCTCAGCGTCCATCTGCCGAACCATATTGAGCACGCGCGCCGAGCGCTCCGGCTGTCCTTGAGGCAGGAGCCCGAGGTGCGCAATCTTTGCCGAAGTAAACAGCATAGCCGAGCCGTTCGGACACGCAGCAACACAGGCACCGCAGGCGATACACGCCGCAGCATCGAAGGCTTCATCGGAGAGGTCCTTCTCTACCGGGATTGAATTCGCCTCGGGCGCTGCGCCCGTATTGACCGATATGTATCCACCAGACTGCTGGATTCTATCGAACGCTGACCTGTCAACCACGAGATCCTTCAAAACCGGGAACGCCTTGGCTCTGAACGGCTCTATATAAATCGTATCGCCATCCTTGAACGTGCGCATGTGCAGTTGACACGCTGTGGTGAGCCGCTTCGGCCCATGTGGACGACCGTTGATGGTCATCGAGCAGGTACCACATATACCTTCGCGACAATCGTGCTCGAAAGCCACCGGCTCCTCGCCTCTCTCGAGCAACTGGAGGTTGAGAACGTCGAGCATCTCGAGGAACGAGGAGTCTTCACTGACTTCCTTCAACTCGAAGCGCTGAAAACTCCCCTCGTCTTGCGAACTCTTCTGACGCCACACAAACAAGTTAAGTTGCATAACCTTGACCTCTCTATTTGTAACTCCTCATTGCGAGCTCGATGTTCTCGAACACCAGCGGCTCCTTGGTAAGGTCGTGCCCCTCACCACCCTCCTTCTTGCTCCATACAGCGGCGTAGCAGTAATCGTTGTCGTTACGGAGCGCCTCGCCATCCTCGGTCTGATATTCCTCACGGAAATGACCACCACAACTCTCGTTGCGACTGAGCGCATCGATACACATGAGCTCAGCAAACTCGAAGAAATCAGCTATTCGACCAGCTTTCTCCAACTCTTGATTGATCTCCGAACCGGAGCCAGCCACGAACGAATTGTTCCAGAACTCCTCGCGCAGCTCACCGATCCGTTTGATAGCCTCCTGTAAACCACCCTCTGTGCGTGACATACCACACTTATCCCACATAATCCTGCCGAGGGTGCGGTGGTAATAATCTACCGGCTTCTTTCCCCGCATCGCCAAGAAACGATCGGTGCGCGCCTTCACTCGTGCCTCTGCAGCCCGCACCTCTGCGTGATCACTTCCGATCGGCGCCACCTTTGTCTGCGCGATGTAGTCACCAATCGTGTACGGAATGACGAAGTATCCATCGGCCAACCCCTGCATCAGCGCGCTCGCTCCCAAACGGTTGGCACCATGATCCGAGAAGTTTGCCTCTCCTGCCGCGAACAGACCTGGGATAGTGGTCATCAGATTGTAGTCCACCCACAAACCGCCCATCGTATAGTGCGGAGCCGGATAGATTCGCATCGGGACCTCATACGGATTCTCTCCCGAGATGTTTGCGTACATATCGAAGAGGTTTCCGTAGCGCGCCGCAATGACATCGCGACCGAGTCGGTTGCACGCATCGGCGAAATCCAGGTAAACCCCCAAGCCCATCGGACCAACACCGAACCCCGCATCACACCGCTCCTTGGCTGCGCGCGAGGCGATATCGCGCGGCGAGAGGTTTCCGTAGCTCGGATAGCGCCGCTCGAGATAGTAGTCGCGCTCGGACTCCGGGATCTGACTCGGTACCCGCCGGTCACCGGCAGCCTTGGGGACCCACACCCGCCCATCGTTTCTCAACGATTCACTCATGAGGGTCAACTTCGACTGGTGTTCGCCCGAAACAGGAATGCTCGTCGGATGAATCTGAGTGAAACACGGATTGGCCATGCCAGCACCGTGTTGATAGGCCCTCCAGATCGCCGTGACGTTGCAATTCTTGGCGCTTGTGGAGAGGAAATATACGTTTGAGTATCCCCCGGTAGCGAGAACAACGGCGTCTGCTATGTGGCTCGAAACGGCCCCGGTGCGCAGGTTGCGCGTGACGATACCTCGACAGCGACCGTCAACGATGATCAGATCGAGCATCTCTGAACGGGTATGCAACTCCACGGAACCCGCGTGTACCTGACGATTGAGCGCCGCATAGGCGCCCAAGAGAAGCTGCTGCCCGGTCTGGCCCTTGGCGTAGAATGTGCGGGAGACCTGGGCACCTCCGAAGGAGCGGTTATCTAGAAGCCCTCCGTATTCTCGCGCGAAAGGAACTCCTTGAGCCACGCATTGATCGATGATGTTAACGCTCAGTTCGGCGAGGCGATACACGTTCGCCTCGCGGGCGCGGAAGTCGCCACCTTTAATGGTATCGTAAAAAAGGCGGTATACGCTGTCGCCATCGTTTCGGTAGTTTTTCGCTGCGTTGATACCCCCCTGAGCAGCGATACTGTGTGCGCGACGCGGAGAGTCGTGAAAACAGAAAGCCTTGACCTTGTATCCGAGCTCGCCAAGCGATGCTGCTGCAGATCCACCCGCCAAACCAGTTCCAACCACAATCACCGAGTATTTGCGCTTGTTGGCTGGGTTGACGAGCTTGATGTGGGACTTGTGCTTCGTCCACTTCTGTTCGAGCGGACCCGCTGGAATTTTCGAATCTAAGTGTAGCTGCATACCTTTCCTAGTGTGAGAGAAGAAACTTTGTGCTGTATTCCGACCCCTACTGCATTACAGGCCCTTTCAGCACCCCGAGCGCTATCGCCACAGGGACTGATGAAAAACCCACAAAGAGGGCCAAGGACACGACCTTGGCGATCGTTCTAATCCCTCTGTTCCAGCGCGGAGTATCGACCCCCAAAGTTTGGAACATACTCCACGTGCCGTGATAGAGGTGCAGCCCCAACAGGCCCATGGAAACCACGTAGAACGCCGCTGTAGCATAACTTTGGAATGCCAACCACACGTTCGAGTAGATCCGTCCCTCAGCGAACGGGGTAAACGGCAACGACCCCGTAGTAAAGTGTAATATGTGCAAGACGATGAAAACGACCAGGAAGAGCCCGCCGTAGAGCATAGTCAACGAGGCTGCGTTTGCCGAGCGGTAAGCCTTCACCGCCTGACCAACCGGCTTTGCGGCTCGATTGAGTCGCGCCAGCTGAACCCCGCTGATAGCATGGATGAGGACCGCAACGAGGAGGACTATACGAGCTATCCACAGAAAGCCTTCGTGCCCCAACATCTCCGACCCGAAGTTACGCAAGAAGAGGCCGTAGTCATCTATCTTGTAGTTCCCGGTTACCGGGTCTATGCCGGCAAAGATCTTCAGGTTTCCAGCCATGTGACCGAGTACGAACAACACCAGGACGATGCCGCTTGCGGCCATCGCCACCTTCTTACCGATAGTCGACGCGTAAAATTCTCGAACTAAACCCATACTCATTAATCCTGGGAACAGAGGTTTCCATAAACCCCTAAGATGCTAGGTAATTACACGGCTCTGTAACGCCACGCAACCTCTTATAGCGCTCTTGGGGAACCGCAGTGAGCTTGCCCAATTCACTCTTACCGGTGACGGGTCGACTGCCGCTAATCGTTTAACCGTAGGTATACCGCTTACGGCAGACCGGATAACCGCAGGCAATTCTGTGAATCCGCATATATATCAAGTAGATAAGTATCCCACACGGCACTCCTGGGCTAACTCCCCGGTTGAGGTTTAAAGCTTTTTTTTGCTCAGGGCATATGAAATTCCCCTGGGCGGTCGATAACCCTTTGGGGGATAGTGAAGTAACCAAGCTTCTACTCATCACAAGTTCAAACATTACTAGTACGTCGGGGTCACACAACACGCCATGGAAGCCAACGTCATAGAACAGCCCTCTGCTCCCTCTGCAACACCGCCCTCGACCAACTCTCTTGTTGCGTCGGGCCCACTCGGGGAAGCGATCGAGGTGTCGAATACGACCGTAGTAGTTGCTCTCAATCAGAATGCACAGAAGTCGGCCGTCAAGATCGGTGAGGTTCTAATTATCGAGGGAAGCTCAATGGCACTCGTTGGTGAGGTAGACAACATATCAGCTTCTAACACACCCTCCGGTATCGTCACGCGCGCACACGTCTCGATTATCGCCACACTCAACCCAAAAAAGGCTCTGCTCACCCCAGGTGTATCCGACTCCCCGGTCCTCAAAGGTCGCGCTTTTCGTCCACACCCCAGCGTCGTCAAGGCCGTGATCGAAGATCGCCACGAGATCTTCGCTGACACATCACAGCAGCTGTGTCTCGACCTAGCCCACCCTGCCAACTATCCGAACATCGAATTAGCCTTCAGCCCGGAGAAGATCCTCGGGAGACACTGCGCAGTGCTCGGAACCTCTGGCGCAGGAAAGAGCTGGTCTGTTGCACGTATCGTCGAGCAGTGCGCCAAGCACCGCGCGAAGCTCATCTTACTTGATCCTACCGGAGAATACGAAACGCTCGACGACGGGGTGTTTCACGTCCATCTCGGAAATGCCACACGCGACACAGCTCGTTCGCGCGAAGCTTCTCTGCCCTACTCTGAACTGACAGAGGCTGACCTCGTGGCCATCTTCCGCCCGAGTGCCGGTAACCAACTCGTGAAGCTCCGCTCCGCCATGAAGACCTTGAAGCTCTTGCGACTCGAGCCGCGCCTCTCCTCTGAAGGAGCGATGATAAAGGCTCACAAATCCAAGATCTCCTTTGAGGCTGCGTATCAGGTGTCGAAGATCGATATCGATCGTCCGGAGAACCTCTTCGATATCACCAAGCTCCCCCTGCAACTCGAATACGAGTGTGTTGAACCTAACCGCAGCCAAACCGAGATCGATTACTGGGGAGGTATGAACGCCCTCGATCACTCGCAGTGCGTTCCACTCATTAACCGTATGAACGACATCTTGGGAGCGGATGAGCTGCGTTGCATATTTTTCCCTTCTCAGAATCCCTCGATCTTCGAGGTCATTAACAAGTTCCTGAATGATGCCAACGTGAGCGTACTGCGGATATCGTTCGAATTCCTGCCGTCGCTCCACCGAACGCGCGAGATCGTTGCAAACGCGCTTGGTCGCTTCCTCCTCGCTCGCGGTCGCCGCGGTGAATTCCGTAAGCTTCCGTTGGTAGTGCTACTCGACGAGGCTCATCAGGCTCTCAACAGCAAACTCTCCGATCTCTCCGTTGATTTTCCCCTCGAGGCGTTCAACATCATCGCCAAGGAGGGACGCAAGTATGCGCTCACGCTGTGTCTGGCAACTCAAAGACCGCGTGACATACCGGATGACGTGATGAGCCAGGTAGGCACCTTCGTAGCGCATCGATTGGTAAACGACCAGGATCGGGCTACCATCGAGCGGGCCAGCGGGACGTGCAACCAGAACCTCTTAGCGCACCTTCCCTCCTTAGGGCCTGGAGAGGCGTTTATCCTCGGAATCGATTTCTCCACCCCGCTGAGGGTACGAATGATAGCACCGACCAACCCACCTTTCTCACGTGGTCCTGACTATCAAGGGCTGTGGAAGAGGTAGTTGGAGCCCCACGCCCTCGAGGCCCCTTGTTTCCACACGGACCGATAGCTAGCCCTGAGCTCTACCAGTTCCTTACCCTCTCAAACACCGGCACGCGCCACGTTTTTACCTCGCCTACCGCCGAGGTGCAGGGTATTCTCGTGCGGTCATGAATCCTACCCTCTTCCAGCTCAACACGAGAGCCTCTCTGACCCGCCTGGGCCCACAGGCAACTATCGACGACATTCCCAACCAACTGCTCGATACCCTGGCTGCACGCGGATTCGACTGGGTATGGCTCTTGGGAGTCTGGAGCCTCGGAGAAGAGAGCCCTCGAGTATCTCGATCGAATCGGGAGTGGCGCGCCGAATACATGCGCGCTTTGGGCGACCTCAAAGATGAGGATATCAGCGGCTCGCCTTTCGCCGTGTACGATTATACGGTCGACCCTCTGCTCGGAGGTGATGCGGCGCTTCGAAGTTTCCGGGAGCGCCTACATGAACGTGGCATGAAGCTGCTCGTAGACTTCGTACCGAACCACGTGGCGCTTGATCATCCCTGGGTGCGGGAACGTCCCGAGTTCTTCATCCGCGGCACGCAGGCTGACCTAACTGGAGATCCGCTCCGATGGACAAAGAGTATTACAGGGGATGTGCTAGCGTATGGGCGTGATCCAAACTACCCTGGTTGGCCCGACACCCTGCAGCTCAACTACTTCGACCCTGAGCTCCGAAAGGCGATGATGCAAGAGCTCGAAGAGCTTGCGACTAAGTCTGACGGTGTACGCTGCGACATGGCGATGCTTCTCGAGCCAGAGATCTTTCAACGCACCTGGGGATCGGTATCGGGATACGAAGGGCTTTCATTCCCCCAATTTTGGCCGCAAGCAATTGAACGTGTGCGACAGGCTCGCCCTGAGTTCCTCTTCATGGCCGAGGTCTATTGGGATTACGAGCATCGGCTTCAAGCGCACGGATTCGATTACACGTACGACAAGACCCTCTACGATAGACTTGTGGCACGGAACGCCGCGGGTGCCCGTGCGCACCTGCAAGCACCACGCGAATATCTGACACATATGGCCCACTTCCTCGAAAATCACGACGAACCGCGTATCGCAAGCAAGCTCTCCGTTGAAGAGCACCGCGCTGCTGCCGTACTCACATTCGCCGCCCCCGGTCTGAGATTACTTCACGAAGGGCAGTTCGAGGGTAAACGGGTACGTATACCCATTCACCTCCGACGCGGCCCCAACGAGCGGAGGGACCCAGACATCGAAGCACTCTACGAGCAGCTCCTCCCTCTCCTCACCTCGCCGGTCGTGGCGCGCGGTTGCTGGTCGCTACTCGAGTGTACCCCGGCGTGGAATGACAACCCCACCTCACAGAACTTCATCTCGTATCTACTCGAACACGAGCAGCAGGAACTTCTGATAGCGGTGAACTACGCACCCTATCGAGGACAGAGCTTCCTGCAACTACCAGAGCGGCTCGTGAGCAGCTCCCGGCTCATCTTCGAGGATCTCCTCTCCGGAGAACGTTACGAGCGCGAATGTTCTGATCTGCGGCAACGCGGCCTCTTTCTCGACGTGGATCGTTGGAAAACTCACCTATTCCGCGTCGAACGAGTGTAAATGATCGTGAACTCTCCGTGGCGCACCCGCATTGGCTACCTTCCGATCGTGTCGCATCTGGAAGCGCTCACCAAGGGCATAGAGCAACACCGATACACTGTCCTCCAAGCACCGGCCGGAAGCGGCAAGACAACCGTGCTACCCCTGGCACTCAGTGAGCTCGAGTGGCTCAAAGACAGGAAGGTGCTGGTACTACAGCCGCGACGTATCGCCACGAAGACCGTGGCAGCACGAATGGCAGAGCTCCTCGGCGAGCAGGTCGGAGACACCGTCGGATATCGCGTTCGACTCGAAAGTCGCGTTTCGACACGCACTAAGGTAGAGATATTGACCGAGGGGCTCCTCACCAAACGCATCCTGACCGATCCAGATTTGTCCGGCATCGGTGTTATCATCTTCGACGAATTTCACGAACGGAGCGCCCATGCCGATGTCGGCCTCGCCTTGAGTCGCGAGGTAGCATCGGTGTTGCGCGAGGATCTGCGCATCATAGTCATGTCAGCGACCCTCGATGAGAGTATCTCATCAACGATCTTCGAGGATGCCTGGCGGTATTCGTTCGACGGTACCCCGTTCCCGGTGTCCATCAGCTATCGATCGGAGGATTTCAAAGCCCCTGTGTGGGAGCGTGTAGCTCGAGCCGTCAGAGAGGCAACTACGCACCACGAGGGCGATATCCTGGTCTTTCTACCGGGCGCCTACGAGATAGATCGCACCCGTTTACTCCTCGAACAGAGTAGGGTCTCAGCCCGCATTCTGCCCCTCTACGGGGATCTCTCCTACGCAGAGCAGCAGCGTGCGCTCATTCCAGAGCCCTCGGGATTGCGTAAGATTGTGCTCTCCACACCGATAGCAGAAACGAGTCTGACCATAGACGGCGTTCGAGTGATCGTAGATGCGGGTCTTCACAAAGTAGCGCGGAGCGACACCGGTGGAACGACCATCCTGCGCACTGAACGGATCTCCAAGGATGCAGCCGACCAACGGGCAGGTCGCGCAGGTCGGACGGCCCCAGGTGTGTGCCTGCGCTTGTGGAGCGAACACGAGCATGCTTCGCTGCGTCCGTCCAGGGAACCAGAGATTGTGAGAACGGACCTGACACCGATCCTGCTGGATCTCGCAGTGTGGGGCATTCGAGACTTTGCGTCATTTCAGTGGATAACGCGCCCCTCGCAGGCCGCTCTCGTAACGGCACAGCATGCCTTGACTCAACTCGGCGCGCTCAGTGAAGGGGGCGTGACGCCACTCGGCAAGCTCCTGTCGAACCTCGGAACTCACCCCCGATTCGGGGTGATGATGCTCGAAGCACGCCGCTGGGGACTCGAAGATACCGCCGCAGCGCTGCTTCCGCTGCTCGAAGAGCGTGACATATTTTCTCACGAGGCGCGCGGCGCTCTCATCACAGACCGGATTGACGCTATAATAGGCCATAACCGCTCCGCCTCACCTCAGCTCGAGCGTATCAGATCACTCAAGGCACATTGGAGCGAGCGCATGTCGCACATCGCTCCGGATTTCGCTGGACCAACTCCACGCGAGGCCATACCGAGGGGTCTCGAAGCTGGTTTTCTGCTCTCTCGAGCGTTCCCTGAGAGGATAGGGCGACGGCGTGACGGCACTTCATCGAAGTATCTCCTCGCCTCCGGTAGCGCCGCCGCTGTGCGGGAAGGAGACCCGCTCCGGGAGCACGAATACATCGTAGTAGCGGCGATGCAGGAGGGTTTTAATGACGCTCGCATCTTTCTTGCCGCGCCGCTCCACCCCAAACTCTTCGATGGCCCGCTCCAACATCTCGTCACTCGCGAACGTATCGTATCTTTCGACGAGCAACGCGGAGCCCTCACTACGAGGATCATCGAGCGCGTAGGGGCGATTACGATCCGAGAAGAGACCCATCATCAGGGGACACCCGAAGAGATGCGCACAGCTCTGCTTTCATGGCTCACTACCGAAGAGGGATTTGCCAGACTCTGCTTTTCTGAAGCGACATCTGCGTTGCGCACGCGCGTGGCGTGGGCACGCAGTGTCGACCCGAACGCTGAGTTTCCCGACCTCTCGGATACAGCTCTCCGCACCGGTGTCTCGACCTGGCTGACCCCATACCTCCCCGACCGGGCCACGCTCACATCGCTCTCGTCGGAGCTTCTCGATAGAGCTATCGACGCGCTCGTACATTGGAACCAACGGCAGAAACTCGATACGTTTGCCCCCGAGATGATCACTCTTCCATCGGGTCGCACCCGACGACTGAGGTACGAGCTGGGCGGCCCGCCGATCCTCGAAGCTATGATTCAAGAGCTTTTTGGATGGAAGGACACGCCGACACTCGGACCACATAAGATCCGTGTATCCCTTCATCTACTGTCTCCGGCGCGACGACCGATGCAGGTGACCCAGGATTTACGCAGCTTTTGGGCCAACGGATATCCCCTGGTGCGAAAGGAGCTGCGTGGTCGCTACCCGAAACACAGGTGGCCGGAGGATCCCCACGAGCCCTAACCTCTCCAAGTGCTCTCTGAAAGCTTTCGATATCACCTCTCCTCCTTAGTGGCTTCGAGGCGCCCCTTGCACGCGGCTTTCCTCGATGCTGGCCTCCGCTTCGGCTTCCTCTCCCGGCTTGACCTCCAGGAGCATCTGTTGGAGCTGTTGAAGCTTCTCCGACTTCATGTGTCCCAGCTGTTTTCGATGGCACTCTCGTACTGGCTCCTCGAGCGCCCGCACAGCATCGAGCCCTCGTTCAGTGACTGATACCTTCACCATCCTTCGATCCACCCGACTTCTTTCCCGAACGACGTAGCCGAGTCGCTCGAGTCGATCGAGCAGACGGGTCATGTCTGGTACTTCAGCGATCAGTTGTTGCGCAATGTCTCCACACGAGCGCCCCTCTCCTCCCGCACGTTCGAGTACACGCAGGATGTTATACGTTGCACCTGTCAGGTCATAGGGTCTAAAGACCCGATTGAGCTCCGCCTCCAAGCGACTGGCCGTGCGAATCAGCAGACGATACGTCTCTTGCTCTGCGGAATCAGTTGAGCCAGGCTCGTGCGACGGGTGTTCCAGTTCCGGTCCGTGCTGAGTAGGTGTCATTGTGTAGTCCTTCCATATGTGGTGGGCCTCTCTCTCACTCGGGGAGTTTTCCCCCAAGATACGAGGAACAGACTGCTTGAATCGCGCGTCACTTACGCCCTCGACTCGATAAAGCAGCTGCTGCCTTTCCTAGTTGTCCGCTTGTGGTATCTGAAGAGGGAGAGCTGTGAGCACGAACCAACCACGCCTGCTTCTCGGTTTCTCGGAGCATATCCGTGAGGATATCCACGGTGGTAAAATCCCCCGCTCGTTCGAAAACCTCGATCTCGTTGCGTAACTCACCAACTCCCCTCGCCAGAGAGCTATGGACCACCTCCAGATACCCATCTTCGGTGAGGTCCTTCAATGCCAAGTCCTGTTGTTCGAGCGATTGCGGAAGCGCGCCACTGACCGGTACATCGAGCGCTGCGATTCGCTCTGCTACCACGTCGACAAACTCCAACATCGACCGAGCAACCTCGTCGAACAGTTGGTGCAACGCCATGAAGCGCGGCCCTCGAATGTTCCAATGAGCAGTCTTCACAAGGAGATACACATAGACCGTCCTCGAAAGAGCACCCTGTAGAATTCCGATCTGCTCGCTCGCTACCTTTGTCGACCGTGCCGCTATCGCCATATCCCTTCAGTCCTCGTCTTTTTCATTATCGAACACCTTCGTACGCCATCGGATGATTGGCACCCTGGCCCTGCCAACGAACGGCAGGTCTTCTATGAGCTGCCCGATAGATTTGGGACCTTATGCCCCAGAAAGGAACCTAGCTCCCATGACGAGAGTCATGACTTTCGCGCACTCGCCATGAATGGAGGTGGAGTTATCCCTGACAACTGGGAGTTGCACTTGACTACTCGAAGTATCCCCGCGAGGCTCGCGCCTACGAGCGAGGCTCCCCAATCACACCCAAGAAGAGTGGCGCTCGACTATCTCGGTGCATGAGCACGAACACAAACGGTCTGTCTACCGTCATGATCTTGGGTTCGTCGATTTGCATCGCACTGCGCGCCATCATCACCGCCGTTGCCGCGGCAGCTTCCGTCCCGTTCTCATCGACCTTGACGAAGGACTCGTGCAGCACCGCACTGACCTTCACGGACACGTCAGCGATATCGGAGAAGTCGGCTAAACCAGAGAGCGCTGTTGAGAGCCCGAGCTGCCGTAGCTCCTCGGTGACCTCACGTTTGTACCGTACTTCGTACCGCGGCATCGACAGCTGCACGCGCTCCGATTTAAGCCCATCTATGGCCCTTAAAACCGTCGCTGACTCCAGCTGTCGCGCCACCTCACCGCAGAGTAGCTTCCTCTTGGGCAACAGTACGAGATACTCAAATGCACCGCCTACGTAGGGTAAGGAAGCGGCCTGCCAATTCTCATCCTCGTAGTATGCTGTCGTGCGTGTGGCTTTCATCATCGGTACCTCGATACTCTTGGAGCTCGAGATCCAAAACGGCTCGGGCAGCGTGGCCCTTTCGGAAAACGCCTCGCTCCAAGACCCTTTGAAATATAAGGCATTGACGAGTACCGAGACGAGGTTCGGTGTAACGAATCCGGCCGGAATAAGTTCAGGGATTCTCTGAGCCGTACGATCTCCCACCCATGTGTTGATAGCCGCACGGGCCTCCTCTGGCTTTGAGACATCCATCTTGTACGGCTTGGTATCGAAGAAGCCGGTTGTGTCCTTCACATACTGGTCGCGGAAGTTCGCCTGCTGGTCGATCCAGATCGAGTTTGCAAGCGATACCTTGAGCCCCTCTTTCTCAGAAGTGATAGCCCTCGTGAGGCCCGCGTATCCCTGAAGCACATTGAAGGAATAACCGGCAGGAAAGAGTATCTTATCGAGCTCTGCAGCCGTATCTCCCTTGGCCCCCAAGCGGGCCAGCGACAGCGCGGCGTGCAGACTGTACGGCGAGAGCACGATAGTGCCGTCCTCACCATATGCTCGCACAAGCCGTACTCCGAGATCGAGCTGCGCGCGCGTAACCGCCCGCATCTGCGTGCTCTGTGGGCCTGGAGGTATGTCGGCAACAGCGCATCGAGTAAGAGCAGTCAAAGCAACAAACACACGCGAGAAGTTTTTCAGGGTATCTACAAGCATGCGTCGACTAGCTCCATCCACTTTCAAATCTGTTGGGCTTTCGGCTAACCTCGTGTAGTCCGACAACTCCACCGAACGTACTCGTGATGAACCTGAGCACGCATAGAGCTCTCCGATTGACCAGGCTCTCTCTCACCCTAGGGAAATCATAAACGACAACGGGTTGAAACGAAAACCCCGTTCAAGAGGTGTCGACGCGTGCACACATTTACCTCGTGGGGAGAAAACACCGAGTATCAAAAGGGTCTTCGCGCAATCGAGTGAGTAGCACTCGGTGAATTATAGGTTAAAGCAAGGGCTTAGGTTGTCTCTGTACTGGTTGTCACCCACCCAGAAGACGCGCTGAGCCTATCAAAAGTTAGTCCTCGCAACCAGCGCTCTGATATCAGAGCGCTGGTTGCGACGAATACGACCATCTACCAATTCCAGATATCTGTATGAAGTGTATCAGCCCTTCGGGAAAAGCGAGGCTGCAATGGATTCCGATGGTCATTGAAGAAGCTGAGGGGAGCTCCTACTTCGCAGGAAGTAGCCCAAGGAGCGCTTTTGGATTTTTAAAGGGGTGCGAAGTCGCCATAGAAACTACCCTCTCGACCTCCCTAAGCGCCGCCAGCTTTGACTGCCCAAGGTCGGACTCGAACCGACACGGGATTTCTCCCCCAGGATTTTAAG
>JBBAUR010000039.1:3550-32032 GCA_040398075.1 Bdellovibrionota bacterium | reverse complement strand
GTCAGGGCTTGATGTCGGCGGTCAGTTTTGACCCCACCCTCCGTTCTGCTCCGGTGGGGGTATGTAGCGATTGCCTTTTCGAGAGTTGCAGGTTCGGTGGGCTGGTAGGAGGGGTGAGTCGGGTTGCCCTGGGTAAATGTGGTCGGCTGTGAATGGATCATTTGGTTTTGGGCCTTTTCCACAAATCCAGCAGTGGGTGGCGGTAGCTACCAGTTGTTTGGCTCGGCGTTGGTAGTCGCCTGAATAATGTGTTCGGTTGGTGCGTTTTGGTTGTGTTCGGTTGTGGCGTGTCTGGCAGTTGTTGCATCGTGTTCGTAGGGTGGGTGTTCCGCAGGCTTGGCATGGTCGTGGGATCATCCTGCGAGGAAGTCGTGTGGGTTGTTTGTGGTTTTGTTGACAGGTTTGTTTCCTGTGAGTGCCTGGTATCTGGCACAGATGACATCGCAGTAGGTGGGGTCTAGTTCTATGAGTCGTGCTTTGCGGCCTGTGGCTTCGGCTGCGATGAGTGTTGAGCCGGAGCCTCCGAACAGGTCAAGGACTATGTCGCCAGGTGCGGACGATGCTTCGATAGCGAGTTTCATTAGTTCTATTGGTTTCATTGTTGGGTGTTCTTCGGATCGGCGTGGTCGTGGTATTTCCCAAACATCATCGAGGTCTCGTCGTCCTTGGAACGATGATTTGCCGTTCTTGTGCCAGCCGTACCAGATCGGTTCGTAACGGCGGTGGTATTTGGAGCGGCCAAGTACGAATATGTCTTTGACCCAGATCACTGTTGCAGACCAGTGGTATCCGGCGGTGCGTAGTGCGGTGTCTAGGGTTGGCCATTCCGATGCTCCGAGTACGCAGTAAATGTCTCCTTCTACATGGCGTGCTGCGTTGAAAGCGAAGTCTTGCAGGAAGTTACTGAACTCTTGTGGTGATAGATCGTCGTTCTCGAGTCCTTTGCGTTGACGGTGTCTTGGGTTTGAGTCTTTGCCGATTGCGACATTCCAAGGTGGGTCGGTGAACATCATGGTTGCTTTAAGATTGTTCATTAATTTGTCAACATCCGATGGGACTGTGCTGTTTCCGCAGAGGAGCAGATGTTCGCCTAGTTGCCAGATGTCTCCTGGGACGGTTTTGGCTGGTGGTGGTTCTGGTATGTCGTCTGGGTCGCCTTTGAGTTCGGGTTTGGTTTCGGACAGGTCGGCTAATAGTTGATCCAAGTCGTCGGGATCAAAGCCTGTGCCTTGTAGCCCTAGTTCTGTTTCGGCTAGTTCGGCTAGGAGATCGGCTAATGCGTGGTCGTCGTAGCTAGCGAGGTCGTTTGCTCGGTTATCCATAAGCAGTATGCGTAACGCTTGTTCGTCGGACACTTCTACATAGGTGGCGGCTATCTGTTGCCAGCCGAGTTGTTTGGCTGCTTTGTAGGTGTGGTTTCCGGCGAGGATACGGTCGGTGTGCTTTTGAACAACGATGGGTCGGTATTGGCCGTGTTCAGATAGTGAGATGGCGATAGCGCCGATGTCTCCCTGGCGTACATTTTGTGGGTGTGGCTCGAGTGTTGAGAGGTCAACAGCGAGGTGTTGGATTTCGGGTCTGATCATGTGTGCCTCCGCAGGTCATCGGTTTGATAGTTTCCTAGTGTAACCACAAGCCTCCTGTGGTTAGGGTTGGTGCATCCGGCAGGGTTTCCTCCTTTCTACCTGTCGGATGTGCCGCCCATTTACTTTCTAAGTTCGAGCGGCCCGGCGAAGCGCCAGCAGTTGTTGATTGAGTATCCGGCTGGTGGCCAATACTTATTTGTGATCGGGTCGTGGAATCCTGTGACATGCACTCGGATGTAGATGATTTTCTGCTCGTCATAGGTGGCTTCGTTTGCATAGTCTGCGAACTGCCATCCTCCCCATTGCCACCAGGTTCCTGCTCTGTAACCGACTGGTGCGACGGTGTAGAAACCGAATGCTCCTCGGAAGGTGATGCCTGAATCGGTGTGGCCGACATGGGTTGGGTCTTGACCTGTTTCGCATTGTGCGACTCGTTCCATCCACGCTTCGGACGGCAGATCGTTGCGGTCTCCAAACTCGTCATAGATGGTTGGTGCTGGTTTGATGCGGTACGGCTTATAGCTAGGTGGTCGCTCGAGGGTGTGGACGGGTTGTCGCACTGTTGGTGCTTCGGCGTGTGCCGGATAGTTGACGACTGCGAATCCGATTGTGGCGCTCGCTAATACTGCGAGCATCCATTTCACTCGTTGCCGCTTCCGTCGAGGGATAGGTATGCGACCGGAATGAGCAGGGTTCCTGGTGCGAGTTCAAACAGTCGTTCAAGTTGGACGAGGTTCTTCATGTCAGGCATCTGTTTTCCTCTTTCCCAACTACTGACGGAGGGTTGTGTTACTCCAAGTTCGTCGGCAAGGTCGATCTGGGATAACCCTAGTCGTTGCCTGTTTGAGCGTATATGTGTGGCTACTTGTTGCTGGTTCATTGTTCCTCCAATGTTGCGATGATTGCTTCCTGTTTGGCTTCTAGTAGTAGGACTCGGTTTAGTAAGTCCCAGAACAGTCTGTGGGTTGGGATGATTGAGTCCTCTATCGGTACGCAGTCAATTTGGCCGTGTTTGCTGAATAAGTATTCGAGCGCATCAATGGCTTCTTCTACCGTTTTAGGGTCGGGATTCATCATGTTGCTTTCCAATATTCTGATCCCCATATCACTAGTGGATGGAAGCCGAGCCGGATAGCTACACGGTCGGCTATGTCTAGGCTCATGCCTTCGGTGCGATACCTTTTGATTGCTGATGGGTGGCAGCCGATAGCGTCTGCGATGTCGCTGTTCGTTGATTCGTCGTCAAATAAGGCGATGATCGGTTCGAATGGTAAGCGTTGCTTAACGGTGCGTTTCCGGCGTTGGGTTCGTTTTGAGACTCCGTTGCTGTGTGCTTGTTTGCATTCGCTACATCGGCATCCGTATCGGTAGCCAGTCTCTGTTGCGCAGTATGGGTTCATTAGTTTCCTTTGATGGGTGGGTCTTTCTTCTGCCAACCTGGGCAGTCTTTGCCGTCCACAAACTTATGCAGAAGCCATAACGCTGTGAATGCGACGGTGGCTGCTAACGGTGGGATCAAATATTCAGGACGCATAGTTGGCCTGGGTTGTTAGGCGTTGTATTTCGGATCGTGCTTCTCGCAGTTCAAGGCGTAGTCGTTCAATCTCATCAGCGGCTTCATGCACCACACCGAGTTGTCCCATCGTGTGAATGTTCCGTAGTCGGGTCACAATGTCATCCTGGGTTACTCGCAGATAGGCGTTACGCATCTCGTCAAAATCCATCAGCGACCTCCTTTGTCTTTCAGGCTTTCCAGCCAGTTCTCGTACTGCTGCTCTGCCTCAAAAGTGTCACCAGATGGTTCATCATCGGGTTCGTATTCTTCGTCGGCTTCTTCTTCGTCCCAGTCCGGCTCGAGCGCCTTCTCGGAACGACCAAAGTTCATCCTCATAGTTGTTCCTTTCTATTTTCCGTGTCGTTTCCGATCCAGCCACAAGGTTGTCACCAGATTGATGACACCGAGCGACCAGCCGATCATGTATCTGAGCATTCTGCTTCCTGCAAAACGGCTGTCAGTCGTGCGATTTCTGCACGCAGTTTGTGAACCTCGAGAAGTAGTATCGCCACTCGGCGCAGAATGTCTTGTTCGCTCATTTGTGTCCCTTTCCGTTGTGGTGACCGAGCGTCATTAGAGCGCCCATAGCTACTCCCCAATTGCCAAGCATCACTAGTTGACCTGTGGTGCGCCAACCCTCCGACGAGTCTGGTGCGACCATGATGATGCAGAACGGTTGCAGGACGCAGATCAGAATTAGCCAGCGTTGATTTCTCATAACGCCACCCCTGCGACACCTGTCAGTAAGCCGAATAGGACAGCGATGAGTGCAGCGTATGGTTCAACGGTGTCATCGTTTGCCATGTTGTGTCCGACCCATAGGAAGAGGAATGCGATGGCTTCCACCCATAGGAATGCGAGCATTTCAATCATCGGTTTTCTCCTTGTGGCCGAACGCACCGTTCAAAAGTGAGCGACGCCATTTGCGTTCCTGCGAATACAAACTGCCTCCGTTGGCTTTGGCTTGTTTCCGGCGTTGGTTCTTACTTCGAAACCACTCCACCGAATCTGCTGTTGTCATTTTCATAGGTCTCCTTCTGCTTTCATTGGTATTGGCTGCTTCTTACCTTTGAGCCGTAGACGGCATTCGCAGGTCGGCGGTTGTGACGGTGTAACGAAGAGAGTGATCTCTGTGCCACAGCGTGGGCAACGCCATTGCTGTTTCATTTCGGTCTCCTACTTGAGTCGGAGTTTGATCGTGTTGAGCGTCCGTACGGATGGTGCGAAGTTTGGGTTCGCTTTGAACCATGCGTCTTTATGTCCCATCCACATTTGGAATGCTTCATAGTCGCATCGTCCCTGCCAAATGGCTGATTCTCCGCAGGCTTCGCAACGGAACTCGACTGAGTTAAATCCGGTGTCGCCATAGGAAGAATCGTCTGCGCAGTTGAGATGCGGTGCGTGTCTCCTAAATGTCATGCTGGCCTCCTTTCACACACGATTATAGCCGAAGGTGATAGTCGGGTTGGTGGATACTTGGCTAGCTAGCCAGCCCATGTTCCAGCACAGCCCGATATTTAGCCTCATCCTCGGCGGTCATGGAGCGCATTTTGGATTGAATCCAATCATCCTCAACCCTGGCTCCTACCTTCCGATCCACTATCGCCATCGCCTCTATGGGGCACACAGGGGTTGCTGGGGGTTCTGTGGCTGGCTGGCTGCCCATGCGTAACCGAAGCGTGTCGTATTTGGCTCGGAGTTTGCCTGGGGACAGGATGTTCGAGCGCCAAAACGGGTCAGCCTGCGACCATTCAATGACGGCTGTTATCTCGTCCTGTGTGTGGCCGTCCAGCCTTATCAGTTTTGCCATGTCGCCTACCCAGCGTGAGGTGACAGTTGGTGGTTTGCATCCGTTTTCCACCATTAACGCCTTCAGGCGTTCACATAGGGCTACGGCTGGTGCGTTGTCGACTAAGGACTCTTCTCTTACTCTTACTCTGGAGTCCATTTGGACATCCATTTGGAGTCCATTTGGAGTCCATTTGGATGCGCACCATTCACAGCCTTCCTTCGGCGTTTTATGCCACCGCTTATGGTTCGCAAAACCTGCCCTTTCAGAGGAGGTATCTACCTGCCAAAGCGACCAGGCGGTGATCTGCCAGCCACCTTCCACGACCTGCCATAGCCCTTCACGCACCAGCGCTGTAGCTATCTCCGCTAACTCGAGCGGCCCGAACCCGAAGCCGATCCTGGTGAGGACAGGTTCCGGTACGAAGCCGTCATTCTGCTTCTTAGCGTAGGCAAGGCTTCGAATGAACAGCACCTCACCGTCCCTGCCGACCTTCAATATCTTTGGATCGTCCAAATAGTCAACGGACAGTTTGACCCATAGTCCTTTCATGCTGCCTCCTTTCACAGCGACTCTACGCCGTGATGTTTCACATACTCCTCAAGCCGCATAACTATGAGACCTGATTTCCAGCCGTCCGGCATACAGACCAGCATGAATGGACGGTTGTCACCTATCGGTCGTGCCTGCTCCGATTGGGCTTCACACTTCAGGAAGGCGGTGGCGACAGGTTTGATCTGTGCGCCAGCCTTCACCTCCACTCTGACTGATCCTCCCCATACCTCTTCGTGGCGTGAGTTCACTCCTGGGATACCGAGCGTCTTTCTAGCTAGTCGTGCTTTCGAGTCGCCTTTGGCACGGTTGCGTTTGCCGTTGCATTTAGGGCAGCGACAATCACGGATGTGACCTTCGGGTCGTTTCTTCGGTGTGCCGAACAGTCCACAGCCACAGACACAGTCTCGTTTCATTGGGCCTGGGAGCGTTGTCATCGGTTTACTACTTGCATTAGTTGTTGCCCTACCCAGCGTGCGACTTCGGACACGACACCGTTTCCGCACATCCGATAGCGATGCGAGTCGGCTAATTCTGTTCCGTCCGCTGTCCATCTGGTGTGGTCATCAGGCCAACCCATAAGCCGTTCACATTCCAATGGTGTCAATCGGCGTACAGCCATCTCGTTCGGTGGGGTCTCAACAATAAAGGTTTGTGCGTGATGTGATTGTGGTGACGGTTGTAAAGCGGAGAGGCTTCGAGCGGTTTCTATTTCTGTAGCGGAGAAGTTTCCGGCTTTAGCATCCTCACGAATTGAGTAAGCGACCGCTGGCTCCTTGACTATTAATGTCTCTGAGCCACCACCAAGCGTGCCAGTGGCAGCCCTCAGCGTTCCGAACCCATCCGAATACTGCGCAAAGGATGATTCCTTGTATGGCAACTGCTCCTCAACAATCAGTTGACCGTTAACAGCACTTTGCGTTGGCACGCTTTCATGGTGGTATAAACCAGCATTCAAAGCATTAACAACACACGCATCGTTTGCCATGCGACTAGCTATCAACGGCACATTGTTACCGCCTGTGCCCATCCTGGATTTTAAGGTCGGTGTCACCTCGTCGTCATACACACGCACATCATCAACTCTTGTGCCATCCACTATCAATACGGTCGCTCGAGACTCACCCATATTGTCGAAGCCATTTAGTGTCGGAGACACTTCCTGCTCCTTCCAAGTTTCAGGAGGCAACGAACCGTCCTCATAGCGTTTGCCGCTACGACCAACCTTCACGAATGGGAGTCCGTCGCCACCTTCTCCAAAGCCACCCTCAACGGTTCCGGCAACACTCGATTTCTTCTTGACGCTCTTCGCAGAATTCCCTGCGCCGCTTTCGCTGACAGGTAATAGCGGATCGGGACATCTTTCGGCTGTTGCAGAATCGAAACAAGAGACGAGGAAGATTCTACGCCTCCGCTGGGGCACTCCGAAGTTCTGCGCATCCAGGATTGCCCACTCAATGAGATGCGACCCTGACTCAACCATTTCGGTGAGGACTGTCTCAAAGTCGTCACCTCCGTTGCTGGAGATTGCTCCGACGACATTTTCCCAAATAGAGAATCTTGGAAATAATCCATTGCTTTCCTCTCGTAGTTCTCGGATGATTCTCATCCCTTCGTTAAATAATCCTGAACGGCCACCTGCGAGACCTGCTCGCTTTCCGGCTACTGACAGGTCTTGGCATGGTGAACCCCATGCGACTACATCAACACCGTCGCAGTGTTGAAGAATGTGTTTAGCGGTCAGCGTTGACACATCATCCCATTTAGGTACGGTCGGCCAATGCCGATCCAACACCTGACGGCATCGAGTATCAATCTCACATTGGAAAACGGTGCGCATCCCTGCGGATTCCAATCCCATGTCCATACCGCCGACACCAGTGAATAGTGACAGCACTCTCATAAAGCATTCCACCTTGTTAATTTGATGTCCCACCTCTCGGCAGGGGTTAAACCTCCGAACAGCCCATGATTAGACATATCAAAGGACAGTTCATTTTCTAGGCATTCATCTCGCACAGTGCATTTTGCGCAGATCAGTTTGCCTGGCTCATAGTCGTTTCCGTGTGGGAAGAACAGGTCGGTTGGCATACCTCGGCACGCTGCCTGTTCCCACCATCGAGGTTTGTTTAGATCGGATCGCATTCCAAGCAGTCCTTTGCCACGATGTAAATGAATACTGCTCCTATGAACAGGATCGGTGCTACCGCTATCACACCGATCCCGATCAAGGTGCGCCGGATCAGGCTTCCCATCGGACTGATTTGCCTGCGTCGTCGGCTACGACATAACGCCATGTCTTTTCGGTTCCGTCTTTGGCGAGGTATTTATCCTCTGCGATTCGGCCTGTCAAAATGACTCGGTCGCCTTTAGCTAGGACGGCTGCCAGGTTCTCACCTAACTGTCCCCATGCGACAATGTTGTGCCACACGGTTACCTTCTCCTCTTTGACGGTTCGGGTTGTTGCCAGCCCGAATTCCAACTTGGCTGTTCCGGCGTTCGTGAATCCAAGTTTGGGTTCAGCGATGTTGCCTATAAGTGTTATCTGATTCATGTTGTTCTCCTATATGTGTTGAGAGCGTTGTTTAGTTCGTCGGCGGTGATCTCATAGTCAAAGTAAGACTGCACTGCTTCGGCTAGGACTGCACCTGCTTCGGCTTGCCGTGTAGCAAGCGTCTTAGTGGGTCGCAGATAGATTTGAGCAGGGTCATACATTGGTATGAAGTCGGCGTGGATGTAGTAGTGGCATCGGTTGTGTTTGGCGGTGGTCATAGCGGCTCGTCCTGCTCTATGTAGAACGGTGAGTGCGCTCGAGATTTGACCGTGATGCAGGTTCATGGTTTTGGCGATCTGTTGCCAGGTTGCACCAACCATTCCTGCTCGTTGCAGTTCTCGTTCCACTGCACATAACCGATCATGGGCTGTGCCATCGTCGGCTTCTCGTTCGGCTCGGTCTCGGCTGGTGTCAACCGGAACGAAGCCGAGTGTCCCTTGATAGAGACCCTCATTTGTCAAGTTCATTTGTGTTCCTCCTTTAGAACCATGTCGTTGAACAGGCCACTGTATTCGGTGCGTGCCTGCCATACAGGGATACCCTTCAGATTGGCATAGGCTTCCACGAAATGGAGCGCTGCCTCTTTCCAATCAAGGCAGGCTTCTCGTTGCCGAGTTAATGCCTGATCTAAAGCGGTGGCTGTTTCCTCCCAGTCGGTTGCCATCTGACGGCACTCTTGACTGTATTGGTACATCAACTCCACCGTGTTTCGAGCGTGGCGTGCATCGCTTAACATGCCTTGCCATTTCCGATAGCTAATCGTGATCCGCTTCTGGTCATCCATGAGAACGGCTCCTTCGTATTTGTATGAGAATTGAGAGCGTCACTGCGCTGTGCAGGATGTGGGCAATCGCTAAAAGTGTGACGGCCATCAGAACGGCTCCTCTTCGTCGGTCGGCTTTGATAGCGACTCGAGTGCTTGCCTGGCTTCATCGGTAGTGAGGTCTGTGATTGCTGTGATCTGACGGTTCACCAGCCCTGCAATGATCTTGACAGGGTCACCTTCCTTTGAGGCTGCCCTTTCTAATACCACTGCCAGCGCCTTGTTCACTTTGCCGTTCACCGTCTGCTTCGGTGCAGGCTTCCTTGCAGGTTCCGGCTTTGTGGCCGTTTCCGTTGGCGACGCTTTTGACCAGAGGTTGATAGCTATACCGAAGCGCATGGATGCGTTACGCAATGCGTCACCGATCAGTTCTTTAGCGACATCGTCTTTGTCGGCTTTGCAGGAACCGACACCGATAATTGTTTTGCCGAGCACCGTGAGTTCAATCCACATCGTGGCAATACCGTTATGAACGGTTATGGCTGGTGCGCCGTCTCGAATCTCTAGCGGTCGCCAATTCCAAAGCGGATCAACCGCTATAAGAATCTTTGTGAGTTCCGCATGGCCGAGGTAGTCCAGCCACAGGTCTTGCCAGTTGCCGTTCTTGTCTTTGAATTTCTTATTGAGGCGAGATACGAGCGCCGGATCAGGCGTTCCATATTTCGCAACTAACTCTTCTAGTTTCATTTGCTGCCTCCTGTCGTGAGTCGTAGGACTCGTGTTGGTTGTGATTCTTGTTTGTATCTCGCCACCAGGTCGGGATAGTCCGCTTCGAGCCGTTTAGTGTCCAAACGGACTGACCCTTTTCGGTATTTGAATGTGACGACTGATTGCCCGTTGAGTGTGCCGACCTCGTGTGAGCCGAGCATCCGAGCGATCTTGTCTCGTGCTTCCTGCTCGTTGCGTTCGGCTTCCTCTCGAGCGTCTTTCCAAACCTGCCACATTTCAATAGCGGCGATAGTGGCGGTGTCCAATTCCACATGCCCTTCGGGTTGTGGGTAGAGGCGTTTAACTTCATGCTCGCTGGGGTTCGCTTCCGGTGGAAGTTCTAAGCGGTCAAAGTAGGAGCCGATCTCCTCTGCTCTAGCTAGCAGCCTTTCTATGTCTTCATAGTGGCTGGATCGGTTGATGATCCAAGAGCCGAGGCGGAGGCGTTTATCTAGGACTACTACAAGGGCACGCTCGGCGCTCGGCCAGCAAGCGAACTGTGCGATGACCTGCCAAAAGTAGTCGGCTGGTAGTTCATCATCCGAGGAGTAGGCGGTGGTGGTTTTGGCTTCCACGATCCAAATGCCGTCATCGCTTAAGCCGTCCAGGGTGGCGATCATTCTGCCTTCAGCGAACATCTCCACAGGGGTGAATACATCCTGCTGAAGTACCTGCTGTGCGTAGGTGATCAACGCTGGCTCGAGAAGGTTGCCTCGGTTCATGGCTTCGTTGGGTTCGGTCACTTCTGGCTCGGCCCATTTGCGGATAGCTAGCGAGGTCAGGGTCTCGTATTTTGAGACCCCCATAAGGATGGGAGCCTCGGATGCGCCGAACCGGACTCTGCCGTCTTTCATGCGATGCCGTAGGCGTAGCCAGTCCAGGCTGCCGTGTTCGGGTTTGGGGATCGTTTCCATTTGCCTCCTTTAGGGGTTGTGGGAGCAGGATAGGCATGGGGTGCGACACAGTTCCTATAGTCCCTACCTATAGGCGAACAGGTGTTCGGTCGGCTATTTGGCCCAAATCCGGCTAGGGCTAGGAAATAGTTGATCCAGCCGTATCACCTGTGGTTATATGTCCTTGTGGCAAAAGCCACCACAACAAGGAGGGAAGCATGAAGTACGAGGTGAAGAACCTGAAGACCTTTAACGGTCGGGACGGTGGAGGATTCGAGTGCAGCCTTTACAAGGACGGCAAGCGGATCGGGACGGTATTCAACGGAGGATGCGGTGCAGGTAACTACTACGACTTCGGAAAGACCGAGCCAAAGACAGAGCAGAGGTTGATCAGGGAGTTGCAGGCGCTGGCAGTAGAGCAAGACCCGACCTGCGACGGTTACTGCGAAGCGCACGACCTCTACATTGACCACCTGCTGGAGTGCTACGAGAACAACCGTCAAGCGAAGAAGGGCATCCTCTTCCGCAAAAGCGCCGAGGCACTCTACGAGGCTTACCTTGCGAAAGGGATCACCGAAGAGGCACTGCGCTCCAAGTACCCCAACGCAGTCATTTGGAACATCAACACACAGACATGGGCATAAGGAGGAACCATGCGAATCACAATCACAGAAGCAGAGCAATACCTAAGTGAGAGGCTCAAGCAGAGCGTCCACTACGAATCAACAGGAGGTGGTTGTACCGCCTTCATGAACAAGGACGAGACGCTCATAGTCACACACGGCTACGAGTGCGATGTAAACGAAGTCGCCTGCGAAGGTAACGCCTACGAATGGTTGATTGAGACCGACGGCTTCTGGTCGGTCGGCTTCTACGAACAGCCAGCCTACGAAGGCTACGACGCATCAAAGATACAAACAATCGAATGGGAGAAGATCAGCGCATGAACACGGTCACTAAACTGCAAGGCACCTACAGCCTCTACGACTACGAGGATGTGATCTTCGCCAAAGACGGTGACGGATACTTCCCACTCACCGACTGCTGTGAGACAACAGGCAAAGGTTCCGATTGCGAATCAGGAGTCGTATGCCGAGGTTGCTACGAGGAATACCCAACCGAATGGGGAGCGTATTTCACGAAGGCAGAATTTGAAAGGATGCAGACCGCCTAGCCGTAGCATCTAGATCGCAGTCGGATACATTCCCTCCGTCCGACTGCACAGGAGCCTCCAGCGCCCACTGGAGGCTTCTGTCGTTTATGCGACCTGACGCTCCTTCAACAACTGCGCCTGCAACTTGGCCTCCAACTCGATCAACCGTTCCTGCTGGTCACCATGCACCACCAATTTCCTGAGCAGGAAAATCAGATCACGAATCTCTGTCGGGCTTAACACGGCGAACTCCAGTCGGTAGTAGGGGTCGCCAACAATACCGCCACAAGCGTGGCTTCTATCAGTCTCGTTTTGCCTGCCGTAGCACCTTCAAAGTGCGCACCATATCCACCGGAATGTGAAACCGATGAATGCCCTCTTCGTCGCATAAGGACTGCCACAAAGTGACATGCTTCGGTTTGCCACCATCCTCGGCGGTCACTAAAAAGCCGACGCTAGCTACCAAACACTCGCCATCAGAATCCAGGTCGGTGCTAATCCACCCTCCTTCATCGGAGTGTGCGTCAGCCCATACAACGAGAACAACAGCAAGTTTGTCAGGGTCTACCATTTCTCAGCCTTTCGGTCAGCCACAAATATTGGTGCAGTCCAAGTCTTACCGTGTTCAGGGGTCATCAGCCATAGGGCTTGAGCAGGCGGTTCAAAGCCAAAGTTCTCGGTGGCTGCATATTCGTCGTAGCCCTTCAACGATCCGTTGACAATGAACGAAGGCCCAAAGATCAGGTTGTGCCAATGCCCCATCACCAGTAGGTCATAGGGCTGATTAACAGCCGATTGCCGTTGCCGTTTCTTAGCGTCCAACCGTGTGATCGGTGACCAGATTCCGGCGATACCGCCACCACCTCGAGCCTGATCACCGTGAGTGATGCAGACCGTGTGACCGTAAGACTGGACGAGGGTGTCGGCAGCCTCGGAAACATCAAAAGTGATCCGTTTGTCGTTGCGGAATTGGCGAGCCAACATCTGCCCAATGAACCAGTCAAAGTTGTCTCTGGCACGCATCTTCGCTCTCGGCTTCCGTGTGCGCCTACCGTGATTACCGACCACGACAGGGACATGGACTTTGCCGTATGTGTCAGCCAGCAGGTTTAACCCTGCCGATAGGTGGTCGGCCCAATGGAGAAGCGAATCCAGGATTGGTGCTTCGTTCGTTTCAGATAGTTCCTGATGAATGTCTCCAGAGAAAATGTCGCCAGCCAAAGTAACAACGATGCCGTCATAGTGGATGTTCTGCCAATAGTCGCCTGTGATTTTCACGACCGATTCAAAGCAGCGCTTGAGCCGGAGTTCGGCTATGCGACGGTTGTAGGCGTTGACCCCCATCAACTCGGCAGGGTTCACTACCTCGTCTAAGTGCAGATCGGATAGCACCAGCCAGGGTGTGCCTTGATGCTTCTTCGCTTTCGCTGGAGCAGTCAGCCATTTCGCAGGTTCGTGGCGTGACAGGTTGGTGAGCAGACCTAGTTCTCGAGCCATACGAGCGACCTGATCCTCGGCCATCTTCGCTCGCTGTTCCGCATCGGCAGCCTTTCGGCGTGCCTCCTCAAGACGGCGTTGCCCTTGTATGCGTTCTAACGCTTCTAAATCGTCTCTAATTTCCACAGACACAATCTCCTCTGCGATGCCTCGTGAGGCTGTTGTCATTAATGTCGTATCCGTGTCGTTGCAGAACCCTGATCAACGCTCGAGCGCTTATCGTTGGATCGGCTACCAATTCAGCAATCTCGCCGCTGTCCTTTCCGGCTGTAGCTATCAGCGTAGCTACACGGCAGGTTGTACCTGGACGGCGAACTGCGCCAGGTATCTCATCTCGCAGGCTCATAGGGTTCCTCCGTTTAGTCTTTGAGATGCCAATCGATGTGATGTTTTAGATCGGTTCTAACTTCACGCACATCATCTTTGATCTCATTTAGCACTCTCATGTTATGGGAATGCTGGTCGGTGTTGCGTTTATCAAACCTGTTGAGCAGCCACATCAACGGCCCTGCTATAAGCGCCACCACTATCGGGACATAGATTGCAGACATGACATCAGACTCCTGCCACCAGAATGACCTGAGACACCTCTAAAACGCTTCCAGACAGACGCAACCCTCGGTTCATGACCAAGCCTTCTTAAATTGTCTCCAGCGTCTCCTGACAAGTCTGGTCGGGTTAGCCGGATCAGAAAGTTGCCAGTGCCAGGGTTCATACTCTGGGTTCGGCCCTGTCGCCAAATACGCTGGCGGCCCTTGCAGAAACATGCCATACTTCGGTGCGTTCGCTCTCAGCCAATAAAAGACATTAGGGTCGTTCACGGCATAATCCTGGGCGAGGCCGAATCCGTGAGGCGAGTAGCCAGGGGTCGCACTTGGCGATTTACCAACCTTCAACCAGTATTTACGACCGTCAAAATAGCGTGTCACTTCGGGTTTCCGTCCGGTGGGTTTGTCGTCATACCGATCCACAAACAGCGCATACTGACGCTCATACGAACGGTAACCCTCCGACACCGCTTTCAGAGTGATGCCAGCCTTCCTAGCGTCATCAAACATGATGTTGGAAGCGAACACAAACCCTCCGCAATAGTCCGCAGAGAACCAGCCCCACCCTCCGCAGGACAGTTTGCCTAACACTTCGGACGGCAGTTTGCCGTTAACGAGGTGCAGTTCCGGCGGTACTTCCAGCCGCTTGTATGGGTAGCCTGGGTCACTCATCGCTACCCAATCCGAACGCACCGTCTGTGTCGTCTATGTAACGAATGATCGGTGCAATTATGGACACGGCAATAGCTACGGCCACATCCTTGAGACTCATTCCTGTAGAGGTAATAACCATAAGGATGCAGACAAGGATTGACCGAGACCACGATTTGAGGAATTCACGGTTCATGAGTTGATCTCCTGTCCGTTGTTAAGTGCGGCTTGTAGTTCAGCCAGCGTTGGCTTCGGTGTCTCATTGAGCCAAAGCATGCCATCAAGGTCTGTACCGGATAGCGACCAGCCACCGTCAAAGCCCAAGTTAATCAACGCTTCAATTATCTGTTCGTGGGTCATGCTGAAACCTCAAATACTGTGATGGATGAGTCTGACGCAGACAGCAATTGTGCGCCGACGCTGGCAAGGTTCTGTGATGAACGACCACGCACTTTATAGGTTCGAGAAGCGGTCGTTGCCGGACTGTCAAGATAAATCAAAGTGACTGAACCCACATTCGTGAGAACGCTACCTGTGTTGAAGTTTGCTGTTGCTGTATAGATCGTGGTGCTGGCTCTGCGGATTTCTAAATCCAACGATGTGTTGTTTGTTTGTTTGAACGCACCATTAATGTTTGCCACCACGAGAACCTTTGATGCTGTTGATTGTGGCGTGATATCGACGGTCGGCCCAACATCGGTGTAGGTGCTGGTTGAGTTGGTATAGGCAGTTGAGTAGGTGTTAGTGACGACTTGCAAAATGCGAAATGCGCCACGCATATCATTCATGTTTGCCGCCGTGAGAATATCGCCAACGGAGAACGAGGATGGAAGGTTTGTGGGTGTTGCCATAGTTATTCCTTAGAAGCCAAGTTTATTCTCATCTAGTGTGCCAAAGACAGCGTTGTTCAAGACCAGATAGTTCTGCACCTGCTCAGACGACAAGTTCAAGGTGACTCGAGTGTCGTCTGGATCGGCGCTGACGCTGAAGCCCTCAATCACCGCATCATAAGTTGCACCTCTGAATTTGACGGTTATGAGTTCACCGATTGACCACATTGTTTCCGAAGCAGAGAAACAGTCATTAAACATATTGAGTCGACCTGGAACCTGCTGGGAGTAAGTAAATGACAGACTGTTCAAAGCGGCAGCCGGACTGTCAAAGGCGTTGAGAAGATAGGCAGCATGGTTGTCGGCTTGTGTAGTCGTAGCGTCCAGCGAGGATTGAGTCAGGCCATAGTATGGAGCCGAACCAGACGACTCGGTTTGTGACGCTAAACCCTGCGGCTCAATCGTCACCTGGGTGTAATAGTTCTCGGCAGCCGAGGTGAAGCCGATCTGATCATATTTAAGATGCGTTGCAGAGTCGGCGGTCTCGTCAGAGAACTGGATGCCTTCTGTTCCGTAGTAATTGCGACCGTCCCAGAACAAAGCGATGTTGCCTCCACCACTGTCATCCCATATTTCATACATGCGACCGACTTCAGTCAGCGTTAATTCGTTTAACAAATCAAGAGCATTGCCTGTGTAGGTTTGTGCGCTCGCTGTTGAATAACCGAAGTCATACTGATAATCAACATTGATCTCTGTCAAAAGATCAGCGACCTGTCTGCCAGTTGTCTTTTCCGCAAGTGCGAAGGCGTTAAGTTGACGGCGACCGAGCCTAGCTAGGATACCTTCGCATTCAATCGTTGCAGTGTCTAACGCCGGAATGATGCCGTATTCAATGCGCACATCTTTAATCAAACCGCCAAACGCAATCGGGCCGAGTTTGCCTCGAGCGTAGCAACGCTGACCCACTCGAGGTGGACTTCCAGACCACGATGAGATGTTCCGAACTTCAATCGTGCAGGTGGACGCACTATAAGGATCAGTGATGAACGACCGTCCGGCTCGAATGTTCACCGAGAGAATATCAGTGACTTCAGTCTTGCTTGCGGAGTAGTAGAACTCCCAGGTCATGTTTGGCATCAGGCTGCACCTGTAGTCCTAATCGGGATAGCACCGTTCTGGCGTTGATATCTGCGCAGTGCTTTAACAACAGCATCAGGATCGTTGCTGGTGACAGTGATTGTGTAATAGTTGTTTGAGGTGGTGTTATAGACAGCAGCCGTAGCTAACTGCTGGCCGAGTGTCATGCCTGCCATAGACACACCAGACAACGCTTGGTTCACTTGGTTGATCGCATCCTGTCCACCTTTTAATAACATCTCAGCAAGAGCAGCACCCTCAATCGCACCCATACTTAAAATCTGCTGCACCGCAGGCATAGACAAACCTCGTGCCTGCAACTTGCCCACATTCGAAGCGAACGCTTTAATCGCAGAAGCCTGGCTCTTCAATAGGGCTAGGAACTGTTTAAGATTGTTACCGGACTTTGAGAAGGCATCACCGAGATCCAACATCTGTGAAACAGAATCTTGGATGCTATTTCGGAAATCAATCCAGGCTTGAGCCGTTTTGATCGCTCCCTCATACATTGCCTTAAGGAACTTTTGCACAGGGGTTTCTTGTTCTCTTGCAGAACCACCGACTCTGGAAATTGAGTCAGCAGCCGTGTCTAAACCTGCTGTGACGCTGTTCAGATACTCAGCATAAGTTGCATACGCTTTAGGCCCCATGAAATCATTGAACTCGGCTTCGGTCAGAATTGTCATACCGGCGAACACTCCAGCCGCTTGTGCAGCGAGGATGTATTGCTGACGCAAGACTGCTAGATCATCAGACAATTCTAAGAAGCCGTATGCTTGCTGATCTGTCCAGCCTGTGACTGCTTTGATCCGGTCGATGTAGGTCAAAACTTCAGTGTCGTTCTGACCTAATTCGCCACTAAAGCCAGCGACCGCATCCATCAAGTTTGCGAACTCGCCCTGGCCTGTTCGCAGATAGGTGTTCATCCCTTCAATGCCACCTGTGTATTTACTGATGCCGATAAACGCATTCCGCAACACTTCGTCGGAGACATACAATTCCTTGAGCGCTTCAAGTTGTGCGTCGCCTTCTGCTTTCAGCGCAGTTGTTAATTGGTTTGTGACATCAACATTGTCTGCTTTCTTAGAACTCAGAAACGCATAAGCGGTAGCTAACGCAGTCAAGATGAGTCCGATACTGCCAGCGGCAACGGTCGCTAATCGAGCGGCATTGACGCTTGAGGCATACGCTTGCATTGATGCGGTTCCGACCTTCATCACTAACTCAAGCGCTTTAGTGATTGCTGTATAAGTGATCGTGACAGTCTTTAATCCTATGAAGCCAACAGTTACAACCTGGAGAACTTTGCCAATCGCACCCATGCCACCGAACAGGTTCCAGATTGCACCAGTCAAATATTGAATGCCGCCTCCTAGACCTTCTTCTGAAACCACTTGTGCAAAGTTGCTGAAGATTGGCAGCACATCGTTTTGCAGGAACTTCATCAACTTTTCCAGTACCGGAATTAACAAGTTTCCAATGTCCTCCTGAACATTGCCCCAGGAGACACGGAACTTGTCTGCACCTGTCGCTGTGGCCGCTGCAGTCCCACCAACCTGGGATTGAACCTCAGCCAGGATTAACTTCTGTGCGTCAAGTAATTTATTGCTGCTGACGAGCGCTTTGATCTGATCCTGCTGTGCCTGCGTGAAGTTAACGCCAGACCGCCGAAGCGCAGTGACACCACGCACAGGATCAGACAGCGCTTTGCCAAGTTGCACAGCAGCCGCATCAGTGGAGCCAAATACATTACCGAGGTCAAGTGCGGTCTTGGCCGCCTGCGTAAATATGTCGTTACCTTCACCAGCCTGGTTCTGAACCTGCTTAAAGGTCAGCAGAAGGTTCATTGATTTCTGAATCAACTCATCGTCGATGCCGACCTGTTCAGACAGGCTTCGAGAAAGGTCAGAGATAAACGAGGCGGTGACTCCGGCTGCACCACCTGTTGATTGGATGATTGCAGCCGTCTGTGCAGTGACCTTTTGTGATTCGTAAGCGGCATTAGTGAACGAAGAGAGACCATTTGAAATGCTACGGATAGCTAGAACAGCGCCACCGATCTTGAGCGCATTGTTCAACCCTGACATGGACTTGCTGATCTGGCCTGATTGTTCTTTAGCGGTCATGCCTAGACGCTTAAACGCCATCTCAGCGTCTTTGGAATCACCAATCAGTTTGACTTTGAAAATGCGTGCGCCAACCACGCTCGCAGTTTACACGGCTATGTTTTGGAGCCTTCGGCGTAGCATGTCTAACTGCTCGTTGTATGCGAGACCTTTGTAGGCACTCATGTCGGGTTCTATCAGCCACCATGATTCCGGCTCAACACGGATCGGTTTCCGTTCGCTTGGTTTCCGTTTTGGTCGGTGCTGGATTGTTCCTCGGATCGGTTTAAGCAGCCGTCCGTCTCCGTAGAGGACACGCCACACAGCGTTCGGTGCGTGCTGGGGTAGGAAGAAGATGCGTGCAGGGTCTTTGCAAGCAGGGTCACCTACGAGACCGAGGCGTTGATGAGTGTGTGACCAGACCGCTTCCCATTCGTCGGCTGGTACAGGATGCTCAAGCGGTAACACGAGATGCCAGTGCGGATCGGTGTCGCTGTGGCTGTAGGTGGTGTAAGCCACCCACTCGAGATCGGTGAGTTTCGGCAGAGCAGTTTCTAGTGCTTCGCCGTCTAGGTCTATGACGAGAGCGTTGACGGTGAGGATATTTGCGTTGCCTCGTGTCGTCCCTTCAGCGTAGGTGACAGGGCTGTAGAGATCGCCTGCATATTTGTCGGAGCGTTCCTCGTGCTGTAGCAGACGCTGGCGTAGGGCAGACCAGTCGTGTGCGTAGGGCTGTGGGTGGCGTGCTTTGACGCTAGGGAAACGGACTGCGTAGGTCATACAGAGAGGAACGGAGCGACCACCTTTCGGCAATCGCTCCGTTCGGTTTAGGCGCTGATGCGCTGGCGTGCGATCTCAATGATTTGCTCGGTGGTCATTTTGTTCATCTTGGCGTACCTACCGATGCGTGTAGAAGTGGTGAGCGTTGCTCGTCCTGTGGAAACCCAATCAACCGCCATCCGGATTGCGATCTCCCTGCACCATTCTTTTGATCCGTACCTAACCATTTTGCCCTCCTTGTTTCGGCCCTGTTGCCGTGACACCATTATAGGCACAGGTGATAGGGCTGGATCAAGCCATTCCCAGGCAATTCGGCTAGCTAGCGGTAAAACCCCTGAATTACCCTATCTATGGCCGCCAGATAGCGCTTCCCGATAGCCGGAGCCTCCTGCTTAACGGTAGGCCAGAAGAAGTACCCTCGGCCACCCCTACCGCTAGGAGACGGCACATAGGGGTTGAACTGGTTAGTGGTACGCCTAGCCTGCCCACCGAATTCTGCGCCGAAGAACACATCGGATCGCTGGACTTTGACGGCTCGTTTCCGGTTACTCCTGGAGGTAGAAACGAAGCCTCCTGAGCGGAGTTCGATAGTGGGATAGCGGTCTGATCTAGCCCTAAGCCCTTTGGCAGCCTCAACCGCCATAGCCGAACGGCCTGTGCCGTGATGGGTAACCATGCGAGCATTTGACTGGGAGGTTTTGACTAGGTCGTTAGCTACCTCTGTGGAGGCACGCCGGATTTCTTTTGAGAACCGTTTGTCTACCTTCTCAGCCTCTTTGATGAGATCAGACAAACCTTCAATGTAAATCGTTGCTTTGCCAGCCCGACCCTTACCTACCGTCGCCATTATTCTCCTCGGCTCATACGGACGGCACGCCAGCGCAGATAGCCGACCATCGTGTAGAGCATTCTAGGCGACTCTTGTGTCAGGACGCTTGGTGCTATTCCTGTCTCACAAGCGAGCATTGCTATCAGCCAGTGGGCTGACTGCTCTCCAAAGGGACGATCTCGTCTCCTTCACCAACCGGACGAATCATGCCGACCGTATCCAGCCAAGTTTCAAATGTGGCATCCGTTACCTTGCGGCGTTTCTCGCAATGCCAAGCCAGCCAAGTGAGGTCTCGAAGTTTCATGTCCACTTCGAATTTGGCGAGCGATTTGTCGTGTGCGGTTTCCCAGGCAATGAAGTCTGCGAACTCTGCAACAACGACTCGTTCGTCGTCGGTTCCGGCTGTGCTTACAGCGATACTGAATTTCATGGCGCAGGTTCTCCTGTGTTGTTAGTTAGGCGACAGCCTTAGTGATTGCACCGTCAATGGGCCAGGTCACATCGGCAGTTGCCAATTCGCCCACAGCACCGTTTACAGGTGTCCACTCGGTGACGAGGACATTGAATGTATAACTCGGATTCGCAGAAGAAGCACCAGCAGTTCCGTTCGGCTTGATGATGACCTGTGCGGTTGAACCGATCAACGGATAAACGATGGCTTCCACTTCTGAATACTGCTGATGGATGGACAGCGTCACTTGGTTATCTTTGAGACCGCCAACTCTGGTGCGGCTTGTTGAACCGAACGCTGTGGTCTCCACAGCGTCAACGCTGGTCTGCAGGCTTACGCTTGCCACCGATGAACTGATGTTCGAGCCGCCGAGCGAAACGAATACATCTGTGAGAGTCTGCTTAGCCATTGTCTGTTACTTCTTCCTCAGTCTTTTTGGACGGTTTGATTTCAGAGATTGCGCAGGCTTCTAGCAGTAACTCTACATTCGGGATGAGGTCGCCGTCTACTAGCCCACCAGGTGGAACATCGCAAACCGGAAACGGCCCATTGACGAGGTACTTAGTCATTTAAGAATCGTACACCACTGCTGTGAACTCAATCATCAGATAGTCACCGTCCTGTAACTGGATGCCTGTGATGTTGGTGGCTGAGGTGACTATGCAGTCGTCCACTACACCTCCCAGGGTGCGGTCGGTTTCGAGCGCAAGCCGAACGGACTGTGATCCGCTATAGGAAGCGAACCCGTCTAGTTTGCTTTCGGCGGTTCGTTCGTTCATGCGTCCTACAACAACCATGATGTTGAAGGTTGAGGTGACTAGTCCGGCTCCCATTGCACCGTGATACTCAATAGATGTGAGGCTTGGTATTGCGAAAGGAATCGGTGGGTTGTCAGGCTGGTATGCGAAAGTGCGCAGACCAGAGATTGTTCCGAGTTTGGTAGCTAGCGCAGTTTTGATTTCGGAGACGGTTGCCATCAGCCGACATTCGTGATTCTGCGGAATGGATCAACTAACTGTGCCACATCGGGATCAAGCGCTCGTCCGACTCGTACCGCACCGAAGTCTCCGAAGCCTGCAACACCGAGAGGTGACTCGTAGCGTTTATAAATTCGAGATGCTTGAAGAAGGTTCGCTTGTTGTATTTGCACAGGTGTTGCTGCCCAACCGAACACGGCTGTCAATTTGACAAAGGTCTGACCCTGGAAAGATGGAAAGAGATAATCACCAACGGCTCGAATGAGTGTGTAAGGTGACGCTTGGCCGTTAGCGATTCCGTTCAACGGTTCGAGTTGGTAGTCGCTCGGTTGCCAAGTCACATCGTAAACACCTGCCTGGGTGGTGGCGGTTTCTAAAGTGATTGCTGTTCCAGAGATGTCATCTATCGGGCAGATGAAGTTGTCGTTGGCGGCGTAGTACCGGACTGCTGTGCCTTGGTTGTAAAAGGGTCTGTCAGCGTAAGCGTCGATGAGGCGTGCGGCTGCGTTGATTGCGTTCTCGAGCAGTGTGTCGTCCACGCTGTCTGTGATTCGCAGAGCCGCTTTGAGTTCGTTCAGTGTGCAATATGCGTTAGTCAGCGCCATGATCGGATCTTATCGCAACCAGTTTATGAGATGACTGAAACCTGTCTGATAGTCAATGTCTGCGACCTCGTTATAAAGTTTGGTGAACTTTCGGTTAGAGCAATCACGGCTCACGACACCTGTCGGTTTGTCATCGGTGTAGGTGATCTCTGGTTCTATCCCTAGTTCCTGGCTGACCAGTTCAAATACTCCTCTGCACGAGATCGAACCTTCACGACCTATGTTGACTGCGCCTTCGTAGAGAGGAGAGTCAATGATTCGCATAGTGCGTTCTACCGCCTCATCAATGTAGAGGTAACTGCGTTTCTGTTCTCCGTTGCCCCAACACTCAATCCGTCCGGTATCAACCGCTTTGAGGGCTTTGCGGACTGCTGCCACAGGGAACTTGACTCGATCACCTTCAGACTCTTGACCGATGCCATAGACGGTGTGATAGATACCAACTCGCACATCCTGTGTCATCCGTTCAGCGAGTTTGATCATCGCTAACTTTTCCCGACCGTACATCTGGTCTGGTGTGCCGGAATCCAGCATGTGTTCCTCAAGCGGCATACAGGCTCGAGGCGAGGTTTGCCATTGGATTGGGTAGGCGCAGGCGCTGGATGCCAGGAACGCTCGAGGTGTTTCAGCCATTTGTATGGCTTGCAGGACGGCGAAAGTCATCGTGGAGTTTGCGATGTACGGCCACAGGTCGTTTGCGTGGAAATAGCCGACCCCTCCCATGTCGGCGGCGTAATGCAGGACACGATCAGCGGATTGGAAGTTTGGCAATTCGCTCACCAGGTCAATCTGGACATGGCGTTCGGCGTAAGCCAGGTTAGCTATGCGTATGGGATCGGTCGGTGGAGTTCGATAGTAGGCCACCACCGTTTCGCCTTGTTTTACCAGGTGCGCCACCATATGGCTGCCGATAAAGCCGGAAGCGCCTGTCACATGCCATTCCATAAATGTCTCCTCGATTCAAATAACGCTCGATCTGTGCCTTCGAGCCTCATCGCCTTTTGGTAGGTCTCGTCCATTTGTGCCTTGTTCCAAGCCCAATGGCGGTGTTCGACTACTGCCGTGAGGCACGGAGCGAATTGGCCTCTTGCCCTGGCCGTAGCTACGAATTCTGTGTCGCACCAGTTATGGGCATAGCCCTCATGAAGCGGTAAGCCTGGGTCGGTGATTGACCCGATTTCGGCGTAGGCTTTGGAAACCAGGCTGTGTGTGGCGTGCTGTCCGGCTAGGACTTCAGGGTTGCCGAGATCGTTTGTGCCGATCACACCGAACCCTCCCATTAGGCTTTTGGCAGCGTCGAGCCAGCCTGGATGGAACAGCAGGTCGTCTGCTCCGAAGAAATACCAGCAGGAGATGTCGTAGGCAGAGTAATGCTCGACGGCGCTGTTTATGGCTCCGGCATAGGTATTTGAACGCTTATTGATCAGACATACCGCATCGCCTTCTAGGGCCGCCACAGCGCCTTGTGTAGCCGTATCAGAGGCTTCTGCGATGAATACCGGAACGCACTCCTCTTCAGCCAGAATGTTGGCCGCCAGGGGTGCAACCTGGTGCGGTCGACCCAGGGTAGGGATCAGGACTAGAACTCGCACACGGCCCTCCAAAATGCGTCACCTGCGGTAGCTATTTCCGCTCGAAGCCAAGCAGCGTCCCTCCACTCAGGGTAGGAGGTGATCCCAACCTGGTCGTTGGTGACGACAGTGCAGCCAGCCAAGACAGCCTCCATAACCGTCCGGCATTCGGATTCGAATGCCAAAGGTAGGTGAACGAACCACTCAGCCTGGCGCATTGTTGCTAGCACCTGGCTTCTAGGCCAGTCGGTAGCTACTACACAGTCCAGGTTGTGTCGGGCCGCCCATAGCCGTGACTGGTTGATCCCTTTCAGTGGATGGTTTCTAGAGGCGACCAGCACATAGGGTTTCTTCTCACCAGGTTCGATTCCGGTGGTATCCAGTGCTGACAGCACCAGCCTGGTAGCGCCCAGGTTCGCCCAGGTTGCCTCGAGCGCCAAATGAGCAGGTGTGTGGCATACGAAGGGGTGTGCGGCCTCTAGGAGCCTTCTACGGCCCTCTGAGGCGGTTTGGCGGTGATGTACGAACACCATCGGCTTTAGGGTCGCCAGCCAGCCCATAGCCGCCTCGGATAGCAGATCGGTTCCGGTGACCACGATCCTGTCGAATTCGACTATCTGGTCAGGGTCGAACAGGGTCGAATCAAACACCTGCACCTGGCAGCCTTCCGGCGTGTGTGCCAGGTACTCTGCGTCGGACATTTCCGCACCGCCTCGATATGGGCCAGGAATCCAGCCCTCTCCTAGGGGTTTGTCGTCCGGTAAATGGTGGGTGATCCAGGCGATATTCATGCGAAAGTGCGCAGGATCGGTTTCCAATACTCCTCGAACACTCGGTCGGCGGCGTACTGTTCAGCGAATTTGACCGCTTTGGCCGAGTAGCTAGTTCGAGCCTCGTAGGAGGCGTTTAAGGCTTCGACTATGTGTTTCACCGAGGGAGTGCAGAACCATGCCTCTTGGAGCGGATTCCACCAGGGTTGAGCCTCCACAGTCCAGCCGTCTCCGACGAGTTCGGGTTGGGCCGTGAAATTGGAGACGATCACAGGCGTGCCGCAGGCTTGTGCCTCGATTACCGGAACGCCGAAACCCTCACCCATAGAGGCGGCCAGCAGGACATCGGCCGAGGAGTAGAGGGTAGCTAGCACCTCCTGTGGTATGCCGACCCTGTAGGCGTACTGATCCACGAAGCGAACCTGCCCAGGTTTTAGCCCGACCGCCTGGCATAACGCCTCAAGATTGATACCACCGGAAGAGCCACGATTCTCGGTGTGGAGGTACAGTACAGCGTCTGGTTTATCAGCAGCGAAGATTGAGAACGCCAGCAGGTTTTCTCCAAACGCTTTACGGCAAGGCACAGCACCCTTGTTGGCGGCATTCATCATCACCACAAACGCATCATCAGTCACCTTCATAAAGTCACGGCCCGATAAACCGTTGACGCTGGTTCGGTGAGTGAACGCTGGCGCTACACCGTGAGGCGCATAGTGTGCGTCAAGTCCGGCTTTGAGCATTAGGTCGTGACCGAACTTTGACATAGCTAAAGGGGTCACATTTTCGAGCGCCAGGAATGAGAGAACCGCTGGTGGGATCGGCATGTGGTCTACCGGACACCAGGAGAGGATTTGAGGCACTTTGACCAGGAAGGCTGGGTTCAACGGCCACACATCAAACAGCGTGATCAGCAGGTTCGGCAGGTTTGAGGAATGTGTCCAATCCATGTAATGGGCTGCTGTCACATCATCCGAATAGAGACCGTTGCCTTGTGGGTAAAGTTTCAGCCCATTCCAGGTAGAGGTTGATCCGGCTAGACCATAGTTGCAGGCGATAGCTACTTCGTGGCCTTCTTCTTTGAGCCTTTGGCAGGTGTCTGCCGTTTGGACTCCGTAGCCTGTCCCTGTGAACGGTGCGTTGGAGTACCAGAGGATTCGTAGCGCATCGCTTTTCTTAATGGTCGCTTCTCTGGCAAGTGCGCTAACCCTGCTCGAATCAGGAATTCCGCTTCCGGTTCGGGAAGTTCGACTGGTGTGTTTCGAATTATTACTAGCACTCACTTAGCCTCCATAAATAGAAATGAGCGACCCCACCTCCCTGCGCTGAGAAGGGGTCGCTCAAATCTTACTGATTGCTCAGACTGTGTTAGGCAGTGCCGCCTCGGAACACATTGACCGCACCTTGCTGTGGCAAGCCACCGTCAAGACGGACAGCCGCCTTAAAGGTGATGAGGTCGTTTGCGAATGCGTAGTCATCCGAACGGTCAAAGCGGATACCGCCAGCCATGCGGACATAGTACGAACGCAAGTTACCGAATACGACCGACTTGGCTGCTGTACCAACAGCGGCCACATCTGGGTTCTCGTAGATCGGATAACCGAGCAATTGGTCTGGTTGGCCAGCCTGGAGTGAAGGCTGGAACAGGTACTGACCGTAGGTGTCCTTCAACTTGCGCACTGCTGCGATGGTTGCACCTTGCATTGCCCAACCTGTGCCAGGCATACGACGATATGCGCTGTTGACGCTGTAGGACAGGTCAATGAGGTTGTCGGCGGTGAATGCACCAGCAACAGCGGTTGAACCAGTTACGCCAGTGCCAGCGGCGGTGACGATACCAGTCGGAGCGCTCGAGCCGGAGCCTGTGGTGAGTGCCGTGTTGACTGCAACACCGATGGCGATACCAGCCTGCTCGGAGAGGAAACCGAGCAGATCAATGCCGGAGTCCTCAACCATTTCACGAGCGACCTGTACGAGGAAGCCGTACTTGTATGCGTCAAGTTCGAGAAACGCCTGGAAGGTTGGATCGCTCTCAGCGAATGCAGAACCTTCTGGGGTGAGGCCAGCGGTGCTGTATGCGCTCGAACGAGGAATCTGCAACTTCTCCCCACCAGCGGTGCGGATCATTGTTGAGGTTTCCAGCATTGGCCCAGCAACAACCATGTGCTTTACGATCTGGTCGTAGAACGAGGTCGGGACTGGTGCGCCTGTTGATGCGGTGGTCACATCACGGTGTTCGAAGATTGCGGAACGAATGTCGCCGTTTACGAGCGCACGAACCTTCTCTTCATCAGGGTTGCGGAGTGATTGCTCAACACGCACCTGGGTTTCAATGTGGCTGGTTGCGGCGGCGAACTTTGCTTCACGCTCTTCGTCGGCACGCATCTTTGCGATAACGGCAGCACGCTCCGAGAGGTCGGCGCTGATGCGGTCGTACTTTTCCTGCTCCTCTGCGGAGAGGTCACGCTTTTCGGCTTCAGCGGAATCGAGGAGAGCCTTTGCCTCTTCCCACGCACGCTGACGCATTTCAATTTGACGGTCAATGTAAGACACGGTTAGTCCTTTCAAGACTAGAGATGGATTGTTTATGCGATGAGCGGAACGCTTACATCAGATCATGCTGAGGGACTCAGACATATTTCTATAGTGACAGACTTTTATCTGTCGTGCAACAGGGTCAGATTTGATTTAACAACAGGTCGAGTTGTTTCCGTTTGATATCTAAAGCGACAGGTGCGCTTGTATCGCTTCGCAACTTTGACACCGTTTCGGTTAGCAGTGCGGCTTGATCTTCGGAGAGTGTCATTCCGGCTTCAAGCATTGTGATCGCATCAGCAAGCATGTCTACATCTGCGCCTGTGCGTGTAGCTAGTGCGTCTATTGAACGCACCTGTGCTGTCGTTGCAGGGTAGGCAGGGAAACCTGTGACAACCGATACTTCGTGCAGACGGATTTGGCGAAGTTCACGCTCCATACCATCAGCAGACCATTTGTCGCCTCCAGCCGGAACGGTGAAACCGAATGACATTGAATCCACATCGCCACGCTTCATCAACACTGCAAGGTTCTGTCCATCGGTGGTTGATGGCAGATCGGCTTCGGCCAGCAGACCGTGAGAGTCCTCCTGCAAACGGAGAGTCTTTGCACGAGTTGAACCGAGAACCCTGGTGGAGTCATGGTTTAGATACATTTTGATTGTTGCCCTTGAGCGGAGCGATTTTGCAAATGCGCCAGGTTTGATGCGCTCTATGAACGGCAACGGCTCGGACGGTGAATCAAACACGGCAGCGTAGCCTCGGAATGACATGCCGTCGCCTGCTTCACGGACTTCAAAATCTGCGAAATTGACTCGGCGTATTTCTATCGGTTCACTCATCGTTATCTTCTCCTGAAGGTGCACCTTCCATAGTAACGCCTGTCTCAAGTTCACGCAGTTTGATCAGCGAGTTCGGAATGATCCAAAACTTACAGACACCTTCCGGTGCAATGTCGCCTTCAACGATCTCGCACGCTCGAGGGCCTTCGTAGAACACGCAGTTTGCGCAAACAAGACCTGAGTCTGAAAACGGTGATTCTGCAACATAGTGAGCGCCGTCACCATCTGTTCCCTGAGTAAAGGGTCGTGTGCTTTCTACGATCTCCTCGAGCGCCTCATAAAGCAACCATTGTTTGTGTGTCCAAGAATAAGAACTTTCCTCGAGGCTTCGAGACTCGTCATCTAGTTGGCCGACGATCCGTTCCGCATAGGCTTGCGTTCGGCGGGCCTCAGTAGCGGTCGAGCCACTTCCCCATAGCAGGTGAGCCACCAAGCCTGGAGTGATCTCGTCTTCATCAACGGCTTCTAAATCAACTAGGTGTCTAGCTACCCAGGGGCCGATCTTCCTCCATTTAGCCTCAGAGATTTCCCCAGCCGCCATCCGGCGTGCATCGGTGATTGTTTGTGGCACTAGGCCGTCACCGCCTTCTCCTTCGGCGTATAAGCGCAGACCTCGGCGTGCGTTATCACGCATAAACGCTGGTGCAGACAAATCAACCTGACGCAATTCACGCTCGCCGCCAGGCTCCATGTCCTCGGCTATTGAAACGGCAACCATCTGGTCAATGGCTGCTTTCTTCGT
>JBBAUR010000039.1:0-3450 GCA_040398075.1 Bdellovibrionota bacterium | reverse complement strand
TGCGAAACGGGCTGAAGTTGCGTTGATGGCACACCTGTGTGAGTGATCGCTGGCAAACCTAGAACCTTCAACGCATCTTCTGGTGAGAAACCAGAGAAGATCAAAGTGCGCAGCATGTTGACACGCTTTTCGGTTTCGGTCAGGTTCGCAGCATTCAAATCAATGTTCGCAAGAGGTACACGGTACACATCGCCACCGTCAACCGAACGCATGTCCTCAAGGCGGTGAATGTCGTTAATGTTCAGGAAGCCGGATTGGATGCCTGTGGCATAAGCGGAGAACCTAGACATTGTGTCGCCTCGAAGTAGACCCTCTACAGAGAACCGAACGAAGGCATCGTTAGGCAAAAGTCTGCTGTAAGCGTTCTCGAGTTTAACAATGAACGGTCGCAGAGTGTGCTGAACGAAGTGGATGCCGTTCTGTTCCACGCTTGCATAGGCCATAGCGCCAGGTGTCGTTATGCCGATCATGGACGGAGGGCAGCGGAACAGGCGTGCGATTTCTTCAATGGCGTGTTTCCTAGACTCGAGCATCTGTGCTTCGTTGGGATCAACACCTGTCTTGACCCATTTCGCACCGCCGGAAAGGATGCCTGTTCTGTGGGCTTTGCGAACGCCACGATGTTTGGCTTCAAACTGGTTGCGCAACTGTTCGGATTGTTCCTTAGTCAACGCATTGGGGTATTCAATTATTCCAGAGGTTACTGAACCCTGGCCAAAGAACCGTGAGGCGAACTCGTCGAGTGCTTTAGCTAGACCGAGCGATTGGCGCATCAGTTCAATTCGAGATTTGCCGTGTAGTTCTCCAGGCAGACGCATATCAGGGATGTGAAGCATGTCCTGCTTCTCGATGATTTCCTCTGTGCCTTTGACACGGTAAACGATCCGAAGCGAACCATCGTTGAAGCGCATCCGTGTCACTTCAACCATTCGAGGGTTCATACATACAAGACCCACGATCTCACCGTTGAGTCGAAGCAACCGGACGAACGCCTCGCCTGCGATCAGCATTGAAACCAGCACCTGCAGGAAATGATCCTCTCTGGTGACTTCCGAGTCTGGATAATCCAGCCACTGTGGTCGTGGCCGATACGGCACTCGGTCGCCATCAATCCGGCGATAGGTGTCCACAGGAAGCGTGGAAATGGTGTCACCGATAAGTCGCACGCAGGCAAAGACGGTGTTGATGCGTAACGCATCTTCCTGGGTGATGATCGTGCCTGCGTCGGTGGTAGCTACGAGGGCATCGTCGGCTGCCCATAGCGATTGAAATGAAATCGCACGAGTCTCTGATGGGATTAGATTTCCGAGCATTATTTATCAGACCGACCGATCTCTAGAGCGACACCTAGAGCGATAATAGCAATGCCAGCGGTTATTACGCCGAGAGCAACCGAGAACAAGCCGACTCCGACAGTTAAAAGTGTGAGTCCTATTAGTTGAATCACGGACGGTAGATAGTTCATAGTGCCTCTCAAATAAAGAATTGTGGTGGTTCTGGTGGTGCGATTTGTCGTCTTGTCGCTCGATCTACCGCCATCACCATTGCGATACATGCGTCAATCTTACGCCGAGACTTGCCTTTGCTGAGTCGCCAACCGGAATCGGTCATGCGTTGCGCAGCGGACAGAACTTGATCGGTGAACATCGGTGAGCCGTCATGGACGATCTTGTTATTCACGATCTGCTCATAGGTTGTTCCACAGGCTGGAATCATGCGTTGACCGTTCTGTGGAAACTCGAGCATTGGCAGGCCGTCATCAAATAGGGCTTCGGCTGAACGCTGGAAGAACGCAGGGTCGTATGCGAACTCTTGCACATTGAATTCCAGGTGCAGGTGGCGTAGGTGTTCTTCCACAGCGGCCACATCCATACCGTCCACATCGGGATGCCAGATGCGTGCCTGCACAGCAATTTTGCCGTCCTGCGGCTGGGCTATCACCACAGCAATTGAGTCGTGTTTGAGCGCCATGTCAATCCCTACGAACGAAGGCAAATCAGGGTCAAGGATCACTTCGCCGTTGCAGGTTTCCCACGCACCTTTCGGCAGCCAACAGGAATCCCCATCGGTGCGCACCCACTGGTTTAGTTTGTAACGCCGGAACGGAGCCTCAGCGGATTGACGCATGGCCGCTTCCATATCCTCGGTGTCCAGCAGACCGAGCGCCAGGTTCGGGTTAGCTATGTTCCAGGCTTTACGGTCATCAAGCGCACAGTCCGTTGGGGCTTCCCACCAGAAGAACCCGAAGGTCGGATCTTCAATATTGCCTGCGACTAATTCTTTCCCATATTGGTAAAGCGATCCACAGATGGTGTCATGGTCAAAGCCTGCGGTGGTGATGCCTACGGTCAAAGGTTCGAGGCGTGCGCCGGAACCGAGAGTCAAAGCGTCCCAAAGGTCACGGTTCGGCTGGACATGCAACTCGTCAAATAGTACGAGCGAAGGGTTGAGACCTTGCTGAAGTTTTGCGTCTGCGGACAGCACACGATAGATCGCACCTGTGGACGGTACTTCTAAAACATCTCGATACACATTGCATTCCGATGACAGCAACGGAGACCGCAGGACTTGTTGCCTCGCTTCCTCAAACACGATCTTGGCCTGCTTCTTATCGCCTGCCGCCGAATAAACCTCTGCGCCAGGTTCCCCACCGAACAAGCCATACAAAGCCAAAGCAGAACCGAGGAGCGACTTACCGTTCTTACGAGGCAACCCGATCAGCGCACGCCGATACCGCAGACGGCCATCCGCAGGTCGACGCTCAAGCAGGCTGTCCATAAGCCAGCGTTGCCAGGGAGTTAACTCCAGCATCTCTCCAGCACGCACCCCTTTCAACACCTGCAGAAACTGGGCCGAGAAATTAGCTAGATCAACGCCATCAGTCTGCTTATGGACTCGAGGTGTGTACCACGCAGGTTGCCAACCCTTATTTGGCGATAGCACGCTTCGAGGCGATCCTGTCCCTGAAGGCTTGGAGTTCATTTACCGTCACCTCACCTAGTCCCAACCTGGCTCTGTCTGTAGGGCTGAAGCCCAACATGGAGAGCGTCCTTTCTATCTGTCCGTCCAACTGACGCAAAGCGGCACGCTCACGCCAAGCGGTCGGATCACGCAGAACAAGCGTCCTCAAAACCTGTCGCTCGTCAGCCATCTCACAGACCATCATCAACAACTCCGAGTCGGAGCCTTCACGCAGCCAGGGCAAACCAGCACGCCACAACATTCTCCAAAGATGCAAACCTGCGCCAGGCTTATCCGGCGTACCCATCAACGGCCTGTGCGGTTCCGGCACACCCTGCGCAGACGGCAACACAGCAACCTTCGCAGGCTTCGGCAACGCTCGCTTTCCAGGGTTGCCGAGACGCTGCTTCTGCTCAATCGGTTTCGGTTTACGACCTCGAGTTTCCATAGCTAATAAACCACACTATTTCGCGGACGCACACCGCTGGC
>JBBAUR010000038.1:0-33785 GCA_040398075.1 Bdellovibrionota bacterium | reverse complement strand
CGTTAATCCAAATCCTGGAGGAGCGTTAGCGAGTCCAGGTTTGGATCGGGGGAACTGTTCACTCCGTTAATCCAAATCCTGGAGGAGCGTTAGCGAGTCCAGGTTTGGATCGGGGGAACATGGACGCGGGGGTGGGATTTGAACCCACGACCTCCAGGTTATGAGCCTGACGAGCTAACCGGGCTGCTCTACCCCGCACTAGGGATTATGGCATGTGCGTTGATGCGCTTCTGCCGAAGACCTTGGACTATACATAGGTAATGTTAAGAGTGCAAGCGCAGCGGGCTCCAGAGTACCTAAGATCTTCTCTTTACGACTCATTCAGTCACGACGACGAGCTCGCCTGGACTTTCCAGCATCACCTTGCAACCGACCCTTCCGAACGGCCCCGCTGCGACCTTTCCTGTTACTTCCCCCACTGGAGGACTCCTGATCCTCTCTGCGACGGCCTGCTGGGCGCACAGGGCGCTCGCTCTTGACGGTAATATCTCCCGCCTTGTGATGCATCACCTTGCGGCGAACCTGCTCGTATTCCTCTTCGGTCAAGGTTCTGACCTGCCCGACCTGCAGACGTCCGAGCTTGAATGGGCCATAAACGGTGCGCTTGAGCTTCATGACCGGGTGCCCAAGTTTTTCGAAAATCCTACGGACTATACGATTACGACCTTCCCGGATGCGTACCTCGACCCATGTCGAGTCACCTTCAGTACTCATAATCTCGGCGGTAGCTCGTACGATGCCATCGCTTATCTTGATTCCACGCGCTAACTTGTCGAGAAGTCCCTGACTGATTGCACCTTCGACCCGCGCCTCGTACACCCGCTCGAATCCGAAGCGCGGATGCATCAAGCGTTCTGCAACTTCACCATCGTTAGTAAGAACCATCAGGCCGGTTGAATCCCAATCGAGACGACCGACGGGAAAGTAAGAGGTTTGCTTCTTCGTAAGGAAGTCTGCAATAGATCGCCTACCTTCCGGGTCGCTGAGGGTTGATACCACCCCCCGTGGCTTATTGAGAAGCATGATACCCTTGGGTGCGGCGTGGATCGGCTTGCGATTTACCTCAATCCGGTCCTGGTCGGGATCAACCTTGCGACCGAGCTCAGTGACAACCTGACCGTTCACACGCACACGACCGCGCACGATGAACTCCTCCATCTTGCGACGAGACCCAACACCGCACTCCGCCAAAAACTTCTGGAGACGAACTTCAGCCATAACTAAAAAACTACGAATAAGAATGACCAATTACGATGCGACTGCATCCTCAGAGCCCGCTTGGGCAGCGACAGCCGACTCAGCCTCCCGTGCCTCTTCATCCGGAGATTCCCCATCGCTCGACTCCTGTGCCTCTCCCGGCTCCTTAGCGAGCGCTTTCAGATCGCGCAGGGCCGGCAGCTCTGCCAACCCTCCCAACCCGAACACCTGTAGGAACTCATCGGTGGTGCCGTACAGAGCTGGCTGCCCAACAGAAGCCTGGTAACCGAGTATCTTGACCAGATTGCGTTCAATCAGGGTCTTGATCGTAGGTGCGACATCAACTCCCCGAATTTTATCTATCTCGCTCTTCACTACGGGTTGGCGATACGCGATGACTGCAAGGGTTTCAAGTGCTGCCTGAGAGAGCCTGCGGGGCTTCACCTCCATTAAGCCGCGAACGAATTCGGCATATGCGGCCTTCGTCCGAAGCTGGAGCTTCTCAGCTACAACGACCACCTCTATTCCGCGACTTCCTTCCGCAAGACACCTCTCTAGTCTTTCTATAACAGTGAGGAGTTCCGCCTTCGTGCACTGAAAGACCTCCTGCAGCCGACCGAGACTAATCGGATCCCCATGGGCCAAAAGCAACGCCTCGAGTAATCCAACCTGGTCATCCTCTGACAGATCTTTGACTGTACATCGCTGGGCATCGTCCTGGCCCGCTATTACCTGGGTTCCATCTCCATCAACTGGAGGGCTGTCGTAGGCGGTTGTCTCCTCTGGGATCACGATTGAGGCATTCTCATCTGTCATACTACACCTCTAACGAAACTTCGTTGCACTCTCAAAACACTGATGACTAGGCAGCGACTTCTGCCACGCTCTCGACCTCAATGTGCTCCGGCTGGTACTGCGCCCCTTCAGAAAGCTTTATCGAGATCTCGGTTTTCGGGGCTTCTTGAAACACCCCGATCACTCTGCGCCTACAAAGCTCCAGCAGCGCACAGAACACGCCGATTGCACTCGCTCGGTCCGGACGCTCGCCGAGCAGATCCGAGAATCTCGCCGAACCACCGAACGACTTGAGAGAATCGATCACCCGTCTCATACGCTCCACGACAGACACCGGATCGATAGTGATAGAGAAGACCGCGGCCTTTTCTCCCATCCGCGCGAGAACAGCCTGAAAAGCTCGAACCAGTAGCTCTGACTGATGATCAGCCAACGGGATGAGCTTCGGGTCGATTTTGTTGCCCTTTGCTGGCGGGGCGAAGACATCCAACCCTAGGTGCGGACGATTACCAAGATTCTGCGCCGCCGCCCTGAACGCCTCTAATTCCTTTAGGCGCAACAAGAGCTCCTCGTGCGGATCGATCAGATCCCCATTTTCGTCTGCTACGAGCTCGACTGGCTCATTGAGGATCACACTCGCCTTCACCGAGAGTAGCGTTGCAGCGATGACGAGATATTCCGCTGCCACTTCGACATCGTAGTACCGAAGGCTCTTGATGCACTCCAGATATTGAGCACACACCTCGGAGAGAGAGACCTTCTCTATCGGCAACTCGCGCTTCTTGACCAGATGGAGCAGCAGGTCGAGGGGCCCGTCGAAGAGCTCTAATTTGACCTCAAAAAAACGGGAGTAGTTTTCTGCTTCTGCCATATTCACCAACCGTCACGAGCTAACTTCAAGCTACTTTAACGAGCTTTGTTTGTCCATCCGTCTGTGTTGTTTGGATACCTCGCTGAGTATCACCGCCGTGGCCTGAGAGACATTGAGCGAGGATATCTTTCCCACCATCGGCACCATCACCCGGAAATCAAGCGACCTTTCAATGAGTTGCTGAATACCTTCTCCCTCTGAACCCATTACAATCACGCATTTCTCGGGGAACTCGAAGGAGTCCAAACTGAGTGCATCTTCGGATAACAACGCGCCGACCAGCCAAGCACCCGCCCCTTTCACGAGCTCCAGCGCGCGGTGCAGATTGGACACGGGACAGAGAGCAAGCATCTCACTGGCTCCCACGCTGACCTTTGATACGACTGGGCCGATAGGAGCGGACCGATTCTTCGACCATACAACTGCATCTACACCGAAACACTCGGCGGCTCGCAGCACCGCTCCAAAATTCTGTGGATCAACGACACCATCGAGCGCGAGCACACGCACGAACTGCTCGGACTTCACCAGATGCAGGAGCTCATCAACCTCAAGCACAGGCCGGAGCGAAACTCGTGCGACCACGCCCTGATGGGAATCCGAACCCACCAGCTCATCCAGCTCGGCGCGAGTCCGCTGATGGACAGGTACTCCGAGACCCTGAACCTGCTCGTAAAGCGAGCGTCGCCGCGTGCCGGCCCGATTAGCCTCATCGTGGGTCGAAGCAAGGAAGACCTCTTGAATGCGTTTGGGCGCATACTTGAGGAGCTCCTGCAGACAATTTCGTCCCATGACGAACTCCCCACCTTTTTTTAGTCCTCCTTTGGAGGTTGCAGCCGGCTCCCGTCTTCCCGCGGAGTAGCCGTGCTGTGGCGTCGGTACGCGCTGGCGCCGGGGTTGAGAGCTACTGCGGTGAGAACGTCTGGACATACCCCGAGACGCTACAGGTGCAGAGGTACAAAGTACAGCTTTAGGGCCCAAAACGGCACCTTCCGAGCCTCTGAGAGTCCACTTAAAACCCACTCTTTGAGCGATTGATAACTGGGCTTGCCAGGAGTTATGCGCATAGAACCTACCGTCTGACCTGTAAGTATACGAAATTAGTAGCTAGTGCGGTCATCACACTCCCTTTATACTAGTGGCCACTGGATAGAGGGGCTTCTTTTTTAAGTCTCCTTGCTTCCAAAAAAGTTCGCTTGGATAGCCCACACAACATGGGCATCCTATTTGATAACGGGAGAGTGACCAGTCCGTTGAGGGAAGCAGACGAGAGGGCGCCTCAATCCGCCTCATGCTCGTTCCCCTCAGGGTCTCGGGTTTTTACGTATCTGTACAGGAATCATGCTGCCCAAGGTTGCGTATATGGATTCTTTCAGCGGCAGGAACGACATCACTACTGAAGGTTCCTCGTCACCCCAGATAGTCATCTCTTGCCCATCTTGTTCGACGAAGTTCTCGGTCGATGGTACTGCCGTCTCCACCATGGAGCACCCGCGCTTTCACTGCTCTCGTTGTGACGCGATCTTCGGCCTGGCTCAGGCGAAGCAACACGAGCAACTGACCGCTCAAGATACACGAAACGCGAATCCTCAATCGGCTGAGACCAAAGCTCGCCCGTCTTATGGCGCTGTTCGCTCGAGCCCTACGAGCCCGTCCATCAAGGCCTCCGACTTCTCCCTCGGGGGTAACGCGCCAACCCCTTCTACAGAGCTTCCGAGCGTGGAACGCAAAACACCTCGAGCCGATCTCAGCCACACCGAACAACCGTCCAGGCCACACAATGGGGGCTGGGAACTTTTCGACTCTACCGGTCCCGATCCAGTGCGCGGAGATGAGCTTCAGGAGCACACAGCTGCCAAGAGCATGGAAGGCTGCGCTGATGATATCATCCAGCCCACCCCTTCCGAGGCGACAGCTTCGGCTCCAGAGGAACTCGCCCTTGGAGCGAGCCTGGACCCAGACACTCAGCATACGCGCGTTGAAAATCTCGATGACATCCGATACTCGACGACTCTTTTCGATAGGTTTTTCGGTTCTCTCAATTCGCGGTCACAAGGGCTTATCTTCATGACGACGCCCCTGGTTGCAACCTTTGCCTTGCTGGTAATCCTCTCCTACACCTCGCGCGTGAGCCCCGTTACGATTGGGGCCACTGCCAAGTCAATCGCCCCGTCGTTCCTAACGCGCTCTATACCCAAACTCCCGCCACCGGGAGTAACCGTAAAGGGATTGAAACTGACCTACCTCAAGACGCAAACGAAAGAGATCGTCCCGGTCATATCGGGAACCGTTTCCAACAACACATCGGAGATGATCGATGGCATCACCCTTGAAGGTATCGGCTTCAACGAACGCGGGGAGGTCGTATTGAGCTCTCAAGCTCCGCTGCGCTCCGCGCTTTCCAGGGAAAAGGTATCTGACTTGTCGCTCGACACAGTCGTAAAGTTTCAGAGCTCTCTCAGCGCTCGGAAACCGTCTATAGCTCCTCGAGAGGAGGTCCCCTTCACGCTCGCCCTGCTCGGAAAAAAGGGCAGTAGCAGAGCCATCGACGAGAGTGAATTGCGCGCGTTAAAATACTTCTCTGCCCGGGTTTTCTCGGTCAAGTAACTACGCCGAGGCTTTCAAGGGTTCTCTTCTTTGGGAGCGGCCGCACTGTCGCTACTCTTGGATGAGGGTGTGACGTCTATCTCGCTCGTCTCTTTGTAGGATCGCTTGAAGTTACTTATAGCCTTACCCAAGCCGGAACCGAGTTCCGGTAATCTCTTGGTGCCGAACAAAAGCACCACCAACAACCCTACAACGGTCAATTCTACGGGGCTAAGCATGGTCAAACTCCAGTTCAGCTAACAGACTTACAGCGCTCGCTCCAGCTCGAGTACATATGTCCCAGACTGATAAAAATCCCCAAGACTGTCACTCGGTCACGGCCTTTGATACGTTACGCCATCGGATGATTAGCAGCAAGTACAGCACAAGAAGGCGCGATGAGGGTTTGGGAGTATACCTTGTGCTCTCACTCCTTGCTCACATCATCCTGGCAATAGTGCTCCTGTCTTCTCGGCCCCATCCCCTAGCCATCCCGACCGTGCTCGAGGTGTCTATTGAACCAAGCACTGCTCTTACCCCCAAAGAGCAGATCGTCTCGCCTCCTTCAAAGCCGGCACACGAGCCTCCCTCTAACACTAACAAGATCTCCGATATCGACTCGCAGGCGGTGATTGAGCAGATAAAACGAGGAAATGATGGCGCTCAGCGCATTGCAGCACATCAACAGCCACAGCGTGAGCAGAATCCGCAGCAACTGAATCCAGCGGAACCTCAGCGTGCTTCAGGCGCGTCCTCCAAGGGACCGGTCAGGAACCTTGCAAACAAAGAGGCCGCCCAGCAGCCTGAGCCAAAGCAACCAACCATACCCAAGGCTCCTGAAAGCCAAGAGCACGCTCTCAAAAGCCTGACCCTCGACGACTCTACCCTGACCAAAAAATTTGGAAAAAATGAGTCTGAACCGGTCCGGCAGACAGCCCCCAGCCGACAGCAGACAGCCGACCTGAATCAATACAAAGCCTTTTCGAGACCCCAAGGATCAGGGGCAGCTTTCATCGGAAGCGCCGGCGTTAGTGATCACTTACCGAGCTTGCCAGATGGAGACATTACACTCCTGAATGCAAAGGCGAATACCTATGCTGGGTTTGTGCGTCGTGTAGCAGTGCAGGTGTTTGGGCAACTGAAAGCCAAAGGTTGGGAGCGCTTGAGCTCTGGAGAGCTGCGAGCTCTGTCAGACTTTACAACCGTAGAAGCGGTTCTTTCCCCAGAGGGTAACTTGATCAAGACCGTCATCATCAGCAGCTCCGGAAGCAGCTCGTTTGACACAGTCGTGGACCAATCCGCCTCTGCAGGAGCCCGAGATCCAAATCCACCACCAGGCGCTCGCGCGGGCGACGGAAACATTCATTTCATCTTCAAGGCTCGTAGCTGGTCACAGGTAGGTGTGAGCCAGCGAAATGGACTCCCGTCCGAGCGACGTTGGCTACTGCTCGCTACCGGTCTCGAGTGAACGGGCAGCCTCTAAAGAGGCAAAGGTAGCCTGGCATGCAACGCACGCGCTCTTTTGCCTGGCCCTAGTCGGCGCGGGGATGACTCGTTCCTGGAACGACTGATATCTTGTGATTTCAAGTACATAGAGCACCCTAAACTGCCCCTTGTAGGGCAACCCACTAGCGGACACACACTTGCACACATCATTTTATCAAAGCTTTTCACCCCATTAGCTCACATCTCAGTGGAAAGAGTTGCATAACTCTGTATGATACGGAGGAGTCCGGTCGGCGATCATGAATGAGCGAACACCTCAAACAAAATTAGACCAATCGTTGGTGGATTCGAAACTCGACCTCTCGGATCTGACGGCGAACTCGCGGCCGATCCCCGCGGTAGTCGAGCCATCACCCTCGGCCGCATTAGAAACCGACCTCTCGAAGATCTCTATCGCTGGCGCGACTGTGGCGCGTGCCAGCACTCGTCTGGAGCGGAGAAAGGACCTCACTGAGCTCGGCAAAACGGAAGAAAACCGCGCTGCTGTTCAGAGACCACGCATCGATCGATCGCGACACGGCGTCCTGAGGAACCCATATTTTAGGTACCGAGGTGGCCTGGTCACGCGCTTCATTACCCTACTAGCAAACCTACTGAAGTTTCTCGAGCAGCTCATCCTGGGGCGCTTGAGCGCGCAAAAGCTCCCTCCGCAAGTACAGACCAAGCGTACGATACCTCCTGTGAATCCGGCGCCCGACCCTACCGTGTTGGCACACAAGGCGCGTAAAGAAGCCCGAGAACGTGCTGAGAAGGGCCGCCTCAAGATCTTTCGTTCCTGACGGTTACTCAGCCCGCTCGGTGGCGCTCAGCACGCCGCGACCACTCCACAACTGAGAGAACTACCCACAGCCCACACCTCACCGCGCGCAAGATCTTCCGGTCGCTGCGATAACCCTCTTCACGGTAAAGCTGCGGATTTGTCAGACTCCACCGCCCGTTTCAATTCGAACAGATTCAAATCGTGGATAGCCAAGAGCCAAAAGCCGACACCGAGGACCAACAGGTACGAGAGCACGTGAACTACGAGCGAGTAGACTACTGCAGCTTCTTGCGGGTATCCGAAGAGCGTAGCCGCTGCAACGCAGCCGGCCTGGAAGACACCAATGAAACCAGGCGCAGAGGGAATTGCCACAGCTAATGCGACGAAAACCGCTAACGTCACGGAGAACAAAAACGATTGATGATAAGGGAAGAGCTCCAACATTACGTAGAATTGCAGGAACGTGGTCAACCACACACCTGCCGTAAGCAGTATGATCGCCACGATACGCCCAGGCGTCCGAATGACCGCTGCGCCGTCAATCAGATCTGAGAGAAAGCTCACTACGGGCTTGGAAACAGACGTCGGCAAAAAAGCAAGAGTGCGGGTGACGAGCGTTCTCAGGAGATCAGGTAGCAGGGCTCCGCACACCAAGAACAGCAACAAGCAGCTTGCGAGGCCGCCTAGCGAATACGCACCAGCTGTGGCCCATGACGGAAAATCTGGCAGAAAGGGAACTATTACCGCGAAAGAGACGAGCACTGCAGCGAGATCGAAGAAACGTTCGATGACCACCGATACGAACGACGATGCAAATCTGTACTCCGACCATCGAGACAATACGAAGGGCCGCACAAACTCGCCCAAACGAAAGGGGAGCAGGAACGATGCGAGGTTACCCAATATAATCGCATCGAAGAGTTTTCTGAAGGAAGGAGGATCTCCAACTGGCGTAGGTAGCAGGAAACGCCACCTCCAGGAACGAACGGCAAAATGCAGGAAGAAGAGAAGGACGAAGGGCACTATAGGCCACCACTTCATCGTGCTCACATTGCGCTTCAAGGCGTCTAACTCGAGATCCTTGAACACGACATACAACATGAAGCCACTAATCAGAGCACCTATCCCCAGTTGAAATAGCCTCTTTGAATTTTTTTTAGTGTACTCGTGCTGTGACATTTGCCTATGCTGCTCTGTCAGTGGTGTGGAGCACTAGCCCCTTTTTCAACGGACAGACGATCTGGCAGTCCGACACGTTGCGAGCCTCGCCGTCAACCCAACTTCCGAGCTCTTGTAAGATAATTTCCGTCATGGCGTCGAGCCATGTCGGATGATCGTTCAAGCACGGAACTACTGCATACTTTTCACCACCTGCCTCTTCGAACTGCTCCCACCCTTCATTCCCCAACTCGTCTAAGGTCTCGAGGCAATCGGCCGTGAAGCCAGGTGCAACGACAGCGATACGCTTGATGCCCGCATGTCCTAGCGCTTCGAAGGTCTCATCGGTGTAGGGAGTGAGCCACGGGTCGCGTCCGAAGCGCGACTGAAAGGTGTGAATCACCTTATCCGGGGGCACAGAAAGCTTTGGTAACAGCGCTTCGGTCGTCTCTGTACACTGACAGCAATACGGATCTCCTTTAGTAACGTACTTCTCCGGAATCCCGTGATACGAGAGCACGAGCCGCTCGGGTTCGAACGACAACGAACTGACGTGCTCGTTGATCGTCTTTGCCAGGGCATCGATGTATTTCGGATGAGCGAAGTAGGGCTCCGCGACGCGCAAGGTTGGTACGTTGCGCCGCGCGAGAAGATGCGGGAATACGGCATCATAGGTGGAACCGGTGGTAGCTGCGGAGTACTGCGGATACATCGGGAAGAGCAATATCTTCGAGCACCCTCTTTCGATCAAGCGGTCGAGCGCGCTTTCGAGACTCGGCTTACCGTAGCGCATGCCAAACTCGACCTCGACTCGCTTACTGCGTGCTTGAAGGCGCTCGGAAACCCCCTTGGTTTGTGCCTTGGTTATGGTAAGTAGGGGAGAGCCCTCGGCCCCCCAAATGCGCTTGTAGAGGCGCGCTGAACGCTTCGGTCGTGTCACCAGAATGATTCCGTTCAAGAGCACCCACCACAGCGCCCGATTGACCTCGATCACTCGCGGGTCAGAGAGGAACTGTCGGAGATACGGGCGCAGAGCTTTGGGGGTTGGCGCGTCTGGAGTACCTAGTTGCGCGATCAGAACTCCAACCCTGTCTTGATTGCCACGACAACCGAATTCACACCGTTCTTTGTTCATGGTTGTTCCCTTTTCTTTATCCCCTAGCCCGCAGCTCGCATCGAGCATGTTTTACCGCTTCGCTCGACCGCCTCTCGAGCAAGCCGAATTCGATCCGACACCCCAACACCCCCTCTATCGAGTCCAGCGAACGCGATTCCCGGTCTCTCTCTCTCCAAAGCATCCATAGCCTCAACCAACAGGTGATGTCCAACTACGAGTTGCGGAATTGCGCGCGCCCAGTGGGTTGTCTCGAGCACTACAGTATCGCGCATACCAAGCAGGTTTTCGAGGATTCGCGGTACCTCGTGTCGCACGACTTCCAGGTCCGGAACCTCACCCCCAGCCTGCGCTCCGCCCAGAATAACAGTCAGCAGATGCTTATCGGCAGGTGCCATGCTCGGAAAGATCTGCGAATTAAACATGACCCCGAGAAAATGCTGTGGCATCCCTGCAGGACACAGCATACCAAACGCGTCCCCAATCAACTTCTGCGTTCGAGGAGCCGAAAGATGCACTACCGTGAGCGAGGCATAGCGCATATTCGACACGAGCCGAGCTACATGTGGCCCGACGCTCTCAATCAAACTCTCGAGGTTCGCACCTGCAAGCGTGACGAGACAGCGATCGGTTTCGAGAACTCTCCCTGACGATGTGATGACCCTGTACAGCGATGGCCCCAGAGAGACGAGCTCACGTGCACCTTCGGGAACAAGCTCAACGTGGGGGTGGATCCGCTGCCACAGTGCATCTACCAAGACCTGGATACCACCCTCAATTACGAAGATCCGGGGCTTGCTACCCTTCGGCCGCTCTCGCATGTACTGTACGAGCGAGCGACCTCGTACGGCGGCATCCCACAGCCCGCGAAAGATAGTCCGGGCACTCAATTCATCGACGTTTCCGCCGTAGATCCCCTTCAGTACCGGATCGAGCATGGCGTGCGCTGCGTGCTTACCGATGAGCCGCGAAAAAAATCGCTCTATACTCTCGTCTTCCGACTGTGGCTTCAATACACCAGGCAGGGCTGCTTTGACTGGCAAAGCGAGCTTTGCCCCGACTGACACGAGTGGTGAACGCATGAACTCCAACAGACCAGCGGGTACTTTTCGCGCTGCACCGTTGAACCACACGAATTGACCATACGGATTCACCACTGGAAACCTGAGCCTGTCAGTAAGCCCGAGCTCATGCACTAAAGACATCAGGTCAGGGCGCTCGACCAGTACGTTCGGCCCACGCTCCAAGGTGAATCCCTGAGTTCGAAGGGAAGATATCATCCCTCCTACCGGGCACGGTTCGAGTACAGTGGGCCTCTCACCTGCTTTGACGAGCTCGTAAGCAGCAGTGAGCCCCGCTATACCAGCACCGATGACCACTGCTCCCATAGGCCGTAAATCCTCCGAGTGGCCCGCAGCTAAAAGAGTAGCCGAGTCCGTATACTAGTTTCGAGGGCATCGATGTGGTCGTTGACCGCAACGGAGATCTCTCTATCTACATCGATGATCAGGTAGCCAACATCCCCCAGAGTGCTCAGATACTGGGCACGGATGTTTGCTCCCATCTCTGCTATGAGTCGATTGATGGAGCTCAGCACTCCCGGCACGTTCTTGTGAATATTGAGGATACGATGGCTGTCCCGCACGATCGGCAGCTCCACTTGAGGAAAATTCACCGACCCTGTCGTACTCCCTGTTTCCGTGAATTTGAGCAGGGTATTTGCAACCTCCAAGCCGATGTTGCGTTGCGCCTCCGCCGTACTGCCCCCGATGTGAGGAGTGAGGATGACGTTATCGAGCCCCGACAACTCACACGAGAACGGCTCGTCATTCGACTTTGGCTCTTCAGGAAATACATCTACTGCGGCTCCGCCCAGCTTACCGCTTTGAAGTCCCCAACGCACAGCAGCCAGATCAACCACACGGCCACGACTCAGATTCAACAGGAAAGCCCCGGTGCGCATCTTTTCTACTTGCGCCTTCCCGATCATGTTGCGCGTCTCTCCCGTATCAGGAACATGGAGCGTCACAAAATCAGAGAGTGCGAGCAGTTCGTCCAAGCTGGCTACCTGCGCCGCATTTCCCAGCGGCAATTTACCGACTATATCGTAAAAATAAACTCGCATGCCGAAGGCCTCGGCGAGCAACCCTACCTGTGGACCTATGTGACCGTAGCCGACGATACCGACGGTTTTATTGCGAACTTCGACACACCCGTCCGCTGACTTTTCCCAAACTCCCTTATGCATGAGCTGACTCTTGTGGGCGGCCTTGCGAGCCAACATTATCATCTCTGCTAGTGTAAGTTCGGCAACACTACGCGTGTTACTAAACGGCGCGTTGAATACAGGAATACCGAACGAAGCTGCACTAGCCAGATCGACCTGGTCTGTACCGATACAGAAGCAGCCTATACTGAGGAGATTACGCGCCCGCTCCAGCACCCGTCTTGTGACCTCAGTTTTCGAGCGAATCCCGAGCAGATGGACCGAAGCGATCTTGTCACACAGCTCATCTTCACTGAGAGCTGCCTTGTGAAGCTCCGCTTGGTATCCCGATTGAGCAAAACGCTCCACGCACGCGGGGTGGATACCTTCAAGGAGTAGGATCTTCATCTTTTGAGGTGGAAATGAATACTGCTTTGACATGCACGTATGCTATCGGGAGACGTAAAGAAACGGAAGTAACTGCCCAATAAAAAAGCACAAAACTTCCGCCTTTTGATTCAGCTATGAGAGTTCTTTTCGGAATACTTACGGTGCTCCTAACGGCCAGCCAACCCGCTTACGCCCTACGGCAGTTTCACTGCTCAGGCCGTATTCAGTACTACCCGTGCGACATGGAGCTGCCAGCCGGGCGGGTCCGCTCAGCTCCTCCCAGACAAAAAAACAGTGTTCCGGCAACCCGCCCTGAACGCCCCTCATCTTCGCCCTTCGTAGAGATTCTCGGCACATCCTTCGCCAGGATTAACAGCCGGAGGGGGATCTGGCGCGGTATGCTTAGAGGAAACGGGACGATAGAACCGGAACTGCAGATCTTTCGGGGCTCACAACTCGAATCATCTCGCGCCATGGGGGCCGTAGTCCTCATCCAACAGGAAACTCCCTTCACCTTCAACAGCGCCCTACCGAGCGGTACGGGCTGGAGTTGGCGCATCGTTGCTCAAGCCCACTAAACCCCCAAGGGGTTACGCCAAACGAAACGGAAAGGAACGCAAAAATAACAGCGCACGGGGTGAATAGTGGCACAAGGTATGGTACCATTTCCCGGATGATCGGCTCTCAAACCTCGACAAAATCCAAGATCCTGAACCACCTTCGCAAGCTTGCACCTTTCTCGGTTGTGGAGAGAGGGATCAGCTTTGCATCGCAGGATCACATCGGTGAATGCAGCGGCTCAGGGCATGTCATAACCGGTGTGGTCCGAGACGATGACTCAGGAATGCAATCAGTGCGCCTAGCTGTGATGTCGGCCCACGAGATCGAAGCGCACTGCTCGTGCTGTTCTCCGACTGACATGCAAGAACAGTGGTGTGCTCACGCTGTTGCACTCCTCTGGAGAGCGGCCGAGCTCGATTTCTTCGAGTTGCGCGGCGGCTTTGGGGAGCGCGAGTCGACTTTTCGAGTGAACTCGAGCTCTCCGGGCGAGATCGCTAATGCATTACGCGAAATGTCGGCACTGGACCCTGAGCCGATGTCGTGGGACCTCACAATTGGACCTCCATCGGCAGTACACTATGAGCCCAAAGTCTCAGTCCTGCTCGACCTGAGCAGTGATCGGCTGGGAATAAAAGTTTTATTTGACGATCAGGAACAGGAGCCTACTATCTTCGAAGGCTTCCGGCGGGTGTCGAGCCGTGCTTTAGACAATATCCTTCTTCAACTACTCGAGGACGAGGGCTCCTGGGACGAAGACGGACGCATATGGTTCATCAATTCCAGCCGTGGCATAGAGATGGTACTGGGGTTGATCGAAGAATATGATCATGTTCTTTCCCTCGGCGATCTCAGGCCGATAGCGTTGAAACACGATACTATCGGGGCGAAGCTCCAAATGAAGTGGCAGGGAGCTTCGCTTGATCTCACCATGCACTGGTTGGTCCCAACGGATGCCAAGATAGTGAGCCGCGAACGGACCCAGGATGTCTTTGGTACCGGTCCATTCTGGACCATGATCGATGGTGCGATATTCCGACTTTCACCGCGTGCGGCGCGAATCGCGTCGCTCTTCGGACGAAACCACTGCATCAATATACCGCGCACGCAGGTGGGTTCAATCCTCGAGGTGCTCGATGATGCACAGGTCCGAGACGGCGCAGGTATCGAAGTGGTCAATCCGGAGCTTCAACCTGCGGCTGAGGTTCGTCGCGCTACTCCGATTCTACACCTCGACCGGAGGGACGTAGCGTCCGACCACTTTACGTCGAATCGCCTGGTCGAGCTGAGTGCGATGCTCGATTTCGAGTACCCTACCCCTCATCAGAATTCGAATGTGATATTCCTCCCCGACCGTGCATTCGAGGGTGAGTGCACGCAGCTTCTACTTAGCCTCGGCTTCAGTCCAACGAGTGAGAAGCGGCGATACATCCTAGCCGGAGATGACGCCCTGGATTTCATACAAGAAAGCCATGAGCGGCTCGGCAAGGGTTGGAAACTCGTAGGCTTCGATGCGATTCGGAAGGGGATCCGTTTTTCGAATCTGAGCATCTCGGTCGCCCTCTCTGGCGGAGAATCGGCAGAAGTAGGAGCCTCAAAGCGTAGCAAAAAGGGCTTCGGAATGGAGTGGTTCGATTGCCACGTCTCAGTTCTTCAAAACAACTCGAATCTGCCACTCTCATCGCTCTTCAAGAACGCTCGCGGTGACAACGACCGCTGGGCACGACTCGACAGTGGCGCCTATGCGCGAGTCCCTGGAGGAACGGTAGCACAACTTCGCACCGTTCTCGGTATGATCGACCCGAACTGCCGGGTCAGCAACACGATTCGAACCGAGCTCTCACTTGCTCAGGCGATAAGCCTGAGTCGGATTCAGGATCCTGGATTCAAGCTATCGCTCGACAAGAAACTCACGGCTCTGAGCGAAAAGCTCTCGTCGTTTTCGGAGATCAAGTCGGTCAAGGCATCCAAAAGCTTCAGCGGTAAGCTGCGCCACTACCAGGAAGATGGGATCAGTTGGCTAAACTTTCTGCACGAGTTCGAGCTCGGAGGTATCTTGGCAGACGAGATGGGTCTCGGAAAAACCGTTCAGACCTTAGCCTTCTTCCAATATCTGAAGGACAAGCGCGGGAAAAAAGACGAAAAGAAGCCCGTACTCATCGTTGCACCTACGTCGGTGATCACCAACTGGAGCTACGAAATAAAGCGCTTTACACCCAACATGAAGTTCTTGATGCTGCACGGGCCCAGCCGAAAGAGCCATTTCAACGACATCCCAGATGTGGATATCGTTCTAACGTCGTATGCTCTTTTGAGGCTCGATCGTTACGATCTGGAGCGCTTCGAGTTTTCATATGTGGTCCTCGACGAAGCCCAGAATATCAAAAATCCGCAGGCCACTACCACCAAGGCTGCCAAGTCTCTACGTTGCCGCCATCGGATAGCTCTGACCGGAACCCCCACGGAAAACAGACCCATGGAGCTGTGGTCTATCATGGATTTTCTGATGCCCGGATACCTCGGATCGCATGAGTTTTTCCGAGCGAATATCGAGCGTCCGATCCTGGAGGGAGGAACCTCGATCGAAGTGGCGCAGATGCTCAACGCGAAAACGCGTCCCTTTATCCTCCGACGACTGAAGGCAGATGTAGAACGCGAGCTCCCGCCCAAGATAGAATCGGTGTTGCACGTAGAAATGACTTCGAGTCAGCGGCAGATATATTCGCAGATTCTCAACGAGGTGCGTCCGAAGGTATTCGATGCTATCAAGAAAAAAGGTATCCAAGGTGCAAGCATTTCCATCCTCGCGGCTCTGCTGCGACTTAGACAGGTGTGCAACCACCCCAATTCAATAGACGGATTGAGTGATGAGCCGGGCTTTGACTCGGGGAAATTCAACCTGCTGAAGGATCTCGTACAGGAAGCCCTCGAATCAGGGCGTAAGATCCTCCTGTTCAGCCAATTCCGAGGTATGCTGTCGATCATCCGTACCTGGCTGGAGGAGATGCAGGTAACACATCTATATCTGGATGGAGCCACCCGTAATCGACAGGATCTAATTGATCAGTTTACAACTGATGAATCGGTCAGGTTGTTCCTCATAAGCCTCAAGGCGGGAGGCTCCGGCCTCAATCTCATGGCGGCAGACACTGTGATCATCTACGACCCGTGGTGGAATCCTGCCGTTGAAAGCCAAGCGGTTGATCGAGCTCACCGCATCGGGCAAAGCAAGACTGTATCGGTCTACAGACTAGTCACTGAGGATTCGGTCGAGCAGAAAATCATGGACCTCAAGGCCAAGAAGTCGAAGTTGGTCGACGCGCTGATAAACGAGAACGGCCTCTCAACGGTAAAACTATCCAAGGGAGACCTCGAGAGCCTCTTCAGCCCGCTACCGGAAGGCTAAGTTAGACACAGAAATGAGCTGCCCCTAACGAGGATCGGCCAGCCACCCCCACGGGTGTCCTTCGCGCTTGAGGGTCTTGGCTATTTTACTCAGCTCATCTCGCTCCCCAATTTCGTCGAAGCCTAACGCAAGCCACATCCTCTCCTCTATCTCGAACGCCCGCCCGTCGAGCACATGGTCGATAATCGTAAGAGCCGACAACCAAAGCATACTGGAGGCATCCAAACCAAGCTGCGTCATCTTGGAGAGACCGAACGCTCCAACCCCGAGGTTCGCGTCCTTGCTACATCCAGCTGCTGATAGGAGCATCGCTGCTACATGCGCTGGCTCGCAGCCGTACACCTCACGCGCAGTCTGGCTGAGGCTAGCTTTACGCGCCAACACCGCCACCGCCTCCTCAGCTTGCAACTCGGTACCAGAGGCTATCAACGCTACTATTCCTATCCTTCCTGCGTATCCAGCGAGCATTGCACGCCCCACCCCGAAGCTGGAACTCATCTGCCCAACACAGAAACCGAGATTCGCCCTGAGCAGGGCCTCCTGGAGCATGGGCTCCCAGAGCTTTGAAAACGGCATCGCTCGAAGTCGTCGCGAGACCGCGTACATGACCGACGCAGCGGCGATGATATCGCTGGAGACTCCGGCCACCACATCGTTACTGGACGCTCTCGAGTGGTCCAGACCTAAGAGCGGGTCGTGGCCGATCGCGACCATGAGCTTTTTTAAGCCAAAGGCGTGTCCTGTAGTGAGCTTGTTGATGTTCCCAGGGCGACCTATCGAAAAATTGCAGAGACGCCAGATGATCGGCGGCACCGGCCGAAAGGCAGCGATTATTCGCCGTGCCTGAAGCAAGGAAGCATCGGACTCAACGCTCGCCCGGCTGTGTGCGAGGTCGCGGATCTCCTTTTCAGCCGTCTCCAGCGACCGCTCAATCTGCGACGCGAATTCCCCGTAGTTGTTGGGCTCGGGTTTCCATTCAGCCGAGCTATCAAAGTCTTCAACCATCACGGAGATGTACGGTTGCTCTCCTCAAAAGGTTTAGAGGATGGGCCGACCTTGTCATATTGAGAAGCTATTTTCTAAGCACTTGAATCTCCTACACCCCCAACGAGCGTCTTACCAGAAGACTTAGAAACCGAGACTGAGCTCCATAAGCAGTTGGTACGCCCATGTTTTATAGGGCCATTCGAGGTTTCTAAGATAGCGTTTGAACAAGGCGGGTTGATGCTTCTTTTTTACGGGACTCTTGACCAAAAAAGGGGGAGCTGGCTCGCGCAGAGGCCGTGAAAGCGTTTGAACCCCTCTAACCTCTTGTCATCGCTTAATTAATAGGCTAATTCACAATCGATGATTCCTTGGAGGGTGCTCCGAATATGGGTAATGCTCGTTACTGTTTGACCAAAGCTGACCTTGCAGACGCAATTTACGCGGCTATCGACGTAGATAAGCAGAAAGCAGCTCAGATCGTTGAGGATTACATCGAACTCATCAAAGAGGCTCTCGATAAAGACTCGAAGGTTATGCTCTCAGGCTTCGGCTGTTACGAAGTTAAGTCCAAACCTGCTCGGCGAGGTAGGAATCCTCAAACCCGAGAGACGATAATCTTGCGAGCGCGTAAGGTTGTTAAGTTCAAACCCAGCCAGCTCCTCCGTCGTGCTATCAACGGCGAGAAGATCTCTGACGACGAGATCGACAAGGAGTACTAAAGGAGTGAGGCTAGCGCAGCCTCACTTTACCCTCAGCTAGGGATCAGACTGTACGCCGGGTGTAGGCTCCGATTCGCTACGCTGGCATGGATTGCGCCACTCGTCGCGATAGGCGCTCATCAACGAAAAAGCGCTTGATAGTAGTATTCGTGATCGGCTTTACCTCCGCCCTCATGAGTTCAATGAGTGGTGCAGGAGCTGCATTGTTTGCACCCCCCCTGTTGTTAATTCACGGCGTTGGAATCACGGCTGTGCTCGCATCGAACCAACTATCGGCCGCGACCTGGACGCCCATAGCGACACGAAACTAAACCCAGCCTCACTCATTTTTGAAAAAAATGAATGAGAATTGCTGGGCGAGTTATTTTTTTCAAAAATCACTCGCGCAGGGTTTATATCAACGGCTCTCATTTGAATTGGAAATTAGTAACTAGAATCTCTGTAATTGGACTCTTTGGAGTTTATCTGGGCTACAAACTCGTAGTTCACCTGCCCGTTGAACTACTCAGGCACCTTATCGGCGGACTCATTCTCTTAGTGGTGTTCGTGGTCTACAAAAAGAAATCTCTGCAATCTGTCGGCCGAGATTGCAGCTCGAGCACCCTCCCATTTTTTTTATCGCCTTTCCCCTGGGAAGTTATCAAGCAATTTGTGGGTCAGGAAACACACTTTTTAGCAGTCTGGTATTTTGCCACCTGTGTGGATTCGAATTGAAGCGAGCACGTGCACACTCATACGCCATTGCCTTCGTGTGGTGTGCAGCTGCCGCTGTTCTCTTCGTTACCAAAGGCTGGATGATTTGAGGAATTGCACTACCTGCAGCAGCTGGATCCTGTTTAGGCGCGTATCTGGGGTCCAAAATCGAAAGCAATCTGAGCTCCTCATCCTTACGAAACCTATTTCTATTATTTGGCGCACTCATGGGCACAAAACTGCTCATAATAGGGTAGCTACGCATAATTCATCAAAGAACATGGCGCACCGCGGTAACGCGGATAGGCATACGAGTGGATTTGGCAAGCGTTCTTCCGCAAGCGTACCAATGAGCACCTTCCTCCACGGATCAGCAGACTCAAGTACAACAACAACAGCGCAACCAGAGAGTATTCTTTGGCTCTCTCTAGCCTTTCAACCAACTTAGAATGCGAGCCTTGATAGCAGCAGCCGTAAATCCGAATTTCTCTGCCAGAAGTTCCCCAGGAGCGGAGGCCCCGTAGTGGTCAATTCCCACAACCAACGGATTGTTAGGAATCAAGGAGCTCCAGCCGACCGTAGAGCCAGCCTCCACAACTACCGTCTTGGCTCCCGTTGGAAACAGCGCCTCTCGGTATTTCGCATCTTGTGTGTTGAACAGCTCGACGCACGGCATCGAGATGACACGCACTGACATCCCCTCGGCTTCTAACAACTGCGCTGCTTCGACTGTGGCAGCTACCTCAGAGCCGGTCGATACCAACACGAGCGAGGGATTGTGCGACTCTTTGACTACATATCCCCCCTTGAGCACGTCGTCTGGGGAAAAGCCGGCTGGTCGGCTCAGAAGCGGTAGATTCTGTCGACTGAACACCAAGGTGCTCGGGCCCTTCCTATGCATGAGCGCTGCATAGTAGCACATCGCCACCTCAACCCCGTCGGCGGGCCGTAAGACTCGCATATTCGGGATCAAGCGCAGACTCATTATGTGCTCGATAGGCTCGTGAGTAGGTCCATCCTCACCAACCCAGAAACTATCGTGCGTGAAGATGTACAGCGCGTGGAGGTGAGAAAGCGCCCCAACCCGCATCGAGGGTCGCATGTAATCCGAGAAAACCAAAAAAGTCGCCGAATAGGGTATCCAGGATCGAGAATAAGCGAGTCCATTCACCAATGCACCCATGGCGTGCTCTCGCACACCAAAACGGATGTTACGATTTTGGAAGTGTCCAGCTTCGACATCTCCGCCTCCGACGACAGTCGTCTTCGTGGAAGGATCTAGATCGGCTGAACCCCCTATGAAGCCTGGTACGTGCTTGGCGATAACTTGAATCGCCTTGCCTGAGATGTTTCGCGTTGCATCCTTCTTGATATCTGAACAGGCAGCGAGTAATTCGTCCTTCAACGCGGGCGTTATGACACCCCCGAGCTGAGCATCGAGGTGCTTGGCAAGCTCAGGCTGTGCTGCCTTCCACGCCGCGAAACTCGCATTCCATGCCGCAAAGTCACGCGCTTTGTCCTCAACTGTCGCAGCGCAAAACACCTTCACGTCGTCGGGAACAAGAAACTGAGCATCCTCGGGCCAGCCAAGGTTACGCTTGGTGGCCTTCACCTCCTCCGGTCCAAGCGGAGCACCGTGAACCTCGTGCGTATTCTTCTTGTTTGGGCTGCCAAAACCGAGGAGCGTGCGACAGCAGATGAGGCTTGGCTGCCCCTTCTGCGCGAGCGCCTTGTCCAGACAAGCCGCAACTTCCTGCGGACTGTGTCCATCGCACGACTGTACGAACCACCCGTACGACTGGAAGCGCTGTGCTACCGACTCGGTGAAGCACACCTCCGTCTCACCAGCCAACGAGATCTTGTTGTCATCGTACAGATAGACGAGGTTATCGAGTTGTAGATGCCCTGCCAGCGAGGCTGCCTCTGAGGCGATACCTTCCATGAGGTCACCATCACTGACCAGTGCAAACACTCGGTAGTTGAAGATATCTGTTCCGTAACGTGCAGCCAACATCTTACCACTCAGCGCCATGCCGACACTGTTGCCTGCTCCCTGACCGAGAGGTCCCGTGGTTGCCTCGACTCCTGGCGTAACCCCAAACTCCGGATGCCCAGGAGTGAGACTTTCCCACTGCCGAAAGCGCTGAAGCTCGCTCATCGGCAGGTCGTAGCCGAAGACATGCAGCAATGAGTACAGGATCATCGACCCATGACCCGCAGACAGAACGAATCGGTCCCGATTAATCCACCCGGGCTCCTTCGGATTAAAGCGCAAATAGAGTGCCCAAAGAACCGAAGCAAAATCAGCGGCTCCGAGCGGCAACCCTGGGTGGCCACTGTTGGCCTTCTGAACCGCATCTATCGAGAGCGTCCTTACAGTCGCAGCTAACTTCTGGATATTGGTAAGATCGAGCGTCATTCAGTCCTCTTTTGGATGTAAGAATTGAAAATAAAGAAACTCAGAAGGCATCTTTCCACTTAATCGAGCACCCGAGCGGATGAACGAACTGCGGGTTTGGTATTTCTCCCTCCAGTGCCGCCGCAATCGCATCAGTCAAATAGTCACGAGTTACCTTTGTTGGATCGCGCGGACTGTCGTTGATCGTGCCATGATACACGAGCCTGTGATCTCGGTCGAAGAGGTAAAGCTCTGGGGTGCAGGCAGCATCGAATGCCTTGGCCACTTGTTGGGACTCGTCGTACAGGTATGGATAGGGTAAGTCCTGAAGCGCTGCCTTCTCCCGCATCTTTTCGTAACTGTCCTCGGGGTACTTGGCTGCATCGTTACTACTAATTGCAACCGCCTTTAAGCCCTGTGGCTGGAAGCGTCGCACGATAGAAACGAGCATCTCCTCACTACCCTTCACGTACGGGCAGTGATTACAAAGGAACGCCACCAAGCTCGCCTTAGCATCCCTCAAAAAATCGACTCCAACCCTCTTACCATCGACGTTGAGCAGCTCGAAGCTCGGCAGCACAGAGCCCAGGGGAAATTTATCGCTGGATGTGTCTCGTTGCATTTCAACCTCGGAGTGTGCCCTTCATAGCTTTGCCTCGGCGACACCCACACACCATGCACGTGTCGTGTAGTCGCTGGAAGATGGTTATCACCCCACGCCCGATATTACAATCGATTTGTAGGTTTACGCCCCCTCTACCAACGCTATCGGCGACAGAGCCCTAAGAAAGCTCCGGGGCCCAAGCGGGCAGCGATCACGGCAATGGTCGCTTCGAGTGTTTAGCCAGAAACTTTTGTACCTCTTCGGCAAACCACTCAGGATGCTCTATCATCGGGGCATGCCCGCAATTCTTCACTGTAACGAGCTGAGAGTTTGGGATGAGCTGGTGGAATGTCTCTGCAACCTGCATGGTCGTGACGAGGTCGTCCTCGCCCCACAACAACAGAGTAGGCACCTTGACCTGACCAAGAACGTCCTTGAGGTTATCCTTCTTGGCGCTCCGTGCAGCATGAATAAGGTTGAGCACCCGCGTCCGATTCTCCAGGATTGACACGATCTCGTGTATCGCTTCTTCGGTGACAAACTCCTGATTGTAGAACACCTTCTGCATGTGCTCACGCACGAAGGGCTCCCCCGGCCTTACCGGTAGAGAATCGACCGAGTGTTCGTACAAACCGCTCGTAGCGGTCAAAATGAGGCAATCAACCAGTTCAGGCGCAGCCAGATACAGGCGCAGGGCAACGTGACCACCGAGCGAATTACCGCACAGGGTGACTGGAGCAAGCTGTCGCTCCTGAATAAAGTACTCCGTATAGAGAGCAAGGGACTTCACCTTGACCTCCGAGCGATGAGCTGTAAGCAATGGCAAGCTGAGCGCTATCGGCTTAGAATACCTAGCCATGAGCGGTTGCACCGCATCCCAGTTCGAAAGGGCCCCAAAGAGGCCGTGCAAGAGCACCATCTCTGGGCCTTTGTCGCCCATCTCCACGGTCTTGAAAGCCGGAGGCTTCTCGTTCTTGAGCCACAGCGGATCCGCCGCCCCTAACTTTGGAATCGAATCTTTGACGTACTGAAAAATACTTCTAGCCATGAAGGGCCTAATTACCGACAACTCCTGTGGAACACCGTCGAGGTCTGCACCATGAAAGGCCTCTCGAGCTAGTACGTACCGCAGATGATGGATCGGACTACTCTCTCAATCGTAGCCGATATGAACTCCAGATACATAGTATATCGCGCGGGAGCGTGTAAATACCTAGAGATATAGGCATTTTAAGGCTCAGTGCTCCTAACCCTCAACTCACCGAGGCCTACCTACAAACTAACATCCCTGACCGGTCGGAACCCTGCGGGGATATTGACCTTTTTCCAAGCGGATTGAAGACCACGAGAGCGGGCACGGGTTTCGGCACAGACGCGGGTGCCGTGGAGAAACTATTACCCGTATCCCCTGCACCTTTCACACCAAAAATTGTGTAAGCAACCGAACAATCGCGCGAGCAACACCGTCCCACTAACGACCATTTTTCGGTATATGACGTTGTGGGCTTCAAGAACCAGGCAACAGCTATGACTATCCTCCACCGTATCTGTCTAATCCTACTCTGCTCGTGTGCTGCCTGTTCTCTTAAGGAAAGGGTTGAGCCCATTTCTCCCGTTTTTCTCGATGGGGCCGCACTCGAAAGTAGGATCCCGGAAATTCCGTTTCAGCACGCTTGGGCTGCTCCCGGCGCCGGAACGGCTACATACCGGTCCGTCTACATCAAGCCGATACGAACTGACCTACTCCCAACTGACGAATGGAAACGGAGTCGAGGCTTTGCCACAACCTCTCAAGAAGCATTCAACCAAGATGCTCTAGTACTGGCACGGTACTTCCGTATCCGCCTCCTGGCTGAACTCGAGAAGGCACACAACAAGCGCCTCACAGTAGTCGCCAAACCCGATGATGCAACCCTCATTGTTGAGATCGCACTCACCGAGCTCGTTCTGTCAGAACCGATTCTCCGGGTATTGGCGCTTGCCGCGCCACTTCCCGGAGTTGACGTAGCGCTATCGACTATCTCCGATCCACATGTCGCTTTTGCAGCGCGATTTTTTGCCCCCGATGGAGCTACTCTGTTGGGCACCGTGGCAGACCGGCGATTTCCCCCGCTGCGTGTAATAGATCTCAACAAACTCAGAGCGCGCAGCTCTGCCCGAGAGATACTATCGATGTGGGCACGCGAATTGGCCGAATCGATTCAATTCGAAGAGTTTCGGAAAGTGGAGCGGAGCTCGTGGTTTTCCTGGTGGATCTGGTAGGGGTACGGAGCTCGACCAGGACCGTCCATGACTATCGGTTCACGTATTATCGTAATTTATCAGCGTCAACGATGCTGCGCTTTAGGGAAGCCCCTCTCAACTACGAACGTAGATCTTGGGTTGCTCTTCAATTTTCGCAACGGGTAGGTTTTGCCTCGCTTCCCTAGCTTTCGTTAAATATCAACTTCCAAGCGATGCGCGTTTTCTTGAATCATTCTGTAGCGATCCCCGGAGTCCTTACCCATCAGACTCTCGAGCATAGCCTCCGCTTCCACTGCATCGTCGATAGTGACTTGAAGAAGCTTTCGAGTCTTGGGATTGAGAGTCGTTTCCCACAGAGTATCCGGATTCATCTCACCGAGCCCCTTGAATCGAGTGATGTGTACCTTGCGCGATTTATTGGCCTTGAGCACTCGCTCCTTTTCCTCGTCGGAGTATACCCACTCGACATCCGATTCTTTTGAACCAGCACCGAACTTTAGTCGGTATAATGGAGATATTCCGATGTAGAGGTGCCCAGCCTCCACGAGCGGTCGCATAAACTTGAAGAAGAAGGCCATCAACAGGGCGGAGATGTGCATACCGTCGGCATCGGCATCGGTAAGGATGATCACCTTCGAATATCGGAGACGATCGAGTCGAATGTCTTTGCCGGAACCACACCCGAGCGCTGAGACTAGATCCAGGAGCTCCCGATTTTCCTGTAGCTTCGCTTGTGTGGTGGCTACAGAGTTGATGATCTTTCCACGCAGCGGCAGAACCGCCTGGGTTGCCCGATCCCGCCCCTGCTTGGCACTACCACCTGCAGAGTCTCCCTCTACGATGAACACCTCCGAGTTGTCGGGCTTTGTAGAGGAGCAATCTGCCAGTTTTCCCGGTAGGTTCAACCTGTGGCTCACCCCAACCTTACGGCTCACGCTTGCAGAAGCCGAGCGAGCCGCCGCACGAGCTTTGGCTGCCAGCGTAATCCGCTCAATGAGCGCGTTAGCGATTGATGGCTTTGAATTGAGCACGTTTTCGAACGTTTTGACGAGCGCATCCACCGGGCCCTCAATCTCAGGATTGTTGAGTCGATCCTTGGTTTGGCCCTGGAACTGTAATTGACTGACGGCCCCCGGAACACTAACCGAAAGGACCGCAACAAGTCCCTCACGGAGATCATCCCCGGTAATCTTGACGCCCTTCGGCATCAGGTTGTGCACCGACATGTAGTTACGTAACGCCTTGGATAGTCCGCTCTTGAAACCATCTTCGTGCGTACCACCACCCTTGGTGTGAATACCGTTCACGTACGATTGAATGCTCTCCTGGGTCGCCTCCGTCCAGCAAAAGGCCACTTCGATCTTGATACCATTTGCTCGTTCGAGGTCGAAGCACTCCCCGCCAACAGGAGGCTGATTGGAGATCTCGAGCATCGAGCGTAGGAAAGACTTGATACCTTCGGGGTAATAGAAAGTCTTCTCGCTTCCATCTTGCTCGTTCCTAAAGAGCAGTTTGAGACCCTTATAAAGGAACGCCTTCTCTTCAATTATTTTTTCGACGCGTTGTGGCGAGAACTGTGTCGACTTGAAGATCTCGGAATCTGGACGGAAGAAGATACGTGTGCCCTTGCGACGGGTTGCTCCGCCCTTCTTCATGCTGCCTTCGGGTCTTCCGCGCGAAAAGCTCTGGTTCCACTCGAATCCATCGCGATACACGGTGGCTTCGAGCTTCGACGAGAGCGCGTTCACCACAGAGGCACCCACGCCATGCAACCCACCGGCAGTGACATAGTTGTGATCGCTGAATTTTCCACCGGCATGCAGGGTAGTAAGGATTATCTCCAGCGCCGGCTTTTTGAACTTTGGATGGATGTCGACCGGAATACCGCGCCCGTTGTCCTCGATAGTGACGCTCTCACCATCCTTGTGAAGCGTAACTTTGATCGTGTCGGCGTGACCGTTCATCGCCTCGTCGACTGAGTTGTCCAGGATCTCCTTCACCAAGTGGTGAAGACCCGCCGGACCGTCGGTACCACCGATGTACATACCGGGGCGCTTACGCACGGGCTCGAGCCCTTCGAGGATTTCGATATCAACTGCACTGTAGGACTCTCCCTTGGCCATCTCTTTAGCTCTCCACCTTCGACCCGCTCCGCGTTCAAGCAACCCGTATCTTCGCAGCAACGACTTCGTCACGCGAGTAAACCTTAGTTCCCTTCAAGGCACGATGCCCTACCGTAACCTCGGCAAGCGGGACATCCTTTGACTTACCGGATTTGAGGGTCAGCACCAGCGTAGCTTTGGCCTTCAGAGAGCTGACACCACAGCAGGCAACGAGCGTGTCATCTTCACGAACCCCCATCAGGGCTACCCCGACTGCAGCGGTATCCCGAACTGGTACCTCGTCCTTCTTGACCGCAAGCGCTGAGCCATCCTGTGTAACAAAGACGAGGATCGGCTCGAGCGGCGCTACTGCTGCGAGGTTCTCTCCCTCACGCAACTTCATCACACGCCGACCAGTCCTCTTGGTTTCACCGAGCTCTGCCATGGTCAGGGCATAGCCGGTACCTCGCGTACCCACCAACACAACCGTATCGCTATCCGCCAAACACCGCTCCGAAACCGCTGACGAGTTGGCCCCTGTAAGCGCGAGTTCTCCTTGAATACTCGACGCAGACGCCGCGGCATTCGACTTGTTGGCCCTTACGCCATACGAGGCAACGATCCGTTCGCCATCCCTAAACTTGAGCATCTTTTGGATCGGCGTCCCGTATCCGCTCGACGAAGGGAAGTCGGAGACCTTGAGCACGAAGAGCGTTCCAAAATTCGTAAATAGCCCCACCGAATCCAAAGTGTTCAACGGATGTGCCGCAAGGATCGAATCACCCTCGCGAACACGGGTGGAATTGAGCTCATTTGAGCGCCGGATACGTTTGACCCACCCATCGACCGTCACAATTGCGTAGACGTCCTCTTGAACCACGTATTGCGTCTCGTCGAATTCGATATCAACGTTATCCTTGATTAACTTGGACCGGCGCTTGTCGCCATATTTCTCACTAATCGCTTCGAGCTCTGTTCGTACGATACCCTCAATCGCAGCACGACTCTTGAGGGTACTGTCGATCTCCTTGACCCGTGCACCCTTCTCTTTCAACTCCTTGCGGATCTCCAAGATATTGGTCCGAGAGAGTTGGTAAATCCGCATATCAACAACTGCAAAGGCTTGGGTATCGGTGAGCTTGAAGCGCCCTTGAAGCTTATCTGCTGCGTCACTGCGACCCTCACTCTTTCGAACGATCTGCAAGGCCTCGTCCAATGCGTCATATATGATGACGAGCCCCTCCAAGATGTGAATCCGCTCGAGCAACTGCTTACGCTCGAACATGAGTCGCTTCTGAGTGACCTCAGCTCGGAAGTCCAGGAAGTGCCTCAAGCACTGTTTCAGCGAGAGAAGCTCCGGCCGACTCGCTCCACCTTCGACCGGAACAAGCGCGGTGAGGTTGACCGGGAAATTCGACTCCAATGGGGTATTCTTGAACAGGTATGCCATCGCTACCTCTGGATCGGCCCCCGTCGCGAGCTCGAGAACAACGCGCACTTCGTCAGTCGACTCATCGCGCACATCAACGAGCTGCGGCACCTTACGATCAATAATGAGCCCTGCTATGCGCTCCACCAGAGTTGATTTGTTGACCGCATACGGTATCGAGGTGACGATAATGCACTGCTTCCCACGCCCCTGCTCTTCGACCTCCCACTCACCTCGCATCCTGACCGAGCCCCGTCCAGTCTCGTACATCTCCACCAGCTCTTTGTGAGAGTTGAGGATACTGCACCCCGTCGGGAAATCTGGAGCTTTTACGAGGGTCGTCAACTTTGAGACCGAGATATCGGGGTCCTGAGAGAGCTCAACCAATGCTTTGATGACATCCTTTAGGTTGTGCGGCGGGATACTGGTCGCCATGCCGACTGCGATACCCGTTGCCCCGTTAATCAAAAGATTTGGGATCCTGCTGGGCAAAACGACGGGCTCAACCACCGTTGAGTCGAAGTTGTCTCGAAAAATTACGGTCTCTTGGTCGATCTCACCAACTACCTCGAGTGCAATCTCCCGAAGGCGTGCTTCTGTGTATCGGTACGCGGCTGCGTTGTCGCCGTCCAAAGAACCGAAATTCCCCTGCCCATCGATGAGCGGATAACGAAGTGAGAAATCCTGCGCCATCCGCACCATCGCCTCGTAACACGCGATATCACCGTGCGGGTGAAAGCGAGCAAGGACCTCTCCCACTACCGCTGCCGATTTACGGTGGCTTCCGCTGGGCTTCAGGTTGAGGTTACTCAGCATGGCGTACAGGATACGGCGCTGCACGGGCTTTAACCCATCCCGCACATCGGGTAGCGCACGTCCCGATACTACGCTGAGAGCATAGGTAAGGTATCTGTCGCGCGATTCCTGCTTCAAACTGGCTGCAAACGTTGCCATCCTCTCCTCTTCACCACTGAATCCTTCCAACCTCAGGTCCGTCTCTGCCGCTCGAGACTGCACTCGATGCTGCATCACCACTTCCCTGGGGCAAAACCCTAGAACAATATCTCCGAACTGCCATTTCCAAAAGCACTACGCTAGCCGGCCCCGACCGGCTGTGACGCCTGAGACGGCCTGTGGAGGGGGTCCGTAGTGCCGCAGTTTGCGACTTTCTAGCCTTTGTTTTGCATTGAAAAACGCTGGCAAAGTAACATGTTACAGGCGTTGGCGAAAGCCTTTGAGTGCAGCCTGAGCTCACTACCGAGCTGTTTTTTTAGCTTTTGAACTGAGCGACTTAGCGCTGCGCCTCTCCAGACCCGTACATTCATCACTGCGCTGCCGAGGAATGCTTGGCGGAATCGACCTGTTGCAACGCATTCTGTCGTGAGGTCAGTGACGTCAAGACCTTGAGCCCCTAGCCTTAACCGCCGATTCTTAGCTGGGGCGCGGTTTAACAGGCCGGAAGTATCTTTAAGGAGCAGAAATGCCAAGGAAGATCCTCGTAGTAGACGATGACTCCGATAACCGGAGCGCCTTGTGCGCGATGGTGCATGCTCTGGGCCATTCAGCCGTTGATTTCGGCTCAGGCCAAGAAGCTCTGGCCTTTCTCCACACTACACCGAGCCTCGACCTCATACTTCTCGATGTCATGATGCCCGAGATGAATGGTTATGAACTCCTCACCCAACTTCGAGCACTCCATGGGTTTGGCACGATCCCAGTCGTCATGGTTTCGGCGTGCGACACCGATAGCCAGGTGCTCCAAGGGTACCAGCAAGGGGCGGATTACTACATCACCAAGCCGTTGACCCTCGACCAGCTTCGATACGGACTGAGGCTTCACTTCGGCGACGAATAATCTGCTTTGCTCTGTACATCTCGCAGCGTATGCAGTAGCGATAAGATATTCTATGCGCGTGGATCCCATCACCTATAGACTCTCGAATGTCTCTGCCCCCTTCATCACATTCGAAGGTATCAACGGTTGCGGTAAAACGACCCTGCATCGCTCCATGTCAGAGCGCCTCCGCAAAGCCGGATGCTTGGTGTGCGACACCAGAGAGCCTGGTGGAACTCCCCTCGGTGTGGAGTTACGGAAACTGCTCCTGGAATGGAAGGGGGAGAAAAAATCCGATCGAGCTGAGCTTCTCTTGTTTGCCGCGGATCGAGCTGAGCACATCGACAAGGTGGTACGCCCAGCCCTGATGGCGGGCAAGTGGGTCCTGTGTGACCGTTTTCTTCACTCGACGGTTACCTTTCAAGGTCACGGCAGAGGTATTCGTCGTGATTGGATCGACCGAGCAAATGACCTCGCAGTGCAAGGTACCTTTCCCGACCTCGTTATCCTCCTCGACCTTGACCCCGCCGAGGCACTCAGTCGAGTTGCCGCTCGCACGGGCAACGGCAAGGATGCATTTGAGGACGAAAAGCTCTCGTTTCACAGCCGAATCCGCGACGGATTCCTCGAGTGCGCCGACACTTCACCGATCCCATTCCTGGTTTTGGATGCCACCAAGAGCCCCGACGAACTGGTGAAGATAGCGAGTGTCGTAGTGGGCTTATAACTGAGACGAAGCGCATACTCTTCCCCTCATCCCTGATTACACGTACGATAGCGTTGTGGAAAAACCGATCGGACACTCCAAGCAGCGCGCTCTTCTGACCGGCCTCGTTCAACAGGACAAGCTTCCGTCTACGCTTCTCTTGGCTGGAATGCGCGGCATCGGAAAATCCCTCGTCGCTCGTGAGCTGGCAAGACACCTGCTCTGCCAGCATAGCGCTCAAAGTGACACTGGTGGCTGCGGGAAGTGTCGTACCTGCACACTCTTCGATGCTCACAATCATCCAGACCTTCACACGCTCTCCTTCGGTGACGAAGGTGCCACGGTAGACGACGTACGAGAGACCCTCGAGAGGTTGAGCCTGAAGGCCTTCATGAACGGACGAAAGGTCGCAATCTTTGATGATGTCGACAACATCTCGCTCGTTGGATCGAACATAATCCTCAAATCACTCGAAGAGCCACGTCCGGAAACCTTCTTCATACTGGTAGCCTCCACACCTTCAAGGCTCCCCCAGACCTTACTGTCGCGGTGTCAGAGGTGGTTCTTTGATCGTCTATCCCCCGCGGAGATAAAAGAGATTTTGTCTCGCCGTGGAGAGGGAGATGTTGGCGAGGCACTCTCCCTTGTAACCGATGGGTCCGTTTCATCCCTAGAAACGATGAAGACACGCGCTGAGATGCTCGATACGATTCGAAGCATCCTTGACCTCGCGCTCAAAGGCGACGAATCGAAAGTGACCAAAGCTGCCCAGGAATGGGGCGCCGACAAGAGCGGCATGCGTGATCGAATAACCTTCTTGAGAAGCCTTATCCGCGAACGACTGCTTTCAGCGGGCACTGACCTCGATGCGAGTGCCGTATGGGCTCACGCGCTTCAGAACGCGCTCGATGTAGAGTATCTGGTGCTCGACCGTCACGTGAATCCTACTCTATGCTTTCTGAAGCTCCTGCGTGATTGCAACCGCTGCAACGCGGCTTTGTACCGGCAACTCCCGCATACTGCACCGACGATCATGGAGCGGCTCGTAGGAATCTAAGGTGCATGTAACCCCACTCTATCGTAGACTATTCGGGCTGAGGGCTCTTGCATGAAAGCTATGATATTCGCGGCCGGAATCGGCTCACGACTCAAAGAACTAACTCGTGATACGCCCAAATGCCTCATGCAGATCGGCGGTACGACCATGCTCGAGCAGGTAGTAACCCGTGTCAAAGAAGCCGGTGTCACTTCGATCGCGATCAACGTACATCACCACGCTGAAAAGGTCATTCAGTTCGTGGAGTCTCGCAAACGCTTCGGGATAGAGGTCATTTTCTCGCATGAACCGGTACTGCTTGACACTGGTGGCGGACTCAAAAACGTGCGTGCGTTCTTCGAGAAGGAGGATACATTCATCATTCACAACGCTGACATCTATTGCACGAGCGATCTCACCCGCCTGGTACACATTCATCGCGAACGTGCTGCTCTTGCAACGTTACTCGTCATGGAACGCCGAGACCCGCGAGGCCTGTATTTCGACCCAAACCACAAGCTCATCGGATGGACAGGCGAACAGCTCCCTCCGCCACCGCAGGCACAACTACTACCCTTCTGCGGTATAAGTGTCGCGTCAGGCAGCCTATTTGAGTCGATGGAAGACACTCAGGTATTTTCGATTATTGGAACTTTCCTTCGCGCAGCGCGCTCTACCTCGCGTGTGTTTGGCCAGCGACTCGAAGAAGGTGCTGACTGGGTCGACATCGGTACGCCCGAAGAGCTCTTTGAGCTGCAAAGACGACTGGCACACGCTCGAGCCTAAATACCCGACCTCAGGTTTTTTGCACCGGATTATCTTCGAAGTTTTTCATTTCGTTAAAACTGCGGGCCATCCTCTCTTATCGTGAGTCGAGGATCTTACCACGGTATCGCCTTCCGTGCGCAGAGAAGCTGATGTTCGACTGTGAGCTGAGAAAGCTCTATGTTGCAACCCGTCGAGCGCTCAGGCGACTACCGAGGACAACCGTGCGGTACGGTTGAGCTGCGGAGGAAGAAATCGATGTCCTGCTGATCGCTCCCATACTGAGCGAGGCAACATCTCGAGCTGTCCGTTTTGCGCCTTGGTCAATCCGAGCGTTCCAGCATCCAGGGCGCTCTTGAAGTCGATTGCAGCGGAGGAGTGATCTCGCCCACCGGCGCGTGAATCAAAGAGCATACAATCGTTGGTATCAAGTTGCCCTGCGGCGAATGCACGAGAATAGATCGAATTTGCAGTGCGCTGGGATAGAGTACCCCGGGTAACAAGCTCAGATAGAGCCACCTTCGTGGCATCCTCAGCGGAGTGCCCGGTAGTGGACGATTTCGATAGCAGACGCACCCGCTCACAGAAAGCTACGTAGGTGCGACGATCAGTTTCCCGTAGTACCTCGTGACCGACTATTCCGGCGAAGAGTTGCTCCTCACTCACCTGGCCATCGGCCCGAACGCCCGTCATTCGGCGTACAGCGCGGCTGATCTGACGGCGCATCGAATTGGCTGCCGTACTCTGTTGGTCGGTTTTTATCAGATTAGTCAGCTCCTCGTTGAAGCTTGAAGGGCTCTTGAGGGTCGGTCGCGAACTACAATTACAACCGCTGTTTTTATCTTTGGTAGACGACCGTACCGATAGCGCTAAAGTGTCGGCTCGGGGTGCCGCTGTCTGGAGGTACGAACGCGACGTCATGATTGATAGGTAAAAAATTCCTACGTGGTGTAGTGCTCTAAACCGCTCTGGGTAGGTGGGCAAGAGTGATGCCAACCAACAAAGCTTTCCTTCTGTTCTGTTTGCTGCTTACGCAGCAGACAGGGGCTTTGCCTCGCTTCCCTGACGGTAGTCACGTGTTCTGCCCACCTCGACCTCCCGCTCGATGTACCGAATCTCTGCACTACGATCGATGCTGCGTTACCAGCTATATTTTTCGAGCTTTACCCCCTCGTCACTCGAGCGTAGAAGGCTCTTGAACTGCGATTTGATGTACTGAGTCTCGTCCCGAAGAGCTAGGCCATCGACTACTCCCGAAACCTGCTTGGACTTCGACGAAAACTCCCTGTGAGCGAGGAGATACGAATTATCCCAGCGCCATCCTGAACTCTCCAACGTGTACAGCATCGTGAGGAATGCTTCTGCTGAGAGATAGGGAATCTCCTCAATCATACATACATAGTGAAAGGCCGCATCAGAACCGATGTTTGTTGCTATTTCCGCCCGAATCGCATCGAGGGTTTTAGGGTCTAGATCAGCTGTTGTAGCTCCGCGATTTGCGTAGGCAGCCGGGTATGGATTGAGCCCTGCCTTCTGCACGAACAGCTCAGCGTTCGGCGCCCACGTCTGTGTCGGCGTTCTGGGGCGAAACGACCCCGTACCATTTCTGCCTGAAGCTGTACTCATAATCCTCTCGGCCCTGATCGCTAAACTGAAATCAACACTGAACAGGCTGCGGAAAAATGGCTTCGTAGCGAGAAATTCGAGGTTTTGGTGATGGG
>JBBAUR010000037.1:0-33918 GCA_040398075.1 Bdellovibrionota bacterium | reverse complement strand
CTGCCGATTTCGCTCATCCTCGCTACGAGGTTCATTTTTGTTACGCACTCTTAAAGAAGGAGGAGGAAGGTACGGGTAGTGTACTGTAGGGGCTCTTTTGGGGTTTAGCCGAGCATCTCCTGTTAACAGTCGCACCTCGAGGCGCGCAGACGGGCTACATTGCGAGTGGGTAGAAAGGAACACTGAGAGAGCATACCTTCTGGTTTGAACTGTAAATCGTAAATTTCCCCGTACGCGAGCACGTTCATGTTCGGATAATGCTGCGTGTTCCCCTCTCGAAAACGCGAAGAGCCTCTTAAATAATAAATGAGGCTGGGTTTAGAGAGCATTCTAGATGGCACAATCTCAAACAAAGCAGGGGCTCGAGCTTCACGGCAGAGCAGCCAGTGCGCTTTGCGCAGCAGCGCTCAACTTAGGGTTCGGGTTGCGGGCAAAACTCTTCAAGGCCGGGGCGGCTGCCTTGCGTGATGCGGGTGTATTGATCTTGAGGAGAGCAATAGCGGCTTGGAGACGAACCTCCGGTACCTTATCCCTTGCAAGGATCGTCTTGAGTGGAGGGATGGTTGGTTCGGCGAGCGGGCCGTAGTGACCGATCGCAAACAAGATGACCGCTCGATTTGCCGGGGATGGATCGTCTAGCTTGCCTACCAATCGAGGTAAGGCATCGCGAGCAGCGACCTGAAGACGGGGTTCCATGCGCTTTGTTGCCAGGGAGGCCGCGCTCGCAGCTACGAGAATATTGGGATCGTTGATGAGGCGCATGAGATCGTCCACTGGGAGCTGTACCGAGGAAGGATACGCCCCCAAGCTGGACAGCGCAGCCGCCCGAACCTGTGGATTGGTGTCGCTTGCCAGGGTAGTCAGCATAGGCCCGAGACGATCAGATAGCTGCGGAAAGCGTCCAGCATAGAAGGCTGCACTCTGTCGCACATCCGGAGATTCGTCGCGTGCACCCTTTTCGAGGATATCAGCCACCAGTTCCACCGGCGCGCCCAAAGCGGACGCGACTTCCATAATCCTGCTCCGTCCGACCGCTTGGGTCGTGTCCATATTGGAGCGCAGGATCGGCATAGCCCCCTCGCCGAGAATTGAGAGCTCCCGCCGCGCCTCGTTTACCAGGGTCATATCGCTGCTCAGGAGCCTGCCAACGGCGGCCTCTGCCTGCGGATGGGTTGGATACCGAGAAAGCGAAACAGAGAGGCCAGCGCAGCCGCACGTCGATACCAGGGTAAAAGCGAGCACAGCAAGTCGTGACTTGCAATAGCGATACGAGGTTCTCATAGCTCCTTCGAGTATCGGCATAGAGTTTGAGTCCCATGAGTGGACTTTACATGTCAGGAGTAAAGCCCCTGCGCATGGTGTTCTCCGTAACTACACGCGGCTCCATAAACTGCAGTAGGTAGTCGGGACCACCCGCCTTGGAGCCTATGCCTGAGAAGTGAAACCCACCAAATGGCTGTCTCCCCACCAGCGCTCCGGTTATTCCGCGGTTAATGTAGAGATTACCGACACGAAATTCCTCTCGTGCCGATGCGATGTGTTGCGGGTGGCGCGAAAAAACCCCGCCGGTGAGGGCATACTCCGAGGATGTTGCAAGTGTCAGTGCCTCTTCAAAGGATCTCGCCGAAGTGCACGCGAGCACGGGCCCGAATATCTCCTCTTTCCAAATTGGGTGGTCAACGGAGACATCCCGGAAGACCGTCGGGGTTACGAAGGTCCCTTGCGCAAGGAGTTCGTGCGCTAGCGTTCTCTGCGTGAGCAGGGTGAGATCGCTCGAGCCTCTCTGGATGAGGCTACAGATTCGATCGCGCGCCTCCTCGTCGATGACTGGGCCGACAAGGCTCGCTGGATTCGAGGCTGCTCCCACGATGATGTCATTTGTTGCTGCTGCCAGACGTTCCAGAAACGGCTCGTATGCATCACCAACGACAATGAGGCGCGAGCACGCAGAGCACTTCTGACCAGCGTATCCGAAGGCTGAAACCACCACGCCTCGAATGGCGTCGTCGAAGTCGGCGTCATCGTCTACGATGATGGCGTTCTTACCACCCAGCTCCGCGATCACCCTCTTGATCGTCGGTTGCCCAGGGACGATCGACGCTGCAGAGCGCATAATCTCGAGCCCTACGGACCGAGAGCCTGTGAACGCAATGAGAGCGGTATGCGGGTGGGAGACGAGGTGTCTACCGACATCCTCGCCACGTGCTGGTAGGAAGGCAAAGGTCGATGGTGGAAAGCCAGCCTCGAGCACGAGCTTTGCGAACTCATGTGCCACGATACTAGCCTGCTCGGCTGGTTTCAGGACAACCGTGTTGCCCGCCACGAGGGCCGCAACCGTCATGCCGCACGTAATCGCCAGCGGAAAATTCCAGGGTGAGATGACGACTACTACCCCGCGAGGCTGGTAGAAGTAGATATTCTCTTCCCCCATGACCTGTTCGGTGAGCGTCGGTGCCCCGAGCCGCAACATCTCGAGCGCATAGTATTCACAAAAATCGATCGCCTCGGCGACGTCAGCGTCAGCATCACGCCACGGCTTTCCTACCTCCCTGATAATGAGCGCCGACAGGAACGCCCGTCTGCGGCGAATGAGCTGAGCGAGCTCGAAGAGAGCGCCCGCGCGCTGACTGTAGGGGGTGGACCGCCACGAAGGAAAAGCCGCTCGACACCGCTCCATCGCCTCATCGGCCTGAGCTAGGCTCCCGAAGTTCACGACACCGATGGCGATAGAGGTGTTACTTGGATCGGTACGGGTGTATCCGTCGGAGGCGGCTACGGTCACTCCGTTGATCATCGGTGAGGCCTTGAATCGGGACTCTTTGATGGCAACATCAACTTCTGCGAGCGCCGCTACGAGCGCGTCTCGGTGATGCACCTCACTAAAATCAAGTAGGGGTTCGTTCTTGAATCTCTCGGGGCTTTGCATACAGTATAACCTCGTCACGCTGCTGTTTGGGATGCTCTGGTTTCTTCGATGTCCGGAGCACGGAATTGAGGGGCTTTAAGTAACTTGGATACCTCGTGCGCGTCGAAGAACGTGTGGCGGAGAAATGACTCGTTGGAGGTATTCTCCAGCAGGCGCCGCACCAAGTACCCCATACCGGGAATGAGATCGCCCAAAGGCACGTACATTCTCACCAGATATCCCTGGGAGGAAAACGCATGTGCGATCGGGTCGGCCATGCCGTACAGAACCTGAACTTCGAAATCCTTCGGTGTCAGTCCGCGTTCCCGCGCGTAGCAACATGCGTGTGACAACGAGCGGATGTTATGCGACCCAAAGGCTGGGAGGCACAACTCACGATTGTCGAGTAACACGCGAGTGAGATGCTCGAACTGCGCGTCGGAGGACTCCTTGACTGACCATAACGGGAACTGCCAATGATTTTGAGCGCTCACGACACGTTCGTGGTCCCAGTACGCGCCCTTGACCAAGCGCACGGCGATCGGGTTTCCTCGTGCACGTGCGAACTCGAGCATCTCGTCGACTCGCGCCGAAGAGTTCCTCGAGTACGCCTGGATAACTATGCCGGGGTAAGGAAAATCAATGAACTCTGACGAGTAGAACACGCGCTTGAAGGCCTCGTAAATGAGGGCATTGTTTCCAGTGTCCTCGGCATCGACGTAGACCAGCGCCTTGTATTTCTTGGCGAGGCGGGCGATATCGGAAAGACGCTCAGAGAGCACCGCAACGCTGCGCTCGAAGTTGAGCACACTCGTTTGAGAGTAGAGCGCCGAGAGCTTGACCGATATACACACCGGACTGAGCTCGCCTGGATGTCCAGGAACGATGGGCGCACCCTCGGGCCACGAGGGGATCTGGGAACCAAAGCTTTCGAGGGCCGCCATGTATCGATTCTGATACTCGAGCGCTTCACGCTCGCACACACAGAACTCCCCCAGAAGGTCTACGGTGAACGCGTAACGTTGACGACGCAATCTCTGCAGCACCGGGAGGGCGTCTTCAGGGGTTTTGCCCGCGATGAACATGCTGGCCATTTGCTGGACCCCTTGTTTGACGAAGAACGACGTGAGGGATGCGCCGAGCGAATTCTTAGACAGGCCCATCGCCCATCCCAGAGCTGGATGAAGCTGGTCGGCAGCGTCTCCAAGATACTCTCGTACGTGCTCTGCTATGGCCCGGCTCGAACGCAGGGTAGGGAGCACGTCCACTAACCGGAAGAGGTTGACCTTGAAATCGGGGCGGCGCATCGACCACTCCATCAACTTGCCGTTCCAGTACTTGGCATTGAACGTTGATGGGCTAGACTCCTCGAGCCTCGAAAATATCTGCTGTCCGAACTGGACTATGCGTTCGTCGAGGGCGGGTGAGAGTGAAGTGCTAGTCATGTCGACACCAGATAACGTTTGGGTTCGAAGTGCCCCAAATCTCTCTTAAAATACTCCCTTCAACGGGGGGAAGAAAAGGTATTATCGTCGCTCGTTTGATAAGCTTCCCATGGCGCCGCTTTGGGTAGCTGAGCGGGGCTTTTTCTGGGGGGGGGTAGAACGGTGAGCCTGGCGGTCACCGAGCACCTGTCAAGTCAGAGCTGTGCCGCTCCCGCTGGTTCGAGCCCAAAGATTTTCCCCCGCTCACGCAACTTCCGTCGAAATCTGGCGAACACCTGTATGTCTAGAATTTCTAAGGGAGGTATGCCGTGGGGATGGACACTGGAATTCGACTTGCAGCAGCAGCCCAGCGCAACCTCGGAGAGTTGGGGGGAAAGTCGTCCCCGCTCAGCGCTCGACAGGGGCTCGAGGGGTCCTCGTGGAGTGAGATTGCCCAACGCGTCACGCAACACCTCAACTCGAGTAATGTGCGTGCGCTTCCCGAGGTCCGCGCTCAGCAGCTTGCAGACCTGATGCGCTTGCAGGTCGATGTCAGTAACTATCACCTCAAGGTCGAGATGCTCTCAAAGGTAGCCGAGAGTGCCGTGGCCTCCCTGCGAAAACTGCAACAGTCACAGTAAGGTCACCTGATGCTTTCCAGAGATACTCTGCGCTACAAACAGATTCAGAGTGAGATCGTGTATCGCCGAGAGATTTGCGCTCTTGGCAAAGCTCGCCGCAGCGAGGCGTGCGCGAGCGAAGCGGTCCGCGCACGGGAGCAGCTTTTTTGGAAGGAGGTTACGCGGCTCTCTTCAGGGTCAAACCGAAATCACCTTCCGACCACCGGCCTAGGGAGTGCTCCTCTCGATCGCATTATCGCCGCACATGCCCAGCTGCTCGAGGCGAAGCTGCTACATTCGGGTGCGCGCGGAGAGCTGCAGGCGGGTATCACCCGCGTGTCGCAGTCAGAGGCCCTGTGTTCCAAGGTTCGTGACCTGACAGAGGCTCTCAAGCAGAGATGGGCAGCGCTGCTCGAGGGACGACGCAGCGACGAGGTCACAGAGATGCTGACGCAGCTGCCTTTATCACGACGCAATGAGTCCGCGGTAGCTCCCTCGCGTGGGACAGAAAGCGAGCTCTCTTTAGGTGCGGCAAGGGACACCGTATCAGGCGTGCTAGGGGTTGACCGCGTTGTTCCTGAGCGCCTCGCAGCTCCGCCAGTAGCTGCCCAACCCCTTCTGGAGAGGCCGATAAGCGTGTGCACGAGCGCTCCCGCGGTCGGATCAGTAGCCAGCATACCGAGAGAAACCCCGACCGTTCACTCCGTTGAGTTTCGGCCGGCTGGCGAGGGGCCATCCCTGCGGGTGCAGAGTGTGCTTTCGAACGGGGCGCCGGTAACGATCTCTCTCACGCGCAGCGGGGCAGGTGGTATCTCCGCTGTTGTCGAATCACCGAATATCGGGATCGCCACGCAGCTCATCCGAGAGCGCGCGAACCTGTTGACGAAGCTCGGTGGCTTAGGGGTCTCACTCAGTGGTCTGGAGGTTCGCCGAGGGAGTGACGCTGCGATAGGTGCGGACCGTCCGGTACGGCGTCCGCGGTGGATAGAGGAGGATGAGGATGAAAGCGGCATCGCCTGAAACGCTGCTCCTCATCTCGGTCGTCGTCGCGGTGGTGCCGCTCGTTCTGGCTGTCGGTACGTGCTATCTGAAGTTCACGATCGTGCTTAGCTTACTGCGCAGCGGTTTCGGCACCCAGCAGGCCCCCAGTGCCTCGTTGGTGATGGCCCTCTCAGTTGTACTCTCGTTGGTTGTGATGGAACCGGTGCTGCGCGAAACAGGGGAGCGTTTGTCGTCTATTCAGATGACGCAGGTTGGGAGCTCATCAGTGATTGAAGGGGCTAAGCGCCTCTTGGGTGCAATTGAGCCCTGGCGAGCGTTCTTACTCGAACATGCAGGTGAGCGGGAGCTGACTACCTTTGCACGGCTAGCCTCGCGTGAGCCCACGGCGGACCAGAATTCAGAGAAGCTTCGACAGCCGTCTCTCGGTGTGGCGCTCGGAGCGTTCGTGCTTAGTGAGATCAAGAGGGGCTTCGTAATCGCATTCTTCCTGCTCATCCCGTTTTTCGTCATCGACGTCGTAGTGGCAAATGTCTTGGTTAGTTTGGGGCTCACGATGTTGAGCCCTGTGGTGGTTACCCTGCCCTTGAAGTTGTTGCTCTTCATCTCGAGCGACGGCTGGCTTCTATTGGCTCAGAGTTTGATTCAATCCTATCTGTGAGGAAAAAGGCATGTACCATCTGTGTCTCGATGCCCTCATGTTAATCGGTGTGCTCTCGAGCATCCCAATGATTGCAATAGGCGCAGCAGCCGGACTCGTCGGGCTTCTGCAGGCGATCACGCAAGTTCAGGAGCAGAGCCTTTCGCATCTCGCGCGGTGTGTTGCGTTCGGTGCGGTGGCGGTGGCGGGAGGTGCGCTTGCGGGCGCAGAGGTACAGGCGCTGTTCGTTCGGGTGCTCGAGGCTGTGGCAGTGCTGGGGAAGACATGACATGCAACTCCTAGAGTGTTCGCCGCTCGCTGTTGCTATCGTGTGTGTTCGCTCATTCGGGATGAGCGTATCGCTTCCGCTCGGAGAATCATTGGGGTTTCTACCCAAGTTGTTCTTGGCGACGGGCGTGGCGCTCGCGATTACGCCGCTGGTGCCGATACCCGAACAGGTCTCGGGGTGGAGTATGCTCGGAGAGTTCGTTCTGGGGCTTCTCATCGGGGTGCCCTTTCGTGCGTTGGTCGATCTGAGCGAGGCCTTCGGCGAGTTAATCGACACCTCTCGTGGTCAAACCATCGCGGCGGTCAATGATCCGCTCAACGGACAGGCGGTCTCGGACCTGGCAACTATCTGCAAAATTGCGGCTACAACGGTTGCTATTAACTTTGGAGCTCTCGACGTATGTGTGGAGGCTCTGGTTCAGAGCTACCGTAGCGTTCCTGTTGGGGCGACGGCGGATTTCGAACTTCTCGCGCGCGGCATTTTGGTCGGTGGTTCGCGCCTAGTTGGTTCGATGCTGGTGGCGTGTGCGGTGTGGCTGGTCGCGTTTCTTCTGATCGACTGTGTGAGCTGTTTTGCAGCGCGGGTCTCTCGAGGTTTGTCGTTTACCTCTCTGGGCTCATTGCTCAAGATGTCCGTGACCTGCCTGCTGCTGGCTGTCTTAGTGGTCTCGAGCGACCGCGGTGGCGGGCTCTGGCTGGCTGACCGCCTTCGCGCTTTCCTGGGATACGGCGTGATTTGGATCGGAGGCTAACCGAGATCGGAGTACCCTCATTTCATTATTACAGGTTCTTGCTGAATCGTTCAAAAGGGAACAGATAGAGACCGATAACGAGGGATAGTATGACCACCAAACGCTTTCCGGCATCTGCCAAGAAGCTAAAAAAGCTCCGGAAAGAGGGGCAGATCGCCACCAGTAGAGCTGTATCCAATTTTGCAGCCTTGATCGGCATTTTAGTGGTGTTAGCAGCAAGTGACAGTTGGGTCAGAATAGGAAGCTTGGTACAATGGTCAGGTCGGGACGGAAGTACGCCGGCGCGGAGTCTGTGGGGGGCGCTTTCTTTGTGCTTCCTCCTCGTTATCAGCGCCACTAGTGCAGCTGCTCTGAGCGGGTTTGTAGCAGCGCTGTGGCAGAGTGGTGGCTTCGTATCGCTCTCGAGCTTGACGTCGGGATTTCGAAAGGTTCGGCCCTCGTCATACGTGTCACGTTTGCGTGAAGGTGTGGCAGACGGTGCTCTCGGGTTGCTTCGTTCCACGATCGTTTTAGTAACTCTCCTACCGGTGGTCTTCACCATGGTCGGAGCCAGTGGAATGCTTCTCGACACCTCGTCGGAGGATGCACTGCGGGTTTTGAGTGGTTTCATACAAAGCGTCGTACTGAGAGGTACGGTGGTTCTCGGGCTGATTGCGTTCGTATCGTATGCGCTCGTTCGGTGGCGGTTCTTTGCGCGCAATAGGATGAGCCTCGAAGAGCTGCGTGAAGAGTACAAACAGGAAGAGGGCGATCCCCATATTCGGGCGGCACGGCGCCACGAACATCAGATGCTGGCGATGGGGGAGCTCGAAAAGAGGGTTCGTAATGCAAAGGTGATCGTCGTGAGGCGGTCATCAGCGCGAGGCTAGGGGAGAATAAACTTCTCAGGCTCAAGAGCGGTCACACCGCGTAGGAACGGATAAAGTATCCGATGGCAAACGAGGCAGGAGAGTCCAAGGTTACGCGGTTGCGATTCGAGTGTAGCTCTCAGCCGGCCACGGGCGAGTTCGTCATGGAGCTCGCCGGGGCGATCGCCCGAGAGCTCGGGTGTGACGAGGTAAATGTCCAACTGCGTAGAGACGAAGAGCTCTTCGTGGGTCAATTCCCGCGACGCACCGAGCGAGTCGGAAGCTCAGAGGGAGCGCTGTTCGAGCTGCACAACGGTGCCGCATGCTTTCAGGGCAATCCTTGGCCCCTTCCACTGACCGTCAACGATTTACAACGGGCGCGCATACCGGGCGAACTAGCTCTGGAGCTAGCAGTGCGCAAGGTTCGTTCCTGTGGTGTCTTTCCGCTCCTAGAACGGGGGCGAGTCCAGGGGGTCGTAGAGTGTTTCTTCACCCGGTCTTATCACCGCTGGAAGCAAGAGGAGTTTTCAGCCTTCGACGAGTTGTCACACAATCTGACGATTGCTCGAACAGCGGTATCGAACAGCGATGTATCCGCTCGGCAGGTCTCCAGTGACGAGCTTCGCAGTCAATATCGCCGTATGGCGCGCTACGGGAATGTGGTGATCATCATCACCGATTCAAATTTTCGAATTACTGAGGCTTTCGGAAATACCGAGCAGATACTCGGCATCGCCTCTTCAGAGATGACCAGCAATGCAGGCATCTGGGATCTCATACTTGATCCCCGAGATCGAGGATTGCTACGGCGCCGTATCATGCGCTTGCGGCTGGAGCACGACGAGTTGCGTGAAGAGGTCCGAGTTGTACACCAGCGTAGTGGAGAGGTGCGCTGGATGATGCTGCGTGCTCTTCCTCAATTTGCAGCTAACGGTGTGTTCCAGGGGTGGGAGGGGTTCGGTATCGACGTTACCGATCGGCGTCGAGCTCAAGAGGCGCTCATGACCCAAAACAGGAGACTGGAGGCGCTCTTCGAGGTGGCCCGGTCGCTCCAAGGTCAAACGGATCCAGCTATAGTAACCCTCAAGGGGCTCAAAGCACTCTTACGCGCGACCGGTTCGCGTTGTGGATACGGATGCTTCTTGCACAGAGAGCGAGACGAGCTCGAGGTAGTGGCCTCTCTGGGACTCTCCGAGAAGTACCTGCACAGTATGCAGCCGGTGCTCGAAGGCCCGAGTTTACTGCGCTTCGCCATCAAGGAGCGCAAAGGCTTGTTGATTGACAACCTGCAGGAGGATCCGCGTGCAGCATCGACGCTGGCTAAACTCGAGGACCTTAGGTCGTGTATCGTTATGCCGCTAGCTACCGATGAGGTGGTTTTCGGGGCGATCGTACTCTTCAAGAAGGAGGCTAAATCGTACTCTGAAGCGGATTTCGATCTCGTTTCGGCAGCAGCCACCCAGATGACTCTAGCGGTGCGACAAGCAGAGATGTACGAGGCGGAGCGCCGCCACAGCGAATCGCTGGGGGCGCTCTACAGGATCAGCCACGAATTGTCGAAGTATCGCTCACCGCGCGAGATCGCCGAACATGCATTCCCCGTTCTACAGCAGGAGTTCGCGCTTAAGCGAGGCTGGTTCGGAGTGGTCAACGAGCAGGGAACTCATATCGCTGGTAAGTCCGGTTTCGGATCGGGGGTGCGTCGTCAACTCCAGGAGCTGCAGATTGAGCTCAGCCTCCGACACGATTTCGTCGATGAGGCGGTTCGGACCCAACGTCCAGTAATCGTCGAGGCAGGACAGCCGATGGAGTGCTCTGGGTTGAATCGTATCGTGCAACGCTTGAAGCTCGATACCCTGGTCATCATTCCGTTGGTATCGCTCGGACAGGTTGTGGGACTGTTGGTGGTCGAGCCGTTGGTACCGCATACGTTCCTCAAGGAGGGGCGCCTTCAGCTGCTCGTCAGCATGGCTAACGAAATGGCGACCGTGTTGATGTCGCGGCGTTTCGAATCGAAGATGGCGGAGGCGCTCAAGATGCGCATGGCAGGTCTTCTCGCCTCGGGCGTTGCACACAATTTCAACAACCTGTTGCAGGCGGTCATGGGGCAGGTATCCCTGATTGAGTTGCAGCTTCCCAAAGGCTCCGAAGCGTTCGAGGCGACCCGCACCATCACGGATGCGGCTCGACGAGGTGCCGGGTTGGTGTCTCAGCTCCTCAATTTTGCGTCGCACGGGCAGGCAGTGAGGCAGAGCGTTTCGGTGAACTCGCTGCTGATGGACTCTCACGAATTATACGAGTCGTTGCTGTCAAAACGTATCGAATTGCGGATCGAGACGGACCCCGATTGCCCGGAGCTCGTTGCCGATCCATCTCAGGTTCAACAGGTCCTCACGAACCTATTGGCAAACGCCAAAGACGCGATAGGACATCGGTCCGATGGTGTAGTGTCGATATCCACACACAAGGTACGCTTGCGGTCGGGAGAGGTTGATCCCGAGCTGGCTCCGGGGGTCTATATCCGTGTCGATGTGCGCGACAACGGCGTAGGAATGGACCCCGAACAGCAGGCACGCTGTTTTGAGCCGTTCTTTACCACCAAGAACGTGGATCGTAGCACGGGCGTGGGGCTCTCCGGTACGGGGCTCGGGCTATCGGCTGCCTATTCAATCATCAAATCGCACGAGGGCATCATTACTGTGCACAGCGCAGTTGGGGAGGGGGCGACCTTTAGCGTCTATCTCCCCGTGCTTAGTGTGCGCTCCGGGTCGGTCCTTGATTCTCAAGCCGTCAAATCGCGTACAGTGTCTCGCGGCGGAGCCCTACTGCTCGGGCTCGAAGGCGGGGTTCATCCGTTTGTTTCTTCAATCTTCGAATCTCTCGGGTATCGCTCGCGTGGGGTGTACGACCTGCAACAGGCAATCGAGGTATTGAAGCAAGACCATCAACGCTGGGGCTTCGTTGTCCTGGATCTCGAGACGCTGGGAGATTCAGCAGCTCACGTGTGTGAGCAACTTTTATCGACCTTTGCCGATCTGTGTATCATCGCGTCTAGTGCATCGACTCGAGAGTGGGTAGAGGTGTTACCGGCAACGAGTCGCATCGAGCTGTTGGACAAACCGCTGAGTGTATGGAGTATCGAGGTAGCGCTACAACGCATGAGTGCTCGACCCTCGGAGCTCGTAAAGGTAGAGGCCGATACTCAGCAACGATAGCTCTCTGAGGATCGCGCTTTTGTAGTGGGTGTCGGTTCCCGAGATCAAGTAACCTGGGTTAGAGCGTCATGAGCAACTCTTCGAACTATTTTCAAGCCTTCGCCTTGGGATTTCCGGACGGTGAAGATGCACCCCCCGCGCTCACAGCACGGGGCGAATACGGCCTTGCGGATGAGATCGTACGCATCGCGCGGCGCTTCGGAGTCCCCGTGGTCGAACGCGAGGAGTTTGCGGATTCCCTAGCTCCCTTGGAGCTCGACCAGCGTATTCCACCTGAGCTATTCGAAGTTGCAGCAGCCATTCTCCTCGAGGTGGGAGCGATGCATGGGCTTGGCGTAGGGTCGAAAAACTCGTAGAACTAAAGCCCAGGGAAGCAAAGCAAAACCCCTCACTGCCACGAGAGCGGGTCTTGGGTCGCTCTCCGAATTTGGCAACGCAGAAAATCCTGAATGTATCGCAGTGGAGACATCTGCGGTTTTTTCGCCGCAGCGGGAGAGTAGAGGTTGGTTTGCTGTTCGATTTTTGTCTAACTACCCTGGCCAGACTCGATGTTAATTTTTAAACGGAATGCTCAGCTATCGTAAAGGGCGTGTGAGGAAAAGTGGGTCGTAGTATTCTAATTGTCGGCACCGAATTAGACCGCGTTGAAGCACACATCTTGGCCGGTGTTCAGGCGGCTGGCTTTGAGCTCAAGGTGAGGGCTGTACCGACCTCTCCCTTTTTGGAGATCCTCGAGCAGGCGCACATCCCCTTTGAACCACTTATCTGCCGGAGCCGATTTGACATCAGGGCCATCTGTGAGTTGCGGCGTGAGCTTGCCTCCGGTCGTTTCGGAGTAGTTCACTGTTTATCGAACCGTGCGATATCCAACGGAGCTGTGGCCGCCGTTGGTTTATCCGTCAAACGGGTCGCGTACCGGGGAACTATCGGACATGTGAGTCGCTGGGACCCGCTCTCCTGGCTCACGTACCTCAATCCGAGGCTCGATCGGATCGTATGCGTTTCGGAGGCGGTAAAAACCTATCTCTCTGAGCTTGTGCCACGTGATAAGCTTGTTACTATTCATAAAGGCCATGATCCAGCCTGGTATTCCCGTGCAAGCTCTCGCACGCTCGCAGAGTACGGCATCCCTGATAACGCATTTGTGATCTGCTGCGTTGCAAACATGCGACCCGTAAAAGGTGTACCCTACCTCTTGGAAGCGTTTGATCAGCTCCCTACGGATATGCAAGCGCACCTGCTCCTGATCGGAAAGATAGATAGCTCCGCAGCACGTGCGCTAGCGCAGGGACGGCGGCATCCTGAGCGAGTGCACGCGATCGGCTTTCATGCTATGCCGTGCGAGCTCGTCTCGCAGAGCGACTGCTTCGTGATGCCCTCGATTGAGCGCGAGGGATTACCCAAGTCACTGCTGGAGGCGATGTCCGTCGGGGCACCGTGCGTAGCAACGAACGTGGGAGGCATGCCGGAGGTCGTGGTTGATGGCGAAAACGGCCTCTTGGTGCCACCAAGAGATGCAGAGCGTATCAGGGAGGCTATTGAGCTTTTAGCCAGGAATCGGTCGTTGGCGCTGCGACTCGCGCAGGCTGCAGAGGAAACTATCAAGGGGAGACTCTCTGTCCAGTTATCGATTCACAAAACCGTTGAGCTTTACCGGGAGTTGTCGACATGAAGGTGCTGATCGTCGGAGACAGCCCGGATTTCGAGTATGAGTTCCTCTCGACGATGGCGGGGCGCTTCGATGCTGTTTACGTGACCGATGGGGCGATACACAAGGTTCCGAGCGATGTAGAAGTGTCGGTGGTCTGCGGTGATTTTGACTCGATAGATCTACAACGAGCGGAATTCGAGCGACCTGGTGTCGAGTTCGTAGCGCTACCCGACCAAGAGATGAACGATGTAGAGAAGGCGCTTCTGCTGGCAGAGGGGCGTGGTGCTCGAGCGATCGAATTCGTGAGTACCCTTGGCGGGAATATCGATCAAAGCTTTGCAAATGTCTCGGTAATGATTCGCCATCATAGGCGCATACCGATGCGTGCGTATCACCGCGGGACCTATGTGTGGGTTATCTCGGGTAGTGCGCATGATCCAGCGGCGCTAACTTTCGAATGCTGTGTGGAGGCAGAGGTTTCAATAGTACCACTTTCCGATGCAGCGCATGTACGTGCGGAGAATCTTAAATGGCCGCTACGAGGAGAGGTGTTGCGAGCGGGGTCGCGCGGAGTAAGCAATAAAGCGCGTGGGGGAAGCGTCGTGGTCGAAGTTACTGAAGGGGTCGTGCTGGTGACTGCTGCTACCAGATTTGAGGTATAAATCCAACGTTGCATATCCCTCGGGAAAGCAAGGAGTTCTATCGGTCTGCTGGCAGCGAAGCGCCGATTGGGCTGGCAGGTAAGTTTTGTTCATGTCTCCAAGCTGTTGTATTGCCAAGGTTGTATGAGTCGGTTAGCCTCCTTAATAGGCTACAACGTGACCAAACTTTTTCCAGTAGCCTTTTTTGAGTGGGTTGGTAGCGGATAATTTTTTTGGGAGAACACAAATGAAGAAAGCAATCACTCTCATGGCGGTAGTTCTGGTTGGGGCAAGCCTCGATTCGGCGTCGGCAGAGCGGCGTACGCGCCCCTCGGTAGCCAAGGCAACCCTGAATGAAATCTGTCCAGTTTCGATTCGAGAGGATATAGGTACGAAGTACTTCTACAAGAATAACAAGCCAATCCGGGCGAGTTCGGCCATCAACGCGCCAGTTATCGGCCAGAACCCCGTGATAACCCTCGCGGGGCAGCCGGGTCGGGGTCCACGCATCTTCGGAAACTCAGGTGTACTGTACTCCACGAACGGCGTACGAATATCTACACTGACACCGTATCCGTGTCGGGCAGACCACTGCACTGGGCGAGTCGTGAGCTCAGCACAGACAGCAGTTCTCCGTCGTGCAGCCGTCCGCGCCTCCGGGAGTGCCGCGGGTTGGATAAAGGTCGGGGGGCGTTGTGTCGCCATACCGGACATCGGCCGGTGCTACGGTTCTAACGTGAACATGGGCCGACCGCTGTGTGATCGCACAGTCAAATAAGCCCTCTGCCAAATAAGCCATTTGCGGGTAATTTGTGAAAATTACTCGCAATTTTTGGCCGAGCGCAATCTTGGCTTATCCAAGATTGCGCCGTACGAGGAAAAGAAAACATGATGGCTGCATAAAGTGGATAACCACCTGCGGATAAGCGCTAGACCACTTGCGGATGAGTCGCGTCTAACCAAGCAGGGACTTTAAACGCAGCGCATCAGCCGCTTGGGGTATCGATCAACTTCGGGATTGGAGGTGGCTCTTGAAAGTCGGTGAGCCCGCTCGGCCGCCCTCGACTGATAGCGACTACGAACATTTAAGCGGAGCTAGAAGCTCCGCGCTCCGACAGCCGGCGCTTTTAGCTTTGCGAAGGAGCTGGACCGCGGAGCTTCTAGCTCCGCTAGCGGTTTGACTTGGCAACACCTGCGAGCATTTAACGGACAGTTTGGACCTGTGACGACTACGAACATTTAAGCGGAGCTAGAAGCTCCGCGCTCCGACAGCCGCCGCTTTTAGCTTTGCGAAGGAATAGGTTAGCCGACTACGAACTCGTTTAATCAATCAAAGCTGTGACATACACAGACTGCCATGACACGCTTTCGGACAGTGGTGTTTCGTGCGCGTTCGCGTCGGGATAACACCGAGTTCTACCCACTCGATTTCAGGAAGAGCCAAATGGAGCAGGCTGGATCTAGGTTTGCTGGCTGCCCGCAGTAGTGGGTAGAGAGGTCGGGCAGATAGGGCACCGGCAGGTTAGGTGTTGCCGGCGCGGCGTCCTACCCCTGCAGCATGGCGATTAATCTGCTCGCGCGCTTTGTCTACTGGCAAGCAGTAACGCGCACGCGAGTTTTCAATGCACTGAGTGACCGAACGTTCGCTGTCAGGTAGGTAGCGGACGTCGAGGGTGCGCCCCGAGAATGCCTCTTGGACCTCACCGTTGATACTCATCTTTGCGTAAAACTCACGCAGGGCGAGGCTCACCACATCCTCGCTGCCGAAGCGTGGAGCGAGTTCGCTTGCTACGAGACCCGCATCTTCGGCACCAACACGGAACGCGAGGAAGTTATTGACGTTTCCGAATACGGTGCGTCGGATTGGGGCACTGAGCTGTCCTAGATACTGGTTTGCGAAGGTCAGGCACAGCTTGTATTTGCGCGACTCACTCAGGATCTCTCCGAACGACTCCGTTGCAAAGTTCTGGAGCTCGTCTATATAAAAGTAGAAATCCTGCCTGTCCTCGGCAGCTATGTCAGCACGTGACATCGCCGCTTCATAGATCTTCCATATTAGGAGCGTGCCGAGGAGTTCGGCGTTCTCCGACCCTAGGACGCCCTTGGATATCTTCAGAAGTACGATCTTGCGAGAGTCCATGAACTCCCGGAAATCGAAAAGGCTCTTGGACTGGCCGAGGATGTTACGCATCGTCTCCATCGCCAGTAATTCGTCGAGTCTGTTGAGAAGTCGTGAGATTGGACCCTCTTCAAAATCCTGCCGGCGTGCCGAGAACTCGCGCAACCAGAAACGTTTGACGGATTCATCGGAGGCTTGACGCACGACCTCAGCACGAAACGACTCATCCGAGAGCATGCGCCGCAGGGACAATATGTTGGCGCCCGGTACGTTGACGAGACCCAGCATCGCGTACCTTAACACGTGGTCCATCCGTTCGGACCAGTCTGACCCGAATACCCGCCGAAATGCGTCGACGAAGCTCATCGTGACGCGCGTCCTGAGCTCTGGTCGCGCAGCATGAATCGGATTGAAGCTCGGGGGGTGCGAGGCATCCGAGGGATCGAATATGACTACATCGTTTGCACGGTGTTTCGGAACGAGCTTGAGGATATCATCGACAAGGTCACCGTGGGGATCGAGCACCGCACAACCAAACCCCTGTTCGATGTCGTTGCGGACGAGGAGTTGGAGGAGGCACGATTTGCCGCTCCCTGATTTTCCAACCACGTACATGTGACGGCGTCGGTCAAAGCGTCGGATACCGAAGGGAATCACCGTGTCGCGATAATTAGTGTGCCCGAAAAACGAGACCTGCTCGTCTTCCAAGTCGGCTGGAAGACCGACTGGGGGTGGCGCCTTGCGCGACAGAACCTGCGCGGTGTTGGGGATCAATCCGACACCAGGTGGTATCCATATACCCGAAAGCTCCTCGGTGCAGACCCTGAAGGGTTTTACGAATCGGCGACTCTGCACCCTCTGCAGCAATGCGCTTCCTCGCTCCATTCTCCCGAGTACAAATCGATTTTCGTCTGCCGTGTTGAAGTGTTTCGTAGAGTCGGCGACTGCAGTCACATGTTTTGCTAGCCGCTCGGCGATCGCATCCGCCGCTCTCGTTCCGGAGTTCGGGGGAGCTTCGGAGAAGGCAGAGATGCGGTAGTTGATCTTGAAGAGGTGGCTGACACACTTCTTCTTGATCAGATCCCACGTTTCGTTGGGAAGTCCTTTGCGCAGCCAGTTTCTAGGTCGCAGTTTGTTGACAAAGCGCTCCTGGTTACGAGCGAGCGCAAGCTTGAGATGCAGTGACGGGGAGTCATGCAGCGGGTTGACGATCACCTGAACCAGTACGCGATCCCCCTGTGGGATCTGTGAGAGCGCTGTCAGGGTGGGCGCGGCGGAGGAGAATCTGAGCTTTTTCCAACTGCCGAGCGGATAGATATCTGGGCGCCACAACGCCAGGTCCATCCCCACTACGACGGTATCGGGGGTAGTGAGATGGGTGTAGTCCTCCACGTCACGGATCTCGGCAGAGCCCATCCAGGTGTAGATCCCTGTCGTAAGGTAGTCGATGATCGAATCGCTCCCAGCCATACACACATACACGATGTTCGAAGAGGAGTAGTACTCCAGCGAGAACGGCTCCCAGATACTCTCCGCCAGATCGTCGAGTTGGTGCCAGAAGTTCACGTTGGGAACATTGTCGCACTTGGTCGCGTAAATGGCATCGGCGGCAGCCGAGGCTGCATCGGAGCTTCCACCTCTCGGGATATGAATACAAACTACACGCATCTTGTACGGTATGGCTCCTTTCTGCAGTTACGACACCTTTATCCTACCTGTGCGGCTGATCTTACTGAAGAGATCTGAAAACAGAGGACGCCTCTGATAGGGTAACATGTGCAGAGGACGGGAGGGAAAAGGGAGTTGGTCCAGTCAAAAAGGTACGAGATAACCTGCTTTCAGCTAGTTACGGACTTATGTGTGTTTTGAACACAAAAAAGACACGGATCGTTACCCTCGGCGGAGGGAGTGTCGTTAGCCTTCCTTGAGGGGAATGGATCCTCTCGGCGCCTCGAGCGCAGTATTTTACAGGGACGTTGTATGTATCTCTGCACTGACCACAATCCACGGATAGAATTACCCCAAGTCAAGGGCTTTGAGAGCGCACGGGCCTACCGCGCGTTGTTCTCGCTCGATGTTCACCTTCGCGCGCTCACGGAGAAGCACTCCGCACGAGCCGAGAAAGCACGCATCGCTACCGATATGCATATCATGAGTTTACGGTGTAGCGAGGCGCTCCCGGAGGTCTTTCGGAACGCCCTGGCGGTTATCGCCGACATGCGAAAACTCACGCTGTAGCAGTACGGCCCTGCTTGAGCGTCTCGAGGGTACTTTGGGGAGTCTAACTCTTACAGGTACCCACGAGGTTGTAAGGCATTGATTACGCCAGCATTGTGGTTCGCGCGTCGAGTTTATGCAGGTGCAAAGTAGCCCTTGGGAAGCAGGGCAAACCCCTCCCTGCTAAACCTTCAGCGTAAATTGGCCAGAACCGTCGTTTGATCCCTCTCTCTGAAGCCTTTTGAGCATCTATCTCATAAGGGCCGTCGCCAGGCTTGCCGGGGAAGACGAGTCCAAACCCTTACATCTTGGTGAAAAGGGTGAGCAGGTTGGAGGGGTATGTTTCGTTCGGTTCTATGCGTTCTAGCGATCTGTCTGGGTCTGTGTGCCCGCACCGAGGCTCAACAGGCCGCTGATTCCGTGACCTATGCTCCGGTTGAGTTTCGTCACAAAGACCACCGCGGATTCGACCTAGACCTCAACACGACGGTTTTCTCTACCTTCATGTTCCGAGGGCGTCACCTGTACGATGGACTCAATCTTCAACCCTCAGTGCAGCCGCGCTATTCGTTCGGCGAATACGGAACGGTGAGCGGTCTGCTGTGGTTTCTCGTGCCTCTGGAAGGGGACCATGGGTCAGATACCTACTTCGTCATGGATCAAGGACTCGCATACGACTACACCGTTTCACGCTTTACATTCTCCGTTGGACAGTACTGGTATGGATATCCGAAGCGCGCAGACTCGGTGAATACGACATCCGAGCTGTGGGCAGCGCTCTCTCTGGATACGATCCTCTCGCCGTCCTTCACGACGTATTGGGATTACGACCGGTTCGATTCGATCTATTACGAGATCTCTCTCAGCCACACCTTTCGACAGAGCGGGGAAGGAGCATTCAACCTTAGCTTGTTTTCGAGCCTCGGATTCGCTTCGCACGCCGCTCAGGTGTACGATCACGGAGGTTTGGTTCAGATCACTTCGGGTGTCTCGACCGATATACGGCTCGGACCAGCTACTCTTCGCCCACAGTTGGCCTATACAGGGAGTGAAGACGGAGCAACCACCAACAAGGTGTGGGGGGGAGTTTCGATCCTGTTCTCGTATTAGCTCGCAAAATTGTACGTCAGCAGGTTCGTACTGTTCCATGGCATAGCGTTCCATGGCAGACCTCGTAACGCCGCGTAGCAAGCGACATGAGCGCCTCACGATGAGTGACGATCACCGCTGTTTTACCGACGAGCGCGTTACGCAGAGCCTCTACGACGATCCGCTCGGTAGTACGATCGAGGTGTGAGGTCGGCTCGTCGAGCAGCAGGATCTCTCGATCAAGGAGTAAGGCTCGCGCCACGTTGATCCTTTGACGCTGTCCGGCGGACACTCGAACGCCACGCTCCCCGATCTCCGTATCGAGACCGCCTGGCAGGGTCTGGACCCACGCGGTAAGCGCCAGTGAGTCGAGCATCGCAAGAATCTGGGGGTCCTCGATGGACCGGCCGAGCCGCAAGTTGTCACGGATGTTCATGGCGAAGAGGTCGACCTCCTGGGAGGTGATCGCGAAGAGCTGGTCAAGGGAATCCTCACGCGCACTGTAGGGAGAGCCATCGATAGAGAGCTCCCCAACGCAGGGTCGTAGCAGGTGAGCTATGAGCGCTAGCAAGGTGCTCTTCCCCTGGCCTGATTCTCCGGTGATACACACCACGTCGCCCTTCGAGAGGGTGAACTCCGGGATCGAGAGGGTGGCACCGCTGTCGGGATAGGTAAATGATACGTTGCGAGCACGGATCGTAGTCCACTCCCGGCTACCACCGAGGAGCGCGACGGGCTGCACTGGGGTCAGAAGCGCGGAGAGAGTCGAGAGGTAGCCCCCGAGCTCCAGCACGTCTTTTATCAGCTCCGACAGTCGCTCCACGTAGCCCCTCAGGGTGGCATAAGCAGAGACGAAGAGTATCAGTACCGCGGCGTTGGTCGCACCACCCGATATGCGCCACAGCAGAAAGGAGATCGTACCGAGCCATGCGAGGGCAAATATAGAGTGTAAGGTAGCCCAGCGGGTGGCATGAAACCGTTGTACCGTCTTTACCTGTGAATCAACGACCCCGAGCGCTTCGTTCAGATGCTCGAAGGCAAAGCGCCGTAACCTGAGCCGCTTGACGGTCAGGATATTTCCCATCACATCCACGAACCTCTGTCCAGCGCGCGCGGAGGCTAGGTTTAGTTCTGCAAGCAGGGGCACGATGCGCGCTGAAAACCACATGCTAACCGAGAGGAATATCGCCATCAAAAGGAGGTTGAGAACAGCTATCGACACGGATTCACGCGCAGTAAAAGTGAAGAATAGGGTCATCACCACGATAATGTGCGATGTGAGCCAGAGTAGCGTGACCGTCAACGAGCCGGCGCTACCGGCGACGCGCGAAACCAGTGATAAGATGTACCCCGAGTGGTGCTTTTGAAGGACCGATACCTCTTGTTGCTCGACCAATCGAAAGTAGTAAAGCTGCAGATAGTTGGTGTAATGACGCCCCAAGGACTCACCATATCGACGCACCAACCACTGCATTACGATTGAGGTGCTCATGCACAGCACGAGTATCGGCACCAGCCGTGACCACTGCTCGGGGGTAACGCTCCCCCTGGTCACTTCCGTCAGGATTAACGGCACTGCAAACAGCACAGCTCCGTCGATAGCTGTTGCTCCCAGCAGCAACACGAAACGCCACTTAAAGGGCCCGAGGTGAGCTAGGATGAAACGGAGGGCGTGCATGAGCGTTCGAGTGGCGGTGTTCGTCTCGTCAGGGTGACACGGCGCTCGCAGTCACCGCAAGGTGCGAATACATCGCTCGGCCAATCGTGTAGCGACCTACAGACAGCTGTCTTCAGGGGTGATCCATACGATCCTTGTAGCGGCGCTCGGCGGGCCTCCGGAGAACGACCGGGAACTTTGAGTGCGTGTAGGGCGGGGGATGCGAATCATCTCGGCCCTTTGGCTAAGACTCTCTGCGGTCGATCGGCATGAAGTCCCACCGTCGCCGGGAGGAGCGCTGCGGGTGGGGGTGCAGCCCGTTGTGACCGCACTCAATAATACCAGGGTGAGGAGGTAAATCGATGCTGAACGGAGCGCTACCATAGAGGACCTCTGGATTCGAAAGACCATCGAAAGGCTAGCATGGACATCTCTGCTAAGGGAGGTCGATGCGCAGATAGCGCTGTCCGAGCTTGTCGGTAGCTGTTCGAATGTGCAGCGCTGTACGAGAGATAGGCCCCAAGCCGTCTCGAAAGCAGCTCTTCAGTGCACCTCCAGCATCCGCTTGAGCGCGCGTCGAGCCCCTTCTTGCACCTCCTGGGGCACCTCAATTACCTGCTCGGTGTTGCGCAGGGCATTGAGGGTGTCTTCGAGTGTAATCTCGTTCATGTGTGGACAACGTATGCTGCACAATCGGAGTACATCCTTATCCGGGTTCTCGGCGATGATGTTGTCGGCCATGCTACATTCGGTCAGGATTAGGAAATGGGGTGCCGAGGAGCGCTTCACGAAATCCACCATTCGTGACGTGCTCGCCGAGTAATCAGATGCCGCAACTACTTCGGGGCTACATTCGGGATGTGCGAGAACCTCTACGCCAGGGAACTGCGATCGGATATTTCGAACATCATCGACGGAGAACTGCTCGTGGACCTCGCATCGGCCGCGCCAGCCGATCATGACCGGACCTTCTGGTGCTGGTGCCGACGACTTCGGCACGATGAAACGTTTGCCGCTCTCGCGGGCCACGTTGGCCCCCAGGTACTCATCCGGTAAGAAGATAACCGTATCGGAATCCAGTGATTGGACCACCTTGACTGCGTTGCCCGAGGTGCAGATGATATCAGACTCCGCTTTCACGTCGGCGTACGTATTAATATACGAAACCACAGGGATCCCCGGATACTGCCGCTTCAGTTCGCGCACGTCTTGAGCGGTTATACTGGCGGCAAGCGAGCAGCCCGCAACCTTTGCGGGCAGCAGCACGGTCTTGGTGGGATTGAGGATCTTGGCTGTTTCAGCCATGAACCGAACACCGCAAAAGATGATGATCGGAGCGTCAGTTTCAGCCGCTTTTCGTGAGAGCTCCAGGGAATCACCAACTACGTCTGGTACGGTGTGGAACAGCGCTGGTTCCATGTAGTTATGGCCCAGGATGAGCGCGCCACGTTCCTTCTTCAGTCGGTTAATCTCATAGACAAGCTTGGCCTTGATACGCAGCTCTACCTCTGGAACCAGGCGTGAGAGCTTGCTCTTCATGAGTTCGAACGTCTCTTGAACGGATGATGCTTGAATTCCCATGCGGCTAACTTAGCGCGACGAGGCCATAGCGTCAAAAAAAGCCCGCAATCTAGCCTGAAGACAGCTCCAACCCATGGGCTTAAACCTCATGGCAGGGCCTAGCATGTCGATGCTGTCCAGCAAGCATGGGAGATTCGAACGTTTCAACACGACGATTAGAACTTAAGTATATCCGTCCGAAAGCTCCGCTCTGGCTGACTGACGCAAAAAGGGACGCAGAACGAGAACACGGGCTCCTAGCTGCTTAGACATCAATGCTATTGACCTTGAAGATCGTAGGTAATACGAACCCTAAAATGTTCGTTTCCAGCCGAGGCGCTACAAATTGAGTGTGCGTCTTGAATGAAGGCGACCTGTCCGCCGTAGCCTTGTGCGGAGGGGGATGATACGCATCTGTGCTTTGCATGTGGGGCATTTCCACCTACGCTAAAGCTCAGGCGGACAAGCGAGTGGGTCGATCTCGTAGATGCGTTTTATGCATGCGGCCTAACTACTCTTACGAAGCTCTTGCGGATAGTCGCTCTCTTGTTCTTGCGCAGGAGCAGAAGACGGCTTGGCTCGCTCGCCGCGCCACCTGCAGGAGTATACACCGATTCACACGCTCAAGCGAGCATCAACGAAGCGCTCATCCGTCGCGTCCACAGGCTTGAGGAGCGGGCGGAAGCTATACGGCAACCAGAAATGACGTCCGTCATCGGGCGAGAACGGTTGATGAAACAACCCTTTGACCTGACCTATCCGCCCGCGGCGATCCGGGAAACGCATGTGGTGCTTTCCTGAGAAGCGCAAAGAGCGAGGGAGATTCATCGCTTTTTTCAAGGATCTCGCGGATGAGGCACGAGATATTCGGCACAGATGGACCTTAGGCGAGGTGGGTCTCAGGTGCCCTCCTGGACTGTATCCTCCATCCATGCCCAAGTTAGCGAACGCGCGCTCCCCATAGCGTTCACTGTAGAGAGTCGTAGTGCGTTTTCCGGTTCGCGGGGCACTCGTGTATCTACTGTCAGCTGTTTCCGCTCACAGAACCTTTCCACTACTCGTGTCCGGAGGCTGGGCACCGACTACCAGCGCCTCCCCTATCTCAGGCCGTGGAGGTAGCCCCAGTACAGGAGAAACCCTGTTTTCCTTGGTCGAGCCGTGAGTACAGCCGAGCCCCTTCGAGCTCTGCAGGTGCTATCTGCGATTGAATAATCTCAGATAAACGTAAATAAATGACAGTTTCTCCTATCCTTTGCTTCCGTTGCCAACCGAACGTGTGCGGATATAGGTATCCGTACGAGCAAAGCTCGCCCATAGTAGCCTTAGGACGTTCCGAGCTATCTTTTTTTATTTGACATGAGCTATAGTGCCTAGCCGGTGCCTTTCATAGGCCAGCGAGAGTTCTGGGATTTCGAGGCTCTGTCGGTGCCTACCGTAGGATATGATATCCGTGGCAGGTTGGACCTTGTCAGCTATGCCGAAAGATCAGACCGCAAAGCGAGCCCTAGCGAGGTCATTGCTCGAACATCATCGCGCCCGGGGAGATGCCGCAGGTGAGACCGGCACTGCTCTGGATGGAGTTGCCATCGAACAGCTCCGTATTTATCTCTGCAAAATTATCGGAATCTCCGGCTTTCATGCGCTGTTTTCGCGCGCACTCAAACAGGCTACCAGCCATGCCCCTGAGCTCGAAGCGCTAAGGTTAAAACCTGATGGCACCGTCGATGGTTTGGGGGATATCGCCCGGGATGATGCGCAAGATGCAGAGGAGGTCCTCCTTGCAGAGTTACTCGAACTACTCGTTACGTTCATAGGCGAAGCCCTTACGAGCCGTCTACTGAGCGATCTGTGGCCAGACTTGTCTGCGGATATAGCTAGTATAATTTCTAGGAAGGGATGAGCATCATGACCAACAACGGCAAAGTAACTATCAAGAGGCTTAGTACTGGAATTGATGGCCTGGATACGGTCCTGGGTGGAGGACTTCCTGAGTATTCGTTCAACATCCTAGCCGGCGCGCCTGGTAGTGGTAAGACGACACTTGCTCACCAGATCATGTTCGCCAATGCAACTGTGGAACGGCCAGCGCTCTACTTTACGGTACTTGGCGAGCCGGCATTGAAGATGCTGCGCTATCAGCAGCAATTCAGTTTTTTTGACGAGAGCAAGCTCGGGAACGCCGTTCGCTTCATCAATTTGAGCGAGGTTGTGCTCGAGAACGATCTCGATGCGGTCTTGGCGGAGATTGTAAAAGAGGTCAAGGCTACCAATCCTGGAGTCGTAATTGTCGACTCGTTTCGTACGGTTGTGCGTAGAGCTCAGTCGGAGCCCTCCTCAGAGATTCAGCTCCAGTCGTTCACTCAGCGATTGGCGCTGCACCTCACGAGTTGGCAGGCTACGACGTTCCTCATCGGTGAATATTTCGAAGAGGAGATGCGAAACAACCCAGTGTTCACTGTGGCTGATGGGCTCTTCTGGCTTTCGCAGAGTGTCGAGAGAAACTCGATCGTGAGGAAGATACAGATTATGAAGCTCCGAGGCCAAGCTTCGGTGCCAGGGCTTCACACCTTTCGTATCGGCGGCTCCGGCCTGCAGATCTTTCCGCGCACGTTCGGACTCGAGGGAAAGAGCGTGATTGAGCGATCTGGGCGCCGGCTGTCTACTGGGATACCGGAGCTCGACACAATGCTCGGAGGAGGGGTCCCCGAAGGAGATAGTATCTTGGTCGCCGGACCATCTGGTACCGGAAAGTCTGTTATCGCAAGTCAGTTCATCGCCGCGGGCACGAGTGCAGGGGAACCAGCAATAATTGCGGTCTTCGAGGAACGACCTCAAGCCTTTACAGGTCGGGCCGCGAGCCTCGGTTTGGATCTCGATACACCTCAGAGCGATGGCTTGCTCAAAGTTCTCTACCTTCGCCCCCTTGATCTTTCGGTCGACGAGACCTTACAGGAGCTTCTCGATGCAGTGAAAGCGGTGGGCGCCAAACGCATCGTTATCGATTCGTTGGCGGGTTTCGAAATGGCACTTGCCCCCGCTTTTCGGCAGGATTTTCGAGAGTCGCTGTATCGGATGATCGGTGCCTTGACCGGAACGGGAGCTACAGTGATGAGCACGGTCGAATTAACTGAATCCTTCACGGATCTGCTCTTCAGCCCCTATGCGATCTCTTTTCTGACCGACGATATAATTAGGCTGAGGTATGTCGAAATTGATGGAGCTCTGCATAAGATCCTAGCAGTGGTCAAAATGCGTGGCGGACATCATAGTAAGGAGCTTCGGGAGTACACTATCACCGATGCGGGCTTGGAGATCGGTGAGTGCCCTCGAGGCCTACGAGGTCTGATAACGGGCGTGCCTATGCGCGTAGACTCTCCCAGCTCAAAGTAGGCTTGTTTATCGACAAAAGAGAGAGGCTTATGCAAAGCGAGGCGCACGAGAGTGGTGAACAGCCAAGGTATGCCAGCGACGCGTTGATTGATCCACAGGCTCTGTGGAACCTCTATAAACACCGAACACAATTCTCACCACTACCTCTCGTCATCACAGAAGGCCCACGACACATTATCCGATACGCAAACCCAGCCTTTTGCGCCTTGTCTGGAAAGAGGCAAGCTGAGCTTCAAGGTTTTCCCTTTGCCAAGGCTGTGCCCGAGGCTTCGAACAATCAGTGCTTAGCTCTCCTTGATCGGGTTTTTAAGACGAGAACCCATGAAAAGCTCGCTGATCAGCTTCACATTCGCGAATCTGCTAGCCCACGCTATTGGACCTATGACGTGTGGAGTCTTCTGGAAGAGCAGGGGCCGATTTCAGGCCTCATGATTCATATCTCTGACACCTCGGACGTGGCGCATGATCGAAAGACGACAGCAGACATAAGCGAAGCGCTGCTACTGTACGGTCTTAAGCAAATGGATGTTGCGGACGAGTCGCAGGGTGCTTACTCAAGATTGTCGCTCGCGATACGAGAGACGGAACATCGAGCAAAGAACAGTCTTCAAACCATTAGTGCTGTTCTTGGAATGCTCATGGCGGCTAATCCAGACGCTGTTCCTGGCATAGAGCTGGCCAAATTGCAGATGCACATCCGGACCATTGGAGCGATGAACTCGCTGCTCTCTTTCCTCGACGTCAAGGGCGTCGGCCCGGCAAAGGTGTCAGTACGCGCGACTTTGCAAGAGTTATTGCCGATGTGGCAGGCGATAGTCGGGTCGGGAAGGTTTCAGTGGAGCTGCGACGATCTGGAGATCTCGGTCAAGAGCTGCACATCACTGGCCACGATCATCAATGAACTCGTGTGCAATTCCGTCAAGCATGGTGCCAAGGCAATTGCGCTCACCTTGATAAATGCTGACGACACGGCCACACTCGAGGTGGTCGATGACGGACCTGGATTCCCGCCGGATTTCAAACTCCTGGACTCTCCAAGTTTCGGCTTGAAGTTCGTGGAAACCGTGGTACAGACGGAGCTCAAAGGCACGATCGTCTATGGCGGTGCACCCAATGGCGGTGCATCGATTAAAATTACCTTTCCAATATCCACGAATTGAGCCGTGCGCGGCTCGAGCTTGATGCGTTGATTGATTCATAGGCAAATCAATTGATTCGCGAGTTATATCAAACAGCTACATAGTCTTGTTGGTCATCTGCGTGGTCAGTAGGCGTTAGTATCTGTTGTTAAACGGGCTGCTACTGTGCCACTCGAGGTCCGAGGGGTTAGTGAGCCGGTGTAATACCGGTTTCCGTGTGCGCCTCAACCTCGCTGCGCTCTCACTTCTTTGTATTCCCCCCTTTTGTTTTCATAATCCGGCCGAGGGTTTTAGCCACACTGCCTACTCGATTTCCTGAAGCGCCTAAAAAATTAGAGACTCACAGGAGCGCCGCTTTTTGCTTCGGTCGAAGATTCAAAAAGTAACGGAATAGGGACAGTGGCGACGATCGTCAAATTATTGCGGCGGCAAGTTTGAAGGGAGGGTAGACGAGGAGGGCTGTCCCCTTGGAACAGGCTCCGACAACCCGGCCAGCCAAGCTGCAAACGCAACCTCCACTTCATTGCTGCGCTTCACGAGAGCCATATGATCTGCAGATGGCATTTCAACTGCTGTAAGCCGCTGCTGGGGCTCTGAGAGCATGTGGCGCACAAACCTCATGATGTGAAGGGTAAAGCGCTCGTCTCCCTCCCCGTAAAGGAGGAGGAGCGGTTTTGAAACTCTCCGTGCAGCAGCATGACCTCCAAACAGCATAGCTGCGCCTGCGATCTGCTCGTCGAGAAGCGGTGCGATCTGCCCTACACCTACCGCACCTGCAGAGATTCCTGCCAAAACTACTGGCTCCTGTCTGGAGCTCTTAATCTGCTCGATCGTCTGTCCATCGAAGGTTTGATTATCATCTTACCTAGGCGCCTGCGTGCGTGTATAACGGTGCGAGAGCCTTTTTCAAGGAGCCTCCACTGTAACAGGCTGCAGAAAAATGGCTTAGTAGGGAGAAATTCGAGGCTTTGGCGATGGCCGAAAGACCGACTTCCGCAGGAGAAGAACATTTTTTTTCGAAGCAGGTCAATGAGCCACTTTAAAATTCTACGACTGTGCATCTTAATACTGTTTTGTGAGCTTCTTTTAGTACGCTTGCTCTCCACTGAGGTAAGCGTGTTGGCATACCTACAAAACTCAATCCTTGTTTCGTGCTTCCTCGGTTTAGGCATGGGACTCATAGCCCCTAAACCCGAGGATGATCCCTCCGATGCCCTAAAACCTCTAGCAGCGATAATGCTCTTAATCTCAGTGCCGATTGTACGCGAGACAGTTCGTATGAGCGCTGATGGACTATCGATTTTTCATGACTTCCTTCTGTGGAACGAGATGAAAGCATCAGGCACACTCGCTGGAATCGTCATGGCTGTCTTAGCGCTCTCGCTCGTATTCTCCATCTTGGCGCTGTGTTGGGCCACAATGGTTCCGCTGGGTGCGGAACTTGGTCGTCTGTTCGCTACGGCGCCGGGAAGGCTCCAAGCCTATTCTGCTGATATCTTCGGGAGCCTTCTTGGAGTTCTAATCTTTACCACACTTGCGTACTTTTCCCTCGAACCAGTGTGGTGGATCGTGGTTCTAGCTGCGCTCGCGCTTCTGCAGCCAGCCTGTCGTGCACGTCGTCCGCTATCTTTGTTGGCCCTTTTACTGTGCTCGGCGATGCACGGAAAATTCACTGACAACTCCGACATTACCGTCTGGACGCCCTACCAGAAGCTCCAATTCGCAGCGATTGGCGATGGAGGGGAGTGGGAGGTGACAGTCAACAACTCCGGTTATCAACAGATCCAGAACAATTCTTCGCAGTATTCGTTACCACGAACAGAGCGCGCTATTCACCATTACAACGTCCCCTCCCGTCTAGCATATCCGACTCGACAGGCGCTTGTTGTAGGGGCTGGTACTGGAAACGACGTGGCTGGGTTGCTCGCTCACTCAGAAGCCGACATCAAGGCAGTGGACATCGATCCTGTTCTGCTGCGCCTAGGCAGAAAGCTGCACCCAGAGGCTCCTTACGCAAGCCCTCGAGTTCGTACGGTCGAAAACGACGCGCGCGCGATCTTCTTTAATGAGCCAGCTAAGTCATACGACCTAATTGTTTTTGGTCTCCTGGATTCACACACTACTCCGAACCTCTCGAATGCCCGGCTCGATAATTTTGTATACACGAGGGAGGCCCTGCAAGCAGCCAAACAGCTACTGACTGATGATGGAATTCTCTGCCTCATTTTCCAATTGCAGCGGCCGTACGTTGCTGCGCGCCTTCGTAATTCAATCGAACAAGTATTCGATCAAGCACCTCTCGTTTTTCATGTTCCCAGTTCGGAGTACGGGTGGGGAGGGACCGCTTTTGTGGTGGGAGATCAAGCACGACTGGGTAAAAATATCGGATCCGATAAGCTGCTTCGGGATTACCTCGAACAAAATGCAGTGGCTTTTGATGAATCTGCTCGGCAGGTCTCCGTAACAACAGATAATTGGCCGTACCTATACATTGAAAAACCATCCGTACCGGTCCTCTTCTTCGCACTTGGGCTTATGTTCTTGATCCTATGGCTGGTCTCGTCGCGCCGACGGTACGGATACTTTATGGCGCCCGATCTGCGAAAGCCGGATGAGGTGACCTTTCTTTTGCTTGGTATGAGCTTCTCGTTGGTGCAGGTATTCTCTATCAATAAGGCCTCTATCTTGTTCGGCAGCACCTGGTTTGTTAACAGCGCCGTCATATCCGGTATCCTGATCATGATTCTTCTCTCGAATGTAGTAGCTGCCTGGCTCCGGCCGTCGTATCTACTCTCAGGCGCTCTTGTAGTGGTCCTGACGGTAGGGCTCGGAGTGCTTCCGTTATCGCCTCTGCTCGAGTATCCGATAGCTCAAAGAACCCTCCTTGCAGCCCTCATATCGGGACTGCCGTTATTCTTCAGTGGAATACTCTTTGCAACAGCATTCGAGCAAGCGGGAGATCCGGGTCGCGCTCTGGGAGCAAACCTTTTCGGGGCGATGCTCGGCGGAATCCTTCAACTCATCACATTCCGATGCGGAATCGCGTCGACCGTATACCTTGCAGCGTTCTTCTATCTATGCGCGACGATCGTTGGCGGCTTTGGGCGGATCTCTTTCAATCGCCGCTAGCTCCAATTAGTGGTAGGAAGCTAATCGGATTTGAGGTTTGGCAAACGTTAGGTATGAGTGTTGTGGTTGCTCAAATCGAATAAGTTAGGGAAGAGCCCGGGTACTCTGGTGAAGGAGTAAACTCCATGCCGATCTGGTTGCTCAAGGTGTATCCTGGAGGGCCTTTTTGGCTTCGGCTTTTAAAACTTCGGGGCCCTGTTCCAACACGGAGCGATACAGGTCGCGACTCTCCTGTGACCATGCTGCCCGCTGCTGAGGAGTAGCAGTGTCGAGTCTAGCTTTAGCTTCGAGGCCGCCTGCCTTTCCAAGAATAGCCCGGTACTGCTGCTCAATCTTCTGTGGGCTCGCAGTATCCGAGACCTGCACTCTCAGAATCGCCCTGTCGAACTGATTCATTGCCTCGTCGAGGTTTCCACTCGTCAGGTGCAAATCTCCGCTTGCAACAAGTGCCTGCAATCCGACTAGCTCATCAGCCTGAGCAGCTGCTTGATATGCTACCTGGGCTCCAGCTATATCCCGGGAGTTCTCCAGTGATCTGCCCAACCCAAGATGCGCCTCATATCTGAAGCCGCTCTTCGGGAAGCTGTGCAGGAGCTGCTCGAAGGCCTCTTTACTCTCCTTCCACATGCTCTGCGCACCCGCGGATTCCCCTGCTCGAAACATACTGAGCTCGCGCGACTGCGGCTGCAATTTAGCATTCGCGCTCACACGTGCAAAAAGCGGATAGGCATCACTGAATCTGCGCAGCTTAAAAAGTGTCTCGGCTTGGATGAATGTCGTTTGGGGAACAAATTTTCCCGAGGGATGCTGCTCGAGGTAGCGCGAGAACTGCTCGAGGGCGGCTTCATAGTTTTTGAGTCCGAAGTGCGCCCAACCCAACTTGTACACGAGCTTCTCTGTCAATTCAGGGTCTCCGCCTGCCTGTTGGCTTTCGAGAGCACGTACGTACATCTGCGCAGCCTGGTCAAAACGTTCCTCACTGAAGTGATCCTCCGCTAGGTGATACAGAGCCTCGGCAGCCATTTTACTAGTTGGATGCTTGGACGCCAAAGCATCGAACTGCTCGAGTGCCTGGTCCATCTGGTCCTGGTTTCTGTACGCCCATGCAAGCTCGTAGCGTACTCCATCAGCGTTTGCGTAGTCTGGGTCCTCCGAGAGTACTGAGCGAAATACCTCCGTCGCCTCTGCTAACTTGTCCTGTGCAACCAGAGCGAGGCCCTTCTCGAAGCGCGCATTCGAGCGCTCGATACCTGCCGCAGTGGAGCCCTTTGCAAGGTATGCATCGAGGTCCGAGATGGCGCCTGCTGCATCACCACTACGGCGCAGGAGCAGGGCGCGTTGATAGAGCGCCTCCTCTCGTAGTGAAGATTCCGGAAACTTCTCGAGCAGGTGCGTCAGACTGGCAACTGCTTTGTTGGTCGAATCGGGGTCTTGAGAGTTATTTACCTGGGCACGACTCAGATACAAGAGGGCCGTTTCTGCCTCCGACCACTGTGCAGGGCTCGATGTAGCTGCACTCAGCTCCGTGGCAGCCGAGCTCCAAGCGCCGGTTGCGAAGTGCGCCATGCCTGCAAGATAGTGCGCCTCGGCAGAAAGTTCAGGTGCATGAATGGCCTTGGCAGCGGAAAGGGTAGCGAGAACCTCGGCGTTTTTCTCCTGCTTCAATTGTGCGCGGGCCAAGCGCACCTGCCACAATTCCCGGTCGGGGTCCTTGGGGTTGTTCACTATCAGCCCGGCGTAAGCACGCTCAGCAGTTCGCACATCGCCGGTCTGAAAGGCACTCTCCGCCGCGACGAACTGTGCAGCAGGCTTCAGTGGATGGTCCTTGAATGTATCTTCAAATTGACGTGAGAGTACCAGAGCGTCCGCATACTCCCCACGCTCCATCTTACAGAACGCAGCTTTGTAGAGTGCCTGGGGTGCCAGCGGATGCGCCCGATTTTGCTCGAAGAGCTCTTTATAAACAGTGTACGCCTCCTCACGTCGCTCTACTGAGGCATACAATGCATCAGCACGCGCCATCCGCAGAGGAACCTCGAGTTGTCGTGCATACGAGATGGCACGCAAGCCTGCGTCGACATGCTCGAGCGCACGGGTCGGGTCAGCTTGACGCAGCGCGATGTGAGCCAGTATGTAGCCCGCCTCCGGAGCGTGTTTGTTGTCTTGACCGAGCCGCCTCTCCAGCCAACTCGTAGCCTCCGATAGTTTGTCTGCCTTGAACAGCGCTCGTCCAGCGGAGAGCTGTGCCTCTTGGAGAAAAGTAGATTCAGGGAAAGAGGTGGCTACATCTTGAAACGCCGCTGCCGCCTCTGAATGTCTTCCGAGCTGCGCAAGACACGTTGCCCGTCGCATGCCGGCGTAGTCGGCGTGCTCGAAGCTCGGAATATTACGCACAGTCGCATACAGGCCAGCTGCGCCTTCAAGGTCGCCGGATTGAAAGGAGAGATCTGCGCGGCGCAGGTTAGCTTCTCGAGCGAGCTTATGTTCCGGGTGAGCCTTGACGAACTGTGTAAAGGTTTTAAGGGCATCATTCGAGCGATTAGTCTCCTGCTGTGCAACACCAAGAAGGTAACGTGCATCGGCGCACAACGGCGATTCTGGGAACGTGGTCAGTACAGCCGAATAGCTTTCGATAGCTGAATCTGCGGCGCCTATCTGATACAAACTCTCTGCGCGAGTGAACGTAGCTCTGTCGGCCAGACGACCCTTTGGGAACTCGCGTAGGTAAAGGTCAAATGCTGCTTGCGCTTCTGCGAAGAGCGTACGATTTGAAGCTGCGCTGAGGTAGTGTGCGAGTCCACGATGAAACAGGGCCTCCTCGCGAAGCTCTGGAGCGAGGTTTCCTTCAGTAGCGCTATGAAAGTGCTGGGCGGCCTCTGTATACTCTTCGAGTTGTAGGAGGCATACACCGCGATAGTGATGCGCCTGAGCTGCCAAAGGATCGTGTGGGTGTTGTTTCACAAAATCATCCCACTCGCTGGCCGCGGCTCTCACTGCATTGGGCTGTGTACCGTCTTGGGCCTTGTTGTGAACGCTGCCTGCGCGGTTGAAAGCCTTGATAGCCTCCGGCGAGCTTTTTTCGAGTTGTCCAGAGTCTTGAGCTGTTTGGGGTTTAGCTGCTGGACCTTGAGGCTCCTCTGCCTGTGCTGCGGCTGTTGTGAGGACCGCAGTAAGCGCTGTTTTTGCGGCGGCAGTTGCTAGCGCCTGGAACAAGTTGCCTCGGGGGACGATAGGGCCCCGAGCTCCGTTGATCGTGCTTTCTGAGGCCGATGGCTGTGGGCTACCACGTTCCTGTGTAGGCGCTTGTAGGGTTGTTTCTGCCATACCTTTCCTGGCTGTGGTGGGTCGAAATAAAGCCGCATCTCTCTACAGCTGTTATTACAGGACGGGGAAAATCTGCTGCTTAGTTTCTGTCAGAAACACCGAATTTATATACAAACTCTCGCTTATATTCCCTGCGAGGCAAAAAGATCTTCATCAATAATTCCGGGTGGCTGCTGGAAAATTGAGGTTCTTCGCGTATTCAAACAGAGTAAGAGTGCGTAACAAAAATGAACCTCGTAGCGAGGATGAGCGAAATTGGCAGCGACGAGGATGCAGGCAAAAAAGGCGCGGAGACGTGCCCTCAGCGGCAC
>JBBAUR010000036.1:0-34384 GCA_040398075.1 Bdellovibrionota bacterium | reverse complement strand
CGCCCCCCCTCGATCACAACGTACTGCTCCACGTTTGGAAGCTGCGTTATCGTTACATGCACGCCTCCCCACGGTGTCCTGATCGTTTGGGGCGCATTCGCTCGTATAGCCTCCCAGTGCACGATGAACTGCTCACCGCTGGCTGCTCCAGGCGCATAGCAGGAGCGCCAAAGGTCGAGCACGTGTCGACAGTAGTGATTAAAGCTCGCCCAGGAATCGAAATGAGGTGGGCCCGCCTGTTCGAGGACATTTGCGACATTCCTCTCACTCTCAGAGCGCGAAGCAACCGGCAGTGTATTCATTGAAGGACCCTCCGAGAGAGAGGCGAGGCAGAACAATCGCCCGCTGTGATTTGAAACGAGTAAAATAGCAGGAAACGCACGTGCTAGGCGAGAAGCGCGATCATGGCACTCTGTCGCTTCTTGAAGGGCGTGTCGCCCTAAAAGGAAGGGAAGCTGTTACTGAGTCACCTCAAAAAAAACAGCATTCCCATAAGTTGATTACAATCGCGCACGGAGTTCCGGACTCAGGTCATGAGTCGCTCCGCGCACACAACACATCGCTGACTTGAGCTGCTCCTCGTTATCGAGGGTCAGTGACGCCACCAACTGCTTAACTTCTCGTCGACTGTCTCGGAGGAGATCCATAAGGATTCCCTCCGCATCAACTAGATAGTCAGAGAGCTTTGTGTCTAGAAGTTTGGCGGCTGTGAACCGCACCTGCTCCTCGGCATGGCCCAGCATGGACGCCAGCTTTTTGACGACGCTGTCTCGCTCTGCCTCGGCAGGACGGTACACGTGCCATCGCTGACCCGCAGGGATCGCTGCAGCGATATCGGCGAGCCCGGCCATCAGGAACGTCAAAAGATCGAGCTTCACTCGATCCAAACTGTCAAGAAGGCAAGTGAGGGCACTGCTGTCAGTTTTCGCAGCCTGCAACGCATATTTTGCAATCTGCAGTTGTTCCGAACCCTCCGCTCTTAGCATCAACCGGACCAAATAATCCGACTGCATGAGCTGGGAGAACCTCCCAAGCTCAAAGAGGGTTTCTACCACCCTCATCTTCACCTCTGTCGAGGCATTTTGGCCCTCAAGGGCCTTTCGAAGAGCTATGCCCTCCGCAAGGTCCATTTTAGAAAGCCAAATTTCCAATTTCTCGTCAGAGTGTTCCGACAGGCGCTGAACAAAGCGCCTAAATCTTCTTCTTCTTATTCTGCGGTACACACTGATACCAACAGGAAGGGCAACCAGCGGGGACAAAACAATGACTACTGCTACGTAACTCATTCCTGCACTCCTTTACGGGGGAAAAAACGACCACAACGACCTCTGCCCCACCCCTTGAGGTAGCTCAGGGGTCGTTGTCAAAACCTCTCACTTAACAGGCTGCGGAAAAATGCTCTTCTGCTGCGAAATACGATCTTTTGGCGCTCTCATCTTCGGCCATCGCCAAAACCTCGAATTTCTCGCTACGAGGCCATTTTTCCGCAGCCTGTTAAGGCTCAGTAACAGCCTTCACCCACTCACAAGCGAACGCCTCACTCGCGAGCGCGTGAAAGCTGTCTTTCTTAGGTATTCAGTTGTAAAAGAGCGCCGTCAGGCCGTGGCCTCGCCAGGTCCTAACAGGATATCGTGCTTCTAAAGTGCAATCAAATCTGTGCTCTAGGCGAGCAAGGCAGACCCCCCTTCCTGCTGTAAGAGCAGCTTGAACACGCGCCTTCGCAGAAGGGCGAGGGTCTCCCTCGCTTCCCCAGAGATACTTTCCCTCGCGTTTAGAACATGTAAGCATGCGGTGTCGACAGGAAACGACACGATAGGTGTTTAAAAAAAGACTAGCCGGCTTGTATGACCGATACATCGATCCTCTTTTCAAACTTTAAAATGGGCGCTTTATCGCTGCGGAACAGGGTTGTAATGGCCCCCATGACCCGCAATCGGGCCGATAAGGCCGGTGTGCCTCAACCATTGATGGTGACCTACTACACCCAACGCGCGTCTGCCGGCCTCATAATCAGCGAAGCTACACAAATACTGCAGAGCGGACAGGGATATCCTCTCACCCCCGGCATCTACACCCCTGCGCATATTGAGGGGTGGAGGCAGATTACCTCAGCGGTGCATCACCTCGGTGGATCGATCATACTTCAGCTGTGGCACGTAGGACGGATCTCGCATCCCTCCTACCAACCTAACAGCTCTGCGCCGCTTGCCCCTTCGGCGATTAAGCCGGACTCAGGGGAGGTTTTTACCTACGAAGGGCCGAGACCGTTCGAGACACCCCGAGCGCTTACCGAGACTGAAATAGCGGAGATAGTCGCTGCATATCGGCACGCGGCACGCTGCGCACGGGAGGCCGGATTCGACGGCGTCGAGATTCACGCTGCCAACGGGTATCTGATAGACCAGTTCCTGCGCGACGGAACGAATAAACGAACCGATCGCTACGGTGGGAGTGTCGAGAATCGATGTCGTTTCCTCTTCGAGGTAACCGATGCAGTTCTGCACGAGTGGGAGCCTGGTTGCGTAGGCGTTCGCCTCTCACCGAACGGAATCTTCAACGACATGCGAGACTCCGATCCCTGTACAACCTTCAAAGAAGCGGTCGCGGGGCTCAGTGTTCGGAAGGTCGGCTACCTCCACTACATCGAGCGTATGAGCGCCGACCCGGTTATTCACGTGAGCCTTGCTCAGGTGCGCTCGTGGTTCTCAGGCCCGCTGATCGTCAACGGAGGTTTTACCAAAGAGCGTGCTGTAGAGGTCTTGAACGAAGGGCTCGCTGACCTCGTTGCTATCGGTGTGCCGTTCATCTCCAACCCTGACCTCGTCGAGCGCTTTAGGCGTAACGCCCCTCTGAACCAGGCTGATGAATCCACCTTTTATGGTGGAGACCACCGAGGCTACACGGACTATCCGACCCTGTAGGGTGCGATGGATAAAGGTGGTTCTGACGAAGCCGCTCGCTTACACCACGACGCGTGTCAGCGAGGTGACATTTCGTACGTCGACCCGCTGACAGGGCTCGTGGTTTTCACACAGCTTCAGCACATGAGGCGTGGTAGATGCTGCGGGTCGGGGTGCCGACACTGTCCCTATGAACCTAGACACCATAAAGATTCCGTCACGCTTGCGCCAGCAGCCGAGGCTCCGAAGTCTACGGTGTTTTAAAGGGGTCTACCCTTCAGCTTAACGGGCTGCGGAAAAATGCTCTTCTGCTTCGAAATGCGCTCTCTCGGCGCTGGCCGAAGATGAGAGCGCGAGAAAAAAAATCCTCAATGTATCGCAGACTTCGGCGAGCTGTAGTCGAGTCGTGGATACACCTGCGGTTTTTTCGCGCTCTCATCTTCACCCATCACCAAAACCTCGAATTTCTCGCTACGAAGCCATCTTTCCGCAGCCTGTTAAAGTGAATAAAGAGGACAGAGAGGGAGCCGAGGGGGTATCATATCGATTCTCCTTTGTCTCTCACCCTGGCTGTGCTCCCGCTCTCTTTGTATTTCTCCCCTCTTGTTTGCATAATCCGGCCACGTGTTGACCCACACTACCCACTCGATCTCCCGAAGCACCCTCTAATTGCCCGGGTTTGAAAAAGTGCGCAGCTTAGGCCAACAGCGACAATGGTTCATCCGCGCTCAAAGCGTTTGTTGAACGAACTCACGTAACGCCTGCAGGTTAAGAGTGTTACCCTTCAATTACTTCGACCGAGGCTTCATCCTCGGCTGCAAACTCGGGATTGCTGAGGGTGAACTCGCTATCGTTGCCCTCCTGCGGGTCGTCGACATCCGCATCTACCTCGACTTTGCCATCTCTGACCGCTTTCCGGCCCTCGAGCTGCAGCTTGAGCGTCCCTATCTGTCCGTTATACTCCTCCCCAGAGGGACGGAAGAGGGCTTGAGACAGGTAAAACACGAGATAAATCGAGTTTTCCTCCTCGGCGAGCGCATTGACCGTTGGGGTAAGCTTCGTCTGCTGCTGGTCAACGAGAAGCGCAGCTGATGCCGGAACGTAGCGCAGACCATTTGGGAAGCGAACCTTTAGAGCGATCCCGGAGTCGTTTACGTCACCTATGTCGATCGTCACCTCTGTGCGGTCTCCGGAGTCGATCCTCGATGGTTGTAGTCGGATACCAACAGTGGCAGCTCCAACGAAATCGTCACCACCACCACCGCCACCACCACAAGCTACTGTGAGGGTGAGAAGCGTTCCAGAAAGAAGGAAGAGGAGAGGGGATATTTTCATGATGTAATCACCGTAAGCCTTCGACAGAGGTATGTATAAGGTCTTTCGTGGAGTGGCGCTATCCTAGAAATAAAGGGGATTGATCTCAAAATCTCAGGAGTTTAGACCGGGGGCGTCGTGTGCTGCCGAACAGTGCATCTCAAGCGTTGATGCCATCAACGGTATTTGGTGGGTGTTTTGCGCACGAAACGGGAGCGCTCTTTGCGGATTGGATTTTGACTAAAGGCGACCTCGAGGGTATCGTAAAGGTCGGATAACGATCTGATATAGAAGAAAGATTCGCGCTTTTCGTGGGGCCTTGGTGGCTACCCCACGGGCCTTTGTCGATAGGAGAGCCGAGGATGGCTCAAGTAGCTCTCGAAAAACCAGCAGCTCCTAAGGAACCCGAGCTGACGTGCATAGACCGCCCCGTCGAGGCCGCAAGGGCTCCGAGATGGAGGCAGGAGTTCTCCCTGAGCACTGTGCTGAGTGCAGTACTCTTGTTATTTTACACCTACGCCTTTTACAGCGGCATATCGGACTATTGGTTCCATGCCGGGTGGACCACCGATGATGCGCTCCAACAGAGCTATCCGTTGCACGAGGTGACTCATCCGGGGCTCTTCTCGGGAGACCTAGTCACTGATGTAATGAGAGGCTACCTTGCGCCAGCTCACTACTGGCTGTCGTATGCGATTACGCTGCTTACACGCGATCCTATCATGACGGGTCACTGGGTCATGTTGATTCAGGTTCTTTTGACCGTAGGATTCCTCTTTGCGGCGGTACGGGCGGTGTCTGGAACCGCGGCCGCGCTCGTCGCCGTTACCTGGCTGCTACACTCGCGTAACCTCATGCAACGGCTCACCGGTGGATTGCCCCGGGGTTGGTCGGCACCGGTGTTTGCGCTCTTTTTGTACTTCGCGTTCAAAGGCAATCACCGTGCGGTGCTCCTGACGATTTTGGCGGGATGTCTCCTCAATCCGCCCGCGACTTTGGTGGTAGCGCTTACGTATGGGCTCCTTCTGATCTGGAGGACTGCGTTCCTTTCGGGAGTAGACCGCGCTGTCTATAAGAACAGACTCATCAACTACATACTCCTCGCACCTTTTTTTGCAATCGTGACACTCGCTGTAGTTCACAGGCCAGCTCACGTAGGGCAGATGGTCTCGTATTCTGAGGCGGCGAAGATGCCCGAATTCTCCCGCCCGCATGGGCGTTTCCCCTTTATTCCCTTCAATTCGGCGGGGTCTGAGATTCGGGTGGTTGGCCTCGAAGCTTTCGTTGGGCGGTTTCATACACCGCATCCAACCTTCAAGCAGATGCTTCCTTACTTAGTAGTGGGGACTCTGCTGGTATTTACCGTAACCGGCTTGATTCGCCGCAGGGTAGCGATTCCAGCCGAAGTGCTGCTGTTTGGGTGTTCCGCGTTGATCGTGTATTTCTTGTCGCGGCAACTAGCTTTTTGGTTGTACGTGCCAAATCGGCATCTTCAGATTCCGTTGGCGATGTTCTTCATCGTAGCCTTTACGGTCGGTGGGTGGAGAGCTTTCCATCGAGGTACGGGTACGACCGAAGATATAGAGGGAGGTCTCAAAGATACCCGTTTGAAGTGGGCCTGGCCGAGCGTGCTCAGTCTCGTGTGTGTAGGCGTGTTCGTGTTTGCCGGCTCGGGTAAAGGGCTCAGCGGTACCCTCAATTTCAACTACCCTTCGGATAAAAAGGGGCATGTGTTCGCATGGCTTAGGGCCAACACCCCGGAGGAGGCCGTGGTTGCAGGACACCCGACTCATATCGACGGTGTCCAGTTGTTCGGCATGCGCAAGGCGTACGTGACGACTGAAACGACTCACCCTTTCTACACCCGTTATTACGCCGAGATGAAGCGGCGAAATGAGATCGTACTTCGAGCGCACTACAGCGCCACCCTCGAGGAGCTCCTGTCATTGCTCGAGCCGGAAGGGATCGATTACTTTGTGTTCAAGCGTGGGGATTTCTATCCGCAAGTCCTTCCCGAGCTGACCTTCTTTCCGCCCTTCGAGGCTCTCATGAAGGAGCTCACTTCACGCGCACCTGAAAATTACGCCTATCGGAACCTTCCGGAGCGGGTCGACCTCCAGAACTATCCTTTCATGCCCTTCAAAGACCGGCTTTCGGCGGTAATTGACGTAAAGGCGCTCAGGGCCTACATCCAGGAAAAACGAACTGCGGCACGAGCAGCACGTCAGTTAGCGAGAGTTGGAAGAAACGTAAAAAGCTCGCGCGTAGCGGGCTAGCTCTTCATGCTTCGGCGAGGTATTGTTCTTGCCGAATGAGGAGGGTCGTTTTGGCGAGCGTTCTTGGAGTCGGTAAGGGTATCTGATGAGAGATCGTCATATGAAGTTTTTGTTCGGTACAGTGGCGTGTCTCGTCGTGTTGGTAGGGGTGCAGATTGCAGGTGTGCTCCAAACTCACCGGTGGACCTCTCGGAGCTTCGCAGCACTATCAGATGGTGGTATCCACAGCGACGGCTGGCTCGTCGATCGAGCGATGGTGTCCTTGGAAGGTTTCTCTCGATTTGGAAATACTCTCGAGGTGCACTTCAACCCGACACGTACGGGAGCTTCGGAACCGCCGCGCGTAGGTATCTCTGTGTGCGGAGGTCAGGAGACCATCTTCACCATCACGAGCTCGGAGCCCGTTCGGGTTCCCCTCTCTGGATCGTGTGTACCCCAGAAAGTTCAGTTGAAGGGACTGAACTCCTTCGTGCCAGAGGGGGGAAAGGATCCGCGTTCGCTCAGTGTTCAGATTTCGAGTGCCACGGTTTCATCATGGCTTGGAGTCCCGCTCGTTTCTCTCGGGTCACTCGTGGCTGCAGTAGCCGCTGTAGCTTTGCTTGCTCTGTGTGCTGTGTTTGCGGTCGGGCATCGTGTCGGAGTGCGAGGTACAGGTTTCGGTCTACTTGTCTCGTTGCTTGCCTTGGTGTTTCTACACAACGCGACGGTACCACTGGATAGGTTTACACCGCTATGGATTCTGTGTACGGGGATCCTCGCAGGGATGGCGCTCAGTGTGCGATTCTCGGCGGATCTCGACCAGGATGAACCGCGTTCTGGGTGGGTCGTTCCCGGTTTGATCGTTTTAGCGGGAGCAGCACTCCGTTTTTACGGTATTGACTTCGGATTACCGGACAATTTCCACCCGGACGAGGTTCCAAAGGTCAACGCTATCATGCGGATGGTAGACCAGAACTCTTGGAACCCCCAGTATTTCCTGCACCCATCCCTGCTCCTGTACTGTACCTATTTCATGAACTGCCTGTTGCAGTTTATCGGAGTGGAAGGCACTTTCAGAGATACTGCGTTCCTGGCGGGTCGCGTCGTCAGCGCTCTTGCAGGGACGCTATCAATAGCGATGACATTCACCATCGGACAACGGCTCTTTTCGCGAGGGGTCGGCATCAGTGCAGCCGTGCTCTTGGCAGTCCTACCTTTGCATGTCACCTGCAGTCGCTATCTGAAAGAGGATGCGTTGCTCACCTGCGTAGTTTTGAGCTGCGTTCTCACGACTCTGATCGCCGTTCAGAGTAATCGGCGTTGGGTGTTGCTGGTAGCTGGACTGTTGGCTGGTGTCACCGCTGGAACCAAGTACTCCGGTATATTGATGGCGGTCGTGCCCGGTTCCGCTCCGTGGCTTGCATCGCGGTCGTGGAAACCGGATTGGCGCTGGTTGCCGTGGTCGCTTGCTGCGATGGCGATCGCCCCGCTGGGATTCGTGGCAACAACGCCCTTTTCGATCCTTGATCCCAAGGAATTCCTTAAGGATTTTCGGGCGGAATCCAATCATATGCAAAATGGGCACACGAATACGATCGATGCGTGGTCTCAGCTGTGGATGTACCACTTCTGGCGCAGCATTCTGCCGGGTATGACAACGGTGACAGCGGTAGCCTCGGTTGTGGGGCTCGGATTTCTCATTCGTCGACCGCGTATCGAGGGGCTCTTCGTAGTCGCCCTCGTGTTGCTCTTCTACCTGCCGTCAGAGTTCGTCAAGGCCAAGCCAGCCCCGCAGCCGGAACGATACATCATGCCGTGTCTTCCGTTTTTGGCGATTGCGTTCGGTGAGCTCGTTCGGAACATCGGGCGGCATGTCTCCCCTCGCTATGGAGCATCGGTGCTGACTCTGCTCTTTGTGGCGCCGGCTCTGGTCCGCAGCACAGTACTCGCATCAGAGATCAAAGATGATACTCGTGAGCAGCTGCGTGAATGGATGCGCCAAAAGATTCCGCCAGGAGCCAAGGTTTTCATGGATTGGAAGCCGTACTGTCCGCGCTTCACCGATGGTGAATTCAATATCGAGTATATTCCGCGGGCGAAGATCCTGGTGAAGCTCGACATCGGAGATCTGAAGGCATCTGGATACGATTACCTCATCCTGTCTAGTTTCTTTTACGATAGGTATTTTAAGCAACCTGAATCGGAGCCGGTATTACGCCAGCGACTGCGCGAGGTATTTGACCGCGTTCCTGTAGTGACCCAGTTCAGCAAGAGGGGCGGAGCATACGGCTTCCACAATCCGGTGTTGACGTTGTTCTCCCTAAAGAAAAACGATTTCGACTTGCTGAGCAATGAGCTCCTGCTCAAACGGCAGGGCAAGCTCGAGTATACGTCCAATGATGTGCGTGCAAAGGCCAAGTGGTAGCCCTAGCAGGGGCGTGGAAGTGACGCGTGCCTTAGGCGCCGAGTGCGTGTTTTCGCGGGGTGTAAGAGATGTCTCACCAAACAATCTGGTCTAGCAAGCACCCATAGGTCACTGCTGACTCAATTTGAAAATAGACCCTGAGTAATCGACAACATATATCTCGCCAGCTGAATCCTGACCGAAGGAGGAGATGTTGAGCTCGGAAGAAAGCATCAATCGATTACGGTAGGTTCGCCCCTGTTTCCAGAGGCGCCATATCCTGCCGGTCACGAAATCGCCGTATATATAGCTGCCGCGTAGGCGTTCAAGCGTTGAACCGCGATACACATACCCACCAGTAATAGAGCTTGCTTTGGGGTGCGGGATCGTCCAGACAGGCTTCTCGAATCGGCGACGCACGCAGTTCGTCCCTTCGGGGTAGCAGAGATCCCCCTCCACCACGTTCCAGCCGTAGTTCGCCTCGCGTTTTAGGATATCAACCTCCTCACGCATATTCTGTCCGACATCGGCCACCCAAATTCTGCTGCTTGACTGATCACGGGTCATCTTGAACGGGTTACGGAATCCCCGAGCAAAGATCTCTGGACGTACCGGCGCTGCTCTCCTGTAAAAGGGATTCGAGGGTGGAATCGAATAGGCGGCGGTAGAGCTAGGGCGATCAACATCGATACGCAGAACCTTACCGAGCAGCGAGGAGAGCGCTTGTGCCTTTCCCTGGGGGTCGCCAGCACTCCCGCCGTCGCCAAGAGCGATGTACAGGAAACCATCGGCTCCGAACAGAAGAGAGCCGCCGTTGTGGTTGTCGTAAGGCTGCGGAACCGTCAGGAGCACAACTTCTGATGCTGGGTCGCCGATCCAGCTGGAGCGGTCTACCGTAAAGCGGGAGATGACGGTAGCGCCGTCCGATAGTCGGTTGTAATTGACGTATATGAAGCCATTTTGCGAAAAACGGGGGTGCACCGCCAATCCGAGTAATCCCTGTTCTCCCCTCGCGATAATCCGCGTAGAGATATCCAGTGTAGTGGTAGGCGAGGACCCATCGGAGGTCGCTCGAAGTTTCAGGATCCGTCCGTCCTGTTGCACTACAAGGGCAGATTCCTCTCCGTTCACGGTGACGAATTGAAGATCGAGGGGCTGTGAAAACGCATTCGCTTGCCATTGTGGCGTCAATTCGTAGCGCGGTGCAGCAGTGGCGATTCGCATGCACGCAAGCGTCAACACCAGTACAATTAGTATGTGACGATCGGTGGCTTTCATAGCCCGAATACTAGTGCATGCAAAGGTGGCTTTCAAAGCATTAAGTTGCTGTTTGGGTACGGTATTCGAGCGATCAGGCTGGAGTGTCGGTAGCCCTCCGTGGTTGCAAAACAAGGTTGCGTACATTACTATTTTCGGCATGTTTAACCCTCGAATAGCTGCAATGCGGCCCTATACCGCAGACCGAAAGCGACAGCTATTCTCCGGTCTGAAGGCCCCCATTACGGCAGACCTGACGATAGGGGAACCGCAACACGCGCCTGATCCGCGAGTAGTCGAGATACTAAATTCATACTCGGCAGAGGCCCTCGGTCGATATCCGAAAACAAAACAAGAGGGCTACCTAACCGAAGCGATTATCCGGGCCAATCTGACCTCTAAAACCTTACATGCTTCGATTGACGAGAGTCAGGTGCTAGCGGGATGTGGAAGTGGCGAGCTGCTGTATTCTTTCGCAGCCGCCAGCCTTGATCCGCAGAAACCGTACGTATTGATCCCCAACCCAGCATACCAGGTGTATAGTGCAGCGACCGAATACGCTGGAGGGATCCCTTACTATTTCGATCTGAGACGCGAGAACGGCTTCCAGCCTGACCTCGCAAGCATCCCTGAAGATGTCCTGCAGCACACGAGTTTGCTTTACCTGAACAGCCCAAACAATCCGTGCGCCGTGTGCTACTCCGAGGAGAGCCTTCGAGAGGTGGTGCTGCTCGCTCGTAAGTACGACTTCGCTGTGGCCTCAGATGAGTGCTACATAGAGATCTACTTCGAGCGCAAACCGTTCAGTATTCTCGAAGTGTGTGCAGCGCTCGATGGGGACAACTCATTCAGTCACATCGTCGCATTCGACACGCTCTCCAAGCGCAGCAGTGTGCCAGGCTTGCGCTCTGGAGCGATGGTAGGAGATGCGCGATTGGTGTCGAACTACCTCAAGATGCGTTTTAGTGAGCGTAAGGTATTACCGAACAACGTTCAGCGCGCCTCTGCTTATGCATGGACCAATTTCGACGATGTGCGCAGAAGTCGCGAGCTCTATCGAGAGAAGGTCGAGGTCTTTCGGCACGCCTTCTCCGGACTCGACCTGCCTATTACGCCTCCTGCAGGGACGTTCTACGTGTGGCTCGATGTTGCCAGTATCAATCCAGATGACGAGGCGTTTGCGCTCGCTCTCGCAGAGGCAACGGGGATTTTGACCTTCCCTGGAAGCTATTTTTCAGTTGTAGGCGAGAAAGGAAATCCAGGTGCGGGTTTTATCCGTATAGCGTTGATCGATACCGTCGAGTCAACCAGAGAGGCCATGGCAGGCCTTGCAGATTACATCGGTAACTATCGGAGCAAGAGGCGTTAGAGCGATGATGAATGACTCAGGAAGAGCGCAATTCAACGAGAATATGGATCGTTTGACCAAGGCAGTGCCTCATGTGGCACTGCTCAAATTGTACCTCGATGGTCAACTCATCAGGACGATAGCGAATGTTCCGGGACAGTCAGGCGCGCTCAGGGTATGCGCGCATTTTCTGACCAACGGGGCTCTTTCTCCAAAAGCGGTTGCATCGTGTATTGAAGTATTCGCGCCGCTGGTGTCAGAGGCCAAGGCATCTCCGGGTACTCATCCGAATATCGATCTGCTGCTTGGCTTGAAGGAGCATCAGATGCTCCAGGTCGAGGTGGTAGAAGCATCCCCTGACCTTTTGAACGCAGTGGTGTCTGGCTCGGCGAGTCAGGACCAAAAGCGCCAAGCGGTCGATCTACTCGACAAGGGATTGGTGCGATGCGCCGAGAAGTTGGCGAGTTATACGATTGGGTCCAACGGCGTAACGTTAACGGGCGCCGCGACCTGGGTTACGCAATCGTATGCGGTGGCGTGCATGAACGCCGGTTTCTCTGCATTCCCGATGATCAAAATGAGCGAGCATTTCTTCGACAAGGTTCCACTCAAAACCGAAGGGTGGAGTCAGGAGGATTTCGAACGTGCGGGGGTTCGATTCATTCCGGGAAGTTTTGCCCGACGGGGGGCTTTTATAGGAAGTGGTACGACCATTATGCCAGGCGGGATCGTCAACATAGGGGCATACGTGGCTGGTTCAGGGGTCATGATCGACGGCGGGGCACGTGTGGCCACCGGTGCTCAAGTTGGTAAGGGGGTAAAACTCGGAGCAGGTTCGGGTATAGAGGGGATTCTCGAACCGCCAGGAAGGTTGCCCTCAATCATCGAGGATAATGTTCGAGTAGGAGCGAACTGTGAGCTGTGCGGAATAATCGAGGAGGGGGCGGTTGTCGCAAGTGGTGTGGTTATGGCCTCCGGTAAGAAGATCTTTGATCTGAGAACCGGCGCAGAGGTTGAGCCGCGCTACATGGCTGTCGGTGATACATTCTTCGAGATCCCAGTCATTCCGAAATACAGGGTCGCGGTCGGAGGAGTATACAGCAAGACCAACAATATCGGTGTCGATTGTATCGTGCTTCTCGAGAAAGATGCTCGTGAAACGAGCCTTGCACAGTTGCCGAAAAATGCAGAATTGTACGTGAAATTATGATTGAGAATGAACACAATGCAGCAGACGAGGCCAGCGCATTCAGTAATATTGACGGGCCTATCGAACTTACTCGAGAGTTGCTTCGACACTCGACCGTAACGAACGACATCGCGCCTCGTTTCGTCGAAAATTTTTCGAAATGGCTCTCGCAGGCAGGCTTCGACGTCAAGCAGGTCGTGGTAGGTGAGACCAGACACATCCTGGCAACAATTGGACCGGAGTTACCCAAGCTGAGGGTGGCGTTTATCGGACACTATGACACAGTGCCGACGGGGCAAGGCTGGAGCTACCCACCACTAGGTGCGGTCGAGGAGAATGGGGTTCTCTTCGGACGTGGTGCCAGCGACATGAAGAGTGGAGACGCCGCGATGATATTTGCAGCAATCGCGTTAGCCAAGCAGGGAGTTCATTCGACAATATTCATGCCGGGCGATGAGGAAACCGGTTCGCGGGGTATGCCAGCGCTACTCGAGTTAGTTTCTGCTCCTTTCGATTGCTGTATATGTGGAGAGCCGACCTCGAAGAAGCGACTTGGCGACTGTATCAAGATCGGGCGTCGTGGGCGTATAGCAGGGACCGTCACCTTGCGTGGACAAGCAGGACATGCAGCGTATGCACATATGACCCCGAATATCATTCACCAACTCCCACAGGTCGTGCTTCAGCTCAGCGCACCATGGGGAGATGAGCGAAATGGAACCGAGACAACGCTCTCGATTACCAATATCACAACGGACAGCACAGCCCTTAACGTAATCCCCAGTTCCGTAACCCTCACCTTTGATGCTCGCTTCGCCCCGGGGCGCAGGGTCGATGAAATAGAGCGAGAGATAGAAGCGCGGCTTTCGATTACGGGAGTACGATACGAACTGAACGTGTCAACGCGATCCCCGTCTTACTTCACCGACATAGAAAGCGACCCGAGTTCGGATCATGTCAGGTTCGTGCAGTGTGCGCTGAGTGAAATCGAGCGCTCGCTGGGTGTCACCCCGGCCATTACGTGTGATGGTGGAGCGAGTGATGCGCGGTTTGTGGCTGCCAAAGGGGTCCCGACGATAGAGTTCGGTGTGCCGCATGGAAACATGCATGGGCCTGATGAGTTCGTCGAAGTTGAGCACATCGGGATGCTACGGGATACTTACGTCCGGATACTCTCTGCATTCGCGGACCGGCCAAGGTCATAGGCGTGGAGCATGGTCAAGCAATCGGATTCCCCTGAGTGGTCGACACACAGCTATTGGCAGGGGCGCTTTGAAGTCGGGGACACGCCGTGGGAGCTGGGTGCAGCATCCTCAGTTGTCATGGAGGGGTTGGAAGCATTACAGAGGATGGGGGTTCAGCTTGTCGGTCGAAAGGTCCTGAGCCCAGGTTGCGGCCGGGGCTCTGATGCCTTGGAGCTCGTTAAACGAGGAGCCGATGTAGTTGCTGTTGATTGGTCGCACGCAGCAGTATCGGCATTACAGGCGCGACATGCAGTGAGCGTCGAGTTGTTGCCGGGATCGCTCGATGTCGTTCAGGGAGATCTCTTTGAGGTTCCGGTACGGCGCGTGGACCTCGTCTGCGAACACACATTTTTCTGCGCAATTGATCCTTCGATGCGGCGAAAATACGCCGAAACAATCGGCGCTTGGGTACTACCTGGTGGTTTTCTGGTCGGCAACTTTTTCGTGGTGAGTGAGGCCGAGCTGGGGCGATTACCGCACCGTTCGCTCTCCAAAGACGGCAAAGGTCCCCCTTTTGCCACCACTACGACCGAGCTCGAGGAATTATTGAGCCCCTACTTCGTCGCCCGAGTGCTGCGACCAGCAGCACGACCGGAGCCAAACCGCAAGGAAGGCATGGAGTGGGTGGGGATCTTCCAGCGCTGCTTCTCCGGGGAGGCAAGCCATGATCCACTTTCGCAGTAGGGAGAGATTTTGTCTCCCTTCCCTAAGCCGACTTGAGGCAGTTTACGAGCCCCTCGCACACCTTCTTTGCATCACCGAAGATTAGCGAGCAATTGTCGAGGTAGAAGAGCTCGTTCTCTACGCCTGAGTACCCCGGGTTCATAGAGCGTTTGATGACGTACACCATCTTTGATTTGTACGCATCAAGGATAGGCATACCGTACAGAGGGCTGGACTTGTTGGTACGTGCCGCTGGATTGACTACGTCGTTGGCGCCGATCACGAGAACCGCATCGGCTCGCGCAAATTCGGCGTTTACGTCGTCGAGTTCGAGCACGACATCGTAGGGGATCTCTGACTCCGCCAAGAGAACGTTCATGTGACCGGGCATGCGACCGGCGACTGGATGAATGGCGAACTTCACTTCCACACCACGGCTGTGAAGCTGTTCATAGAGCTCTTTGACTGCGTGCTGTGCCTGGGCCACCGCCATTCCGTATCCGGGAACAACGATCAGGCTCGATGCATTCTCGAACATGAAGGCGGCGTCCTCGGTGCTGGCGGATCGACACGCCTTGGCGATCCCGTCTGCTGCAGCGCTCTCCGCCGTCGTTCCAAAACCGCCCAAAATCACATTAAGGAGCGAGCGGTTCATCGCCTTGCACATGATGTACGAGAGGATGGCACCGCTCGAACCCACCAAGGCACCGGTGGCGATCAAGAGCTGATTTCCCAAGGTAAACCCGGTCGCAGAAGCTGCCCAGCCAGAGTACGAGTTGAGCATAGAAACGACTACCGGCATGTCCGATCCGCCGATCGGCAGAACCAGCAGGAAGCCAAGCAGTAGTGCCACGCCGGTCACTGTAGCAAAAAGTAGCACGCTGTGCTCGCGTACGAAGAGCGCTGAAAGGCCAACGATAGCTGCTATCAACGCGGCATTCAGCAGGTGTTGCCCTCTGAAGACCAGGGGAGCAGAACCGAGGATAGCCTGTAGCTTTCCGAAGGCTACCAAGGAACCGGTAAAGGTCACCGCTCCGATCGCACTTCCGATGATCAACTCCACCAAGAGAACAGCATCGAGATGCCCTTGCTGGACATGTGTGAGATATGTTCCTCCGGCAACGAGAACGGCTGCCAATCCCACAAAGCTGTGGAGAGCAGCCACGAGCTGAGGCATCGCGGTCATCTGGATCTTGAGTGCCAGCGGGATGCCTATCACAGCGCCCGCTGCCAAGCCACCGAATACTATCCCGTAGTTCTTGACGCTTGGGTGAAGCAAGGTAACAACGATAGCGAGCATCATACCCGCCATCGAAAACTGATTACCACGTAGGGCTGTCTTTGGGTGACTCAAGCCCTTGAGGCCGAAGATGAAAAGTATCGTTGCAGCGAGGTATGCGAGGTCGAAAAGATCTGGACTTAGGTTCATATTTTGGTTCTCGTCAGGATTTCTTCTTGAACATCGCTAGAATACGGTTGGTTACGACAAAGCCGCCGAATATGTTGATCGATGCGAGGAGGACTGCACAAAAGCCCAACACCTGAATCCAGATTGAATGTGAGGCCTCAGCGGACCCTGCCACGAGGATAGCTCCCACCACGAGTATCGCGCTGATCGCGTTCGTTACTGCCATGAGTGGGGTGTGGAGCGCTGGCGTGACTCCCCAAATGACGTGATAGCCTACGAAGCAGGCCAAGGTGAACACATATATCGCTATCATTGTACTGGACATATGACCTCTATCGATTTCGTAGCCGCAAGATTCCCTGATGAACAAGCAGTGAGGTGTCAATTATCTCGTCTTCTAAGTTGACGATGAAGGTCGGCGCGCCGCTCTCGCGTGGTTTCACGAATAGATCGAGGAGTGAAACTACGTTCCGTGCGAAGAAGTTGCTGGAGTCAGTTGCCATCATCGCCGGATAATTGGTGTGTCCGATGATCTTGACGCCATTAATATCAACGACTTGATCGGGCTTGCTCAGCGGGCAATTTCCGCCGCTTGGGGTCGCCATGTCGACTATCACCGAGCCGTGACGCATGTTGGCGACCACCGATTCCGAGACCAGTGTCGGAGCCTTTCGTCCCGGCACGTTCGCAGTGCTGATGATGATGTCGCTCTTGGAGAGTCGTTCATCGAGCGCTGCCTGCAGCTTCTGCTTCGAATCCTCCGAAAGCTCCTTTGCGTACCCACCCTGTCCCGAACCTGATTCTTCGAGCTTGATATCGATATATTTCGCCCCGAGGGATTGAATCTGTTCTCGTGTCTCTGGGCGCACGTCGTAGGCCTCGACGACAGCTCCAAGTTTCCGAGCAGTTGCGATCGCTTGGAGCCCTGCTACGCCCGCGCCTAGCACGGTCACTTTCGTTGCTTTTGCTGAACCAGCAGAGGTCATCATCATCGGGAAAAACCTACCGTAGTGATGTGCAGCCTCAATCACCGCTCTGTATCCAGCGATGCCCGCCTGTGATGAAAGTACATCCATCGCCTGAGCTCGTGAGGTACGCGGAATCGCCTCGAGCGCCAGCGCGTCGACCCTTTGTTTAGCAAAGTTTTCCAGAAGGTTTACGTTACGAAACGGCTCGAGTAGGGAGACGATGAACGTTCCAGCCGCTATCGATGAGGCTTCCGTCTGGGTTGGCGGGGCAACCTTAGTCACGACTGGAGTAGCCCACACCTCCCTCGCAGAGACTATCTTGGCGCCGACAGCATCGTAGTCCTCATTTCTGAACCCAGCGGAGATGCCAGCCCCTTCCTCGACGTGTATATCGAATCCGTATTTGACCAGGCGCTTTACAGAGTCTGGAGTCGCTGCAACGCGCGTTTCGCCCGGAGCGGTCTCCTTCGGGACACCGACTGTGATTCCTAATTTCATGGTGCGTGTTCGTGTTAGCGCCGGAGGGAAGGTGGCTTATCAGATACGACAGACACTGCCCCCGACTCGTTCAAGTACTAGCTTCCTCAGGGGGTAGCTTCGGCGCCGTTTGAGGACAGCTTGAGGAACAAGGGCTTTCCAGGCGGGTAAAGCGCGTGACAACTTCGTAGCGGTGTGGCAGTGGAGCTGCTCTGCAAGGCTGCTAGCTGGCTATCAAATCCAGTATTGTCAAAGGTTTAGCCTTTTTATTGAGCGGTAACTGGTGATGCAGAAGCGTCTAGCCGTCGAGCCCGTAGTCATCTGCTCAAATTCGTCGCGTGCGATTCTAGTGGGGTTTGCGAGCAGCCTTTGAGAGCACAACTTTGCCCCCGGATAGTGATTACGTTCGGGGGCATGGTATGCTCCCGCGAGTGTGTGCGTTGTGCCGTGTAATCATGGGAGGGTAGATGCTGCTTGCGCTCGTAATGGTTTATCTCCTGGTCACTATCGCCATAGGGCTCGTTGCTGCAAAGCGCGTAAAAAATACTGCTGATTTCGCGATCGCAGGCAGGCATCTTCCGCTGGTGATGATCATCACGACGACCTTTGCGACCTGGTTCGGCTCGGAAACGGTGCTCGGAATCCCCGCCAAATTCGTCAACAGTGGTCTCAATGGCGTGGTTGAAGACCCCTTTGGAGCTGGCACCTGCCTCATATTGGTGGGGCTCTTTTTTGCATCGAAGCTCTACAAAAAAAACCTTCTTACAATCAGCGATTACTACAGGGAGCGGTATGGACGGGTAGTAGAGCTCATCTGCTCAGTCATGATTATGGTCAGCTACCTCGGCTGGGTTTCTGCTCAGGTAACTGCACTAGGTGTCGTATTCAACGTGCTGTCGGATGGAATACTCAGTATCCCGCAAGGGATGGTGATAGGGGTAATTTCGATCCTCGCCTATACGTTGTTCGGTGGTATGTGGTCGGTAGCCGTGACTGACTTCATCCAAATGATCATATTAGTGGGTGGTTTGGCGATCCTCGCGCTTTTTGCCGGACATCAAGCGGGCGGAGCCTCGCGCGTCATCGCGCTCGCGGTGGAGCGAGATATGTTCAATTTTCTTCCCGAGGCGAACTTTAAGGACATAGCATTCTTCGTCGGTGCAGCCATCACGATGATGCTCGGCTCGATCCCGCAGCAAGATGTATTTCAGCGGGTTATGTCGGCTGATAGTGAGTACTCCGCAACACGTGGCCCCATCATAGGGGGGCTCTGCTACATCGTGTTTGCATTTGTTCCGATGTTTCTGGTGGTCAGTGCTTTGATCGTGATGCCCGAAAGAGCCGCTCAGTTGATGAGTGAGGATCCACAGAAGGTTCTTCCCAGCCTGGTCATGGAACGGATGCCTTTCGTGATGCAAGTATTGTTTTTCGGAGCGCTCCTATCGGCTATCAAGTCGTGTGCATCGGCTACGCTGCTAGCACCGAGTGTCACATTCACGGAGAACATTTGGCGCCAGATCCGTCCATTTGACGGGGATCGGGCAGAGCTCAAAGCGATGCGGATTACGGTACTGGTTTTCAGCGCCCTCGTACTGGCCTACGCCATAGCGATGCAGGGCACCTCGATCTACGAATTGGTATCGGGAGCCTATCAGGTCACACTGGTTGGAGCATTTGTTCCCCTGGTGTGTGGGTTGTATTGGGAGCGCGCGACGACCCAGGGGGCCGTCTTCTCTATCGTGCTCGGAGTGCTCTCGTGGCTTCTTTTCTTGATGACACCTGCGGGAGAGGAGTTCCCGGCTCAGTTAGCTGGGCTTTTAGGGGCGGCAGTAGGCATGCTGGTCGGCTCTTACGGGCCACAAACGATAAAAAACAGCACTGGGAAGCACTATTCCCTGCATTCCAGCGCGCACAGACGGCATGCCAAGCACGTTGGCCAGCCGGTATGAGGCGGCTTCGTACGCCGATAATCAGTTCGTCTGGACTCCCCCAACCCTTTGATCTCCTTGGCTCGTTCGGCTATAACACCGATCTGTTGCGATGTGGTCAGAGGCACACGTTTTCAAATGTTGTCGTGACCTGCCACCTATCGTGAACAGGCGTTTTTTGAGTAGTCTTCAGTCATGAAGATACGAACGGAAGGGGTGGCGCATGGAGAGCCATGTCGACCGTGAGGGCCTTAGGGAGATAGATCGATGAATATCGCGGTTGTGGGCACTGGTTACGTAGGTCTTGTGGCGGGGGCGTGTTTCGCGGAGACCGGTAACGACGTGATGTGTGTAGATGTCGATGCGCGGAAGGTCGAGGGGCTACGCAACGGCGTCGTACCGATATTCGAGCCCGGCCTCGAGGACCTGGTCAACAGCAACTTCAAAGCGGGCAGGCTAAACTTCACGACCTCTCTGAAGGATGCCGTGGAAGCGAGTGAGGTCATCTTCATAGCGGTAGGCACACCTCAAGACGAGGATGGCTCTGCGGACCTCACGCACGTTTTGGCGGTAGCGCGCGGTATCGGTGAGTGTATGAACGGGCCTAAAGTAGTTGTCGATAAGTCAACGGTGCCGGTCGGGACCGCCGATCGGGTGAAGAAGGCGATTGAAGAGGTCGCTGCATTTCCGGTCGAAGTCGTCAGTAATCCCGAGTTTCTCAAGGAGGGTGCCGCTATAGACGATTTCATGCGGCCGGATAGAGTCGTAGTTGGCGTGGCGAGCGAGGCTGCAGCAAAAGTCATGAAGGAGCTCTATGCCCCTTTTGTACGGACGAACAATCCGATCCTCGTTATGGACATTCGTTCCGCTGAGATGACCAAGTACGCAGCGAACGCGATGCTGGCGTTGCGTGTTTCCTTCATGAACGAGGTTGCAAACCTGTGTGAAGCTGCTGGTGCTGATATCAACCAGGTTCGTGTCGGTATCGGAACGGATTCGCGTATCGGTATGAGCTTCATCTTTCCAGGTATTGGATACGGTGGCTCATGCTTCCCGAAGGACGTTCAGGCCCTTATTCGGACAGGCAAAGAGCACAGGGTTGATCTGCGAATTGCACAAGCCGTCGAGGACGTCAACAAAACTCAGAAGATGTCGATGGTCCGGAAGATAGTTGACCACTACGGTGGTGCGAACATCAAGGGCATGACTTTTGCCATGTGGGGACTTGCGTTCAAACCCAAGACCGACGACGTGCGAGAGGCTCCAGCTCTGGTCATTTGCAGGGAGCTGATCACCCTGGGTGCGAAAATTCAGGCTTTCGATCCCGAGGCGAACCACACCTTCAAAGCTAAGTTCGGTGAGTGTGAAGACATAGCCTTCGTCGAGAATAATTACGAGGCGCTCAAGGGTGCTCAGGCGCTCATAGTGTGCACGGAGTGGAACGCTTTCCGACAGCCCAACTTCAAACGCATCAAGCAAGAGCTTTCGACGCCGGTCATCTTCGATGGTCGCAACATCTTCAACCCTGCCGATATGCTGTCGTATGGAATCACCTATTACAGCATCGGACGAACGCCAGTCCTGGCAAAGTAGGTAAGAAGGTAGGAGAATGAAACGATGCGAATAGTTGTTACGGGTGGAGCAGGATTCATAGGCTCGCATCTGTGTGATGAGTTGATCAAGGAAGGCCACGAGGTTATCGCAGTGGACAATTTGTTCACTGGCACCAAGCGCAACATGCGTAACCTCGTGCAGCATCCGAACTTCGAGTTCATCCGTCACGATGTCACCGAGCCGCTGCTGCTGGAGTGTGATCAGGTGTATCACCTGGCATGCCCGGCTTCGCCGGTTCACTACCAGTACAATCCCATCAAGACGATAAAGACCAACGTGACCGGTACGATAAACATGTTGGGAGTTGCCAAGCGTGTGCACGCTCGATTTTTGTTGGCTTCAACCTCGGAAGTCTACGGAGATCCGCTTCAACATCCCCAGGTGGAATCATATTGGGGGAACGTAAATCCGATCGGCCCGCGCAGCTGTTACGATGAGGGGAAACGCGTAGCCGAAACGCTTACAGTCGGCTATCGAGACCAAGGGCACGTCGATGCCAGGATCGTCCGAATTTTCAATACCTATGGTCCGCGGATGTTGTTCGATGATGGGCGTGTAGTATCCAATTTCATCGTTCAGGCGCTCAAGGGCGAGGACATTACTGTCTACGGAGAAGGGCAACAGACTCGCTCGTTCTGCTTCGTCGATGATCTGGTCAAAGGCATCATGGCGACGATGAATCGCGCAAATTTTTCTGGGCCAGTCAACCTCGGCAATCCCAACGAGATGACGATCCTCGAACTCGCCAAGAAAGTGATAGCCATGACTGGTTCCAAATCGAAGATTACCAACAAGCCTTTGCCGACCGATGACCCGGTCCGCAGGCAGCCTGATATATCGCTCGCCAGGAAGGAGCTAGGGTGGGCTCCATCGGTGGATCTCGACGCGGGTCTCACGCGCACCATAGCCGACTTCGAACAGCGGCTACGACAAGGCGTCTAATCCCTTTGATGTAGTTGGATGTCTCAAACGTGACCGACAAAAGCAACATACGAAATTTCAGTATTATAGCGCACATCGATCACGGTAAGTCGACCTTGGCGGATCGAATCCTCGAGCAGACGGGGGCGCTACAGGCGCGTGAGATGCAGGCGCAGTTTCTCGACAAACTCGATCTGGAGCGTGAACGGGGGATTACTATCAAGGCGCAAACAGTGCGACTTGCTTATCGAGGCAAAGATGGGAAGGAGTATCAGCTCAATTTGATCGATACTCCGGGTCACGTAGATTTCAACTACGAGGTATCAAAGAGCCTGTCGGCGTGCGAAGGTGCGCTGCTAGTCGTTGATGCATCGCAAGGAGTAGAGGCCCAGACGCTTGCAAATGTGTACCTAGCGATTGAGAATGACCTGGAGATAATACCGGTAGTCAACAAGATCGATCTTCCGAATGCCGACCCCGAGCGGGTCAAGGAGGAGGTCGAAACGGTCATCGGGCTCGACACCTCCGAAGCGCTGCATGTGAGTGCCAAGACCGGATTGGGGGTCGACGAGCTTCTGGAGGCGATCGTCAAACGTATTCCTCCACCGACGCGAGGTAAAGATGAGTCGCCGTTGCGGGCGCTCGTGTACGATTCCTGGTTCGACCCTTACCTTGGAGTGGTAGTACAGGTACGAGTCATAGATGGGGTGCTTCAGCCGGGAGATAAGATATCTTTCTTCACGACAGATACTGAGTACGAGGTCTACAAGCTCGGAGTTTTCACCCCCCACTCACGTGAGGTGAGCCAGCTTGCCAGTGGGGAAGTAGGGTTTTTCTCGGCGGCGATCAAAAATCTACGCGACGTGCGTATAGGGGATACCGTTACCCATTCTCGCAATAGAGCACGCGAGCCCTTGCCTGGCTTTAAGGAAGTGTTGCCCATGGTGTTTGGGGGCCTCTTCCCGGTCGATTCGGACGATTTCGTAAATCTCAAGAATGCTCTGGAGAAGCTCAGCCTCAACGATAGCGCATTTACCTTCGAAGCAGAGACCTCTGCCGCGCTGGGGTTCGGATTTCGGTGTGGCTACCTCGGGCTCCTTCACATGGAGATTGTGCAGGAGCGGCTGGAGCGAGAGTTTCAGTTGAACCTCATCACGACAGCACCGTCGGTAATATACAAAGTTGTCGTGGAGGACGGTTCGATTCTCGAGATTCACAATCCGGACAAGATGCCGCTCGTGAACCTGATCCGACACATCGAAGAGCCGATCGTAACGGCTACCATACACACCCCTCGGGAGTTCGTTGGTAACGTCCTCAAGTTGTGTGAGGATCGTCGTGGTACACAGAAAAACATCTCGTTCCACGGCACCGAGCGGGCTATGATAGTCTATGAACTCCCGCTCAACGAGATCGTGCTCGATTTCCATGACCGACTCAAGTCTCTAACGAAGGGGTACGCCTCCTTCGATTACGAGCTAGCTGGGTATTCGGAAGCGGACCTCGTGAAACTCGACATCAAATTGAACGGTGAGCCGGTGGATGCGCTCAGCATCATCGTTCATCGCAGTAAGGCTTTCAATCGTGGAAGAGACCTCACAGAAAAGCTCAAGGAGGTAATTGACCGACAGATGTTCGAGATAGCGATACAGGCAGCGATAGGCACCAAGGTAATCGCCCGAAGTACGGTCAAGGCTTTGAGGAAAAATGTGACGGCCAAGTGTTATGGTGGGGATATCACCCGAAAGCGGAAACTGCTCGAAAAGCAGAAAGAGGGTAAAAAACGGATGAAGCAGGTTGGCAGTGTCTCCATACCTCAGGAGGCATTCCTTGCGGTGCTCAAGTTAGGGGATGAAAAGTAAGTGGCGACGAAAAGAGGCGGCGCTGAAAGAGCCGCTCATTCGGGCGATATCTCGTCGTCCTAAGCGCTTGTTCGCTGTAGGAGATATTCATGGGTGCTATACGGAGCTGCAGGTACTCGTCCAGTACCTGACATCGGAACTCAAGCTCGGTGCGGATGACCAACTGATATTTATCGGGGATTACGTCGACAGGGGGAAACAGTCCAAGCAGGTGATAGATCTGCTCGTTGATCTGAAGAGGAGCTGGCCTGAGACCGTTTTCTTGAAGGGCAATCATGAGGGTATGTTGCTTGGATTCTTGGGGCTCGGTGGCGTCGGAGGGGATGTCTACCTGGCTAATGGGGGTGGTGACACCCTGGTCAGTTATGGTCTGGACCCCATGCAGGATGCCTCGGGGGTCGAGGTCAGGGCTCGCCTGCCCGAAAGTCACCTGCATTTCTTGCAGGGGCTCGAAATGGGTGTCAGCCTCGCCGAGTTCGTATTCGTTCATGCCGGGGTTCGCCCGGGGGTGCCGCTCGATAGCCAGGCCGAGGAGGACTGCATGTGGATTCGTTCGGATTTCGTCGAATCGCGGCATGATTTCGGAAAAACGATCGTTTTTGGGCACACGCCGTTCGAGGACGTCGTTTTGCACCTCCCGTTCAAGATCGGCATCGACACCGGCCTGGTATACGGCAATAAGCTCTCGATGGTCGAGCTGGTTGAAGGCGAGCTCTACCAAGTGGACTTTGGTGAAGGGAATGTTAAAGTATCGTCGTTACGAGAGCGCCTCGTGGGTGAGTAGTTAGGGCAGGGGTAGCTAAGTAGTCCCTAAAGGGAGCAAGGAGCTTTATATGGCAAAACCACATGTTGGAATGGTTGGCTTGGCAGTAATGGGGTCCAATCTCGCGCGAAACATCGAAAGTCGTGGGTTCCCGGTCGCTGTCTACAACCGTAGTGGGGATGTGACCAAAGAGTTCATGAGTAAGTTCGGAACTCGTGATGGGAAGCCCTCGGGCTTTGTCGCCTCGTACTCGATGGAGGAATTCGTCAAGAGCATGGAAGCTCCGCGGCAGATCTTCATAATGATAAAGGCCGGCCCCCCCGTGGACGCAATTATCGATCAGCTCGTACCGCTCCTGGAGAAGGGAGACATCATTATTGACGGCGGTAATGCGTATTTCAAAGACACCATTCGGCGCGAGGAGCGGCTGACGGCCAGCGGCTTGAACTTTCTCGGTATAGGGATCTCGGGAGGTGAGGAGGGCGCTCTCAAAGGCCCGAGCCTCATGCCAGGCGGCCCGCGGGAAGCTTGGAAGATCGTTGCGCCACTCCTCGAAAAGATCGCTGCGCAAGCCGATGGGGCGTGCACGAACTATGTCGGTCCGAATGGAGCTGGGCACTTCGTGAAGATGGTTCACAACGGGATTGAGTACGGCGATATGCAGCTCATCGCGGAGGCCTACGATGTGCTTCGAAATGTGGTAGGGTGCAAACCTGAGGAACTGAGCTCGACCTTCAGGGCGTGGAACGAGGGGGTTCTTTCGTCGTATTTAATCGAGATTACCGCCAAGATCTTCACTAAAAAAGACTCCGAAGGGTCTGGTTTCCTCGTCGACAAAATCCTGGATAAAGCGGGACAGAAGGGCACAGGGACATGGACTGCGCAGGTTGCACTCGACCTCGGGGTGGCGATACCGACCATCTCAGCGGCCGTTGATGCTCGTATCCTCAGCGGTATGAAGGACGAGAGAGTTCATGCAGCAAAGGTGTTTGCTGGCCCAGCGTTGGAAGACTTCACAGGAGATCGACAGGGCCTTATTCAAGCGGTTCACGATGCGCTGTATTGTTCGAAGATAATGTCGTACGCACAGGGCATGTCTCTCATCAGTGCAGCGTCCCATCAGTGGAAGTGGGGCCTCAAGCTGGACGAGATCGCAGCTATGTGGAAGGGAGGCTGTATTATCCGAGCAAGATTCCTCGATGAGATTCGCCGAGCTTTCGCATCTCAATCCAAGCTCACGAACCTTTTGGTAGACGACTACATGAAAAAAGAGGTTGCTCGATGTGTTCCGAACCTGCGTAAGGTAGTTGCGCTGGCTGCCCAGAGAGGGGTCCCCGTGGTGGGATTTGCATCGTCGCTTGCATACTTCGACAGCTTTCGTACGGAGAATCTGCCGCAAAATCTTACTCAGGCGCAGCGAGATTTCTTCGGTGCGCACACGTACGAGCGAACTGACAAGGCTGGTTCCTTTCATACTGAGTGGGAGTAACTCTGCGTCCAGCAGTCACTTCTTGGTGAAGAAGCCGAGTACCTCAATATGGGGTGTCAATGGGAACATGTCGAAGGGAGCGAGGGTCGTCAGACAGTAGCTCTGTGCGAGTTCGGCTGCATCCCTACAAAATGTCTCGGGACTGCAGCTCGAATATATGAAGTGCTGGGGCTCAGCATCCATGACCCAGCGCCTTACCACTTCAGATAGCCCCCTGCGTGGAGGGTTTGCTATCACGAGCTCTGCTGACAACTGACTGGAGTTGTCGGCAATATACACGTCTACGTCGCTCGCAACGAAGGTAAGGTGTGGGTGGTTGAGCTTTACAGCCGTACACGTGGCGCTCTCGACTGCTTTAGGGGAGAGTTCAACACCCGTTAACTTCTGCACGAATGGAGCAACAGCAAAGGAGAACCCGCCCACGCCACAGAAGAGATCGACAGCAGAGGTTACATGATACTCGCGCACATGAGCCCCTACACGCCGGTAAAGAAGCTCGGCGATCTCGGGAGTTACTTGCATGAAGGACTGTGGAGCAAAGATTAGAGGGGTTCCCGAAAAGAGCTCCTCGATTGTATCTGTTTTGGTCAAGACTAGCTCCTCCGGTCCCTCAGGGATGGCTGCATGACGCGACTGAATGTTACAGCTTACTACGTTGAGCCATGGATAATCCTCTAAGAGGGCTGGCAGAGCCTTGCGAATCCGCGGGATCGCTTCGGTGCTACGCAACACAAACCGCAGAATCGCCTGTGAGCCGTCTCGAGTGACCGCAAGGATCATACCCTTCAGTTCGCCACGTCTGGCAGGTATGTCGTACGGAGGGATCTGTGCAGTACGAATCATTACCTTGAGGCCTGTCATGAGTGTATGTACGTGATGTGGCATCAAGGGACAGGAGCTGAGATCTTCGGCGCGTCCCTCTGCATCGGCAAGGCCAATTATTGGGTCGTGCACGGATCCCGTTACATTCATCTTTATCTTGTGCCGCGAGCCCCAAACATTCTGCGGGATGACTACCTCCTCCGTATGCAGGGGGATAACTCCTGAGCTGGTTAATGTTTCGCGTAGCTTCGTGATTTTGGATTTGAGTCGTTGCCCGAACGGTTGGCCCAGCAGACTGCACGACGAACACCGCCCACCTGTGAAATACTCACATTCGGCAGATTCATAGTCGAACTGAGCGGGGGTCATGGGAGCTCCTAGCTGGTCCATCTCTTTATGGTACATTATGGGGAATCTAATCGATCCTGGACGGGGCGACTGTAGCTGTGTACCCTCTAGCGGGCTAAGGGCCTCATCAGGAAGAGTGTACCCGAAAATCAGATGCTTAAGCTACAATCGTGAGGCAGGCAGCTCGTCATGAAGTTCAGTAGATATCACGCCCTCGGAAATGACTATCTCGTGATGGATGTGCGAGAGCTCGGATTCGCTCTCACGGAAGAACAGGTCAAACGGATATGTCACCGGCATTTTGGAGTTGGTTCCGATGGTATCTTGCTGCGTGAGTCGTCTGACGAAACCGAGAGTTTCCATCTGCGGATTTACAACCCTGATGGCTCCGAAGCTGAGAAGAGCGGTAACGGCTTGAGGATATTTGCCCGCTATTTGTGGGACATTAAAGCGGTCAGCGACCAGCCGTTCACAGTAAGGACCGCCGGAGGAGTTGTGACGTGCTGCGTACAGAGGGATGGGCATGTGGTGGCAGTAGACATGGGACGAGTTAGTTTTTCGAGCTCAGTTATCCCGGTTGCCGGAGCTGTCCGGGAGGTGCTTAAGGAGGGTATCGAGGTCGGCGACCGAGACTTTACCTTCTGCGCAGCCTCTATTGGGAATCCGCATTGCGTGATTCTAGACGGTGAGGTTTCGGCCGAAGAGGCACGGCACTACGGACCACTGCTCGAAAGACATCCGTATTTTCCGAATCGTACGAATGTTCAGTTTTTGGAGGTTTTGGGTCGCTCGTCCATTCGAATCGAGATATGGGAGAGGGGGGCAGGATATACCCTCGCTTCAGGTAGCAGCAGCTCCGCTGCTGCGGCCGTGGCCCGTCGCTTGGGGTTGGTCGGAGATTCTGTAGCCGTTCACATGCCAGGAGGTCAAATCGAGATCGAGATCTCTTCGAACTACGATATCCGGATGAGCGGGCCAGTCACACGAATCGCTGATGGTGAGGCATATGAGGAGATTTTTGATTTTAGTGCTACCTAATCCCGAGGGTAAAAGTCTCGAACTGCCAACAGTCTTCGTCCCTTGGTCGCGTACGCCCGAAGCCGGTGAACACCGTGTCGAGTTTGTCCATGGGGGTCCAGTCCACAGGCGTTGATACTAATTCACCGAGGTATGGCCTCGCATAAGCAAGGATATCCTCGTGGTCAACGTCATCAGGGAGGCGCAGTCCCTTGCGAGGATTACGAATCATCCAATCCGCGGCAGCCAGTACGGAGATGGCTACCTGAACCGTCGTCGCATTTTGTGAAGGAACGAGGCGACGAGCTTCGTGAATATCCAGAATACTACCGGTCCACCACGATTTGAAATCGTGCCCCATGAGGAGCACTCCGAGCTCGTCCTTCCCGTCTAGGATCTCGTCAGTAAGGATCCGGTGCTCCTCCTGGAGCTCATACTGTCGCATGCGAAGTTCGTGCAGAGAAGCAACAGTAGCGTCTGACGGGCAATAGACGTAGTGCACCGTTGGGCGATAGGTAGCGGTATCTCCCTCCCATACGGTGAGTCTGTCGGAAATACCGAATGCCTCTCCGTGACGGATTACCATCCCAACTATCTCTCCGCTCGGCACCCAGGAACGAGTAAAGGTATTCATCCCGATTGAAGACATGCAGATAGCGTTGCGTGGACCGGTCTCGAACTCGAACGCTCCAGGGGGGAGTTTTCGTTCGTGAGTTCCCCACCCCATCTCAGCAGGAGCAACGCCTTCTTCGTACAGCCCTTCGACACTCCATGTGTTGACGAATTCGTTCATTCTTTTCGGAGCCGACGTGATCTGAGAGTCACGCTCGCTAATGTGGACGACCTTGAGTCCTACAAGTTGAGCGAGCTTCTTGAAGCTAGCTTCCTCGAGCGCCTTTTCGATGGCACGTGTGCGCGGGCTGGCCTGAGTAGTTCGAATCAGGCTCGACCCAATATCAATCAGGGCATGTTTGACGAAATGCGAAACAAGCCCGGGATTAGCGCCGTGATCGACGATTGCAGAAGGGCCTTGGTTGTTTCCCCACTGTACGATGAGACGCTTGAGGTCCATTTGCCGCTTATAAAGGGTGTACTTGCGCGGATCGTGCCGATCGCAATCAGCATACGGGTCCCAATCTTCTACCGAGGTGTTGACGTACAGCACGCTATTCTGGTGGCACCAATCGAGGAGATCGGCTGTCCCCAGATTCCAGGCGAGGTCTATCAGGAGATCTCCAGGCTCGAGATGACGCTTGAAGATCTCCTTGTAGTTGTCCGGGGTGATACGTTCCTGTACGTATGTGACGCCGTCTGTGACGAGAGCCGCTATTCGATGACGGTTGTCGAGCATTTCGAGCACCGTGACCTGTGCCGGTTTGATCTCGAAGTGACGCATGAGGAGCGGTAGGGTGCACTGCGACACCGAGCCGCACCCCAGAACCAATATCCTTCCACCAAAATGAGTCTTCATGTCACTTCTCTCCGTCGTGCGCTTCACGCGCGGCCCATAGTAACGACAATCGTCGTCTTAGGTAGGTTTCTAAGGAAAAAAGCTACATATTCCACTTTTGGTTGAATAGTTGGCATGCTAACGTCGAGGCCGTCAGCCAGCAGTGCTCTGTCGTACGAGGAGGGAAGTTATGCTCTTGAGTCCAGATGGTAAGCTGGAAAATGCTATTGTGACCCTGCTGGGAGCCACGCCGCGTATGTCTGCTGCTGAGATTCGTGCCGCGGCTCGTAAGAATCGCCGTCGATTCAGCCTAGCCGCCGTGTACAAGGAGCTCACCAAACTCCAGCAGGCAGGAGTCTTGGTGAAAGACGGTGCTCGCTTTAGCCTCAGCCTGGGGTGGGTTTTCGACGTTTTGGCCTACGGCGAGAGGCTCCATTCCGTCTATTTTTCAGAGCCTTACCTCAAGACGATTCTACCGGAACCGGGTAGGAAACAGTCGTGGGTTTTTCACTCTTTACTGCGAGGAAACGATCTTTGGAATCAGATTATACTTGCGCTCCTCAAGCGCAGCGGTTCTAGCGATATGTTTTCATGGGTACCGCATCCTTGGTTTCTCCTGCTGGAAGTGGAGAAGGAAGAACGCTTGCACAGATTGTTCGGTTTTGCGCGGCGGCGCTTCTACACGGCCGTGGCTGGGACGACATACTTGGATAGAACCGCAATCGGGAAGTTCTACAGAGGTACCCAACATACGGTTTCCTTCTCCCCGGGCTCGTTTCCGTCAGAGCGCCGCGGATGCTTGGATGTGGTCGGTGATTTCGTTCTGACAGTCACGCTTGATCCTCGCACAAACAAACGGATCGACGAACTATTCGCCACTACAAAGAGTGGCTCCACTGAGAGCGCAGCTCGGCACTATCAGGCGCTCACCAAGTACTGCACTATGACCGTGACCTTGGAGAATAATCACAAACGGGCCATTCGCTTGAGAGAGGAGTTCTTCCGTATCTTCGAGTTAACCGATTGACCTCGTTACTCTTCGTTGCTTTGCATGTTGTGAAACACGACCTGCACATCGTCGTCCTCTTCGAGCCGCTCGATGAGCTTTTGGATCTCCTCTTCCTGTTCCGAGGTCACCTTCACGTAATTAGACGGGATACGCTGAATAGCAGCACTGTTGACCTCGACATCCCGAGCTTCTAGCACGCGCTGAAGGTCTGCGTATTGCTTGAAGCCACAATAGAGCAGGATCCCATCATCGGCTTCAAAGATCTCTTCGAGGCCGTGGTCTATCAGTTCGAGCTCCAGCTCGTCGAAATCGCCCGTGGGTGGGGAGATCTTGAAAATACCCTTGCGCTCGAACACGTATTCGAGCGCTCCATTGGTTGCAAGATTGCCGCCGTTTTTCGAGAAGATGTTGCGCACATTAGCAACCGTGCGAGTCGGGTTATCGGTAGCAGCCTCGACGAATACGCCGACGCCGTGTGGCGCAAACCCTTCGTAACTCAATTCCTGGAGGTCTGCCTCATCTTTGGACGAGGCGCGCTTGATGGCGGCTTCGATCCGGTCTTTGGGCATATTGAGCGACCGTGCTGTCTGGATAGCCATGCGTAGGCGAGGATTACTGGTCGGCTCAGGCCCGCCGAGTTTGACGGAGATAGCTATCTCTTTGCCCAATTTTGTGAACGCTTTGGCATTCTTGGCCCAGCGCGCAAACATGCGGTCTTTGCGTTTTTCAAATATACGGCCCATAGGGCAAGCTGCTCCCCGAACTGAAAAGAAATGTGGTCAGAGATTACCCTTAAAAGCCAACCTGTTGCAAATCAGGGTGCGCCAGTAAGCTTTGGATCTTATGAGGTTTGAGGAGCACCTTCCGTGCAAACACTCGACCTGCTCAGTTCTTGGGGGTCTGAATCACTCGTTTCAACATGCGTTCTCGGCTCTGGATAGCTATCGCGGTGGTTTGGGCCCGCAGCTCCAGGATCTCATTACCGAGCTCTATGAGCCTATCACGTTGGAGAAGTGAAAAGCCCCCAAGGCTGGTCTGACCTGCAGCCAGCCTGCTCTCGTAACTGATTATGGCGGGGTCGATAGCCATGAGCTGGAGCGAGAAGGCCAGCTCCTCGTGAAAACGTTCAGGCTTCTCTTCGATACCCTTCTCTTTGAGCATACGGCGAATATCGGGGTAATTATAGAACTCCGGTATGTAGAGAGCTCGCGCAGCTTTTGTTCTGAATCGTTTGTTGAGCGCGGCTGCCGCCTGTGCAAGGCCTCGTTGGCTACCTACGCTGTCCCCAAAAAAAACTATCTCCGTGAAGCCGTGAGCTGCCAGGCTGGCTCCGATCTCTTCCAGGAGGAGCTGGAAGGTGGTTTCCCGCAGGGAAACGGTACCAGCAAAGTGCATGTGACCGGAGGGTGGATCGATATCTCCCTCGGGGACAAAGGCAACCACAGGCGCTACCAGAGTGGAACCGAGCAGATCCGCTACCCGTCTACTCACCGCGCGAGCGATGTGATTGTGTTTGGAAATGGCTACAAATGGCCCATTTTGTTCTATTCCTCCCGTCGGCACCAAAATTCTCGTGACTCCCGAACGGATCCGGTCACGGACGTCCATCCACGTGAGTTTCTCGAGTTCGATGGATGGATAACGGGGTAAAGGGTTGGAGTCGAGTAATTCAGGGGCGGGCGATACAACGGGCCGATAGGGGCGCTGTGCCAGAAACAAGGACACAAAAAAGATTCCTATCACGAGGATCCATCGTCTAAAATAAAGGCCTGGTTCTATTCCGATTTCGGTCATGGATTACACTGAAGCTCTCTCGAAGGTTCTCTGCGCCCCGTTCTCGTACCTCTTCTCGCCGAGGGAGCGTATCTATTTCCTGTACCTCTTCACGAGCCTCATCATCGCTCTCGTTGTCGAGCGTCGAAGTCGGTCTGCCGAGGCCTCCTTGTCCGCAACGGTGGCAAAGGTGTTCCCACGGGAAATTTACACGCATTCGTCGTCGGTAGTCGACTATCTTTATTTTCTTTGCAACTCTATTCTGTATCTCTTCATCCTGCTTCCGTTTGGCGGATTCGCTCTCATAGTAACGGAGCAGTGCACCAAGTTGCTCGCCCTCATCGCAACGCCTACGGCGAGTGTCGGTCCGTTTTCGCTGTGGGTCACCGTCGGCGTGACTCTCTTGATGGCTCTGGTGGTTGATTTCGGTACCTTCTTTGCGCACGTACTCATGCATCGCATCCCTGTATTGTGGGAGTTTCACAAGGTACACCATTCCGCACAGGTCATGACGCCACTCACCGTGTATCGGATGCACCCTCTCGACGACGGTATTACCCTGCTCATCAACAGCACGCTCGTGGGGGTTGCTGATGCCCTGTTTCGGTTTTTCGTGAGCGCCCAGGCCTCTCCGTATCTCGTTGCAGGAATTAGTGTGGTAACGGTATTGTTCTACGTTTTCGGTTACAACTTGCGGCACTCCCACGTGTGGGTGTCATATGGTCCGGTGCTGAGCAAGATTCTGATTAGTCCGGCGCAGCACCAGATTCACCACAGTACTGCACGGCGGCATTGGAACAAAAATTACGGATTTACCTTTGCTATCTGGGATCTTCTCTTTCAGTCGTTGTACGTGCCCAAGGAACGAGAAGAGATCGAATTTGGCATAGGAAAGCAAGAAGAGCGTGAGTATTCATCTCCGCTCAGGTTGTACTTCCTGCCGTTTCTCAAGGCGGGTAAATTGCTTCTCAAGAAAAAGAAGAGAGCCCTTTTGTTTTCTGGTAAACAGCCCTCGAAAAACAGCTAGCTGGTTGGGCCGTTTGAGAAGCTTGTACAGCATCCCCCAATTTCGAGCAAAGCTGATGTGACCGAGAAGGGTCGCTGAGCTGCTGCAATCACAGCTCGGTTGCATCCATCCTCGAGTGCTCGTAAGGCGCACTGGACCTTTGGAATCATTCCGCCATACAGGCTCCCTTCCTCTATCATGAGCGTGACCTCTTTTCGGGAGAGTGTCGGAAGCAAGCGATCCGCGCGCCGTACTCCGTCGACGTCGGTCAGAAAGACACATACATCTACTTTTAAGGCTCCCGCCAATGCCGCGGCAGCATAGTCGGCGTTGAGGTTCAAGGAGAGCCCTTCGATGGTCTCTCCAACAGGAGAGACGACAGGGGTTATATGCCCCGCCAGTAAGGTTTTCAATATCGATACATCTGTTCGTTCTACCTCCCCCGTCCGACCTAGGTCTCCTTCGCGCTGGATCTGCAATGGGATTGATTGAAGGAGCCGGCAGTGACGCCCGGAAATGCCTACTGTTCGAACCTGAAGTCGATTCAAACGTGAGACCAGATCGCTGTTGATGAGCCCGGAGAGTACCATCTCTGTGACGAGCATGGACTCGTCATCCGTCACACGTAGTCCATCGATGAAGTGCGGTCGGAGGCCGACTCTCTCCATCCAGCGAGAGACCTCCTTACCGCCACCGTGTACCACAACGATCTGAGCGCCGATACTCACGAGGGCCGCTATCTCTTGGCACACACGATCCTTGATCTCCTCGTGCTCCATCGCTGCGCCGCCGAATTTCACCAGTACGCGCGTGCCTTGCAGTGTAGTGGCCTCTGGGAACTCCTTGATCAGATCCTCTGTTATCTTCGACATTGTGTGGCGATGCCCCTCGGTATTTTCTTTAACAGGCTGCGGAAAAATGCTCTTCTGCTGCGAAATCCGATCTTTTGGCGCTG
>JBBAUR010000035.1:0-35009 GCA_040398075.1 Bdellovibrionota bacterium | reverse complement strand
TTGCTAGAAAGAAGCTCTATGTCAAGGTTGTAGGTTACGCAGATCCGGAAGAGCAGGGAGACCTTGTCGGTCTCTCGTACAGGCGTGCTGAGGCGGCCGCCAAGTACATCATGGAGAAAGGAATCGACCCCGCCCGAGTCATTATTGAAGCGGGCGGGGCCGACAACTTAATTGATCACACTGACACTGCAGAGGGACACGCTCGAAACAGGCGCGTCGAATTTGTCGTGTCAGCTCCCGAGCCTGTCAAGTAGAGCGTCGATCCTGTCGATTGAGGAGGCGGTTTCACCGACCTCCTTTTTCGTCTTGTTAAGATCAGTCTCTAGCTTCTTCATCTTGGACTCCATCGCCTTGACGGAGACTATTGTTCCTGCTGTGACGACCGCCGCAGTTGCAACTGTTGCCTTTGATGTTCCAAAGACAGATGCCACTTTAGCCTGAAAGGCCGTCACGCCGCCCATCGCTGAAGTTGCTGCTGCTGTTCCCATTGCAGCGACAGCTCCGACAGCAAGCGTTGCAACCGTTGCTGGGTCCATAGGAGAGTCGACTTCTTTTGGTGCAGGTTCAGGCTGGATAACAACAGCCTGCGGAGATGACTCTTTGACCTGCCTTACAACAGAAGGGGTCGCCACTGTCAGCTCTTCGACCTTTGCAGCCTCTATGGGCTCCTGATGCTTGACCTCCATGATTAGTCGCTGGCGTGATTCTGCAGGTATCACTGCCGCTTTTGGCTTTGGAGGAACAGCGACGCTAAGGTCAGATGGTGGCCTGATGATCACGCCCTGCTCAATGGTGCAGCCTGTGTCATTGAGACGTGGGTCGTTCACGTCCACCTTTTCGCCCGACTTGATGATGCAGGGATCAGCCATTTTTCTTGGGCCTGCCGCCCTTCTTTGGAGCTGCCTTTGCTGCAGGTTTTGCTGCCGGCCTCGGAGCCTCTGGCGGCTCAGGAGCAACTTTGCCACCTGCGAGTATGATCTCTAACTTTGTCTCAATCTTGGCCAGCTTCGCCTTCAGCTCACCCACCTGCTCGAGGAGCTCCTCCTTCGCCTGCAATGCTGCCTCGAGCTTCGCTTCAAGAGCGACAACACGCTCTTTCAGGTCGTCTTTGAACTCATTCTTCTCCTTGCGGTCAAGAAGGCGCTCCTCTTTTCCATCTTTGCGGATGTTGTCCTTCTCCTTGAAGTTTAAGTCTGCTTTGCGCTTATAGAAATCCCAGGCATACTTGCCAAGAGCTCCTGAAACTGCCAGACCTAGCACGGCGTAGATATTGCCTCCGCCCGCTGCACTGATGATATCCGCTGCATTATCCATTACTCAACCTCCTCTTCTGCTGGTACGTCTGATGGGACATTTGCTTTTGTTCCGAAGTAGTAGCTGAACACCATCAAGGTGATGTCCTTGATGAAAGTGAGCAGTTGTGAGCTCTCTCCCGGGAGAAGTAGCTCAGTCGACGGGCCTGCAATGAGCTTGTCGGCGATCCAGACGCCGACGATGAGAGCGAACATCGCAGTGACGAACTGTGTCAGCGCTTTGTGCTCCATCTTCTCAGTTGCAAAGATCTTCCTCACTGTCCACTGTATGCCGCCAATGATTCCGACTCCAATCGCGATCGCGGCTACTGTCGTAGGCAGGGTGTCATAGAGGCTGGGATACTCCTTGTGATCCCTGGCTTCTGTTGCGGCTGTTGTAGCAACTTCAGGACTAGGCTGCGGTACTTCCTGTGCAGGCGCTACTTGCTCTGTCTGCACTCCCTCTGGGCTGGGATTTTCTGTTGGTTCCATTGTTGATCTTCTCCTAACTGTAAATATCTTTTTCAAGATAGTTAAGATCATGAATTGGCGTATGGCGTGTTCAATGTGGGCGACCTCGTAGAGGTAAATCCCTTTGTAGAATCACCGGGTTTCACTGGCCGTTACGCTGTCGTCGTCTGCTGCGAACTAGACAAGAATAGAGCGCTTGTGAGGTTCCCAGAGGGCTACGTTTTCTGGTTCGCACTTAGACAGCTTCTTTTGGTCTCAAGTGTGAACACTGCGTCAACCTAGGTAATGATCATAGGTAGATGTGAGGTATAAATGAGACTACCAAGATCACTGTTGCTCCTTGCTCTCCTGCCGCTCGAGAACGGGTGCATGGATAGCACGATCAAACCAATTAAGGATCCGCCTGAGGATGGAACACCCCAGATCCAGATAGACCCAAGTCCTGTTGACTTTGGTATCGTCCCAGCGGGAGAGTCTTCTGCGCAGATCGTTACACTCTTCTCTTCAGGCGACATCACACTCAATGTGACAGCGATGCAGATTGGCAGTGGTCGCGAGACATTTTCCCTAGTCGAAGCTCTTCCAGGATCTTATCTACCTGGAGAATTTGCCGAGCTTACAATAACGTACAACTCTGACGGAAGTGAGACAACTGGTGAACTTGAAGTTCTTTCTAATGATCCTGATGATCCTAATCTTCGTGTGCCTCTGTTAGCTCACGCGGAGGTAATTACAGATACCGGTGACACTGCTGACACAGCTCCGCCGCTGTCACAGCCTGTTGCTGTCTGCTCTGTTGACCCGGTGTCTGTCCTGGCTATCCACGAGTCAGCAGATTGGATCGGCAATGATTCATATGACGACAATTCAATAGTCTCATACGACTGGACTCTAATCTCAGCTCCTGCCGGTGCCACAGCAACAATGCCCAGTGGCACCGCCAATCGTCGAGGATTTACACCAGACGTTGCTGGTGAGTATGTGGGACAACTTGTTGTGACGGATGATGATGGTCTCATCTCTGAACCTTGCGTCGCCACGCTTGAAGCAACAGCCGGTGACGGACTTTGGGTTGAGATGTTCTGGACCTACTCCGGCGACGACATGGATCTGCACCTTCTTGCGCCAGGCGGTACGCTAGCAACTGACACTGACTGCTACTACGCTAACTGCACATGGGGAGGTCTCGACTGGGGATCAGCCGGAGCGACCTACGACAATCCCACGCTCGACCTCGATGACATCCCCGGCACAGGCCCTGAGAATATCAACATCGACTCACCTGCGCGCGGCACTTACGCTGTCTACGTCCACGACTATCCTGGCTCTGTCTACAACAGTAGAAACGACGTGACCGTCAACATCTACTGGGGCGGCAGGCTGATGTGGACTGACACGCGCAACGTAAACTCTGAGGGGACCTACTACCCATTCGCAGAGATCTCTGTTCCATCTGGTGCAACAACTAGTTTGTAAAACGTTTGGATGTTGCATAGAGTATAGAGGTTCAAGGAAATAGAGATGAACGACGAACTCGACAAGAAGCTCTGTGAGAAGTACCCAAAGATCTTCCGTGATAGGATGGGATCCATGCAGGAAACCTGCATGTGCTGGGGATTCTCTCACGGCGATGGCTGGTTCGATATTGTAGACTCTCTATGCTCAGGAATCCAGCACCACACTAATCAGAAGAGAAAGACAGAGCCCTTTGCTAGCATGACTGACGAGGAGTTCGACGAGATTTACCAGCCAGTCGCCTCTCAAGTGAAGGAGAAGTTCGGCGGTCTCCGGTTCTACATTAGCAATGGTGATGATGCAGTCTACGCAATGATCACGCTTGCTGAGTCGATGAGCTATAAAATCTGTGAATATTGTGGCAACAAGGGTATGATGAGAAAGGGACCTTGGATTCGTACACTATGCGACGGCTGCAATAAAGAGAAATAATCTCGGGCCTTTAGCTCAATTGGCAGAGCAAGGGACTTTTAATCCCAAGGTTGTGGGTTCGATTCCCACAGGGCCCACCACTTCACTGGGGTGTCGTTCAACGGTAGGACAGCGGGCTTTGACCCCGCGAATGAAGGTTCGAATCCTTACACCCCAACCACATTGATCCCATCGTCTATCGGTTAGGACTCGAGACTTTCAATCTCGTAAGCTGGGTTCAACTCCCAGTGGGATCACCACTTTGGCCTCTTGATGAAATGGTAGACATCGGAGACTTAAAATCTTCTGCTCGCAAGAGCGTGCCGGTTCGAGTCCGGCAGGGGCCACCACTTCGGGAAGATGGTGAAATGGCAGACACAGGAGACTCAAAATCTCCCGCTCATTGCGGGCTTGCGGGTTCAAGTCCCGCTCTTCCTACCAGATGCGGATAGAAAGATTCGTAAAATACAAAGAGCCTAGCGGCTCTGATAGTAGGATCACATACAAGACTCAATTCACCTCGGGCGATGAGCACCATTTTGTAATATCTGAAATAGTCTCCGAGGAGCGTAGAGAGGCTCAACTCTTCAGATGTGATTCTTATGGCTACATAACAGACTTTGACGCAATGGTCTCATGTAAGACGACTGAGCAATGCATCAAGGAGTTCACTTCCTGGAACTCCTTCGTCTCGTGAACCCGGGCAGCTTAGAAGTAAGATAACTTCATCGAGGCTAAGATGATCGAGTTCATTCGTTCCAATCCAGAAGATGTGCTTACTGAGTCGAGCCAGCAAGAGCTAAAGAAGCTCTGCCAAATCGAGTCTGTCTCCGTTGGCTTAGCCAGCGGTGGATGGGTTGCCGGAGGTGCAATTCGGACTCTACTAAGGGGCGAATCTCTTCAGTCTTATTTTTCTAACCCTGCAGATCGTGTACCCGGTGACATCGACGTCTTTTTCCCAGATGTGTCTCATGCCAACATTGCAATGAAGAGCTTGGATTTCTCCAGGCGTCGGTATTCTACCAGATCTTTTGGAGGAAGCGCAACTCAAGTAACAGACTATCTTGCTACAGATTCTGTTACTGTCCAGTACGTCGACAAGGAAGAGCTCTGCCTACAGTCGATAGAGGCCTGCTTGTCTCGGTTTGACTTTGTGAACTGCATGGTAGCTTTTGACGGAAAGAGCATCACCATGCCAATGGGATGGCGAGAGCTAGATTCTGAAAACACACTGTGCATTCATAATGCTCATTCTCCCTTTTTGGCGGCACGGATCAAGAAGTACGTCAAGTGGCGCGGATACAAGGGAATCTCTCGGGACTCTCGGGAGATCTTTGTCGACTGGCTTGTTAGGTCTCTCGACAGTAGCAACTTCTCGAGTTTTGGACCTGGAGAGATCTCAGCTCTTGAGAAGGTAAAAGAGATTGGACACCTGTTGACTTCTGAGGAGCTACTTCTCTTCATCGGAAAATGGTCGATCTCTGAGCGCGAGAACTACGGTCACATGATTGAGGAGAAGATTGACTGGGCTCTCGGTCAAATCAACAAAAATTCTAAAAACACTTGTTCAAGTGCTTCACTCTAGATATCTTTAGAACATGCCTTCATACCGGCCCGGTTTCCTAAACCGTGGTACCGTAACTGGATTATACAGGTTCAAGTCCTGTTGAAGGCGCCACATCGCAGGCATGGCATATGGGTTGTGCACCAGCCTTCCAAGCTGGATAACCGGGTTCGAATCCCGGTGCCTGCTCCACTTTGACAAATAAGCAACCGACTGTATATTTAATGATAGAGGTTGGTTGCATGAGAAGATGCAAATTTTGCCAAAAAGAGTTTGATCCAAGAAAACTTGGAGGTCACACAGTCGGCTGTGATATGAATCCGAAGAAAGTCTTGACAAGAGAAAAGATTCGATCCAAGCAGATTGGTAGACCTCTTAGCGAAAAGCATCGAGCGAACATTGCAGAATCAGTCTCTAAAAGAATAGAGAATGACAGTTGGCACCTATCGTTCTCTAAGTCAAGAACTCACGAGTACAAGGGAGTCAAGTTTCACGGTCTCTGGGAAGTTAAGTTTGCGATGAACCTTGACGACAAAAATGTTAAGTGGCGTCGTCCAACAGAGAAGTTCCAGTACACCTTTGAAGGAAAGACAAGAAACTACACACCAGACTTTTGGATTCCCGAGATGGATTCCTATGTTGAGATCAAGGGTTATGCAACTCCCAAAGACGAAGCTAAGTGGAGCCAATTTCCTCTAAAGCTAATCATTCTAAAGGGAGAAGACCTTATACGACTTGGGATATTGAAAGATAATGAAGTAAGAAAATTGACCGAGTAGCTCAGTTGGTTAGAGCATTTCGCTGTTAACGAAAGGGTCGAGTGTTCAAGTCACTCCTCGGTCGCCATTTCATCCAGGAGATGCCGGTAGGTTCCGGCAGGGCAAGGCGCCCTATTCTAGATTCCGGTGGTTCGAGTCCACCCTCCTGGACCACTTTCCCGTCCCCTGTTCAAGTCAGGGATCGGGAGCCACATTACGTTATTGGAAATTCTAATTTGAATGCAGGTGATATTGTCAGACTTAACAACCAGGGACAGCCTGCTCGTCTAGTTCTCGATGTTGAACCTAGATCACTTGAAAACGTCATCGAGCAACCTCCGGGTACTCTCGCTCTGGTCATTGAGGTCTGGAACGGAGATGACCGTGATGGACCTAGCATGGAGAGCTATGCAAAGATAATGGTAGGTGGAAATACAGGCTTTGTCTGGCTGTATGAGTGCGAGGAGATACGATGAAGAAGGGTGATCTAGTTAGATTCTGGATTCCATCGACAACAAAGAAAAGCCAGGTGATAGGGCTTATCGTGGGAATACGGATGGATAACCTCAGTATCACAGGCCAGGGAGAGCTTTATGAAGTTCTCACGCCTGGAGACGGTATCCTTAGTCTTGTTTCTGGCTCGCTGGAGCTCGTGAAATGAGTAGAGAAAATCTAAAACCCGGAGATCTTGTGCAGATCACCTTTCGAAGGAGAGGCTCTAAAGAGCCCTTTCCCGTTGGGGTCTTAATTGACATCCGGCACAAAGAGTATCCACTCAGCGGAGAAAGAGAACTTGACTACATTGTGATGTCAAACGGTGTGAAAAGAACGCTCAGCCGTCGCTACCTGAAAAGCCTAGAAAATCTCTCAGAGATTGAAAATCATAAAGAACAAAAGTAGAGTAGAGTACTTGCAGTTTTAATGAAAAAAATCTATATCAAGAAATACGCAAGGGAGCTTTTGTGATCAATAGAGTCTGGAGTGATAAATCAATTCTTAAGTCTTTGTCGAACCCTGTCCAAGCCGGATACGAGATCAAGATAAAGACGGCAGAGATTACCTTTCTAGGCGTCAAGGATCAGCCAGACTTTGCTGATCTGTATGTTGCGTTTTATCCACGCGAAAAGGTAATAGAGCTAAAATCTCTGAAGATATACTTGCAGCAATTTAGAAACAAGATAGTCTCCTATGAGAGACTTATCAATGTCATATTTGACGATCTAATGTCAGTATATGAACCTGACAGGCTTAGAATTGTGATGGTCTTCAATCCTCGTGGTGGAATTAGTTCTGAGCTGACAATTGATTCTGATTGGAAAATTCGCGGTGGCGAAGAGAAATACAAGGACTGGGTTGAAACCGGTTCACAACACAAATACTAGAGGAGAGAATGCTTAATCGAAACGACGACGACATCCAAGAGCTCATCGACGGTAACACTCACGTGATCGTCCAGTTCGGCGCTTCTTGGTGCGGACCTTGTAAAGTCCTTAAACCCAAAGTCGACAAGATCTCCTTTGAGAACTCGGACATCGTCTTTGCCTACATCGACCTTGAGACTGGCGAGCAGTTCGCGCAGAAGATGAAAGTCCAGGCAGTCCCGACTGTCATTGGATTCCACAACAGCAAGGTTGTTGAGACTCTCATTGGCCCAAGTGACGCTGCTGTGAAGAGCCTGGTTGAAAACCTTCGCTCTCGTGTAAATAGAGAATAGCCAGGGTAGAGTAGAACTACAAGGAGATAAGAAATGCTTACGAAGAACCAGAAGATTGACATCATGCACAATGTACCCTCTCTTCGCGGTATGCGCAAGGTGCAGAGGACGAGCCCGAGATCTGCTGGCTACTCTCGACTACTGGACAGCGACTCCAGGGTTGCTGATGACGGCAGCATTCGCAACAGCGTTGCAACTCTCGAGAACTCTCAGCCTGTTCTCAAGGTAAAGAAGAGTGACTACGACATCTCTAAGAGCCCACTTCGTTCAATCGCTAGGGACCTGAACGACAGGGTCATCTCTGAGGATAATCAGTTCGGACAGTCGATGGGTCCTCATGCAAAGAACAGCAACGGTTTCACCGAGGTTGGATTTCACTTCGACGACATCGTGGGGACATTTGCCGATGTGAGTGCAGAAGCTGCTGTTGGGGCTTTCTGGGACGAGCTTGATCGGTGCAGCAATCGACTTGGATCTCGTGTAAAGCTTGCCAGCTAGAGATATAATAAGAAAGTTAGGAGGAATGGCCGGTTAGCTCAATGGATAGAGCAAGAGGTTTCTACCCTCTCGGTTGGGAGTTCGAGTCTCTCATCGGTCGCCACTTTAAAGTTTCGGGGATGGGTGAGCTGGTTGACCACAAGGAGCTTATATCTCCTCATTGCAGAGTTCAATTCTCTGATCCCCGACCACCTAGAGGCTGAAGCTTGACGAATATAAGTCCTTCGACAATGACTCCTGGGAAATCCTTGGGGCTGTAATTCAGGAGTCAGAAGGCCATTCTTATAAAGTGGAAGTCCCGGGTGCAAATCCCGGCAGCCCTACGGTTATAGCACCCGGCTTAGTAATACTTAGCTTTGGGAACTGATCATGAAGATAGAAGAAGTCTCAACTATCCAATCAAACGGAAAGTATGCATGCAACATTTGCATGAAAGAGTACACTCGACAAGGAATCTCGACTCATTACTGGCTACGCCATGGTGATGGAGGTTCTCACCTCGAGAAGATTCAGAAGCAACTCCATGAGATGCACGAATCAAAAAGAGGGAAACCTTCTTGGAATGCCGGACTTACTGCTGATACTGACGAGAGACTCTCAAGGTCAAGAGGGGCCTTACGAAAGAGAGTAGAATCTGGTGAATTTATGAAGGATAGGATTGGTGTACCGCTTAAGGACTCTACAAAAGAGAAGCTCTCTGAGGCTAGATCAAGGTTCCTCAATGAAAGAGGGAATGGTGGTTTTCGAGATGTCAAATGGTTCAAGTCTGTGGACTCTTTCGGCAACGAATGCTCACTCAGGGGGACCTGGGAACGTGATGTTGCAGAATGGCTGACTAGGCAGGGAATCATGTGGACAAGGAAGCACTACGTCAAATACCTTGACGAAAACATCAATCGAACCTACTCACCCGATTTCTTCATTCCAGCAGACAACACAGTGATTGAGGTAAAGGGCTTCTACTCTGACAAGGACAAGAGAAAAATGCAACTTGTCCAGGAACAACATCCGGAGTTGATTGTAAAGATGGTTATGAAGAAAGAAGTTGAACAACTTCAGTCTCTGGCTTACAATCAATTGTAATTCAATAACAAGCTTCACCTCACCATAGCTCAGCAGGATAGAGCAGCAGCCTTCTAAGCTGCGGGTCATTGGTTCGAATCCAATTGGTGAGGCCACATTGGGGAAGTTGCTAGTGCTGGTAGCTAGCACCGGACTGTAAATCCGGTTCCTTCGGACGTCGGGAGTTCAATTCTCTCCTTCCCCACCATATTGGACCGGTAGCTCAGTCGGTAGAGCGTCGGACTCTTAATCCGCAGGTCGTGGGATCGTCTCCCACCCGGTCCACCACTTGCCCCTGATCAGGGATCGAAGACACGGGTATCCTGATAGCAATCCCGTCCAAATCGTAAGTTGGCACAGTTCGCGGCTCTGGGGGTTATCTAAAAGCCGCACACTTACACGCTCGTGCACAGGCCCGAACATTGGGTACAATGTCTCTACAAGGAGCCACAGTGAGTCACCCCTTCAACAACGTCATCGAAGTCCTCGAACTTCTCGAGTCCGACAACTCCCGACTCTTCAAGGAGAAGGTCCTCGCCGACAACAAGGACGACCTTCTCCTCCGCAACTTTCTCACGATGGCTTTCGACCCGTGGAAGAACTGGGGTGTTGCGAAGTACAATCGTCCGGATCCTCTTCCTGGTAACAGCAACCACGAGGACGTTGAGCTCTCCGCCTTCATTGCACTCCTGGAAGTCTTGAACAGCCGCACGCTGACGGGCAACAAGGCCCGTGAGGCTGTGGAGGCGGCGATGAGTCAGTTTGACGCGCTAGGTCAGAAGTGGTGCGAACGACTTCTCTGGCGCAACCTCCGGTGCGGGGTGTCGGCCACTACGATCAACAAGATCTGGCCCGAGTCGATTGTTCCCTTCGCCGTCTCTCTGGCAGAGTCTCTGACCACGCAGGGTGTCAACGGTGACTTTAAAATCGTTGACATGATAAACTACCCAGTCCGTGTCGAGGCGAAGCTGGACGGTCTCCGGTGCATTGCAGTGAAGTCTCGCGGCGAGGTGACCATGTTCACTCGGAGTGGAACGCTGCTGGAGACGATGCCCAAGATCAAGGCCGCGATCGAGGCACTGCCCTACGACAACTTCGTCCTCGACGGCGAGGCGATGGGCGACGACTGGAACGAGTCAGCCTCAGTCCTCATGTCCTCCAAGACAAAGAAGGATGACAGCAACATCAAGTACCACGTGTTCGACTATGTTCCTCTTGAAGCCTGGCAGTCTCAGAAGTCTGAGCTCCACTATCGTGGTCGGCTGCTCGATCTCCAGCTGACGATCGGTGATCCGACTGGCAAGCCCTTTAAGTACGTCAAGTCGACTGTTGCAAACAACGAGACTGAGCTTCGAGACTTCTACAACGAGTGTCTCACTGAGGGCTACGAAGGTGTCATGATCAAGGACATGCAGGCAACCTATCAGTGGAAGCGGTCTGACGCAATCCTGAAGATGAAGCCCGTGGCGACTGAGGAGGGTGTCATCGTCGGTTGGCACGAGGCGAACGAGAAGACGAAGAGAGCTGGACAGTTCGGTGGCTTCCACGTCCTCACCAAGAACGGTGTGGTGACGAAGGTAGGTGGCGGCTACACTGACGCTCTGAAGAAGCAGATCCAGTCAGAGGGTCCTGACAACTACATCGGTCGGGTCGCTGAGGTGGAGCACCAACCGCCCTTCACGAACGACGGCAAGCTCAGGTTCCCAGTCTTCAGCCGATTCAGGGATCCTACTGACGTTGATCCTGCTGTCCTCGAGGCCTATGTGAACAGGAATTCGAGCAACTCAGTGTAAAGCGTATCAACAAACTCTATACTAGGATATCGGGAGAAAGACGATGGAGTTCGAGACAAAGCGTAAGATTGAGATCGCGACAATCATTATCACGATGGTGGTCCTGTTCTCCTTGCCAGTCATCCTCATGGGTGTGGGCATCTAGAGATAATAGTTAAGACTTGCGTCGAAAGACGTGTAAAGAACCACTGCTCGTGGTATTATAAAAGAGCAAAACAAAAGGAGACAAGATGAAGTTGGTACTAACGATGGTGCTTGCAGCTCTTGCAGCTACCCAGCTCACCGGCTGTGGCGGCGACAAGGATGACACCGGTGCTGACACCGCAAAGAGCGACACGGCTGATGCAGTCGATACGAGCTCGGGCGGTGACACCGGCGACACGCAGGACACCTCTGCCCAGGACACGGGCGATACCGCTGACACTGCCACGGCAGGCTGATTCAGCCCCGCAGGCCGGCCCGGGGAACAGGGGTCGGACAATGCCCGAATAGCTCAGGGGTAGAGCTCCCTCTTTGTAAGTGGGAGGCCGTCGGTTCAAATCCGACTTCGGGCTCCACCTAATGGAAAGATGGCCGAGTGGTTTAAGGCAGCGGTCTTGAAAACCGCCGTAGGTTAAGAGCTTACCGTGGGTTCGAATCCCACTCTTTCCGCCACTACACAACAGGACAGACAACAATGATTACACTACTTTCTCTACTACTTGCATGCTCCAAGGAAGTCACACCGACTCCTGAGCCTGTTCCAGCCGCAACATTTGACCGCAGTAAGCTCGCTGCTTTCCAGCCACTACCAGTTGATTTCTTTGGAGAGCTCGACGAGCCACGACTGGAGCTGCTCGCACTTGGTGAACGACTCTTCCGAGATCCTAAGCTCTCGGTGTCCGGGAAGATCTCCTGCAATTCCTGCCACGACCTCGAGACGAACGGTGCTGATAAGCTCGCCTTCTCTCTCGGTCATGACGGTCACCCAGTCGGACGCAATTCTCCGACGGTCTTCAATGCCGCCGGGCAGGTTGCTCAGTTCTGGGACGGTCGGGCAAAGACAGTTGAGGAGCAGGCTCTCGGTCCCATCCTTGCTGCCGGTGAGATGGCGATGCCCAATGGTGACGCTGTTGTGACAGTCCTTAAGAATGACCACACCTACCTTGCCGACTTCAAGGCTGCATTCCCAGAAGATCCGAACCCTGTTACCTTCAACAACGTAGGTCTTGCGATCGGTGCTTTTGAGAGGAAGCTTGTCAAGCCTAGCCGCTGGGACAAGTTCCTGATGGGAGACGACAACGCGCTAGGTGACATTGAGAAGCAGGGCGTGACCACCTTTGTGGACCTTGGATGCTCTGGTTGCCACAGCGGAGCTCTCCTTGGCGGTAGCTCTCTCATGAAGCTGGGAGCTGTAGCTCCCTGGCCAAATCAGGCAGATCAGGGAAAGTTCGGTCTCACCAAGGACGATGCAGACAAGATGGTGTTCAAGGTGGCACCACTTCGTTACGCAACAGAGACGGCTCCGTACTTCCACGACGCCTCAGCACCTGACCTGAAGACGGCGATTAAGATGATGGGTAAGCACCAGCTCGGCAAGGATGTCAGCGACACGCAAGCTGCAGAGATCGAAGCGTGGCTCAGTTCGACTAGCGGACCGGTCGAGTAGTAAACTCTTTGTCGGAGTGATAATGTAGCATGATGGGCCTATTCACTCCTCTTCTCCTGTCTCTGGTCACGCCTGCCTGGTCATCCGCCACAGGTACAGATGAGATGCTCTCAAACATCGAGATGGTCCCACCTGTCGTGGTCTTCGTGGTTGATCTGTCATCTGACATGGACACACCATGTGATGGATCGACATCCGGTGACTCGTGCCTTTCTGATGTTAAGCAGGCAATCCAGAGCGTCACTCGGCACTTTGACAATGCACAATACGGTGTGGTAGGAACAGCGTCATCGGCAGGATCCGATGCATATTATCCTATTGCTCCAGTTGGATCATCGTATCCTGAGATTGCGGCAGCACTGACAAGTGTCGCGACCCACGGGACCACGAGGAACCTGGCTGAAGTCCTGGAGGATCTGGGTGAAAGCTACCTGAAGCAGACCTCGACGGCTGATGAGGTGGACAACGACGGTGACGGGATGACCGGTGACTGGTCTGAGTCGCCGATCGGTTATTCTTGCACTGAGGTCCACCTAGTCGTCCTGACAAAGGATCGACCCACTGATGATGACCAGGTAAGCTTCAGCTACGCGATGGCATCATCTGCCTCTGCATCAGAAGTGTCATGTATTGACACGGGCCCAGGATCTCCAGACACCCAGTGCTTCTACGACAATGTAGTGGCACATCTCTACAATTCAGATCTTAGCAGCCTGAGTGGAACTCAACGTGCGATCGTTCACACAGTGGGCCTTAACGTGGCTGCCGGGACAATTGGTGAGAACCTATTCCTCAACGCCTCATCAAACACCGCGGGAGACGGCACCTACGACAACGTTGACACAGGTGACGAGATCCTGGGTTCCATCCTCAATGTGGTCGCGGAGATCTCAGCAGGCACCTACACGCGGTCATCACCGGTCCTCTCAGCGGATGGTTCACACCTCATCTACACATTCTTCGAGCTGACTGGCATCAACCCACTTGCACAGGGTCACGTCCGTGACTACAGGCTCGACATAGACCCAGCATCGCCGACCTACGGTGAAGTCCTGTACGAGGGACCCAGTGCCTACGGCGGGGCCGTCTGGGACGCCGGCGACCTGCTAGTCAGCCGGCCTGTCGAGGCATCTGAGGACAACCCAGAAGATCGGGACGGTGTAGGTAAGCGGGACATCTACACCTGGGAGGACGGTGCAGCGAGCCTGGGTGGCCTAGCAGCTGACCGTGCATCAGGAAGATTGGGTTTCGACTACGAGTTCGCGAGGACAGTGGGCGCCTCAGCCTCAGTCCTGTCGACATACCTGGACACGACAGTCGGGACCTCTCCCTGCGCTGCTAACTCATCCTACGATCTGGACGGTGACTGCATCGTCGACGGTGATGACCTTCAGAGCATGATCGACTTCGCTCGAGGACTGCCAACTGCGCAGTTCCGGTTCATCGATCTCACGCTGGCTGACGCGTATCCCGCCGCAGGTTCGAGAGGCAGCTGGAAGCTGGGTGACTCGCCCTACTCCATCCCGGTCGTGGTGACTAGTCGCAATGACATGTACGCAGTCGACCCAACCTACCGTGCCTTCCTCGCAGACCTGGAAGGTCGGCAGGTGCCTGGGATTGTGTTGATCGCAGCGAATGATGGCATGCTCCACGCGTTCCGGCTGGAGGATGATACCTCAACACCAACTGACGACGAGGCCGGTGAGGAGCTATGGGCGTGGATTCCCGGCTACCTCCTGCTGCGCGACAAGGACGAGGAGTGGGCCGGAAGCCTCATCGACCTGATGTGGTACGGCCGCACCTTCCTGTTCGACGGCAGCCCCGTGGTCGAGGACGTGTGGATCGATGAAGATGCGGATGGGCGAAAGTCACCCGACGGATCAGAGTGGCACCGCGTGGTGGTCGTTCAGCAGGGCATGGGTGGTCCGGTAACACTCGCGCTGGACATCACAGATCCAACATCACCGGAGTTCCTCTGGGAACAGACGAACACCGTCGACACCACAGCGATGGGCATGACCACCGGTCGACCCACCGTCTTCAACGTCTACGATGCGACGATCCCATCCCGAGCACGGGACCAGTGGGTGGCAATGTGGGGAGGCGGACGTGCTGTGGGTTACACCGGTGACAGTGGCAATGACTACTGGCGCAGCACCGAGGCGAACCTCTACATGTGGAATGTGGGTGACGACTGGCGTGGGACGGAGAGCGTGGGCTACAGTCGGGAAGGTGACAACGTCGGGACGGAGTTCCCTGACCTAACGACCACACCGGGCACTGTCAACTACGGAGGTGGTGCTGACCGTCTGGAATATGCCTACATCTCCTCGGCTCTTGCTGTGGTGGACGTGGATGGTGACGGAGACGGAGATGTCGCCTACTTCCCGGTGACGACGGCATATCGACCCACCGACGAAGGCGGTCTGGGCCCAACCGATGCGGAGAGCCCGGGTTCCTCGTGGATCTATAAGGCGATCATCAACACCCGCGACCCGGACGATCTGACCTGGTGCAAGTTCTACGATCCGATGACAGGCACAGACGGGACGAACGGTGTCGCATCGAGGCCCGAGGTGTTCTACTCAGCAACGACTTCCTGGCTCCGCGATGGAGGCCTGGGCGTCTACTGGGGAACAGGCACACCCTACGACCGCAGCTCGGGGAGGACAGGTTACTTCTTCGCGATGAAGGATGCCGAACCCCTCGACTGTGCCTCCCGAGCCGAACCGATCCCATGCAACGGACGAGACGGCTACTATCCGCTCGCTGCAGGAGAAGGGTTGACAGCTGACCCATCTGTCTACGCCGGTGTGATCTACTTCAGCACCTACACACCCGATGCTGACAGGTGTGAGATGGGAGTGGGACGCGTGTACGGCATCCGCTTCGACGACTGCAGCCCAGGCCTCGATACTGACGGTGACGGGGAAGCAACGTCAGCAGACACACCCTACATGGAACAGTCAGGATACGTCTCCGGTGTGGCAATCACAGCGTACGGAACTGTACTCTACGGAACTGCGACACCAGATGACGGTTCTGTGGTTGAGACGCTCCGTGTTGCAACAGATCCTTTCATGGGCACAGCAACTGTGGCATGGATGGAGATGTATTAAAAATTCCTATACAGCTTTTTAAATTCCAGTTACATTCACTTTGTCGCAGTCGGTCGACTCTAACACCGGCGTTTAACACACACAACACACACAGGAGAAAGACAATGGCAACAGGATACGACATAAGGTACAACATTCTCAACGACGCACGCAGCACTCTGTTTGAGCAGTGGCATCGTGAGTGTGACAGGATTCGACGCAACGCTGACCTTGGCCAGCGGCAGCTTGAACCGCTCCCTAGCGCGCCCTCGGCAGCACAGATCAAGGCTCTCGCTGAGGAACTCTACGAGTTCGTTCAGCGCAAGTAGTTACAGATCATACATCCGAGTGATGTAACTTCTGAGCTCGAAGAGGTAATCAGCTTCTTCGAGCTTTTTAGCTTTCCTGCTTTTTCTTTGCACTTCCTTGCGGCGGGCTTCCTTCCTCTCGGTGCTGTCTTCGATCTTTACGTCGGGGTTTCCAACAACTTCAATCCCGTCTGAAGACAGTTCCTGTCTAATCGCATCGATGTTCTCTCGCAAGTCCTCAAAGACTTCCACGACAAGTTCGTCAGAATTCACGAGCTTTCCCTCATTGTCGAGTCGAGTGAAGATGTCCCGTGTCGCGCTGCTCTTGTACTCAGAGGAAGATCCAAGCTGCTTCTTAAAGTGGACTTCGTCAAAGTCGTCGTATGAGACACCGACGTCAGGCTCAGTCAGCCTGTCGAGAACGACTGTTGCACAATCTTCAGATCTCGCTGTCATCAGGACCACGTAGGTCCCCCTATCTCTGATCCGACTCCACAGGGCTTCTACAACATCCATCGCTGCCGGTCCCACGACAGATCCCGGGTCTTGCATCCAGGCGACACCGGGCCGGAGGTAGCAGAAGAGGCTGTATTGGAACTCATCGGCGGATAGGCTCTTGTCGCGACGGCTATCGAAGAGCTTCTGCGTCAGATGCTCCCTCTTCTCGGGAGATTGACCCCGAGAGCCTAGCTCCTTCAGCGCCTGCTGTGCTTCCTCCTGCGGCAGCTCTGAATCCAATACAACTCTTCCGTGCCGCTCTTTCCACCCATCTGGGACGTTCTCCTGCTCGTTGTTGATGATCGTCCCATCAAAGTCAAAGATCGAGATTCTACTGTACATCCGCCCTCTTCTTAATAGAATAAGTATAAGTTATGATCAACATGAACGAGGTTAAACTACAAGTGATCCAGAGACTACTCAGAGAAGCCAAGAAGAAGTCGAAGAAATCTGACGAGGAGCCTGAGAAGGAGATCAAGACCATTAATGTCAAGGTCGGAGATCGCGAGTGGGATAATTTCCCAGAGTCTGAATCGAGAAGGATTATCTCTCTAATCCGCCAGATCGTGAAGGGAACTGTTGCGTCCGCAGCCGTAATTGATGATCTTCTACTTTCTGTCCCAGAAGCGAAGAGAGAAAAGCTTCGCAAGGTTCTCGAGGAGATCGAGAAGGAGAAGGGAGCAGTTGCTATCTCGTCAATACCTGATTCATTTCCGTTTTTGGAGGCTGAGGGTGGAGAAGAGTTTGATTACTCAGGTCTCGATGAAGAGTCTTTGGCGCTTCTAAACACTGAACAAGGGACGACGGGAAGAGGTGAGATAGCCATCGCTCTTCTCTTTGGAGTTGAAGAGTTCTTGACTCCGGAAGAGAAGGGAGAGAAGAACAGACCATCAGTCAGCTCATACGACCTGGTCTATCGCGGGAAGAAGTGCGACGTAAAAGATTCGAGGTCCTTCCTAAAAGACAACAAGATCAAGATGGATAACTACGTCAGGCTTGGAACTGTAACTTCGTCCAAGATTGAGAGGGCAATCAATTCATACATGACTTCTGAGGGAATTGAGTCATCTGCAATTAAGTTCTTTGTTAATCAGTCAGGACCTCAGAGTGTCATATTTAATCATTTTCTGCTTAAAAAGCCAAAAACACCCGATGAGATGGTGGAAGTTGCAAGATCATTCTTGCGGAAGATTCTTGACGACTGCAATAAGATTGTGGCCGAAGCTCTTGCTGAAGAATATGATGGTGGAATCTTTATCATTGATGGTGCAGTCCAAAAGATTAAACTCTACAGCCCTGATGATTTTGACATCTATGCATTAAAGGTTGACCATAGATGCTCTATATCTTATAAGCGACCTAGCCCTAATGTCTCCTACTTCGAAGCAGGTGTCATGAGCTACTTTGAAAAGAACAAAGAAGCCCTGTTCAGATACATTCCTAGGATTCCTGTCGCCAGGGACCAGGACGAAGAACCTGAAGTTGAAGACGACCCAGGTGTCGAACCCGAGGAACCCGTTGACGAGCCCGAGGAGCCGAGTCTCTCGTGAACCCTGTCGCTCCCATGGTATGATAAGCCTTGTGGAGGTAAGATGGATCTCACGTACGGCGCTTGGTGGCACAAGGATGAAATCTCTGTCTGCGTCGATCACTCACAGTATTTCGACTGCGAGCAAGAAGTTTGCTCACCTGTCTCATCTCTGGCTTTCGACGTCTCTCTTCTCTCTGCGCTGCAATCTTGGGATAGCGATTACACGGACGTTCGGTACCGCTTCAATCTTCAGACAAGCTGCAGAGGTGCAGACCTGGTCGTTCGCTGGGGTCGCTCACCAGAGTACAAGGATCCCGAGTGGCTTGGGATCACTCGACTAAATGTTGTCGGGACCAAGATTGAGTCTGCAATTATCATCATGAATGTTGATGAAAAGGAGTGGTGCAGGGACGTCAATATCGACGCCGGAACCATCCGCAAGGAAGGCTGCTACGCTGTGTACGACACCTTCGTGCACGAGGTGGGACACGTCCTCGGTCTCAAGCACAGCAGCGACCCAGAGTCGTACATGTATGCTCAGTCAACCACTAGCCCACTTGTGGCGAGCAACAAGAGGAAGACCAAGGAAGACCTCAAGGTGCTTCGCCGATTCTACGGAAATCCTGATCTCACTCAGAAGAAGTAAAGACTGGAGGTGAATTTTGTCCGGTGTACTATGAAGCTTTCAAGGCAGCACAAAGCAGCGACCACGTCTTTAAGCTCGCTGCTTTCGCAGATAAGCGGTCTGGAATTTTTGGTATCAATAACCGCGGGAAGCTGACGTCTCGATTTAGGCGCAGGTATAAGAACAGCAACGTTTGCTGCTATGACCGTCACGCTGAAGTGGATCTTATTCTGAAGCTGCGGTATGTGCCGAAGAAGATCACTGTGGTTCGTTTCCTCTCCGACGGCACCTTCACCATGGCACGTCCCTGCGTCCACTGCCAGAACTTTCTGCGGATCTCGGGTGTCAGAGAGGTGAGGTACACAAACTGGAGCGGAGGCTGGGAGACTCTGGACCTGCGGCATACTTAGAACATGCCACCAGAAATCGCATCGCTCGTAGACTGGACTGAGCTAACTGAGCTTTGCGACTGGGACGAGGAAAGAGCTGCCAAGCTGCTAGAGGCCGTGAGGCTTGAAAGCAAGCCTCTCATGCCGTCTGGAAGGTGTCTTGAGCTCTGCAGAGCAATTCTAGGAAGACAGCGCCTAATAGACCAGAAGCAGTCTGCTACGGTTCCTGTTGCTGAAGCTTGAGTTGAACGTGGACCTGTCTCATGTCCTCGGCGTCTCGTTCACTCGCTTCAGCCCACAGCAGGTCTCTAAACTCAGATTCATCAATGGTCTCACCTGAGACGAGCTCTCTTGCGAACAGTCCAGTTCCATCCCAAGAGACGTTCACTATTGAAACAGCGACAGTGTCAACGTCGCAGACCCAGTAGAGGCCTGGACTTCTGGGAGTTACACCTGTGAGAAGAACTCTTTTTCCAGTCTGTGTGAAGCCGACCATGTGGTTAAATATCTTTGAACAAGCTTGGATTGTTTGATAGTATTTCTTGTGATCATCAATAGTAGCGATGTGATCACACCACTCGTGGTTTAATCTTTATAGGCCAGAAGATTGTCCGCTACTGGACTGGCTCTCTTTGAGGTGAACGGAGGGGAGATCGACGTCTCCAAGTAACCACCCACTTACTCACATGCAAGACAACGACGACATTACCGCATCACCTTACACGTGTGTCAACATGGTAGAAGACATGTTGTGCCTGGAGCTTGGAATCATTCCGATATCTCTGTGCGCCAGACACGAGTACAGAGTCAAGGAGCTGCTAGACAGCATGGACCCTGAAGAAGCTCGCAAGGTGACGCGCAAGTGGAGAAAGATCAAGCGGCAGATGAGCAGGCGATCTGAGTGTAAGGGGAGAGAAGCAGAGGTTGCTCGCTGGAAGATCCGGCTGCGAGCCTGGGATCTTGTCTCTCCCTAGCGCTTCTTCTTCCTGTGCTTCTTGACTCTTTCCCACTCTTTTGAGTCAACGCTGCGTGCCTTGCCACCGACGAGGAAAGAGTTGACACGGGCCATCGCCCACTGGTGCTGGCCAATCTTCCTACGGTGACCGCTACCGTAGGCTGCAAGACCTTTCTTGTAGACAGCTGTTAAAGCGCCGACAGGAGCGTTTGACTTCTCAGCCTTTGCACGCAACGACTTCATGGTCTTTGCACCAAGTTTCTCGTTTAGCATCTGCTCGAGAATTGGATCCATTCTTCCCTTCTCGTCTGCTTCCTCAAGCAGAGCCAGCAGAAGTCCGTCATCCGCATCTTCGTAGAGCTCGGATCCGTCGTTAAGCTCGTAGATGCCGAGCTCTTCGGGAGTGTCATCAGCGTCGATGTCAAGCGGTTCAGCTTCGTCAACTTCGTCGACCTTGCTCTTTCCGAATCGCTTCTCATATGCGATCGTGTACTTGGAGCGAGGTGCATCCCTTGGGGGACCTTTCTCTCCTGCCACGTCAGAGTGGTCATACTTGTCAGGGTCATCAGGGTGCATCTTTGCGTGGCGCCGTAGATCCTTCTCCCGCTCAGATCCCTTCGGTGCACCGTAGCTCCTGGGCAGAGCCTTAAGTTTCCGACGACCTTCAGCGATCTCGAGGACCACTTCCTGTACCATCTCTGCGATCTGGTCTCTTATGTCAGACATCTCTTTAATCTCCATTACAAGGTCTCCCGAACCCGGGATGACTCTGTGCCAAGCATTTGCTTGCACTGATATTCTATCACCTGGTTCGACGTTGAAAGGAATCTGATTGTCAAACTGTAACTTCCATCCAGATCCCTCGAGAACTGTGACGACTCTGTCACTAGCATCTCGGTGCCAGGTGAGTTCTCCGTCCACTGCTTCCTTCGTGATTCGACGGATTCTGGTGTTCGGATTTATGAACTTGTCTGTGTATTCTCTCTTCATCTACCACCACTTATAGTAAGTCTTACCACCGAAGAGGTAAGGGTAACGGCCAACTCTGCAGGCCCAGTAGCCGGGCGTGGTCTTGTCGTTCTTCTGCTCGCAGCGATGGCGAGCTGCAAATGACTTCCGCCGCGCCGGATCGTTCAGCTTCACGCTGAGACCGGGTGATCCAAACTGCACCTTCTTGACGTTGCCTGATTTTGGATCTCTGACGTAGACAGCGAACTTGTGGCCCCCACCAGAGACTCTGAAAGGTTTGCCCAGCTGGACCTTGCGACCCTTGTACTCAGCTTCAGCGATCAAATCTGGCATGGGAAAGTCAAGAGGTACGAGGTGACCTTCATGAATTCCCCAGTCTCCGATGTCTGTCGACATTATCCAGGGGTCGGCGAGTTCATGTGGAATCTCACCCGATGCCCAGGCGAATCGAGCCTCTCTGATCAAGTTGAAGAACTTGTCAGATCCTGGACGGTACACGGGATCAGTGATCGGAATCATGTTCTCCACGTGGTATCTCAAGCCTTCTGATAGGATCTGTCTCATGGCGTACACGTGTAAATATGGCACACATGGTGTACTATGCTCACACAAGGAGGAAGCATGGCAAGGTTTGGTTACGCCTGCATCAATATGGAACTGCAGGAAAAGCGCGGAATTCAGACTTCTCGTGGCATGATCAAGAGGACCTTCCAGCAGAAGGGCATCAACTACGCCTCTCAGCTCGCTCTGCAGAACTGCCGAGATCTGATAGAGGTGGTGAAGTGGAACAATGAGCATGGCGTCAAGGTGTTCCGTGTCACGTCCTGCCTCTTCCCGTGGGCTTCGGAATACAATGTCGAAGACCTTCCTGACATCGAAGGGATTGCTGCTGCACTGGCAGAGGTGGGCGTCACTGCGGCAGAAGGTGGTCAGCGGTTGTCGCTCCACCCGGGACCCTTCAACATTCTTGCATCGGACAACGAGCAAGTTGTAAAGAACTGCATCACAGACCTCAAGATCCACCAGAAGATGATGGACATGATGCTCCAGCCCGAGGATCGGAACGCAAAGATCAACATCCATGTGGGTGCGGCGAAGGGTGACAGAGACAAGGCACTGGACACCTGGTGCCGGAACTTCGAGCGGTTGCCCGAGGGCGTCCAGAAGCGCCTCACGGTCGAGAACGACGACAAGGCGAACCTCTACTCGATCAAGCACCTGTACGAAGGTGTCTTCAAGCGGACGGGTGTTGCGATCGTGGCAGATCAGCACCACCACGAGTGTGGTCCGCAGGATCTACCGTGGGACGAGGCGCTGCCTCTGGCAGCTTCGACCTGGGGTTCCGTCCGGCCCACCTGTCACCTGTCCAACTCGCGACAGTTGGAGGACCCGAAGGAGGCGAAGAACGCGCACTCTGACTGGTACTACACGCCCTTCATCGACTGCGGACTCGACGTGGACGTCGTCCTCGAGGCGAAGATGAAGGAACGGGCGCTGTTCGACTACCTCGCCAAGTGGCCCATGCGCCTCGCTGCTTGATGCTGGAGACGCTTGCGAAGCGATCTTGATGTGCACATCGAGGCGAGACTAGCGATCCCTGGACTGATCCTGGAGTTGCTTCTTGAGCTTCTCGTTCTCCTTTCGAAGAAACTCCACTTCGACCCTGAGCGCTGCAAGAGACTCAGCCATCTTAAGGATCTCGTTCTGCAGTTCAGTACGCTCCTTGTACGACCTCTCAAGCTTGTCTTCGAGGACTGCAACTCTCTCGCGAAGATCATCACGGAACATGTGATTGTTCTTGTCTGCGTTCTCTGCCGCCTGGGCTGCCATCTTCAGACGCCTGTCGTAGAAGTTCCACGCTGCTGATGATCCAAGAACTGTGATCGCAGTAACGAGGACTGTTGCGAGGTTCTGCTGGTCCATCACTTTCCCTTGTTGATATCTATCCGAGTTGTCAGTTCGTAGCTGGTCCGATAGAGGCACCACGCTGCGACGGAAGTCACTGCACCTAGAAAAAGTTCGTCACCGGCACCTTCGTGGTAGATCTCAGCGGCCAGCATCGAGACAAAGAGCGCAACTGATGAGACGTTAAATGCATTGCGCACCGGAAGCCCGCACGACAGGGAGGCCCAGCAGCGAACGACGCCGCCCGCAGCGAGGATCACCTGCGCCAGGGGCGGCATCCACGTCAGCCTCTCGGGCACAAGAGTCGTCACAGCTAGTAGAATCCCTAGAGAGATCTCTGGCAGCTCGGCGTCTGAGTAGCGGACAAGGTCCAAGAACCGCTGGATTTTGTGTCGCATGCTTGTAAGTATGCGGAACGGTGTGTAGTTTAATACTTAACAAGGCATGCGTCTATCAGAGATTATTATTCGCCGGAAGATCCGAAGGATCATCCAGGAAGCTGTTGGAGGTGTACCCACGTCAACTGCGACGGGAAGGTCGACTTACACAGCAGCACTCGTCTCAGGGAAGACTGGAGATCTTTCTTTTTCTGAAAAAGTCACTCGGATCGTTCTCGGAGCCATTGGGCTCCGAGTCCTCTGGGGCATAGCTGAGCGGGCTCTGGACCCCAGTAAGACCACGCCGGATGAAAAGAAGAAGCTGACCATGCACGCAACTGTCTGCGGTGACAGCCAAGCTAACGGTAGTCTAGGCGCTGCAGTTGCCGCTCAGTTGGAGAAAAAGGGTTACACAGTGACACGCGTGGGCGATGATGGTGCCCAGCCGTCCGTCGTTCTCAGGCAAGTCCAGGCTGCAGCAAAGGACTCAGTCCTCGTGGTCGCCATCTTCGGCGGCAATTCTCCTTCTCCGGGAGACGCTGCCAGTAATCTTACCAAGATGTATGACGCCTGTGAGAAGTCCGGTGCAGCTTTCATGGCGATTGGACCTCCACCTCCGACGAAGATTCTTGACACGCAACAGGCAAGCACAGTCTTCAGCACGACAATCAAGGATCCTGATCACTGGCTGAAGCTCCCGGCCTCAGCAAACAAGAGCCCTGACTTCCGTCGAGCTGTGTCGGACGCCATGCAGGCCGCCAAGTCGGGCTCCGAGGACATCAATGTCTGGGGCATAGCCTCAAACATGTCCTACCCGGGAGACTACGAGGACCAGCCTGACGGGATCCACTGCGTGAATGGAGCTGACGAAGTTGCGCGTCGTGCGCTGGAGGGCCTCAGGATCGACGAGGCCACAACAGAGATTAAGAAAACAATAGAGGATGCGCAGCGGAAAGAATCTGGAGCTGTCGGCCGAGTTGGAAAGCCTGATGAAGTTAAACCAGGTCAACTTAATCTCCAAAAATTCAAGGATGGGATCATGGGCCCTGAGTCGCGCGGCTCGGCCGACCCATACAAGGCTGAGAACAAGCCACAACTTCCCGGATATTGCGGCGCGTACGGCAAGTATCAGATCTTGGCCTACGACTGGACAGAAGATCTCATTAGATTTTTGAAAGACACTGGGCACCCGCTTAACAAGAATGGAAAATTTGACTCTGTGAGCAAAAGAGACTGCAAGTCTAGTGACAGTGCTAAAATAAGACTATACTACGAGCTCTGGCAAGGCTTCCTTGGCGACTCGAATCTGCAGGAAGACTACATGGACATGTTCACACGTCGAACAGCAGCAGAGGCTCTGTCCTGGTACGACGGGTCCCGAGGCGACGGATCAGACATGTCTAAGCTCGACTTTGCGCAGATCTGCGCCGCTGTACACTTCGGCGGCGGTCCTAGCATGCAAAAGCTGAAGGTTGGCGGGCTCGGCGCTTCGCCAGGTGGAAACAATAGCACCTACGCTGCCTACATTAAAGAATTTAACAAGTACTACTACACCTAGACGGACGCATAATTAGAATCACACAGGAATCAATATGAAAGTTAAATTAACAGAGCGCGACATTAGAGAGGCTGTGAGGCGCTCCCTCTCAGTTCAGATGGTGCTCCGGGAGGGCACTGACCGCGGAGACCGTTTCGGGTCAGAAAAAGAAAAGATAGTCAGCTTATCCGTCTCACTACAGAATGGAGCAGAAGAAGTCTACATAAAGAAGTCTAATGGACAAGACGTCATACTCGAGCGTACATCGGACGGAGACTATCTACAGACCAACAAGGCAATCTTTGCATCAGAAGAGGGTGTAGACGTTCGAACAGTCCTTGCTAGAACCCGAGATGAAAGTGGGCTTCTTGACAAAGTGAAGCGTGGCGCGCCGGGAGGAGAGCCTAACGTGAAACTCCTCGGAGTTCTTGCACGCTACACCCCCCTTAATGCCGTCGCGGACGCATTTCAGGAATCAAATATTCTCAGTAGAAATTACATTGACTTTGATGCAAGGCCGCCCGACGAGCGTGGCGAGAGCACACCCAAGGGTGCACAGATGATCAAGAAGATTCGAATTGAAATGGCCGGCGGGGCGAGGATAACTGCAATCAAGCCCATCTTTGACGCTGTCACTGTGGCTGGGTGGGTCGCCGGGGCGCTGCAGAAGGGACTCGGAGTCGGAGATACTCCCGACATGACGGGTTTTTCAAGTGAAGACATCAATTCTGATCTTAGAACTATTGTTCCTCCAAAGGATGCATCTTCAAAATGAAGCTCACAAAGTCGCAACTTAGCCTTCTAGTAAAGCAGCTCATTAGAGAGGCTGACGAAGATGATGATCTTCTTACTCCAGACGATGAGAAAAGGCTCGCAGCTAGAAGTACTGATGATCAGGCTGACAGAGATGAGCTTGCTGCTATCTTTAGAGAGAGAGCCACAGAAGGGAAAGAAATTAGCATCATAGACATCAGAAAAGAATACAGAAACAAAAAACCTTTCATGTCTTCTATAGTTCGCGGCAACAAAGTGTACACTGACGTGATGAGGGGCAAGCAGAATTTAAATTTCTGGAGTGAATCTGGCCCAGCGGGTTCGACTCTAGTTAATTCTGTAATCTTTGGACTGGGCGGTCCGAAGGTCATCGGATCAATTTTTACAGCTGACAGTGCCGCACTCACTTCTGCAAATAACGGAGTTAAACTTAATAGCTCGGGAGACTACCTTGATCTTAAGAACGTCTTCAGAAACGTTATTGATAACGCTGTCGAAGCCGAGTTGATACAGTCAGAAGACGAAAGCATATCAAAGAAGGCCATCGAAATTAATGGATTCATAGATTCGAGTGGAAAAATTCTGAATATACTGATATTTCTAGGACCCAACGCACTTGAGTCAGCTGCGTATAGTCCTGCAAGTGGATCAATAATGATGATCAAAATTACAAAAGGGGCCAGCTTTAGAGATCGGTCCGATCTGCTAGAGATCCTGAAAGGTGCAGGAATATACGAAGGTCAGCCGGCATCTGAGGAGCCGGAACCCACAGCACCAGTTCCAAAAAATCCTGCAGTTGATAAAAAGAAAAAGGGCGCCAAAAAGCGTCCTAGAAAGCTCGAAGAAGAGGATTTTTTTGATTATTCTGCCGAAGAAGAAAGAGAGACAAAAGAACTTAGTCTCACAGATCCTGATAACCTAAGTCCAAAAGATAGCGCTCTCATAAAGCTTAAATCACGCGGAGACGATCTAGGTCGTGACCTAGACCTCTCAGTTCAAATGATAGAAGACCTAGACGAAGTCATCAATCACCTTGTTGATCTGATCATGAGCAAGCATTACGCAGTTAAAATTGGGGAAAAAATTAGGCGGCCTACATAGCAATCTCCAAAAAAGAATTCAAATAGATAGAAACAGGAGAAACCTTATCATGAGAATAACCGGTAGACAGCTACGCCAGATCATCAAGGAAGAGATTGAAAGGACAATGTCAGAGGCAGACAGCTCAATCCTTGACCAGGTCAAGACAGCTGCCAAAGTTTTAAAGTCCAACATGGATGCTCAGATGTACAACCAGAACCCTGACGTTGGAACAAGTAGAGATGCCCAAGAGGCCTGGGCATCGAGCATCCGATACGGATTCAAGACATTTCCCGCAAGCATTGGCGGGAGGTCTCACGTTGTCATCGCTTGTGTCGCTGAAAGACCCATCCAGACGTTTGGACTAGGCCCCTTTAGAAGTACACCAGATCAGGGAGAAATGCTCAAAAAAGCAGCTACTGATATAGCTCGGTCCAGCGGTCTTGACAAGCTGAATCCAGAGTCTGGTTTCAAAGCTGATAGAAGTGACGTGAGCATCTACGACGGAGAAGTTCTGCGGCCGGCCACTGGTGACGACATGCCCTACTCAAGCGTCTGGGCAATTCCGGTCTGACGTTGAAAAATGAAAATCACCGGTAGACAATTACGACACATCATCAGGACGACTCTGCTGCGTGAGTCTCTCATCGCAGAGCAGGACGGTTCTCAGTTCTTCGCTGACGCTGATAACTACAAGAACGCCGCAGTGATTCACTTCATTGAGTCAATGAAGGCTGACCTCAAGGCAGGTAGAAGCCCAGCCATCCCTCTCAACATTTTGAGCGATGAAGAGGCGATCAAGCAGCTTTTTAGGGATGATCGACAGCTCCGAGATGTCGCTACAGCTTCGATCAACGCAAAGGTTCCAAGGCAATTCATCGACAAGCTTGCGAAGATGAACGACTACGGACAGTATTCTAACTCTGTCTACAACACAATAGCTCGGGCTGTGAGTGACATCTTCTCTGGCAAGACAATCTCAGCCGGTCAATCTGCGGCAGGTGGCGGATCCGATGAAGTCGTCATCAGCGGCGCTGAGGCTAGCAAGAAAATGAAGCCAGCAGTTGCACTTCAAGTTCTAGATACAGCGGGACTACCTGACTACCTTACACAGAAAGCTGCAGCCTCAGTAGCGGCACAATCAAGGGCACCATCTGTGGGCGCTGCGAAGAGCATAGTGAACGATAACGTCAAGATCTTTATTGAGCAGGGATACGACAAGGGAATGTCTCTTCTGCACAAGGTAGAGTCGATTGTGGGTGAGCCACCGCCGTACAAGTTCTCAGCATACAAGGATGATCCGGCTGTTACATACTTCGTTCACGCTGCTGTTGCCTCTCCCGGAACAGAAAGTCCGTCGATTGCAGTGTATCACACTGATGGGACGTCGATGTTTGGAAAGTTCACTCTCAAGCGCGACTTTGGAGATCTCATGCTTTGGACGGCAGACATCGAATTCGTTCCGAGAGAATCGGGCGAGCACTACCTCGACATCAGCTGCGGCTCGAGCTGCACGACTTCTTTTTCAATAGGCTACCGCTAGAGGCTGCGAGGCAAGTGAGTGTAGGAGATCTACTTCGAAGAGTCGTACAGGAGATTCTCCTCGAGGATCTTCAAGGCTTCCTGGCGAGAACAGCGGGCATCAAATACGGCGGTGATCCAGACCTGGATCCGACGTTCGAGCAGGATCCCGAGTTCCGCAGTTTGGCTCGTTCTGTGAAGCAGGCTTGGGCAACCGAGGCTGACCACGACTTCATGAATAAAGTTGTCAAGATTCACTGGCTCAAGGCGGCAGCGCCCGATCGGATCAGATCTCTTAAAGAATCATCTGGTCGCGATGAGATCTCCACAATGGGCTACATCAGCGGACCCTACAGCAGCGGACCTGACGGGTGGGATGCCTGGGGTAAATACGGCCTTGTGATCAAGGGCAAGACGACGCTCGCTGCAAACAGCATGGATGACCTGTACACCGGATATCACAAGAACATACCACCTGAGGTTCGAGAGAAATACAGCGCATCAGGCCTTCGCAAGCGCCCTGTGGGATACAGTCAACTAAAGGGCGAAGGTTACATCCTGGATGAGAAGTCATTCGATCCCTCGATGCAAGGCGAGAATGAGTTCGTCGTCGCGAACTGGAGAGTCGCTGGCTTCGTCATGACAGCTTCAACTGCATCCAAGCTGGGAAGGGCCGTTCGGGAAGGTGAGAAAGTCGAGGACTGGCAGGTGAGAGAGTGGAACGACATCTTCAGCACAGTCAATGAACTTGGAATTCCGTACCTTACTAGAAAGCATGCCAACCTCGCTCGTGAATGGATGAACTCACAGCAGCTTCCATAGTTAAAAGAGCTGGGAGAAAGATGCGCATCACAGAAATTTGAGATCTCGATATCTACTCTTCGATTGCAGTGACATATACTTAAGACAATGAGCACTGCAGAGAGAAGTCTACGCCAGCTGATTCAAGAGATGCTGATCTTAGAAGCACCAGCTCCTGAGGAGGACATCTTCAAGGGATCTGGATTTACTGGCTTGCTCCAGGGAAAGAGGATAGTGATCTTGGGTGACAGTCAAGTAGCCGGAAACACTGATCCCAAGGCACCGGATTACACCTTTGGCGATAAGCTGGAGACGAGATTCCAAGAGCAGGGCGCTGTTGTCAAGAGGTTCGGCTGGGGAGGCTCAGCGGCGAAAACTTGGATCGCCGGACTTCCCAAATTCGGAAAACAATTCACTCTCAAACAGGTCAACGATTCGGGGCCATACGACATCGCTGTCATCAGCCTCGGAACAAACGACTCAGGGAACGCTGAAGCGAACCGCACTCCTGAGGAGAAAGCAGCTGGAATCTTTAGACCTGAGTCTGAAGTTAGTAAAAACTGCGAAACGGCTGCTAAAAAGATAGCGGAAGTAGTAGATGGTGTTAAAGCTTCAAAAGTCTACTGGGTCGGGCCGCCAGCGACAACTGGGAAGCGCGATTCCAGCTACTCGCCGAGAGCCAGAGACTTCATCTACCAGCACACAACGCCTCTAGTGCCAAACACGATAGACTCCAGAGGGATACCGGTCGGATCTGACGGCATCCACGTCATAGGAGCAGCAGATCAGTGGGTCGATCTGGTCTTCAATCGAATTGCTGGAGAGGCAACTCAGTGAAAACTTCAGAAGAAATCCTGCGGTCTCTCATCAGAGAGATGGCTGTGTTAGACCCTGGCACAACTCCCGAGGGTCAAGACTCCGGCAGGATCTTCCGAATTGCAGCAGACATGTGTCGTGAGCTCGGCGACAGGCAGATCCTCATCAGAGAATTCCAGTCTTCAGCAGCTCGTGGCTACCACTACGTCACGACAGAAGGGATAGCAGAGCGGGGCCGGATGGCACTGCGCTACAAGCAGGAGCCTGTCTACCGGGAATTCATCGATGGGCTCGCTTCTCGGTGGGGTCTGAGCAGCGTGGTTTACTGCGCATCGATCGGGGGACGTGCAGCCCCGGGTATGTTCGGCAGAGAGCACATTGTCCTCCCAGCAGAACCCTACAAGGTGATCTGGAGCGAGGAAGTCGGAGACTCAGGGAGCTGGTTGAACGGCGAGCTGGTGGGAACACAAAGGCTTCCACGAGACCCGGGCGAGGTCCCAGCTGCGATTGAAAGCTACACAGAAGGTTGGCCTCCGAACAACATGAAGCTCGAGGAGGTGATCCTCGACACAGAGGGCTACTACCTCATCGGTCGTGAGTGGGCTGCAGACACGTTCCAGCAGATGACGAGATTCACTCGGAGGCCACCACCTAGAGCTGCTGGACCCGTTGTCTCCTCCAAGAAAAGAGAAGAGGAAGAGATAATGAAAAAGTACGGCGTAAAAGGTCCCACTAGAGAGTACAAGGCAAGCCTGAAAGATGAGATGATGGCAGCAAGAACCTATTCCGAGCTGCTACCCTACTTCGAGTGGATGCTGGAGGTGTCTCGTGGCTAGAAGCATATTGAGAGACTTTATCAGGGAGGAACTCCTCCGTGAGGTCCGCATCACTCCAGACAACCTTCCGGATGACTTCACGTTTAAACTACGTGTCACGAGTTCCGGATCGGGAAGTCGTATAGTTGTCATGGCCATAAGAGACGGCGTCAACTACGGCTCAGTTGAGGCTATCAGAGTTGAGAATGAGATGAGGCCCTGCCGAGATGCTTACGAGGTCCTCTTTTCAAGAGTCACCCGCAGGGGATTTGGTCCGCTGCTGTACGACATTGCGATGGAGGCAGCGACGGAGCTCGGCGGCGGTCTCATGTCAGATCGAATGGTAGTCTCGTCCGATGCCCAAAGGGTCTGGCAGAAATACCAGGATGTCAGATCCGATGTTGACTACCTGCCGCTCGACTCGGAAGAGAACGAGAAGACAGCTGAGCTTGAGGACAACTGTAACGTGCTGAATGCGAAGGCCTATGCGGGCGACGACTGGTACGGTCATCCGCTAGCGGGTGTCTACCGAAAGCACGGCATGGAGACGATCCGTCGGCTGGTGAGCATGAAAAAACTACAGGTGGACGGGTTAGACATATGAGAATCACAGATGGACAGCTTCGTCGGATCATCAGGGAAACAATATCAGATGAGTTCAGATCGCGGCTCCTCGCGAGAAAGAAGCACTACGACGATCTTGCGAAGCAACCGCTTCACTATGATGCGGGTGACACCGTCACAGTCGGCAAACCCTGGACAGGCACGGTACGCGGCATCCCAGTGATCATCGTGCCCGGTACCAGGCTCGAGGTCGTCAAGCTCAAATCAACGACAGACGGCGATTTTACTCTCTTGGTCCCTGTCATCCTACAGGTGCCTGAGACTGCTGTCAGCTTGATGAGGTTAAGCGAAGACACACTCGCGGTCGAACCCGGAGAGATCATTCGCATTCAGGGCGCTCAGCTAAGAAATACTCAGATGGACCTACCAGGCGGTTGGGAGCTTATCAGAGAGATACGCTCGGCGGTGAAAGTCTAGATCTTCCCTGTATAATTAGCCGGGAGGAAGCGAAGCATGAGAATCACAGGCGGCCAACTGCGGCAGATCATCAGAGAGGAGCTCCTCCGAGAGACCACATACAGGTTTCCCACCGGAAACAAGATGCTCCGAGGCAGGACTGCAGACATCACTTATGACCACGGTATGAGACAGACACTCGATCCAGTCTATAACGCTGAGGAAGACATGTCCCAGTGGGCCGCGATACCAGCAGCTCCTGGATCTCCCTCCGACACGATGGGTTTCCGAGACCAGGAGGAGGACCTCCTCAAGATGGATCCCAAGGTCGTGGCTGCCAAGATCATCCGCACTTGGGGCTCGGAAGACACATTGAATGCTCTGGACATCCTGAAGGGTGGTTTTGGCAGCGACGAGGACTACCACGAGGCCATGATCTGGCTGGAAGACATGTTGCAGACGACAGGTAGAGTGAACACGGACCCCTACAATAGAAATCTCTCACCTAGAGAGCAGAGGTGGATCGAGAGGACCATCGGTGAGACCTATCGACAGGCAGCAGATGCGGAGGGAGCACCAGCTTTCGACCCCCGGCTCACTCCAGGTCGTCACTTCGGACCCAAAGTGCCGGGTGTGAATGAGACCCGCAGGATCTCTAGGAATGAGCTCCTCGAATCTGGTGTACCACAACCCTACTACCCACCCGGTGATCCACGTGCGAACCCAAGCGGAGAACCTGTGAGACCCACGCCTCGAGCCCACGCTCAGGCTCCGCAACTTCCCCCGAACATCGTAGATCTGAAGAGAGTCATAGACGTCCACATGTTCAACCACAGGCGGTTCGTCCAGCGGCTGCATGAGCTACTCAAGGCAAGCTACTACGGCAGGGTCCACACAAGATACAGCGGTCCAGCACAGATCGGCGGCTACAACCTCACTCAGAATCAGTTGCTTGACAAGCGGGGACAACCGATCGACAGGAACGACATCCTCCAGATGGGGCCGAGCGGTGAATGGACATCGATCGACCTTCCCGAGAGAGTCGTGCTGATGGCGGTCCCACGCGGTAGCGGAGGATCCTCACCCGCTGTCGTTCTGCCCCAGTCGCTCCAGGGCTGGCCCGACTCCGTAACGCTAGAGTTCGCCAACCGAGGCGACCTGCTGCTGTTTGGTGACGAGAACGGCGTAGGGCTAGGAACCTACCCCGGTGACCAGCTGGCGTCAAAGACGTTCACACCCAGCGGTGACTACTACACCAACATGGGTACGCTCGCACAGTTCAACCCGCTCCGCTGAGGGGTCTTGCGTGAATCACAGCCGTCAATTGGTCTGATTCTTATCTCCTGAATCCTATTTAGTGTCATGAGCACACTCCTCAGACGCGCAATTAGAGAGATCCTGCAGGAAGATACAGATGCGCCCGACGCTGAAACTGCAGCACACAGAGCGCTAGAAAAACAACCCGTTCAGGACGAGAACCTGATGTCGAAGGGTGATGCAGCCTACGAGGCTTTTATCAAGAAGTACCCTGCTGCCAAGTCGGGCCTTGAAGCTGCTTTCGCTGCCTATGAATCTGCACGAAGGAAAAGAATACAGTACCTCAAGTCTGAGTTCTCACAGCGGTTCAAAGAGCTGCAGGAGAAGCTGGGCAACACCGGTAAAGATCCAGAAGAAGTTAAAAAAGCGATGATCGCGCGGCTTGAAGTCACCAAGCTCATGATGGGCACTTATGGAACAGACATAAAGGCGAACTACTACAGCCCGGGCGTCTATGATGCAGGATCAGATCAGACTTCTGGATGGGCCAAGTCTCTCTCAAGCAAAGGTAAGAGCACAGCAGTTGCAGCTTACGCGCCGGCGTTCGAGAACCTAGTGATATCAGCTCCACCACAGTTGTCAATTGATCAGTCAGGTGCCGTAAGCGGAGTCGTCTCAAGCCCCGAACTTGAAAAGATCTACGAACACGAGTTAATTCACGCAGAAGATTGGGCTGTAGATGCTCTTGACAATTATGGCGGGCGGATTGAGGGTACTGGTACAGCCTCTGACCTCGCTCTCCAGCTAGTGAGAAAAGCAATGATACCCGAGGCCCAGCTAACTGCGGAATTCTTGATGGGACGACTCGAGGGATCGAAGTCACTCGCGGAAGCTGCGGAGCTCTACGCATACATCACAACAATGGAAGGGTTGACTAGCGAGGAGATTAAAGATCCGATCACAAAGAAGCTCTTCTCAGTTGCGGCAATCTCTAGTTACGCAGCAAAGGTCAGCGAACTTGGAATCCAAGATCACGTCATAAACTACAACACGCTCAACAGACTTATAGGAAAGCGAGTTGATGACATCACAGATGCTGCAACTCGCGACGACCTCGACCGGAAATTATTCATGACAATCTCTGGCAAGGGAAAAGTCAAGCTCGAGAGCGTCATCAAAGACTTAATAAATCCGTCACACTTGCGCATCACGCTGTCCATGATGCGGCCCCACCTCGTCGCGGCACTAGACCGATCCAAAGACAGCAACACAGTCATCGAGAGCACGTTGTCTGGAATGAGAGCAGCAGGCATAGAGGAGGACACCTTCAGAGCCGCCTTCATCCTTGCAATCACAGATCCCACCAAGCTCCGCGATCTGACGCTAGTCGCGATGGGAACGGCGCCCACCAAGGGCACAGCCACCGGTGATGAGGCGTCCCAGAGCGCGCTGGCGGAGCGTTGGGCGCGGCTCGCGGGCCTCCTGCAGGGTTGACGGTATCTCTCCACCGCTGCTGAGAGGACTCCGCGCCAGGGTGCGCCACGTTGTGGCTAAACAGCCACAATTAGCTGACCAGGGGACGGGGCTCTGGATGGCGAGCGCGCAGAGCGGGTCAGCGCAGTGAGCGCCGGGGAGGTGGCGAGGGAGAGGTCGAGGGAGGCTGGCCCGGAGACCGTCCGAAACTCTTGTAAAAAAATTGTAACTCTCTTGAAAACTCAGCGCAGGCTCCCTCCGTGACCACTCGAGCCTCATCGACTCCTTGAAGGGTGACCGAGCACTCGATATCTAGCGCGCCCGTGTAGATCCCCGCGCCCGTGGGTACCATATGGGTATGGATGCTGCGACCCCGACGGACCGACTAGAGAGACCCGATCCCCGGACGGGAGACATCGGGCACGGAGATCAACCCAGTGATCGCTGGGGCGCTTGCTATCGAGCGCGCTCACTCGTCTAGGCGGCGCGGCTAGATCAAGCGGGCCCCGGGAGAGGCAGAGTCAGCCCAGCCGA
>JBBAUR010000034.1:0-35864 GCA_040398075.1 Bdellovibrionota bacterium | reverse complement strand
ACTCAGAAAGGGGAAAGATGGGCGTTTTGGGGATAATTTTTCCGCAGCCTGTTAAGATCTGGCCACTCTAGCTGCGGCAGTGGGAGGCGTTTAATCGACGGATTTATGCTTGTGACGATCGCAAATGGTGTCGGACGGTCGACCTGTGACTGGATAGACCCCGCTTCTGGGAGAGCGCTCTCCTTAAGCTGGCTCAATCCTGGAGCCTGATTATTTTCCTTGTCGAACGACTGCATATTTCTATTCGCTGAATAATAAACCCGATCGTAAGTATGCCTCGAGGTTTAGTCAAATTCCCATCCTAAACCTTGTATTCTCTAACGGCTCTGAACCGCATAAATTCCAACAGGGTAACGGCATCCACCAGGATCGGACCATCTAGGAAGTAGTGATTTCGCGCCCAGCAAGACTGTCCCAGTTGCTCGGTTAGAGAGACAGAATGTATATGATTTGCGGGAATCGTCATCTCCATCCTGCCTACTCGTAGTACTTGCGAGAGCTAGCTGCGCAATTGTGGCAAGGAGATGCACTTCTCATATGTCCGAGTAAACTTGGTTGAGGTACTATTTCACTGCAATGCACCCGAACGATTCTGGCCCGATCTATACCGAGACCTTACCTGGTATCGCCGCTGGAGCATTCCCAGTTGAGCCGTGGAATACCTGGACTAACCTGGTTTTTGTCGCGCTGCTTGTTCATATCGCATTTCGCACTCGACTGGATCGTAGACGCTATCCTCTGATAGTCATGTCGCTACCGATAGTCACCGTCGGTATCATCGGCGGGACCCTCTATCATGCTACGCGTTCCCACCCCGTGTGGTTGTTCATGGATTTTGTTCCGATAATTATCGCCGTCTCTGCGGCGGGTGTGGCCTTCTGGCGCAAGATAATGGGATCGTGGTTGCGCGCAGTTGGGCTTTTTCTACTCGTGGGACTATCTGGCCGCCTCCTTGGTTGGGTTTTGGTAACAGAGCACGCTATTCAGATCTCATTTGGATACGTCTCTGCAGCTCTCTCAATCCTGATCCCTTTGCTGGTTATCGTGCGCCGTGCAAAGTGGGAGGGGTTTGGACTCTTATGCGGCATTATCTTAGCGTTCATCACAGCGATAACGTGCCGAATGCTCGATCGGCCAGGCTTCGTATCGCCTCTTCCCATGGGGACTCATTTTCTGTGGCATATATTTGGTGGGATTGCAGTCTGGGCGTTGATGCTCTTGATTATTCGGCTAAACGACCTATCCAAAGTTGATTTGAGGCAGGCATAGGATTACCGTAGGATCGGGCTCGTGGACTACCAACACCTACCTTCTATCGATAACCTGCGTTCACCACGCAATTTAATCACGGAATGACCCCTTTTTTATGCGGAAAATAGCAGTCACCCTCCTGAGTTCAGCGATAGTGGCCCTCGCAGCAGCGATGTTCCTTCGGCCTGGGCAAGTATCAGCGACGGATACTACCACTATCGGCTGGTTAGGTCCCCTCTCTGGGCCGGTTGCGTCATTAGGGGAGGAGAATCTCCGCGGAGTCCAATTGGCAATCCGAGAATACGGAGATACGAAAGTAACACTGCTTGTCGAGGACGATCAGTTCTTAGTCAGGAATTCTGTCAGCGCCTACGAGACACTAAAGGCCCGGAAGGCTTTCATAATGATGTCCCCTACCTATAACGGGGTAATCGCACTAGCAGCAAAAGCTGACCGCGATAAGATTTTTTTGGCAAATTGCCTCGATGCAAGCAGTGAAATCGCCCTCGCTGGCGAGTACGTTTTAGGCCTCGGATACTACGCAGACGGTCACGGTAACAACTTTGCTCGAACTCTCTCGGAACTCGGCGCAAGGAAAGTTGCTGTATTTTACAATGACGGGGAAACATTCACACAGTTGATCGTCAATTCATTCAAGAAGAATTACTCGGGTAAGATAGCCCTGATTGAAGGTTACGGCCCTACATCGTCTGACTTTAGAGCAACAATAACCAAGATGAGAAACCTCGCTGTTGATACGGTTCTCCTGATCGGCTGGGATGAGGCGGGACTTTTCGTCAAACAGTCAAACGAAATGGGCTTTCTTCCGACGATTGTTGGGTTAGCGAGCTTTACAAGTTCCGGCTTTCTGAAAAATGCCGGAACGTTCAAAAACACCGTGCACTATCTAGGGTGGGATCCTCTCTCAAAGGCGTACCAAGAGATAGTCCAGCTCTACAAGCGTGAATACGGTCAGGAGCCCTCACAACCACTCTTTGTGGCTCTGGGGTATGATGCGATGACCTTTATGCTCAAAGCTCTCGAGAAGGGTCGTACGCCTGAGGATTTCCGGACCAGTATCTATTCAACCTCAGTAGAGGGCCTCACTGGCACCTTACAACTTGATAGCGACGGAATTGTCAGGGGAATAACCAGTCAAAGTAAGCTCTATAAGGTCCAATTACCGGAGTAGGCCAAGAGAGCTGGTCCCTTCTCACATCACTATCGAACTACTACACAGATTACGCTGCTTGCCTGTGGCCGAGAGTAGTATCGGGCTGTTACAGAGGCTAGAGCACCCTAACACTCCAGAGAACAGGGGTATCCTCTCGTTCGTTCTCAACACCCGTTCGATGCACCGCAAACGATCTCTGCGGGAGCCCTTCAAGCAGATCCCTCACAGCGCGCTCCTCCTCTGCCCCACCGCAGTGCCCACGATAGGCCAGTATAGAAATTATCCCTCCCGACTGCGTGATTGCGAGGCCCTGCTCGATCGCACGACAGCTCGATTCGCTTTTCGTCGTCAAGGAGCTCTCGCTACGGGGTAAAAAGCCTAGGTTGAAAACAACACATCGAGGAGCTTCAAAGCTGTGCTGCTGAACTATCTTTGATAGCTGTTCATGGGAATCTTGGACGAAGATCACGTTACTCAAGCCCTCGTGGCTACACAGAGCGCGGGTCTTACTGAGAGCTTCCTGTTGAATGTCGATACTCAATACCTCTCCGTTTTGTCCGACACAGCGAGACAAAAAGACCGTATCGTGGCCATTCCCTGCGGTGCAATCAATCGCTCTCGTGCCGGGTAACAGCACTTCTCGGATCTGCGAATGGACAAGCGCTACGAGGGATCCCATACATCTTCTTCAAGGAGGGCTCGACCACAGCAGTGAATCGATGTTTCGTCTTTTATTTCTCCTGTGCATAAAAAAGTGCCTCTACCTCCTTTAGGTCATTGAGCGGCTCGGTGTCGTATAGGGCATTTAAGGTATCTCCCGAGCGCGGATCCTCAAATGTGAGGTTCCACTTTCCCGTATGAGAATTCAATGCACAGTCTGGAAACAACATGTGGTGATGCCAGGGGATCTTGAGCTGATTACAGAAGCGCGCGCGCTTTAGGATCTCTGCCGCAACCTCGTTCTCGATCTCGGCAGAACACCCCGTTCCACCGAGTACCTGAGAGCCATGCAGCAGAGCAACTAGCTTCTTGCCTTGGTCCACCGGTCGTTCGGTAACAAACGCCACAACCTTAACCCCTTCGATAGGTATCTCCACCACCAGGCCGTACCGATCTTTATGGGGGTTAAAGCAGCATGACGGAGAGAGTATGTGGAAGTGCCATCTCTTACCAGCAGAGTGCGCTTGTTCAGCGATCACCACCACGTCGTCAAGGGAGTGCTCAGCCATCGCTCGTTTCAATCTAAGCCACCATCAAACGGCAGATACAAGCACCGCCACGGATCACTACTCACCACTCGAGTTGCGTGTCCCGACCCAGTGGTATCCTCGGCTAGCAAGACACTCCCCGCTCCAAATCTTCGTGTTGTACTATTTCTGAGCTGGACCTCAATCTCACCTTGCAGAGTAACCACCCACTGCTTTCGCGGAGCGTTGTGCCAGTCATACTGATATCCTGGGTCCGTCTCATTGATCGTCATTTCGGAAGGAGCGCGAAGACTCCTACACTGTTCAACGCCCGATCTCTCCAGTGACAAGGTGAGATCCTCAAACGCCGAACAGCCAGTTGCATCCGTGTATAATCGAGTCGCTTGCATATAACCTCCTTAGCGCCTGCTCGTTACAGCTGCCAGTGTCTCGTCAAATCGTTACATAAGCAAACTAAAACCACCTCTTAGGCGATCCCTTATATGCAATTGGACGCCCCCAGGTTCGTGTGTTAGACCATCCTAGCTGCACGGCGGATGAGGTTTCAGGAAGTCAGAATCTATACATCGATAGCGAGGAATCTAGCATGTTGAGTGCCAACTCAAGGGGCATCCATATCTCCGAGAGGATTAAGCAACCTTCTTTTTGTAAATCGCAAAGGTATCGTCATTAGCCATAGTTGATTCCTGTCGTTGTCGCATGTGGACGTAAGGCATCTTGAGCTTTAGCCAGTGCTCGTGGATTTTCGTGCCATACCGGGGCTTCCTGCCATAATTTACCCAGGGTACAGGCGCACCGAATAGTTATACGGCGCCAGGAACTAAAACAAGACCTCGCTGTTCTGACCAAGCACCAATTTTCCGACTGTACCGGGGCTCGTATCTTCACACCTGCGACCTAGCTCACAGAAACCTCGACGCGTCGTAACAAATACGAAAGCGCTGAAACATAAGTGAGCCTGTGAAGCAGAGTCGAAATACACGTGTCCGTCGCGAATCAGAGAGCACAAAGAGAGAGTAGCTGCGGAGCCTAGTACCCTAGAACATCAGCAAGCTTCAGCATCGAGGAGGGTACAACCCAGGAGCATAAGGAACGGTAAGATCCCTCATCCTCCATCTCCTGCCGCACTGTTCGTGCTCGGTACGTCAGCTCCTTGAAGAAATAAGCTTTAGCGCCTCTGGCACGATGGAGCCTAGGCTTGTATCGAGGCCATCAATCTCTCCATGTCCATTCGCAAAATAGTAGCCTCACTAAGAGAAAAAAGGAGACAAACTCAAGAGGCGCTCTTTGCCCAATCCGAGAGGTCAGTGGATAGGCACGGGTTTACTGGGGGTTTGATTTCTATCGGGTGCCACCCCGATGAGTAACGATACCATCTTCTTCTTGGCGCTCGTACTTTTGAAGAACTTGGTTACATCGTCAATCAATGACCCATACCCAGAGTGCTGAGCCCAATGAGCATTATAGGCTCTCAACAGCCGATCTCGGTGCCTATTACCTCGTGTCTCCAGGTGTGAACACAGACGCTCTTCGGCAAAATCAGGATTAGCTTTGCCTTCTTTTGCATTCTTCAGAAGGTTGAAGAGTTCACGCGCCGATACGCACACCTCATGCCCGAATACCCTACCGGTCAGCTCCTCTAACACATCTGCAGGAACCCCCTTTTCACGCAGTGCCGCGATAAACTCGACGCCGTGCTCACGTTGATATGCCAACGCGATCTGATAGACCATTTCGTCCATCCAGTTTATATCGATAGGTATCCTGTGGTTTGGACGCGATGAGGATGGTGCTGCAAATAGCTCTGTACAGGCTCGTCCGAGCTCGGCTCCTTGAAGAGTCTGAGATAGGTCATGAATCTCGGAGGCGACATCACGGGCGAAAAAGCACTCGAGGTGCAAGAGGGTCTCATTTATTAAATCGAGATCAACCTTCATCGCTTTAATTGATCGCCGCAGTTGAGCCTCCGGATTGATGAGGTCAAAGCACTCCTCGATTATTATCTGTTGCCTGCGATGCCGGGACAGGATCTGTTGTAGGCCCATAATATCGACCGAGTCGAAGCACTCTTGGATACGAGTCGTGATGTCAGGATCAATTCCTTCGAGACTCAAGATAGCATCCGCAAATACATGGACACTCATCGCCAGCCGAGCTGCGGCATATTTCAGATGTACTCTCAGACGCGGGAAGGCCAAATCGTAAGCGCGTTCGAAGGCAAGTACCTTTACAAGCGGCCCTATCCAAAGCTCCTTGAGCTGCTCACTCTCTATGAGGGCATCCTTGCGTAATCCATGAAGCAGAGCCCTGAACTGATATGCCTCCGGAATAACCACGACTGCGAGCGTTTCGACCAAACTATCCTCGAATGCAGAATCCGAAAAATAACCCATGATGTACTCAGTCATCGAAACGAAGAATGTCTTTTCGAAGGAGTTACGAATGAGCTCTATGAAGGACGGTGGTAGATCACCGTAGGTTTTCAACAGAACTGGGTCATCATGGACTCGATGGACGATGTCATTTACATCCAACCCAGCTACATGCATTTCTACTGCCATCATGGCTTCCTCGGAAAGGCACTCAGATAGCGCCGCTCTGAGTGGTAGGTGAGGATCCGTGAGATCGTAAAATGCTCGCTCTATCCGATTGAGCTCATCATACGATCTCTTCCAGAGCGTTTCTCGCACGGCATGATCCAGCTCCCCCCTATCGGTATCCTGGTCGATAAGTTCCGCAAGAGTAATGGCATACTCTTCATCTTGCGACGACGCACGGAAGTCATAATCCCATACCCCAGGCTCTGGTTCCTCTCCCCGATATCTAGCCAACAGATCTATATTGAGGGGCCAGCGACCCTGCCCGCTCGCATAGCGCTCGAACAACTCTTCGAATTCTTTCGCCGGCATTCGAACTCGGATTCTGCTCAGTCGCTCCTCCATAGCCTGCCGTAGGGAATTACCAAAGAGAGATTCGTACGCTCGTTGAGTTGCTAGGCATTGACGAGGAGCCAAGAACTCCATCGGCTTGAGCATCTCGAAGAGCTCGAAAGAATGGTTAATTCGCTCGTGTACGAGCATGGCCATGCGGCGAGCATCAAAGACAGCTAGACTAGGGAATAGGGTAGGGTCAAGATCGTAGCCGAAGTGTTCAACCAAAGCCTCATTAGTCCTGAGAAATCGCTCCGGAGAAAGCGCCGCGATTCTCTCAGCCAATATCTCGTAGGAGTTCATGATCCGGTGACTCACTTCCACTCTTCCGTTGAGCATTCGACGTTTCTTGAAACGCCTCAAAAATGGTCCTATCCCCTGCGTATGGTCTCGGTCGACGGCATCACGCGGGTCACTTAGTACATCGTCTAACTCACCGGCGATAGACGGAGGATACAGCAAGTTGTGGATTTCCTCCGCTTCAGTACGCGCACTCCAACCGGAAGTTAACCTTCCGAGCTTATCGACATCGCTCTGAAGTAAGCTCCGCCGGATATGTGCTTCGAGGCTGACTTCATTCTCCGGTGCATCTGGATCGCCCAGCTCGAGGTAAAACTTCTTGATCAGTGCCATCTCCGCGCTGCTACGACCAAGCAGGAGATACGTCACAGCTCGAAACTTGTCCCGAGATTTGGAGGCGGTCTGCTTCTTTTGTTCGTAGAGTTCGGACTTTCCTATCGTACGCCGGGTCTCGCCCTGTGGCTCAGCAGCATTGTTCTGGAGAATGTCATAGAGCTGCCGCGCCACATCCTTGTAGGGGATGAGCAAAAACTCCTCTCTGAGTGCTCGAACTTGCCTCTCTGTACAATCCAATAAAATATCGGTCATTCGGGCGGATTTGTCTGCGTGAGCTCCGTGATAGAGATCCCATAAAGTCTTGGCAGTGGCAGGGATATCGAGTCCGCGGACGACTTTGGCGATACGCTCTGCAGCTTCGTGCCCAACACGTTTTACGATCTGATGGAATATCTCGGGTCGCTCTCCGCGCTCGCGAATCGCCGAATAGTAACGTTCGGTGAAATATTCGTTTGCTCGATCGAGTATATCCTTGCTGTCATGGCAATTTCGATCTGCAAGCACGACGTTGAAGGCGCTCAGATAAACATCGAGGTCAGTTTCGCGAGCTTTCTGCGCGAGCTCGTATATCTGATCTGCTAAGGTCTGCGCTATCTCTTGAAATTCTTTGGCTCGAGACTCGCGTTCGTCAGCATTCGGCCGTGGAGCTGGGGCTGGTGGCGCCAGGATCTCTGTCGCAAGCTCTGCGAGACGGCTCTCTCCGCCCGATAATGCCAAGAAGCGGTGAAATTGGTCGAATATCTCCCCTTGGTAGTAATAGATCGACCTATCGTTTGGCTGAACCTCTTCGTCCTCCATCGGAACAAGATCGGGCTGAACTTCGGCCTCTTCAGGGGGTGGCTGCGAAGCGAGCGTCCTTTTCTTAAAAATGATCTTCTTTCCGCCGATGTTGGAGTTGTCCATGAAAAAACCTCTTTGCCTTGGTTTTACTAGGCGTATTCCATCTCCATCCACGCCCGCTCGCGCCGATCGCGTTCCGGATCCTCGACAATCTCCTGGAGTATTATGCGGCCGAGACGAGCCTGAATCACCTCAATTTTAGCGTTCTTGCCATCCATGTGCAGCGGGTCAAGGAAATCCGGATGGAAGCGTAACATGTGGTCAAGGACAGCTCTGTCGTGCTCTGACTTTGCTATCATAGCCCAGACATTTTTCCCGACCCATGCGAAATCAGCCGTTCCCCAGTCCAGCATTTTCTGAACATAGTGACCGATCGCGAGGAGCTCTTCGGGTGCAGGAGGGCGCTCGAACTGATAGGTCCCTTCGCTGTTGCGCATCCGCTCTGCAATCCATACAAGATTATTGACCAGTTGGGGCATGCAATGCTTCGAAAGTACGCGCCTTTCGAGCGTAGAATCGAGATACGCCATCTTCATGGGGTGAAGCCGACGCAGAAAGGCGTCGTCGAGCCTACGGTTGAAGTTCTTCGTAAAGATAACCAACAGATTATCTACATTGCAGTCGATCGGTGGTCGCGACTCCAGATAGATGCGGGCATCCTGAATCGGTCCAAGAAAGAACGTATCAATATGACCCTCTACCTTGTCGATCTCGTCGATGAGTAAAATAACGGGCTGATTTTGGGACTTCAAGAAGGCTTTGGAGAGAATTCCAAGATTCATGAGCTTGTCCTTGGCGGCCATCTCCTGTCCAGCCATAGATGACGCGATTGCTAGGGCTGACGGCACCTCTATGAGATGGGCCGTATTCATGCCGTGATAGCAGCTGAGACACATGAAGTCCGCGCCCGTGGCTTTCGCCAAGCATTTGGCCAAGAAGCTCTTACCGCAGCCAGAGGGTCCTTCCAGTAGCATAGCTCTCGTTCTCTCGGTTGGAGAGGTGAGCAAGAGAGACATTTGAGTCGCGGTAAATCGGGCACACTGATACCCGACCTCAGCGAGTCGTCGAGCCATCTCCTCAGGATCGTCGAATTTGGTGAGGCCTACTTTTTCGGGTTTATAAGCCTTTCCTCGTCGCTTGGCATCGGGGTCGTTCACGATTCCCTCGAGCAACCAACGACCTAAACGCGCATGAATCTGTTCGATAGTCGCGTTACGATTATCCGGCACGAGGGGATCTGCAAAATCTGGATGGTAGCGCATCATCTGCTCGAATACGGTCCGGTCGTGTTCGGACTTCGAAAGCATATAGAACAAGTTACGCCCTACGAATGCGAAATCTATCAAATCCCACTTGAGCAGATGTGAAAGATAGTGGGCAGCCTTGAGCAACTCTTCGGGTGCAGGCGGCCGTTCGAACGGATAGGAGCCGTCGGACGCGCGCATGATATCAGCGACGCGAATGAGGTTATCAGCCAGTTTTGGGGAACAATATGGTGCTAGTACGCGCCGCTCGAGGGCGGAATCCATGAATCGCATTCTCAACGGATGAACACGACGTAGAAGCGCCTCACTGATTCCTCGTTCGAAGTTCTTCGTGAATATAATGACTAAATTATCGAGGTTTGCATCGATTGGAGGTCTCGATTCCAACCATACTCGTGCATCTTGAATCGGCCCAAGGAAGAACGTATCGATAGCAACATCAACTTTGTCGATTTCATCGATCAGGAGGATTACAGGCTTCTCCTGCGACGTCAGGAAGGCCCGGGAGATAATACCCAAGTTCATCAGGTCTTCGGCGTTTTTGGCTCCTTGACCAGCCATCGCATTCACCATTCCGAGCGTCGATGGTATCTCGATGAGGTGTTGCAGGTTCATGCCCTTATAGCACGAAAGACACATGAGCTCGGCGCCTGTAATCTTCGAGAGCGATTTAGCCATGAAGCTCTTACCGCAGCCTGAAGGACCCTCGAGCAGAATGCATTTTATACTGTTGACTTTGGTGTTGAGTAGCAGCGATAGCTGAACCGCATAGAACGGTAGACAATGGTATCCTACGTCTGCAAGCTTGAGCTCAAGCTCCTCCGGACTACCAACATGTCCGAAGCCGATGTGCTCCGGCGTGTAATTGGAATGGAAATTCGGGTTAACAACGCCCAGCTCACTTCCGTCAGTTTTCGGGGCTGTGTCGTCTATCTGCTTACCGTGCCGAAAGGTGATTTTTCTTCCACCGTCGTTAGCTGATACATCGTCCTGCCCGTTGGAGTTGATATCGTCTCCTGCCATAGCGTGTGAAACCTCCTGAGAGCCCAACCATCATCCGGTACACTGCTGCTCTCTGTAGAGGAGTTATGACGCATAGCACCGGAGATGTAGCATTCGGCAACATCCTGTCTCTTCTAGTCCCATTTTTCGCTCGAAACCCGCAATTGCGGCCTCCTAGCGGAGGTAGTTATCGCGGGCTGCTCGCACTAAGCGCCTGATATTACCTATATTCTTAGTAGTCCGCTCTAGTTGCCAGGCCCATGAGCGTTTTCGCTCCAGATCCTCATGCTTCGAATGGATGTGCCGTTATGAGCTATTAGGCTGTTTTGTTGTCGAACGGATTCGACAGCTTCTCACATCTCGAGGACAGGATGTCTATCTCGGTTGGTTCGAACATACTCTCTCTCAAGGCTCAAACGGGCCTCGAAAAGACTCAACGCGAGCAAAGCAAGGTATATCAACGCCTATCGTCAGGCCTGCGTATCAATTCGGCTGCAGACGATCCTGGCGGCCTGGTACTAGCAGATAGACTAAAGAGTCAAGCTCGCCTCCTCTCCGTAGCCTTGAGAAACGCAAACGATGGGCTCTCGTACGTAGCAGTGGCCGACACTGGTTTAGCCACAATAAGTCAGTTACTGACTCGCATGGGGGAGCTCGCGAATCAAAGTGCTAGCTCAGTGTACACGACATCGCAGCGCTCCGCGCTGGCAAGTGAATTTGTTGCGCTGAGCTCTGAGATTGATCGGGTAGCTCAGACCAACACCTTCAATGGGTTCGGAACGATATCGAATAGCAGTAGTTTGACCATTCAGATAGGCTTTGACTCCGATGCCAGCTCCCGAATCACGCTCGCATCTGCCGTAGGAACTTTATCCTCCCTGGGCCTTTCAAATGGTACGAATATCTCCTTTTCGATCACCGGGATAAGCTCGGATCAAGCCGTCACTGCCTCTCGTTTGGCTATCACCGCAATAAATGCGGCCCTCGAATCAGTCACCCAACAACGTGGAGTAATCGGCGCAAACGCGAGCCGTTTGCAGTTTGCGATCGAAAATATCGGGGTGATGCGTGACAATTTCGTGGCTGCTGAAGCAGCTATCCGCGACGCTGATATCGCCTCTGAAACAGCCGAAATGCTGCGTCTTCAGATCTTGGCTCAGACTCAAACCGCAGTCCTGGCTCAAGCTAATCAACAGCCCGCGCTTGTCTTGAAGCTTCTCGGATAAATCAACCGCAACGAGTTCGTCGCCGCATCTTAATTGCGCGACTTCCCTCCAGAGTCAGCTCGAACCTTTCAGCGGGCTCGCTCACACACTATACGACCGAGTTCCGTAAAGCTCGAGATCCTAGGTGTAGGACCCCGACCCTGGGGATCGAACAGCAGCGCATCCCATCCGGCACTCCGGGCTGCACTGACGTCAAGTTCTACGTTGTTACCGACATGCAGTAAGCACGAGCCGTCGATCCCAACCCTCTTTGAGATTTCACTGAAGAAATTCGGAGATGGCTTCTTCCAGCCGAGGTCACCTGCCCAGAAGATATGCCTGAGATACGGCTGAATACCCAGTTGCTCAACGACCGACCGCACCCGTTCATCATTGTTCGTTGCAACCACCACCACAATGTCGAGGTCGGATAGCAGCTCCAAAAAATCGACCACACCGGTCGCCAAAATTCGGATATCACCACGGGCGAACTCCCGGTACAGAGCCTCGATAACTGCAGGCGGCGAACTAGCGATTCCGACCTGCTCAAGCATGCGCTCGATGAAGATATTCCAGAGTCGCCGCTCTCGCACTGAATCGGTTCTATAGCTCTCACCTCTCGCGAGATATTCATCCTCAAAAGCTGCCCATACAAACGGTAACGCTCTGTCGAAAGCCACTGCATTCGCGGTAATAGCAAAACCTGCAAGCACCTCGGCATAAACCGTTCCTACCGAGCGCGCCAAGGTATACAGGGTTCCATCCGCATCGAGGACTAAGCCATGGAGACGAGGTTGCGCGAGCAAAGTCATATGAGCTCCAGCTGCTGGAGAGATGTGCGAATAGATCGTCTGACGTAGGGCCTAACTACCCTAGAATTCTGTATTTTTAGCACCACAAGCCTTCTGCTTTCACTTTACAACCGATTTGGCTGCCTACTTTGATTAGTCTCTCACTCTACCTTATCATAGTGGGGTTCGCGGAGATGGGGCCACCCTCGCCCAACGTGCCATCAAGTGGGATGTACCGCGATCTCGGTTCGAGCTCCGACAGGTTGTCCGTTGAATTCTTAGAAATTTATAGTCTGGATATCTGATGTTTGGTCGGTCTCCAGACGAGGCATGTCTAACTGTATTCGGGCATTATGCGACTCTCTCTGCTACGACAACCCTGTTACCGCTTTCTTCGAGATGTAAATCATCATCGGCAGTTTTGCCTAGCCATCATCTGTGTCGGTTTAGGCATACTATCTTTTTTGTGCCGGGAATCGACTTCCTGGGCGCAGGATAAATCCGAGTTGGGCGTTTCGGATACAAACCAAGCTGCCCTCTCCAATGACGAGATCGAGAAAAATGAGGCGCGTTTAAAGCGGCTCGAGGAAGAGCTTCTTAAGACTCTTGACGCGAGCTCCAAATCATCTGCAGCAGAAAGTAGCCGCAACACCCCGCCTACCTCTATCAAGATGAGCGATGTCAAAGCATCTCGTGGGAGCATCGAGTCACAGCCATCACTTAAACCCGTGTCACATGTACCGACTTACGACCCTGAATTTGACGATTCAGAGGGCCAATCTCTCAAGGAACTCGAGCAGCATCCCGCGCTACAGCCGAGTAATCAGCGCCTCAACAAGGACACCAGGAAAAATCTGACAGAAAGCGATAACCACCTATCGCACCGTCTATCAATCGCTGAAAGCCAGGTAGAGATCCTCTCCCGAGAGTTGGACAGCACTCGCAAACAGCTCCGATCAGAAGAGACCAGTAAGCTCAAGGCTGCCGCCCCTGAGAGCGTGCATACCTCTGCAGCGGGTCACATTCGTGCGCCGAACGTACCACGCGGTGGGACTGTTAACGTAGAGCATCAGCCCGACAACGAATGGGTTACCGTAACCTCTGCCACTACAGCTGAGACCAGCCCGGGTATGCGTACCACGTCGGAGTCGGAGAAGTCGAGGACAACAGCACGCCTCTATTCCTCCGCTCGTGCATCGGTGGCTGTCGATGGAGCACCTCTACGCATCGGACCTGGGAAACAGGAGTCGGCGCTCTACCTTATGCCGCGCCATACTGAGGTCAGAATCGAGCATCGAACAGGGGAATGGTATCGCGTGACTACAGACGCGGGCACCCGCGGCTGGCTGTGGAGTGGTGCTTTGATTTTTGATACCGGGGTACCCTCTACGTCGACGGTCAGAGTCGGTGGTTTCAGAGCGAAGAACGAGCCGGCCGTTTTGCGCTACTAGACTCACAGCCACCGTGAAAGCTGCTCGGGTGATAAATCTGAAGACCGCTAGCAACAGAACGTACTCAGCGCATGTACATGAACACTTCGACCGCTAGGATTACTCCCACAACTGGCAAGCCGATATAGACCATAAGGTCGAAAGGGTCAGCAACAAGGCTTCGAGCTATTGCTCGTCGAGGACTTGGAATCACTTGAAGCTGTGAAAGTTCATTAGAGGAAGGGATCGTTCCGAAGCGTGAGGATGCAGAAGCAGCAGGCACCAAGTCTTCCCATTCAGCGATAGTCGTGACAGGCGCCTCGTCGGCAGCGCTCGCCTTCTGCGAGCCAACCAGATCTACCTTTGGCCCAGGCTTCAATATCTCCTCGAAATTCTCCTCGAAAAACGCGCGCTCCTGTTTCCATTCATCCGGAATTTCATCTTCACTGCGTGGAGAAAATGCCTGACCTACTTCGTACACAACGCGAGGCGTGGCTGGCTGTGCTTCTCCCGAATTTCCCTCCTTCATCGCAGCAAGCCCAGTCGAGGTCAGTGAAGGGGCCTCTGCCAGCGACACCTGCTCTACGTCGTATACGACGGTTGAAGCATCGTTCTCTGCCGGCGTACATCCGTCTAGCAGCGCGTCGTACTCTCGCCGTTTCTGCTCGTCCACCAAGGTCCGGTAGGCTAGAGTCAGGGTTCTTATGAGCTCGATCGTTTCTTCTTCAGAATCGGACTGCGCATCGAAGGTATTGGTCTCATCGAGCACCTGTCGATACGCAAGGGTGATCTCCTCGGCGGACGCAGAGCGCTCCACACCGAGGATATCGTAGTACGTGTCTTGCTCCCCCTCGGGCATCATCTCGCACCGATTTCCATCAAAACTGCAGGAGCTGTATCAAGCGGTTATTGCCGACCGTGCTCCTTGTCCGAATTCTTCTTATGGGTAGCAGAGGATTCCTGGGGAGAATACCTCGACTGGGCACAGTACCTTACCCCAGGACTCAATAGTTTCCCCTACTCTACCCATGGTAAAGCAATGGTCGGTAATTCCTCTGTGCAACTTTACACCTAAATGCGTATCATCTGGATATTATTGAGCTCTCCGATTAATAAGCCGACTACCTACTAATCATGTGCAGCGGTGACACCCCATCGAGACAGAACGTGCGCAGGATGCTGTGGGCGCTGCTGCTCTTAATCATCTCGCCCATACTACACATCAGTCACTTACCATATGCGGAGGATGACGCTTACATCCATATGCGAATAGCCCAACATCTTTGGGCTACTGGGTACCCGTATTTCAACCATGGCGACGCTGTCATGGCCTCAACAGCGCCCCTGTGGATACTCATAACTGCCCCCGCCACCGTACTAGGTAGCCTCCAACCTCTTGGCATTGCTTGCCTCAATGCCTTGGTGTTGACGACCGCAAGTTGGATTTGGGGTGTTCTACTCACGCAATCGCTGGAGAGAAACTCCCCCCCTCTCCCTCACCTCGGTGCTGCTTCCCTCACGTTCGTGACCCTAGCACCTTCTAGTATCCAACTCATGGAAACACCTTTGGCCCTGATGCTCACCGGCATCGCATATCTCGGAGTTCACGCGAAGAGGTGGTGGGGAATTCCAGCGATCTCTCTTGCTCCATTTGTGCGCCCGGAGTGTGCCGTGTTTGGTGTTGCACTCTTCGTCTACCGTCTTTTCTCGAAGCGTCCGTGGTCTATTCTCGAAGTTGCCGCATGCCTACTTCCAGTCACCTTTCTTTTTGGATTTGACCTCTATTTTTTTAGTTCTATCATTCCTCACACGGCTCGAGCCAAAGATGTCGTGTACGACATCTCTATTGCTGAATTCATCAAGTTCTTTTGTCTGGGTAGTTACGGTTCGGTCATAAGTGCGACTATCGTGCCTTTGTCGATGATCGTCGTAATAACGGGTATCATCGCTTTTATCTTGCGACTGAATTTGACCAAGCTAGGCGCACACCTTCGAGAGTGCGCCGAAAAGGTCCCTCTCATGGTCTTTATTCTCAGTCCTGCCATCGTAATTTTCTTTTTGTATGCCATCAAACACGTGCTCATTTTTCCTTGGTATACTCCGTTGGTACTCGTGCCTGTATACCTTGGCTGTCTATCTCTGCTGAAGTACCGAGCGTATGCGATTAGGATGGTGAGCATAGGCATACTGTTCCCAAGTGCAGTACTCGCAACGCTGCTTGCCGGCAGCTGCGTGAAACCTGAACTCTCCCCCTTTTTCGAATCAGGTGCTCGTGCGCGCCAACTTCGTGCACTAGGGGCTCTCGTGTATTCAGCTTTTCCGGAAGCACGTTTGATGGCTCCGGAGATAGGAGCCTTGGGCTTCTCATTCAAGGGCAGAATCGTTGACGCTGTAGGCTTGGCATCTCCGGAAGCACTTACCTTTCACCCCATGAAGGTTCCCGAGGAGCGCGGGGCAGGATTTCTTGGCTCTGTCCCTGCTGCCTTCGTCGACACAGAAAAACCCGAACTCATGATCGGCCTGAGCTCGTTGTTCAAGCAGGTTCTTGCAACCCGTACTGCCGCAGACTACGACATCATCAAGTATCCAACTATGTGCCAAGAAGACCTCGTGCGAGCGCGCGACGGTGCAGTTTTCGGGTCGCAAGAGATCCTTGTTTTTCGTCGTAAAGGGGTGCTAGCCCCCGGGGGAACGGATATCTTCGCTCAGGGACCTGGGCTACCTATATCTCCCGCGTGTGTGGGATTCTAGCAGTGCCATCGCAGCATAATGCGGACTACCTTTACGGCTACCCCTTTAGTGTGCAAAGGTTCCCTCATGTCAAGTGAATGCACCCGAACCAACATCCTTTCAGGCTCTCCACTCGAACCACTCCGCGGCTACTCTCGAGCCGTCGAGCTTGGCGATCAATTATGGATATCCGGAACTACTGCAATGACCGCCAAGGGCGAAGTAGTGGCTCCCGGAGATCCATACGAGCAAACTAAAGCTATCTTGCATTCCGTCAAAGCAATACTCCTCACGCGTGGCTTCCAGGTTAGTGACGTCGTGAGAACTCGGCTATTCGTTACAAATATAGCCCGCTGGGAAGATTACGCTCGTGCTCACCGTGAGGTATTCGAGAAGATCCGTCCGGCGAGCAGTATGGTTCAGGTCGCGAAGCTCGTGGACCCTCGCTTGGTAGTGGAACTAGAGGTAGAAGCGGTCAGAGGTGCTACAAAGAGCGACAATATCTCGATTGAGTATTGAGAATGCGTCACTGCGGTAACATCCCGCTTCATACGGAGAGTTGTAGAGACATGGTTGAACTTATTCTACCCAGCTTCATTCGTTTTAGAAATTTGAGGAGCTTTTGAAGATCCCTCAAGACTCCACATCATAGACGAAGGTAATCAACGGTTGAACCTCCGGGCTCAATGAGTGGTGAACCGGGCACGCGAAAGCTGCCCGCTCGAGCTTTTGGCGCTCGTGATTGATCAAGGATTTTGGTAGGTGAATACTGACCGGCAGCGGCCCAATTCGCCTGGGCTCTGGGCGCATGTTCTTCACGACCTGCATGTGCATTCCGTCGATTTTCAGGCCACCCCGCTCAGCCACCAAGGCAATCGTGGTCAGTATGCATGAGCCCAACGCTGCGGCGACCAGGTCGGTCGGAGAGAAGCTCTTGCCTTCCCCTCCATTGTCCCGTGGTGCCTCGGTGACTAGAATGCTACCCGAGGGTTCGTGCATCAACTCGACCTTCTTCCCTCCGACGTATTTTCCATAAATAGTGACAGACATGGTACCTCCTAAGAGTCATCAGAAGTTGGCTCATCGTCATCCACATCCGCCCCATCAGTCAAAAGTCCGTGACGATGCTGATAGTAGGCGCCTTGAAGGAAGAGATAGTAGTCTACTGAGCTCTCCTTGGCAGCTTCCACGGCTTGAATGAGTCCAGCTCGCGTATGGATGTACTTCACTGCAACCAATGAAGAGGTCAGCGCTACCTTGGTGCTGTTTGACGCATTCGTATAACCGATCCAACTGATTGGATTCAAAAACCCATCCACAATCAGACCTATACCGTCGCGCACGTTCGATGGCCCCAGAAACGGAATGACAAGGTATGGGCCGGCAGGAACACCGTGATAAGCCAGGGCGAGAGCAAAATCCTCCTCATGATCGGGTAATCCTATGTCCTTCGCAATGTCCATCAGGCCGACTACCCCTACCGTCGAGTTGACCAAGAAACGTCCGGTATGATCGACAGCTTGAGAAAATTTACCCTGTATGATGTCGCTGACGAGATATGAGGGATAGCGCAGATTATTGAAGAAGTTACCTATACCCGTCCGAATCGGCTGCGGCATGTTGTCTTTGTAGAATTTCGATATCGGCTCGAAGACATAAACGTCAACCTCATCGTTGAACCAGAATATGCCCCGATTCACTGGTTCTATAGGGTCGTAGGGCTCCTCTGTTTCGCCATACGCTCCATTCACAGCCGCGGAGACATTCATGAGACAGATGCACATGACTGAAAGCAGTGTTCGTTTGATATTCTCAACTTTCACGATATGTGCCCCTCTAATGATGCATACTCCCTCAACCCCTGACCCAAGACTGAGATGCCTCTCTCTATCTCGGCAGATTCGAGCACGAAAGCGATGCGGATAGTACTCCGGCCAGCGTCTCTGTGCATGTAAAATCCCGCAGCTGGTGCTACGAAGGTCGTGGCGCCCTGGTAGGAAAAATTCTGAAGCATGAAGATTGCAAACTCCTCTGCGTTGACGACTGGCAACTTGGCCAAAATATAGAACCCGCCTCTAGGAGAGTGGGTTACTACCCCCTCGATGCGATTCAAGGCAGCCACGGCAACGTCCCTCCTAGTCTGGTATTCCCTCCTCGCAGCCACAAGATATTCCGGTGAGATTCTATCCATCATGTAAGCAGCCGCACGTTGCTCCAAAGTCGGCGCAGCCAAGCGTGCCTGAGCGATGTGGAACGCTGCCTTTCTCAATTCGGGATGCCAAGTTATGAGGCACCCTACCCGCGCCCCACACAAGCTGAACCTCTTTGAGAGACTATCCACGACTATGATGTTGGGGTCTCGAGGGGAGATCTGGAAGATACAGCGCGGCTTGAGATCATCGAAGACGAATTCTCGGTAGGTCTCATCGACGATCAAGAAGAGCTCTTTTTCGCGGCAGAGTTCGGCCAGCATCAAAAGTTGGTCATCCGAGCACACCGCTCCGGTCGGGTTGTTGGGATTACAGACCAAAACTGCGCGCGTGTAGGGTGAGATAAAGCGTTCAATTTCTTCCCTACTCGGCACGGTAAAGCCCTGTTCGAGTGAGCACGGTAGTGGAACGAGCCTGACACCGGAGATAGCAGAGAAGCCGATATAGTTCGCGTACGTCGGATCGAAAATCAATATCTCGTCACCCGGATCACAGCACACCATGAACGAAAAGATGAGAGCCTCACTAGCACCCATTGTAATGAGCATCTCATTCGCCGTCAGACCAATCTCATACTGGCTATTGAGGTATCTGCTCCAACTATCGAGGAGCGCGCCACACCCCTCCGAAGCCTCGTACTCGAGAACCGGCTGATGAGCCCTGACCAGGCCTTCGTGGAATTCCACCGGCGACAGAAGATCCGGCTGGCCGATGTTGAGCCTACACACGTGAATGCCTCTGGCCGCGGCTTGAGCCGCAAAAGCTGCAAGCCTCCGAATCGGTGACGGAGGGGTTTTAGAGGCACGGGAGGATAGCGGAGGCACGAGCATAATTTACTTAAACGACATTACTACATACACTCAGAAACGTTACCACGAAATATCTCTTACACCAGCGCATCTCATAGCCATCCCTTCTTGCGAAAAAGCCCCAGTAACCCCAAGGCGCTCAGGAGCATGACTATCCACACGCTCGGATAGCCAAACGACCATTCCAGCTCGGGCATGTATTTGAAATTCATTCCGTATACCCCTACGATAAACGTGAGCGGAATGAAGATACTGGACATGATCGTAAGAACCTTCATGATTTCGTTCATACGGTTACTGATGCTCGAGAGATACACATCCAGCAGACCCGATAATATATCTCGAAATGTCTCTACCGTATCGATTACCTGTATCGTGTGATCGTAGAGATCTCTCAAAAATAGCCGCGTAGCATCGCTTACCAGATTCGATTCGTCACGCACCAGCCCATTGACCGCCTCTCGTACCGGCCACACTGACCGGCGCAAAAGTATCATCTCGCGCTTGAAGTTGTGTACCTCACGCAAAGTAGCCACTGTAGCTCTTTCTACCACTTCTTGCTCTAAATCTTCGATATCATCGCCTAGTTGCTCCAACACCTCAAAGTAGTAGTCGACGACTGCATCCAAGAGGGCATAAAAGAGGTAATCGGCTCCTGACCTTCGGATCCGACCCTTACCAGTCCGAATTCGGTTGCGCACAGGCTCGAAGACATCTCCGGGATCCTCTTGGAAAGAGAGCACATAGTTCTCTCCGAGAATCAGACTCACGTGCTCTGACGAGACCGTCCGCTGCCTTCGATCGTAGGTAATCATCTTCAGTGCAACGAAGATATACGTATCGAAATCCTCTAACTTGGGTCGCTGAGAGGTGTTGACGATATCTTCCAACACCAACGGATGAAGATCCAAGGCCTTCCCGAATTGCTCAAGAATCGTCGTGTCATGAACTCCATCTACATCAATCCACGTGACGAGCTGCTCCTCCGGTGGCGATCTGAAATCAGATGCCACCACACTGGCTAACGTAATCTCGTTGAACCGCTCCGGTCCGAAACGAATACACGAGATAGCAACGGGGTGGGGTTTGCCTCCACCAACATAAATAACGCTGCCTGGAGAGGCTCCGACCGGCTTCCGTATGTGGCGTTTTTTTCGAGGCATACCAAGTACCAAAACAGAATTGCACTACTCGAATCAATCCAAAAACATACCATTTTGGAGCGAGGGCATCGATGAAACAGTCTCCCGAAGGTCCCGGGGACGCAAGAGGAATTACTTTCGATAAGCACGCCCCCTGCACTGCGTCTTTGATACCATAGGGCAATTTGTGGTACCCTCGATTAACGGAGTGTCGAAGTCGCTTTCGAGCGAGGAAATTTTCGGCGAATCGGAGCAGATATGACAAACTTTACCCTTCATGAGCATGGAATCTCGGGGAAAACGGTCTATCGTAACCTAGCGCCTTGTCGGTTGTACGAAGAGGCCATCCTCTCTGAGCCAGACACTCGCATAGCAAACAGCGGTGCCTTGGTTGCCTACTCCGGGGAGAAGACAGGAAGATCGCCCAAGGACAAGAGGATAGTGAGGAACGCCCCATCAGAGACAGACATCTGGTGGGGGTCGGTGAATGTTGCTCTAGAGCCGACCATCTTCGAGATAAATCGCGAGCGAGCAGTAGATTATCTCAATACACGCGATACCCTTTACTGTTTCGACGGCTTTGCAGGCTGGGATCCTGAACACCGCCTAAAAGTGCGCGTCATCTGCTCCCGCCCCTACCACGCCTTGTTCATGCACACTATGCTGATCAGACCAACGCCGGAGCAGTTAGCAAGCTTCGGAAAACCGGACTTCGTAATCTTCAACGCCGGACGATTCCCGGCGAATCGTCACACCGCAGGAATGACCTCGAAGACCAGCATCGACCTTAACTTTGAGAGTGGAGAGTTGGTCATCCTGGGAACAGAGTACGCTGGCGAGATGAAGAAAGGTGTGTTCACCGTCATGAATTACCTCATGCCCAAACAGGGCATCCTTTCCATGCACTGCTCTGCGACAGCTGACAAAAAGACCAATCGCTCCAGCCTGCTGTTTGGGCTCTCAGGCACTGGAAAGACCACCCTCTCAGCGGATCCGCACCGCAACTTAATCGGAGACGACGAACATTGCTGGTCTAACAACGGAATATTCAATATAGAAGGGGGCTGCTACGCTAAGGCTATAGATCTTACTCCGGAATCGGAGCCGGATATCTTTCAAGCTCTTCGTTTTGGAGCAGTTCTCGAGAATGTGGTATTGGACCCGGAAAATCGTAGCGTCGATTTCCATGACTCCTCGATAACGCAGAATACCCGTGGCGCTTATCCGATCGAATTTATCCGTAACGCCCAGATACCTTGCGTCGCCGATCATCCCACCGATCTCATCTTTCTTACGTGTGATGCCTTTGGAGTTCTTCCTCCCGTGAGCAAACTATCGGCTGCTCATGCCATGTACCACTTCATAAGTGGTTATACGGCGAAGGTCGCCGGAACCGAGATGGGAGTTACCGAGCCCCAAGCGACTTTCTCTCCCTGCTTCGGTGGCCCATTTCTGGTGTGGCATCCTGCCAAATATGCCGAGCTGCTCGCGTCCAAGATGCAGCAACACAAAGCCAACGTTTGGCTTGTCAACACCGGCTGGAGTGGGGGCTCCTACGGAACCGGTTCACGAATGAGGCTGGCACTCACCCGGAGTATCATAGACGCGATCCATAGTGGGGATCTTGCGAAGGCCCCTAGCCGAACTGATCCGGTTTTTGGGTTTGAGGTTGTGACCGAGTGTCCGGGGGTTCCCGCAGAGGTGCTGATCCCGAGAGATACTTGGAGGGACAAATCGGCCTATGACACAGCGGCCAACAAGCTCGCATCGCTCTTCGTGAGCAACTTTAAGACCTATGAAGGCGGGGTCGCCGCCGATGTAAGGGCCGCCGCGCCCACGCCAAGGTAGCAGGTTTCATACTCTTGATGACCTGGATAGAAGGAGGGGGTCGGGAAATAGCCCCTAAACATTTGCAGGCTTGGCGAGAGACAGATATCCTACCCTCAAGGAAGCGAGGCAAAATCTACCCGCAGCGAGGGAGTGGAGGTTGGGTTGCTGTTAGCTGTTCACCGCGCGAGTTCGAACGTCAACCCAAACGCCACGTCTGCTATACGTAAGTTTTGTTTTGCCCCCTAATTTAGACTCTCTCGAGATAACTCCGGATGCGATCAACCGGCGCTGCCGCGCTTCTCAAAGATATTACCGCCCAGAAGACCTGCTTGGGCTGTATCGCTATTACGTGCCCAGATTGGATCCGGCGAGACCGCGCGTTCAACTACATATTGGACCACTTTGCTGGTCACAGCTATCGGCCCCGATCGTTCACATTTGGAGATACCGGTCGCAGTTCAATTGCGCATTTTCTCACTGACATCGGAGCTCCGTCCCTCTTTGAAACAGAGATATTTGCCGTGATTCGGTCAGTTGAGAGTGCCAAAGCTAGTGACCTCGAGCCGATCTCGTCTTTCATTGCCAAGCTTCCAGCTGGGATTCACCTCTTCATCATCGGAGCCAGCCTCCCCAACAGCCCTAATTTCAAGAAGGCGCTCGAAAAACATGCAACGCTCCTCGCGTTTGAGCCGCTCAAAGGTGCCGAATTACGTCGCTGGGCGGAACGGGAGTTACGCCAGCATGACATCCAGAACTCCTCCGATGAGGTGCTGGAGATGGTCCTCTCCCTGGCCTCGGAAGAGCCAGAAGCGATCGCTCGCTTGATTGAGAAGCTCAGCCTGTATTTAGACGGAGAGAAGCCGTCAACCGAAGCTCTCCGAACTCTCGTCCCTGGCCGCTCTCATGCCAGTGATTTCGAATTAGCCGACAATTTGCTGCTCGGGAAACGCGTCCTCACAGAGGCTACTCTCCAGCAACTCATGGGTCAGGGCTCTAGTCCCTTCATGCTGATTGGTCTATTGACTAAAACACTCACTAACCTCCTACGGCTGAGAACGATGCTCGATCGAGGCTATCAGCAACAGGATATCCGCAAGGAGCTTGGACTCTCCCCGTGGCTTTTCAGCAAGTATTTCCCAACGGCAAAGCGCGCCTCGAGTATGCAGCTTTCGCAAACCTTGGATGCTCTTCTTATCGCTGACTATCGGCTCAAGGATCGTTGCCTCGGGCCAGATGCCGTATTCAGCACGGTTAATTATGAAGCGTCTCGAAGCAGCTAAAAAAATGATCCAGAAGCGAGGATTTCTACATACTCTTGTCCGCTTGGTGGCGGTGACCGTGATGCTTGCACAGGCTGCTCCCGCCTTGTGTGAAAACGGAGTCAAGTCCAGGGGGGAATCTGGCGAAATTTTCGGCACTGGGGTGAACGATTCCTCGCGACCTCAATCAGTATCACTCTATAAAGGATGGGACTACCTCGTAGAACGCTTGCGAATAAATGGGGTCGCAGAAGAAGATATCGCGGCTATCTACCGCAGTCCCAAGATGCCGTACTTCAGCTTTGTACCTTTCAAGCTCAAGCCGCGCGAATCTCACTCAATCTACGCAAGCTTTCACTCAACGGTGCACTTCCGACTCGGCGCCCACTTTATTCGTCAACACAGGTCCGAGTTCGAACGTATGGAGAGAACCCTCAAAGTACCTCGTGAAATCGTAGCAGCAATTTTAGTAGTAGAATCGCAGATAGGTCGAAATACCGGTAAGGAGGTGGTGCTGTACCGATTGTCACGAGTATCCTCTGTAGCCGCTCCCTCAAATGTGCGTCGTAATTTTGAGCTTCTCAGGAAGGAAGACAGCTCAGTCACATTACCTGCAGTAGAGGATCGCGCTCGATATCTCGAAACGACATTTCTGCCCGAGATTCCGGCACTGATCGAGATCAGCAAACGGAACAAGATAAACATCTTGCGTGTGCGAGGATCAATCGCTGGCGCCTTCGGTTTGCCTCAATTTCTTCCGTCTGCCTTCCTCAAGTACGGATTCGACGGAAACGGAGACGGGTTCGTCTCGTTGTACAACGAGGTCGATGCCCTTTGGTCGGCAGCCAACTATCTGGCAAGTTTCGGGTATCGCGAGGAGCTACCACTCCTCGAAAGAAGAGCGATACTTTGGCGTTACAACAAGAGTGAGGCCTATATCGATACTATTCTCGCTGTCGCCAAAGGTGTTGATCGAGAGCTTGATTCCTCACGTAAGTGACGAGCTCCATCAATGCTGGCTTCGAGAGGTAAAACCTCTTTCTGCGCCGTGACACTAATCTTACTCACTTATCAAATTGATTAAGTCTGTTACATTCTCCTTCTGCGAGCTATTTTTACCTGACGCGCACGATGCCGCCTGTCGAAAATACGAGATTAACCAGCGCATGGAGGCACTGGGGCCCCTATCTGTCTGATCGTCAGTGGGGTACGGTGCGCGAGGACTACAGCCGCGACGGCGACAGCTGGGGGTATCTCACCCACGAACGGGCCCGAAGCACCGCCTACAGATGGGGAGAGGACGGTCTTGCCGGCATATGCGACGCACGTGGGAGTTTGTGCTTCGCGCTCGCAGTATGGAATGGAAGAGATCGTATCCTCAAGGAACGCCTCTTTGGACTGGCTGGCCCCGAGGGAAATCACGGGGAGGATGTCAAGGAGCTCTACTATTACCTTGATAACACCCCCTCGCATGCCTACATGCGATTTCTCTACAAATATCCGCAGCGAGAGTTCCCCTACGATCGATTGTACCTCGAGAACCGCCGACGAAGTCGCCTCGAACCTGAATTCGAGATCCTCGATACCGGCATCTTCGAAGGAAACCGATATTGGGATATCTTCGTCGAATATGCGAAAGCGTCTCCTACGGATATCCTCATTCGGATTTCAGTCCATAACCGCGCTGACAATGCGGCCCAAATATGGGTCATTCCGCAGCTTTGGTTTCGAAACACCTGGTCGTGGGATCCTCAACTACTACCTAAACCCCGCATACGAGTCGAGTCAGCGAGGTGCCTCATTGCTGTCGACAGCGAAGCCCTCGGCTCGTACTCCCTATCTACGAACTACGAGAGCAACTTCCTCTTCTGCGAAAACGAGACAAACGCTTCTTTGGCCCCTGGTGCAGGAGTTGAGCACGGATATTTCAAAGATGCATTCCACGAATATCTCATCAACAACAACACGGCTGCCATCAATCCTGTTCGTGTTGGTAGCAAGGCTTGTGCTCCCCTCATCTTGAGACTGGGCGGCAACGACTCATCAGCAATTGAGCTGCGTCTGTGTGAGGGTAGCCGAGAGCCTTCCGCCCCTTTCGACGACTCTGACTCGCTATTCTCACTTCGGCGTCAAGAGGCAGACGAGTTCTACACCACTATTCAGGGCGAGATAACACTCGAGGAAGATCGTCTTATTCAACGCCAGGCACTAGCTGGAATGCTGTGGTCGAAACAGCTGTACTGTTTCGACGTTCGTAGGTGGACTCACGGAGATCCTACAACCTATCGGCCTCCCCTCGACAGTGCAACACGTCGAAACTCGACGTGGCAGCACATGTTTGCTTACGACATAATCTCGATGCCCGACAAATGGGAGTATCCCTGGTTCGCTGCCTGGGACCTTGCGTTCAATGCAATTCCGCTAGCTTTGGTCGATCCGGCGTTTGCCAAGGCGCAACTTCTGCTTCTAACGAGCGAATGGTACATGCACCCTAACGGCCAGCTCCCAGCCTACGAGTGGTCCTTTAGTGATGTGAACCCGCCCGTTCATGCCTGGGCTGCTTGGCGAGTCTACCAGATCGACAAAGCCTCGAACGCTGGTCGTGGAGATCTGGAGTTCCTCGAAAAGCTCCTTCACAAATTGGCTCTCAACTTCACGTGGTGGGTTAATCGCAAGGACAACGAGGACAAGAATATATTTCAGGGTGGTTTTCTCGGTCTCGACAACATAGGTGTATTCGACCGAAATATGCAGCTACCAGGAGGGGGCCATCTCGAACAGTCGGACGGCACCGCATGGATGGCGATGTACTCCCTCAACTTGATGAGGATTTCGATCGAACTGGCTGAATTCAAGCCCCTTTATCAGGACATGGCCACTAAGTTTCTCGATCATTTTCTCTTGATTGCAGAAGCCATGATGAACGTCGGCGGTGGTATTCGGTTGTGGGACGAACAGGATGAATTTTATTACGACGTGTTTCATATTCCCGGCTCTGCACTAATCCCGCTTCGAGTACGCTCGCTCGTGGGCCTCATCCCTCTCTTTGCTGTCGAGGTGTTGGAACCTGAAGTGATCGAAAAACTCCCAGTATTTCGGAAGAGGCTGGAATGGCTATTCGCAAATCGTCCGGAGTTGACGAACCTGGTCTCTCGTTGGCTCGTTCCCGGCTCGGGAGAACGTCGACTTCTGTCGCTTCTGCGGGGGCACCGTATGAAGTGCCTACTAAGAAGGATGTTGGATGAGCAAGAGTTCCTCTCTCCCTACGGAGTACGGGGATTATCGAAATTCCACAAGGACCACCCTTACGTCTTTCGAGCCGACCACGAGGAGCTGATTGTTCGCTATACCCCGGGAGATTCAGACAGTGCGATGTTCGGCGGCAACTCCAACTGGCGGGGCCCGGTATGGCTACCCGTCAATTACCTTATTATCGAGTCCCTTTACCGCTTTCACCACTACTACGGCGATGATTTCAAGGTCGAGTGCCCAACTGGAAGTGGTGTGTTCCTTACCTTGGCTGAGATCTCGCACGAATTGACAAGGCGTGTCTGCTCGATATTCAAGCGTGACCAGCAAGGAAAGAGGCCTCTGTTCACCGGAAGGCACACTCTGCAGTGTGATCCACACTTCAGAGACTACCTCCTCTTCCACGAATATTTCCACGGCGACACTGCCCAGGGGCTAGGTGCCAGTCATCAAACCGGCTGGACTGGCCTCATAGCTAACCTTCTGCGCAGGACCCACGAGGAGCTGTGACCCAATACCCCGAGTTGCACCTAAGATGTGGCGTGAAGCAACAATGTGCAGTCACCGCCCAACAACTCACGACACTCAGAGCACTCGACCCGTCAAGAGCAAAACCGCAATCGAGAAGTACAAAACCAGTCCGGCTACGTCCACCAAGGTGGCTACAAAGGGTGCCGAGGAGGTAGCAGGGTCGAGTCGACATGCCTTGAGAAGAAAGGGTAGCATCGCTCCTGCCGTACATCCTAGAGCCACGACACCGATTAGGGATAAACACACTGTGCATGCAATGAAGAAAAAATGCGGCCCATAGACCGGTGATACCTGCGACCAGATAATTACCCTCAAAAATCCGAAGATACCGAGGATAGATCCAAGAGCAATTCCTGTGAGCAATTCTCGACGTAAAACCTTTCTCCAGTCTTTCAATCGTATTTCGCCTACCGCAAGGGCGCGAATGACAAGAGTAGAAGCCTGACTACCTGAGTTACCACCACTGGAGATAATCAGTGGAACGAAGAGCGCGAGAATGACAGCTCGTTGGATGGCATCTTCGAAAAATCCCATGGCTGAAGCTGTCAGCATTTCACCTACAAAGAGTACGACGAGCCAGTTTGCACGTTTTCGAATCAAAGTCAGCACGGGTGTCTTGATATAAGGATCTTCGAGCGCCTCACTTCCGCCCAGTTTTTGAATGTCTTCGGTAACCTCCTCCTCTTCGACATCGAGGATATCATCAACGGTGACGATACCGAGTAGCACCCCTGCGGAGTCGGTCACCGGGAGCGTGGAACGGTCATACTTGCGAAAAAGTTCCACCGCTACTTCCTGATCGCTCGTAGCATCGAGAGCGTGGAAGGAGAAATTCATGAGGGATGCTACGTCATCTTCAGGTGAGGCCAGAAGGATCTGACGAATCCCTATCTCGTCAACCAATTTCCCACTTTCGTCAACAACGTATAGCGTATCGATCGAGGCGCTCTCCGCACCGTTGGAACGGACGTGATCGAGTACCTCTCGTACCTTCCAATCCTGTCGAATCGTCAGGTAGTCGGGAGACATGAGCCTTCCCACGCTCCCCTCTGGATATCCGAGAAGGGAGAGCGCTACATCGCGTTCCTCCTTGGATAAGAGGGTCAAAAGCTGCTTGGCTGCCTCTGCGGGAATTTCTTCGAGCAGCGCTGTTCGATCGTCAGCTGCCATCTCGTTCAGGAGACGTGCGGTCTGCTTATCGCCAAGACCACTCAAGATATTCTCCTGAAGCTCTATATCGAGTTCGGCAAAGATCTCCGCGGCCTTATCACGAGGAAGGATTCGGAAGATGAGCACTCGCTGCTCATCCGATAGCCCTTGAAAAAGCTCGGATACCTCGACTGGAGCGACATCGAGTACTGTATCACGTACGGCATGTAGATCACGGTCATCTATCAGCTTTTTGACGTCCTCTGAGGATATCATGATACCTTTGTGGTGAGTTGCCGAGGGCTTTTCTCTATGAACGAGCAGCGATCGTCGTCAGAATCTCCCGGAGTGTATCAACGATCATAAAGTGTCCACCACCCTCTACCTTGCGAAATATGCAACCGGGAATGTTTTCTGCCAGCACTTCGCCCATCGCCATGGGGACGTATGTATCGGCGTCTCCGTGCCACACATAGCTCGGAGATCGGACTCGCTTCAGGAGGTGTCGCCAATCTGAGGTGAGTAGTTCGAAATCGGTAACTACCCCCCGGGTACCCTGCTTAAGACCCTCGCGAATCGCTAAAGACATGATTTTGGTCACCTCTGGCCTACGACAGATGCGCAGATCTGGCTCCGGAAGCAATGCCCGAAACCACAGCTGCGCTAGAATCGGATTGATTCGCCAGAGGGCGGCTATAGTCGCAATAAGACGTCGTCCCACTCGAGGCATCCTTTCACCGAGCCTGAGCAGCACCTTGTTCGCAACGTTCATGCCTTCCAATGACCTAGAATAATGCACGGGGGCTACGCCACTGACGACAGCAAGTGCAGTGATGCGATCGTGCAATTCGCCTGCGGCAGCAATGGCAGTTGGGGCTCCACCCGAGACCCCTAGCAGCGCGAACCTCGAAACAGCCAGGTAATCTGCAACAAGCGCGACATCGCGCGCCCAGTCCTCTAATTTCCTTTCTCTATACCAATCCGAACCACCGAAGCCCGGCCGATCCAAAGCTACTATTGTAAGTTCCAACTCTCGTGCAGCACGTTGAGCAAGCACAGCCTCGATTCGTGAGGCCGGAAAGCCATGGCTATAGAACACCACCCGCTTCAAAGCTGAGGCTCCTATCACCCGTACATGCACAGCTCTTCCATCTTGATGACGAACTATACACTCATGCTGATTGAGATCGCCGTGGTTCACGTTAAACGCTCGTATGCCATAGATCGATATTGGTCAACCATACGATGCGTATTGAAGAAGGAGGCGTTTGTCACGATGGCGTGCTGCATGACCCGCGCATACTCCACCGGAGCGCCAAAAAACATCGGGAGCACACGCTCCTCGAGTGCACGGTATAGGGCCTCTGCATCGGCATTATCCTGGTCACGTAGGTTCGATCCCCCCTCGTTGAGAGCACTTTTCACCGTCCACCCGTTTACCCCGTCTAATCCACCTTCGAGCCACCATCCATCTGCGATACTCAGACTCGGAACTCCGTTCAGAGCGCACTTCATTCCGCTGGTACCGGATGCTTCCAAAGGCGCTCGAGGAGTATTCAACCACAGATCTACCCCAGCACACATGATTGATGCGAGTTCCACGTCATAGTTGGGAAGAAAGGCCACTCGCACGAGATCACCGAACGAGGCTCCCACTTGATTGATAGCGTGGATGAGGCCCTTACCCGGCTCATCGTGCGGATGAGCCTTTCCGGCAAACAGGAGGTTGATCGGCCCGAAAGCTTCCGCAATCCGTTGCAACCGAGCCGGGTCACGAAATATGAGCATTGGTCGCTTATACTCCGTGGCGCGCCTCGCAAATCCGATCAAAATGCCAGCCCCTCCAAATGGCACGCCGAACCTGCGCCGAATGGTATCCAATAAAGCATTTCGAGCCTCGGCATGTGCACTTTGGATCTCATCAGTGGAGATGATTGCGGCATGGCGCAGCTGTTCACCACGAGTTCTCCATCCGGGAATGTGCCTATCGAAAAGCCGCGCAAACGGGTCAGAGGTCCAGCGAACAGGATGCACTCCGTTCGTAATGCCTATCACATCCGCCTCTGGAAACATCTTTTTTGTAACTTCCCTGTGCTTCGCTGACACAGCGTTCACGATACCAGCGAACCGTATCGCAAAGCGGGTCATATTGAGCACGTCGTGCTCCAGGATAGGTCTTAGCAGCCGAAGATGCTGCGGCGTGAGCGTGTGTTCGAGAAGCGATAGCGGGAAAAGATCGTGGCCCGCGGGGACCGGTGTATGGGTCGTGAAAACTATTCGACGTCGGACAGCATCCAGGTTAGTTCCGTCAGCTGAATTGTCCGATAAAAGCTCACACAGCAGAAAAGCTGCGTGTCCTTCGTTCATATGATAGATGCACGAGTCGCCATAACCTAGCGCCTTCAACATGCGCTTACCACCGATGCCAAGCACCAACTCTTGCCGAACTCTATGCGCCGCGTCTCCAGAGTAAAGTGCGTGGGTAATTGACCGATCCTCGGGGACGTTTTCTGGAATATCGGTATCCAGAAAGAGTATCGGCACTGTATGGCCTGTCTCCCCCGTTTGAAGACGTTTCCATGCGCGTACGGCTACGTCACGATCCCTCAAGGGGACCGTGACCACCGGGGCACACGCCGAAAGCAACAGCTCAGGCTCCCAATGCTCGGCAGCCTCGCTCTGCTCACCAGTTGAAGTCAGATTCTGACGTACATACCCTTTCCTATAAAGCAGGGTGATGCCCACCATGGACAGACCCAGATCTGCGGCCGCTCTCAGGGTGTCACCTGCCAAGACTCCGAGCCCCCCAGAATAGGTTGGGATCGCTCGATCAATCCCGATTTCCATGGAGAAGTATGCAATCGTCATAGTCTGTAGGTCATCATTTCAATCAGCTCGATACGCTCGCAGAGGCGCGTGACTCCGGCTTTATCGAGGATAGTGGTGCCGCGAGTGTAGCCTAGCCAACATTTCAGTGCATCCCCCCGGAAAACGGGTCAGAAGCAGCGTTCAGACTAGAAAGCAGAATCAGCACCTTCGGCTTGTAATGAGGAAGGAAACTCTTTAGACCTATTTCTACGTTCGACGCTCCCGCAGACAGTTGCAAGCAGTCGGGCAAAAAGATGGTTATGAGTAGAATAAGAAGAGATCATCTCGAGCGCCGCAGGAGGCTTTATCCTGCTTCGGCGCACGAGGTTGGTGTAAAGGTTTGCACATAACTGTTTCGAGCGTTTTCATGAACGTCTTACCTAGAGGGTACTCATATGCCGTGGGGCTGGAGTTACACAACTGGTCAGCAAGTCCAATGCGATAGCAATGGCTGGGCTTATGACCATCAGCATGGCCAATGCCATGGGCACAACTAATCTGTAAAAGGATTAGTCGAGACTTGTACCGAGGGAATATAGGCATGCATATATTCCTTCGGTAACCTTAGGTCGCAAAAGGTTTTCTCTCTACCGAGACACCAACCTCTTGCGACCATCCCTCAATCAATCCCTATAGGTCTTACAAATCGTTCTTAGCCGTATCTCTGAACGAATCACACGCGGTGAAAGCTCCCCTGCTCCCCGGCCTCACCGTAAGCTCGAGTTACTGGGCAGATGTCCCCACTCCTTCAATCCTAGCTGCCTTACGGGCGACCCGGCCCTCCAGGCGCCGACTTGAAACGCCCGTACACCCTTCTTAATCTCTCGGGGAGTGCCAGAGCAGTCCCCAATACCCATGAAGCGTGCTACTGTCTGCCCCATGAGACCGATCGTCGCTATAACTGCCTTGATGTCCGAGGCAGCCCCCTTAATTGAAAAATGGCGGCTGAAACCGGCTCGAAATGCTCCTCTACTCGAGCGCTTTCAGACCTTTGCCGCAGACGGCAGGTACGTTCTCGTATCGGGTATAGGTAAACTCAAATCGGCCACAGCTACCTCAGTCATTACGGCAACTCTGGGCTTAGAAGCTGATCCTTTATTGGTCAATATCGGGGTAGCTGGCGCCTCCCAGAACCACGCAGGACGGGGCGAACTCTTCGTCGTCAATAAGGTGCGTGATGTCGCGACGAACATCCGATTCTACCCAGATATACTCGTGCGGCACCTCGCGAGAGAATCAGCGCTCGACACATACGACCACCCTGTCGATACACCACCCAGAGATCCGGTTCTCGTTGACATGGAGGCATCCGGCTTCATGCATGCGGCAACCAATCTCCTCTGCCCCAGCTCGGTTCTCCTCCTGAAGGTGGTCTCTGATTACTGTACTTCCGAACGACTTATACCTGCCGATGTGAGCTCACTCATCGAGGATCGCCTCGATCTCATAGATACGGTGATCGCCTCATGGCACACCGAATTGAAGACCATGCCCCTCCCAGACTCCGATGAGGTTGCGAGCCTCGAGCGACTTTCCATCACGGCTCGTTTTTCACAGAGTCAGCGGCTCGAGCTCCAACGGCTATTAGTGGCATTCAAGGCAGGTGGAGGTACCTTGTCCGATATTTTGGTACTTCCTTCTGAGCATGAGCCTCATTCTAAATATGCGCGCCGCGCATTGTTTAACAAGATCCTCGGCCAATTACGCGGGGTAGGTTTACCGTGAGCTTTCTACCTCATTTTTCGCACCTCTACATAGAGGAGGCTGCGCGCGAGTATCCCTTGACGTCTGAACTGATCGAACGCTTCCCACGTGCTACCGTCATCACGATCAGGAATTACAAGGAGGTCTTCAATCGTCCGCGTCAGCGGTGGGATCATCAAAGGCAGTCTCTCAAAGTAATCCTCGCTGTTCGAAAGGATGCTTTCTTGTATCCAGGAAGCTCCTTCGTTCCCAATTTTGACAACGATCGATTCTTCTATACGACTCCGATCATTAATTGCATCTATGGCTGCGAATACTGCTACCTGCAAGGCATGTTTCCCACGGCCAACATGGTAGTCTTCGTCAACAGTGATGACTTTCTCTGCGCCGCCCGCGCTCAACTCGCTGGAGGGCCTGCTTATCTATGCATCTCGTACGATACTGACCTCCTAGCCCTAGAGGACCTATTTCACTATTCGGAGCCGTGGATTGATTTCGCACACAGAAATCCGAGTATCACCATCGAACTCCGCACGAAGAGCTCGAATTTTCGGGCGATCTCAGATCTTAAGGCCCCGCCAAATTTCATCCTCGCGTGGACCATCTCTCCTGATGATATCGTTACTCGATTTGAACACCGAACCCCCACCTTGGAAGCGCGCTGCCGCTCGATACGTCAAGCACAGGCGCACGGATGGCGAGTCCGGTTGTGTTTCGATCCTCTTCTCATGGTGCGTGATTGGCAGCAGTCCTATGCTGCTATGATAGAACAGGTCACGACTCTCGTAGACATGAGTGCAGTAAGCGACATCTCAATCGGAGTATTTCGTATCAATGGTACGTATCTGAGAAATATGCAGGAGAGAAACCTGTCATCGAGGTTATTGACTCATCCCTTCGTGGTGGAAAATGGGAGCGCTTGTTACGCCGAGTCAGATCGACGGGAGCTTCAAGCATTCGTTGTAGACCGGCTACGTCGCTATGTGCCACAGGATAAGATATGCCCCGTTCCTCAGGGTTAGGTTAGTTTCTGTCCGCCAGGACAGAAACCAAAGAAAACAAGACTTTTTTCGCTTCTCGAAATGATTCAATATTCACCAGCGACATTCGCTGACTCCGTTTGAATACGCCACAAACCGCAATTTTGTAGCAGCGACCCCGAATTATCGATGAAGATCCTTTTGCTTCGCAGGGAATATAAGCAAGAGTTCGCACAGAAATCGGTGTTTCCCAACAGAAACTAGGTTAGAGTCATGATGTCGATTCACGAAATTCAAGAGCACGCACCCGGAAATCCAAGCAGGTGTGCACTCTACGGAATATCTTTCTGCGTCGAGGAGGATTAAAGATGTCCAGCCCGTTGGCAGTAATTACAGGTACGAGCTCCGGTATAGGTGAGGCGATCGCCCGACGCTTGTTAGCGGCACATTATAGAGTTATCGGAATCAGTCGTCGATCTGGAACGATCGAACACGCAGCATACGAACATCTCGAAGTAGACCTTACGAACACGAGCGCACTCACGCGTGCAGCAGAGAAGATTTTAGAGAACAACCGATCGCTCGACATATTGATCAACAACGCCGGGATAGGACACTTTGCTCCTCACGAAGAGCTCTCTCTTGCTCACATAGAGGAGATGGTACGGATCAACTTATTGGCTCCTCTGTTGCTGTCAAAACTGCTCTTGCGAGCGATTAAGAGTTCTCGGGGATGGATTGTCAACATCTCCTCTTTCTCGGCCTACGAGAGAAGCTCATTTGGGGCCGCCTACGCTGCTACCAAAGCTGGGATTAAGCATTTCAGCGATTCTTTGTTCGAGGAAGTTCGTAAAAGCGGGGCAAAGATCGTTACTCTCTCGCCAGATATTACCCGCACACCCTTCTACGATCACGTGAGCTTCGCACCCGAGGATGACGCGGCTGCCGCCATACAACCCGAAGATCTGGCAGAGACCCTCCTGCACATCCTCACTCAGCGTGAAGGCAGTGTGCTCTCCGAGATTGTGGTTCGTCCTCAACGTCTGTTACTGAAGAAGCGAAGCCAGCGACATCCTCGCAGTTAGTAGCATGTGCGTTACACTCTCGTCATAAGCCGTTGCTTATTCGCAAAAGATCGGCCACCCCTGGATACCCTGTGGATAACTGGGGTTGTTTTGGTTCGTATCTCCCTCTGAAAAAAATATCAAGGCTGTCGGAGCGAAGCGACGGTCTCCCCCTGGTAGAGGGATGTGTCTGGAGCTCCTCTATCGTTGCAGAGTTTGGTAGCTTGGCAGCCTGCTAAGGCTTTTCGGTGAACTTCCATGTATCTTTCATTGCAGGTTAAAACCTACACCACCGCAAGCCAGATCATATATCCTCTAATCCATTGTTTTCACGAGACAATACCACCTCGGTATGGAGATAACAGAGAGAAGCCGTTTTTAAGAAGTGTAGAGAGCCCGTACCCATCAACATGCGACAAAATCCCCAGATACGACTGAAGCGACTGATGAAGTGCCCCTGAATCAATCTCTCCTCTAAACGCCTCCCCGTGCCTCTCGGCCAGCTTTCTAAGCAGATAGTGCACCATCTGTTCTGTAAATTCCGGAGTTAGCAGGGAGCCGCGCTTCGCGGGGGGCAATCAAAGGCCCCCGCGAAGCGAAGCGCGGC